>JAZOSD010000001.1:0-25043 GCA_045656945.1 Faecousia sp.
CAGAGGAGAGTTGAACAGACGGCTGTGGGGCAATGCGTCCATCATACCACGGTACACTGCAAAAGCGCCACCCCAGTCACGGCAGTCTTCGCCGTAAGCGATCATTGTGGGGTCTTCATAGAAGCGATCACAAATAACTTCGGACAGGCCGTCACGGAGGTTATACATCTTCATCTTGGAAACAGGCTTGCCATTTGCATCGAAGGGAGAACGGATCTTGCTCTTGATCTTCTTATAGCCTTCTGCCTCTTCCTTGGGAACAGTAAACTCAGGCTCACGGTCGTCAAACTTATCAACCTTCTGGTTGGAGAACATCAGGCGCTCAACCACTGCGGGATCTTTCTTGAAGTCGCAGTAGGGGCTGATCTCGGTGTCAGCAGCTGCCTTGCAGATCATAGTCATACGCTCCTTGGTCTCAGCCACGATCGCATCAACCTCAGCCTGGGTGATCACACCGGCTTCGATCAGCTTTGCAGGATAAGTGGTCAGCGGGTCAACTTCCTTCCAGGCATCCATTTCTTCCTTGGTGCGGTATGCATTCTGGTCGGAAACGGAGTGGCCGGAGAAACGGTATGTGATGGTTTCCATCATAACCGGGCCTTCGCCATTACGCAGCAGCTTCAGGTTCTTCTCCATTGCATCGATCACTGCCAGGGGGTTGTAGCCGTCAACTGTTACTGCGTGCATCTGAGTGGGGCTGACACCGGAGCCGATCCGAGCCATAACGCCCTGACCCATTGTTTCGCCACGGGTCTGGTCGCCCATACCGTAGGAGTTGTTGAAGATGTTGTACAGGATGGGCATACCGTCCTTGTGGCTCTCCCACAGGGTCTTATACTGATCCATAGAAGCGAAGTTCAGTGCTTCCCAAACAGGACCGCGGGACATTGCAGCATCGCCTACGTTGCAGACAACGATACCCTTCTTGTCATTGACCTTCTTATACAGAGCAGAACCGGTAGAAATTGTACCGGAACCGCCAACGATCGCATTGTTGGGGTAGATACCGAAGGGCAGGAAGAATGCGTGCATAGAGCCGCCCATACCCATATGGAAACCGGTCTCACGGGCAAAGATCTCAGCCAGTGTACCGTAGAGAATGAAGCGGATCGCCAGTTCCTTAATATCCTTGGTATCGCCAAACTGGCGGGTAGACTTCAGGCACTTGCCTTCCAGGAAGTTTTCCATTACATTCATCAGCTGCTCGTCGCTCATCTTGTTGATGGTGCTAAGGGCTTTAGCCAGAATTTCGGAGTGGCTACGGTGAGAACCGAATGCAAAGTCGTTCTCATCCAGCAGATAGGACTGACCGACACAGGCTGCTTCCTGACCGATGGACAGGTGGGCAGGACCGGGATAGGTGTGGTCGATGCCATTGTAGCCGCCCTGGGTCTTGATCTGGTTGAGCATAGTCTCAAATTCACGGAGGATGGTCATATCCCGGAAGATCCGGATCAGGTCTTCCTTTGTGAACTTGCCGGACTTCAGCTCCTCGGCAACAGTTTTCTTATACTGGTTAACAGGAATGTCCTTAAACTTGACCTTACCGGGTGCACGCACTTCGGAAGGATCGACAAATAAACTCTTAGGCATTTGAATGTACCTCCTTAATTACTTAGCAAGCAAAGTTGTAAAGTTTTCCAGATTCTGACCCAGTTCCTTCTGGAACTTAGCAGCGGGAGTTCCGTCCACAGCGCGGTGGTCGTAGGTCAGGCTCAGGCCCATTGCGGGATAGATCTCGATAGAGCCGACAGCAGCCTTGCGAACACGGTCGATGGTGCCGCAAACGCCCAGAATACCGGTCTGGGGCGGGTTAATGACAGGAGTAAAGGACTCAACGCCCATATTACCCAGGTTGGACACAGTGAAGCTACCACCGGACAGCTTGTCGGGACTGATTGCACCGTCGCGGCACTCAGCTGCCAGCTGCTTCACTGCCTTGGAAATCTCCAGCAGGCTCATTTCATCAGCATGTCGGATGGTGGGAACCATCAGGCCGCGGGGAGTATCCACAGCAACACCCAGGTTGACATGGTTAAACAGGCGGATGGAGTTATCATCCAGCATATTTGCATTCAAGTCGGGGTGGTTGAGTAGTGTCCGGGAAACGGCATACAGAACGATATCGCCCAAAGTAATGCCAGCCAGTTCGCCACCTGCAGCCTTAAGCACCTTGCGGTAGTTCAAAATTGCAGTTGCGTCGAAGGAAGTGTTGTGGGTCAGCTGAGCCATTGTGTGGAGGCTGGTAGTCATAGACTTGCTGATCGCACGGCGGATACCGCTGAACTTCACATCCTTGTATTCTGCCTCTGCTTCTGCAGCAGGCGCAGCAGCAACAGGTGCAGGAGCAGTAACGGGTGCAGGAGCAGCCGGCTGCACAGCAGGTGCATTTGCGATCAGCTGCTGCACATCGCGCTCGATAATACGACCGTTAGGACCGGTGCCTGTGGCAGCAGTTGCATCCACACCAGCGGAAGCTGCCAGCTTCTTTGCTCTGGGAGATACAGCTGCACCGGAGGTTGCAGCGGCAACACCGCCAGCTACGCCGACCTTACATACAGCCTCCAGGCAAGGCACTTCGTCGCCTTCCTGATAGAGGATCTCAAGAACTTCACCTTCAGCAGTGGATTCACATTCGAAGGAAGCCTTGTCGGTTTCATAAGTAAAGAGGATATCGCCAACCTTGACTTTATCACCAACTTTTACTTTCCACTCGCCAATAATGCAGCTTTCAACGGTGATACCAGCCTTAGGCATAATCACATTCTCAACGCCGCCGGCAGCAGGTGCGGCAGCAGCAGCGGGAGCAGCAGCTGCTGCGGGTGCTTCCTGGGCAGTGGGTGCGCCGCCAATGCCCTTCAGGCAAGCGGTGTCATCACCGGGTGTGCCAACAGCACAAACATTCAGCAGGCAAGGTACTTCATCGCCCTCTTCATAGAAGATGTCCAGCAAAGTACCCTCTGCGGTAGATTCACACTCAAAGGATGCCTTATCGGTTTCGTAAGTAAACAGAACATCGCCAACCTTAACAGCGTCGCCGACCTTCACCTTCCACTCACCGATGATACAGCTTTCCACGGTGATACCAGCCTTGGGCATCAGGATGCCCTGTGCATTGGTAGCTGCTGCAGCAGGGGCAGCAGGTGCGGGAGCAGCCGCTGCGGGTGCAGCAGGAGTTTCTGCTGCGGGAGCACCGCTACCGCCCTTCAGGGCAGAGCCGTCCTCACCGGGAGCGCCGATCGCGCAAACATTTGTAAGGCAAGGAACTTCATCACCTTCATCATAGAAGATGTTCAGAAGGGTTCCTTCTGCCGTAGATTCACATTCAAAGCTGGCTTTATCGGTTTCATAAGTGAACAACACTTCACCCATTTTTACCTGATCGCCAACCTTCTTTTTCCACTCGCCAATGATACAGCTTTCCACTGTAATGCCCGCCTTGGGCATAATCACTGCATTTGCCAAAGCCAAATTCCTCCTTTTAATGGATGTTATAGCTTGTTAATTATAACACGATGTAACATAACAGTCAATAGTTTTTTGAAAATAGAATATTTTAAGGGAGGGTCAAGACCCTCCCCTACAATTTAATTTATAGCAATGTAACACCGGCTGCTTGGGCTGCCTTCACAAAGGCTTCCGGCATTGGTTCGTCACTGATGAGATAATCCACATCCTCCAGGCGGGCAAAGGTATAAGGCATCAGGCAATTTAGCTTATCCTTTGTGCAGGCAAGGACACTTCTGCGGGCCTTGCGGATCACCTTGCGCTTAACCAGCATATCCCCTTCTGTTCCGCAAGTAAAGCCCGCATCCAAAGAGCAGCCGGACACGCCAATGAAGGCAAGGTCGATATTGATATTATCCAGCATTTCCAAAGTGTTTTGACCGGACACGGCTAAGTTTTTTCGATTGATCGTACCACAGCACAGTGTAACAACCGGGTTTTGCAATCGGCACAGCTCCAGGGCAATACTAGGTCCAGTGGTGAAAATATTCAGATTGATATCCGGTAATGCCTTTGCCAGCGCCAAATTGGTCGTGCTGGCATCCAGAAACAGCGCTGTGTTTGGCTGGATCAGTTCCAAAGCTTTCCGGGCAACCGCCTGCTTTCCTGGGTTGTTTTCCCGCATCCGTTCATTAAATTCCGGATCTCCGGTATGGAGCACAGATTTTGCACCACCGCGGAATTTAACGATGCTACCATCGGCTACAAGGGCATCTAGATCCCGGTGGATAGTCATTAAAGAAACATCAGAAAAACGCTCCTGGAGCTGACGGATGGTGACCACCTTCTGTGTTTCTATCAAATCTTTAATTTGTTCCTGACGAATATTAATCATAACAACCTCTCAAGATGTTAAAATCTAAAACATATAACACAAATATAACACCAATATACCATTATTGTCAATGTTTTTTTCAAAAAAAACCTTGACGAATATGCATTTTTCCTTTTATAATAATCGAAAATAACTTACGAGGAGTCTATATGATCCAAAAATTACGTGTGTACAAAAGTACGACTTTTGACCCCCATTTTAACCTTGCACTGGAAAAAAGGCTGATGGATACGGTAGAACCCAATGCTTGCATTTTATATCTTTGGCAAAATCAAAACACAGTGGTGATCGGCAGAAATCAAAATGCCTGGGTAGAATGCCGCACCGGACTTTTGGAAGAAGAAGGCGGTGTGCTTGCCCGCAGGCTATCCGGCGGCGGTGCTGTTTTTCACGATCTGGGAAATTTGAATTTTACCTTTTTGGTAAATGAAGATGACTATGATGTGGACCGTCAGCTTTCCGTCATTCAGGCAGCCTGTAAAATAGCCGGGATCAAAGCAGAAAAATCCGGCAGAAATGATGTGTTGGCTGACGGACGGAAATTTTCCGGCAACGCCTTTTATCACAGTGAGGGCAAAGCCTATCATCACGGCACGTTATTAATTTGTGCCGATATGGAGAAAATGCAGCGATATTTAAGTCCATCCAAAGCAAAGCTGGAGGCAAAGGGCGTTACCTCTGTTCGGTCACGGGTGGTGAATTTACAAGAGCTCTGCCCCGAGCTGACTTGTGAGATAATGCAGGAATATATGATCACTGCATTTGAAGAAGTCTACGGATTAGAAAGCGAAAACACTGTATTGACAGATAAGGATCTTGCAGCAGTGGATTGTCTTGCAAAGGAATATGGCAGCTGGGAATATTTATACGGTGCTCCCCTACCCTTTACCTTCCAATGCGAAGAACGGTTTAACTGGGGCAATATCCAGATCTTGTTGGAAGCCAAAAGCGGCTTGATCACCGGGGTGAAAGTATATTCCGACGGTATGGATTGGCAGTTGCCCGATGATGTGGAAAAGGCATTGATTGGGTGCCGGTTTGCAAAAGAAGAGATGGTATTTGCTTTGCAATCAAAGCTTCAAAATACGGTTATTGCAGAGGATCTTTGTGAATTATTAAGAAAACAGGATATGTGATTTTGCGGGCGGCTAACAACCGCCCGCATTTTTATGGAGAACACGGATTGCCACGGGTGCAAATGCGCGCTCGCAATGAAACAGAAGGCGGGAGCAAGCCCCCGCCCTACATATGGAATCAACCCCTCCGAGCAAAATCAAAGATTTTACCCACCCCCTTACACAGGGGAGGCATTTGCGGGGTGGCACGCAGGCAGTCCCCTACGAAAGGCAAAAAGACCCCCGGGCAAGCCCGGGGGTCTTGAGGTTTATGCGAAATATTGTTCAGAAATTAGGTTGCAGAACCCTTAGCCATAGTAGCACCAGTGATCACAACGCCGTTAGCGGTAACACCGGGGTTCAGACGGAAGGGGTTAATACCATCACCTACAGCAGAAACAACAATGTAGGAACTGTTGTTTGCAGCCCAGGTGTTGGTGAATGCTGCATCAGCATAAGCTACAGCCTCGAAGGGATCTTCAGTGCCCTTATAGAAACCGTGCATATCAGCCATGATGCGCAGTTCGGAGTTAAAACCAATCATATCAAATGCAGCAGCGTTTGTGAAGTTGACCTTGAACCAATACTTGGTATGGGAACCGGTGCCGGTGGTAGCGCAGGACTCAACCTCTGTATTGTACAGGTGGTAGCCGTTTGCGTTCACATCGAACAGAGGCAGCTGTGCATTGCTTTCATTGAAGGTAGCCTCGCCCTTCAGGAGTGCCTGACCGTCGGTGGTGTCGATGATCTGAGCACCAGATGCAACATCAACAGAATCGAACTCAGCATACAGACCGTTCAGGTTCAGGGTTACGCCAACGGGAACGACGATCTCGCCGCCCTCGATCACGTTATCCAGCAGGTGGATGGTGTCGCCTTCGCCTGCAGCAGCGATTGCTTTCTCGATGGTTGCATAGGTCTCACCATTAACACCAGCAACAGTCTTTTCCACAACGGGAGTCAGGGTAATGTTGTTGATGTAAAGGGTTTCGTTAATCGTTTCCGCAGAAGTCTTTTCACCGGTATTATCTGCAACGAAGATGACCAGATAATCACCTGCAGCATCTACTTCAACAGTACCAACGGTAGTAGTTAAACGCTTTTGCAAGAAGGTGAAGCCAGTTTCTGCGTCGCCGCCAACCAGGTAGGTATCGTCAGCAATCAGGGACTGGATGGTAGCATCAGAAACTTGGGCGGTGTAGCTAGCAATACTGGTGTCTACGAAGAAGATCTTAGAATAGTTATTATACTTGGGAACGCTAACGCTCAGATCGTAAGTACCAGCTTTGTCAACATGGAGCATAAAGGAACCGTACTGGATAAAGTCAGAAGCTTTACCGCTGTAGTTGATTCCAAACGAAGCTTGTTCAATAATATTTTCAACCTGGGCGAAGGAATAACTCTTCATATCCTGAGCCAGATTGTCAGTAAGGCCTCTGTTTGCTGCGTCAGGACGCCAGTTCAGGTTTTTGGGATAGCCATTGCCGTTCTGTTCATAAACAGCAGAGTACAAAGCACCAACTGCAGTGGGGTTACCTTCAGCATCCTTGGAGACAACGACGCCTTCAGCGCTATTGAAGTTGTCGCTAGTGGGAATGGTTTCATAGGGCTTAAAGGTAGTAACGGTAGAAGTCTCACCGGTTTCGGGGTTGGTTACTTCCTCAGTTACTTTAGAGTAACGGTTGGTCACCAACTCATAGTAGGGATTCGTCTCATCGAACAAATTGAAGTTATAGAACTGAACATCCTCTGCGGTGAAGGTCTCGGACTCCAGAGTGATCTTGTCGATGTAGACGTTTCTGGCATCTGTTGCATGGGGTGCCTTGAATACCAGAATGTACTCGCCATCCAGGTATCCAACAGAAATCTTTCTATTGAGGACCCCGGGTTTGCCAGCAGTGGTGTACAGCACATTGGCAGGTGTCATCTGTGCTTCGATATCCTCAACAGACATTTCAGCGGAAGTTGCGGGGAACATATATGTGGTGTGTGCCATAGAGCTACGGCCAGAGGTCAGCGCGATGCTGTATCTGTCGCCAACAGTAACTCTGATACGCAGAGCAGCCCAGTCGCCTGTACTTGTACCAACGGTAGCAATGTGCAGACCACCGTTGTCGCTAGAATTGAAACGGAAGACACTATCTGTAAACAGATCAGCGTAGTTTTCCACCTTCCAGTTCATCTTGCCGGCAGCGTACTGTGCATCCACATAGTCATTGAGGGTGATAGCTGCACCGTCCAGGGTCAGCTCGGAAGCGAATGTGGTCGACTTGGAGACGATCTGATCGAATACGGGATCAGAGATTTCGTACAGAGCGGTGTTAATTACCTGAGAATTGGAGACGGAAGCCTCAGGAATCTCATCGATGGGATAATAGATCAGGCCCATAGAGTCGATGGGGAAGTTTCCACCAGTGGTGTTGGAGATGATGACGATGTACTCGCCTGCCTCATAGTACTTGGTTTCGAAAATAGCAGGCTTGCCAGCAGTTGCAGTAGCGGAGCCGATGCTGTTTTCAGCGGTAGCCAGAGCAGCATAAGCTGCACCACCCTGGTCTTTTACATTCACAACATAAGCATCTGCGCTGTAGTTGCCTCCGGAAACAGTGGACAACGTTAGGGCAAACTTGCCGGAAGAAGGAACCTTGATCTGGAAGGTAGCAGTTTTAGCTGTATCCAGACGATACTGGTATGCAAAATTGGGGCGGTAGTTACAGCCACCATCCAAATACATCCAGCCATAATTATTGTAGGTAACAGTCTTATCGAGAGCTGCAATACCAACACCTGTGCCAGTAGTTCCATCGGCTTTGAATTCACCGTTTAAGGAATAGGTCACATTGCCAGCTTCATCGGTAGTCTTGATAATAAATTTATTGATCACGCCGTCTTCAACATACTGATCGGCAAGGGAAGCCTTGGGATCAATCACGCGGATCGGATAATTTGCGATCTGAGTAACTTCAAACTTAGCAGCGTCCTCAGCGGTTTCCAGCAAGGACATTTCGCAGATGCTAAAGTCATTTATGGAAGCCTTAAAAACTACCACATATTCGCCACCGTCCATACGGGTCTTAGCGAAGGTTACGGAAGTATCGTCGGCAGCCATAGAAACAGTGCCAACGGAGTACTTTTCGGTCATCAAGCTGTTGATGCCAACAACTTCAGCTTTTTCAGTCTCGGTAGGAACAGCGTTTGCAATCGCATCGTTTACAATCGCAGCAGGAATGACATATGCAGTAACATCGCCAGCCCAATCTGCGCCACTGTTTGTCAAATTCTCGTAGGTGTTCTTATCAGTTGTAACCTTCAAAGAATACAGACCGGGGTTGGAAACACGGATCTGCAATGCACCCCAGCCGCGGAAACGGAACTGCCATGCCCAAGACGTATGGTAAAGCATTTCGTAGGAAGTAGCGATGCCCTTCCAATTCAGGGTGCCATCTGTGTAATAAGCTGCAAGATCTAAGTACCCAGGACAATGGTATTTGGTCACACCCTGCGCATTGGTCTTAACCATCAACTTATCCAAACCTTCTGCGGTCAGCGGGTCAGTGTGGTTTACGTCCTTCAAACGGACGGGGTAGGTTTCTGCTACGATAGCAGAGGGGTCAGCGACGGCCTCGTCTTCTGCGAAGGCGACGGGGACCATCAAAGATGCCAGCATGCACAGAGTCAGAACCAGTGCAAACAGGCGCTTGAAGTTTGTCTTCATAGTTTTTCCTCCTGAACAATAAAATGTTTTTTGCACCGGACCTCCGGTGCGGGAAATTAAATACCACCTATTTTGGATATAGGTAGACCTTCGCATACATAATTTACCACAATATTTATCAAGTTGCAACAGATATTTCACATTTTGTTAAATGTTCCAAAACCATACCAACAGATTTGGTCAAAGTGCTAATTGTAAAAGGGAGAGGCAAGTAACTGCCTCTCCCCTACTTCCCATATATAAGCTTTTCACTAATGGTGGTTTTCTTTACGGAAACCTTTATTATTTTGCTGCATTTACCAGATCTGCAGTGTCCTGGGCGATCATCAGCTCCTCATTGGTGGGAACAACCCAAACCTGAACCTTGGAGTCGGGAGTGGAAATCATAATTTCCTGACCACGCTTCTTATTCAGCTCGGGATCAATCTTAACACCCAGGAAACCCAGGTACTCACAAACATCAGCACGAACAGCCCAGTCATTCTCACCAACACCTGCAGTGAAGGTCAGTACATCAATACCGTTGAGGGCAGCAGCGTATGCGCCAACATACTTAGCAACCTCGTAGCAGAACTTCTCACGAGCCAGTGCGCAAGCTTCGTCGCCTTGCTTTGCACCGTC
Organism: Faecousia sp.; assembly: GCA_045656945.1. Lineage (GTDB taxonomy): Bacteria > Bacillota > Clostridia > Oscillospirales > Oscillospiraceae > Faecousia. Next base: position 9,794 of record JAZOSD010000001.1, read on the forward strand.
TTCCAGATCGCGGAAGTCGGAGGACTTGCCGGAGATAGCCAGTACACCGGACTTCTTATTGAGCATATTCAGGCACTCATCAACGGACATACCATACTTGTTGCAGATGAACTGAACAACAGCAGCGTCGATATCACCGGAACGGGTACCCATAGGAACACCTGCCAGAGGAGTCAGGCCCATAGTGGTATCCTGGCACTTGCCGTCCTTAACAGCGGACATGGAAGAACCGTTGCCCAGGTGGCAGTTGACCATCTTAAACTCAGTCTTGCCAACCAGCTGTGCGGTACGGCGGGCAACATACTTGTGGGATGTGCCGTGGAAGCCGTAACGACGGATGGAGTCATTTTCATAGTACTCAGTGGGGATTGCATAACGGTATGCCTTGGGAGGCATAGTCATATGGAATGCAGTGTCAAACACAGCAACCTGGGGAGTGGTGGGCATAACCTTCTGGCAAGCCTCGATACCCATCAGGTTTGCGGGGTTGTGGAGAGGTCCGAGAGGAATGCACTTTTTAATGGCAGTGATCACTTCGTCATTGACGATACAGGAATCGAAGAATTCCATACCGCCGTGGAGCACACGGTGACCAACTGCATCGATCTCGTCAACAGACTTAATAACACCGTCAACAGGATCGACCAAGATTGCCAGCGTTGCAGCAATGGCTTCGGAGTGAGTGGGCATAGGAATGTCCTTAACCACCTTATTGTCGCCAACCTTGTGGTTCAGGCGGCCATCGATGCCGATACGCTCACACAGACCCTTCGCGGAAACGACGCCGGTCTGGGGGTCCATCAGCTGATACTTAAGACTAGAGCTGCCGGCATTGATGATCAGAATGTTCATTTTAGATTGCCTCCTAAAATAATGTTTTGCATAGTTGTGTTTTTATGATAATATAACCATAGATGAACTCATTATATAATATTCTTTTTATTTTCTCAACCCCTATTATGGACTTTTTTTCAAGAAGGTGTGTTTTTTGGATATAACTGGCATAATTTGTGAATATAATCCTTTGCATATTGGGCATAAAAAGCAACTGGATCTGGTGCGGAAAGCACATCCGGAGGGCAGCATTGTTTGCCTGATGAGCGGAAATTTCGTTCAGCGGGGCCAGCCGGCTATCTTTCATAAGTCTGTCAGGGCACGCTCTGCGATCAAAAGCGGGGCGGATCTGGTACTGGAGTTACCGGTGACTGCCGCACTCTCCTCGGCAGAGGGATTTGCTTCTGAGGGTGTACGGATCTTAGGCAGTTTTTGTAACCGGCTTTGTTTCGGTGCAGAATGTGCGGATGGTTCTCAGCTTATGAATGTGGCCAAGACTTTACTAACAAAGGATTTTTCAGAGTATTTGGCTACAGCATTGGAAACCGGGGTCTCCTTCCCTGCTGCCCGGCAAATGGCACTGGAAACAATGGGCGTAGATGCCAGTATTTTGGGACAACCGAACAATATATTAGGTGTGGAGTACTGTAAGGCGATTATTGCACAGAATTCCAGGATGTTGCCAATGCCTATCTTGCGGGAAGGCGATTATCACGACGGGCAAGCAGATCCGGACAACCCCTCGGCAACAGCTGTGCGGCATTTGATGGTATCCGGTGAAAATTGGCATGAATATGTACCGGATGCGGTGCAGGAATGTTTTCGGGGTGCAGAATTGCACACTCTGCAAGCAGGTCAGCGGGCAATTTTAGCACGGCTTCGGACAATGACCGATGGCGAATTTGAAGCACTTCCCTATGGATCTGAGGGTCTTTGGCGAAAGCTGATGCATTCAGCACGGAAGGAAGCCACTTTGGAGGAAATTTTGACAACTGTTAAATCCAAGCGGTACACCCGTTCCCGGCTGGACCGGATGGTTCTGTGTGCATTTTTGGGTTTAGACCGGGAAATGATGCAGACCTCTGCCCCTTATGTACGGGTTTTGGCGCTGAACGATAAGGGTCGGGAGATTTTGAAGCAGGCGCGGCAGTATGGCGAATTTCCGAATATTGGAGAAAAGGTCGGACATCCCTATGAAGAGATTGAAAACAGGGTGGGCAGTTTATATGGGCTGTTTTCCGTTGGTGAAATTGGAAAGCCGGATGCGGAGGAAAATTGCAGGATCTTCTATAATCGAATTGACTATTGATTCTTACAATCCCTCCGTCAAGAATCGGTTTTTAAGCTGATTCTTGCCACCTCCCTTTACACAAGTGAGGCATTGGCGGACACCCCGGGAGGGGTGTCCCTACGGATAAAATCGATTGCCTGTTGTAGGGGCGATTCACGAATTGCCTGAAAATGCGTTTCTTTATAGGGACGATGTGGGCATCGTCCCCTACGAATGAAATTGTGATGTTTGCAAAAAACGGACTGTTGCAAATTGCAACAGTCCGTTTTGCATTATTTATAGTTGGCGACGGATTTGCGGATCAGGGCGCGCTTTAAGCGTGCTTCTGCCATACTAAGTTCCGTTTTGCTTGCATCCTTGTCCTTCAGAATCTTATTTGCCCGCTGCTCAGATTTTTCTGCACGGGCAACATCAATACTGTCTGCCCACTCGAAAGTGGTGGGAACTAAGGTTGCCTGACCGTCCATCATAGAGATCATACCGCCGATACAGGCTGCATAACGCTTCTGTCCGTCGATGATCACGGTGGCGCGACCCATACCCAAGGGTGCAACACAGTTGATATGACCGGCAAGAATACCTAAGTCGCCTGTGGTGGTGCGCACGATCAATTCCTCGGCAGCGCCGTCAAAAATCAGGCCGTCCGGAGTAACGATCTTCAGGGAAAAGCTATTCATTTACCCTCACCCTTCCATTTTTCCACTACTTCGTCAATAGAGCCGGCATAGAGGAAGTAGGACTCGGGAATCTGATCGTGCTTGCCCTCGATAATCTCCTTGAAGCTGCGGATGGTTTCCTTCAGGGGGACATATTTACCCTGGTAGCCGGTAAACTGCTCCGCAACATGGAAAGGCTGGGACAGGAAACGCTGCACCTTACGGGCGCGGTTAACTGTCAGCTTGTCCTCCTCGCTCAGTTCATCCATACCCATAATGGCAATGATATCCTGCAGTTCCTTATAACGCTGGAGGATACTTTGGACTGCACGGGCAGTTTCATAATGCTCTCTACCCACCACATCCGCACTCAAAATACGGGAAGTGGAATCCAGAGGATCAACTGCGGGATAGATACCCAGAGATGCAATGCCACGGTCCAAAACGGTGGTAGCATCCAAGTGGGCAAAGGTGGTTGCAGGTGCGGGGTCAGTTAAGTCGTCAGCAGGCACATAGACTGCCTGAACGGAGGTGATAGATCCGTTCTTAGTAGAGGTGATACGCTCCTGCAGTGCGCCCATTTCCGTTGCCAGTGTAGGCTGGTAACCAACGGCAGAGGGCATACGGCCCAGCAGTGCGGAAACCTCGGAGCCTGCCTGGGTGAAACGGAAGATGTTATCGATGAACAGCAGCACATCCTGATGCTTGACATCACGGAAGTACTCAGCCATTGTCAGTCCGGACAGACCCACGCGCATACGGGCTCCGGGAGGCTCGTTCATCTGACCGAAGACCATGGCGGTCTTAGAAATAACACCAGACTCAGTCATTTCGTTATACAAATCATTACCTTCACGGGTACGCTCACCAACGCCGGTGAAAACGGAATAGCCGTTATGTGCAGTTGCGATGTTATAGATCAGTTCCTGAATCAGAACAGTCTTACCAACACCGGCACCACCGAACAGACCGATCTTGCCGCCCTTTGCATAGGGGCAGATCAGGTCGATGACCTTAATGCCTGTTTCCAGAATTTCTGTGGCAGGCTGCTGTTCCTCATAGGAAGGTGCGCTGCGGTGGATGGGCCACTGCTCCTGCGCCTGCACAGGAGCACCGTTATCAATCGGCTGACCCAACAGGTTAAACACACGACCCAGACATTCGTCGCCAACAGGCACGCTGATAGGTGCGCCGGTGTCGATTGCTTCCATACCGCGCTGCATACCATCGGTAGAGCTCATAGCAATACAGCGAACCACATTGTCACCAATGTGTTGTGCTACTTCTGCAACGACGGTGTTTTCTCCGTTTTTAATTTGGATTGCATTAAGCAGTTCCGGCAGCGCATTGTCCGGAAAACGGATATCCAAAACAGGACCCATAACCTGGATCACTGTTCCCTTATTATTGGACATTGGAATTTCACTCCTTCTATTGGTTTTAAGAACCGGCAACAATCTCTGTAATTTCCTGGGTAATGGCAGCCTGTCTTGCCCGGTTAAACTGCAGGCTCAGGTCTGCGATCATATCCTCGGCATTTTGTGTGGCAGAGTCCATTGCAGTCCGTCTTGCGGCCTGCTCGGATGCCCGGCTTTCGCACAGTGCGCCATAGAGGACACCGCCCAGATATTCCGGAATAATGCGCTCAAAAACAGTGGCACTATCCGGCTCGTAGAGAATGTCGCTACTGCCTGCACCTCGGTCTTCTTCCGGCTGCAAAGGCAGCAAGGTCCGGCTGGCAGGGGTCTGGGATAATACAGAAACAAAGTTGGTATAAGCGATGCGGATCTCATCAAATTCACCGCTTAAATACTGTTTGCAAAGACTTTTTGCCATTGTAAAGCAATCGCCAAGGGTGATGTCCTCTGCATAGGCATAGTCGGTAGTGAGCACCGGAACAGCGTGGCTGCGGAAGTAGTCTACGGTCTTTTTGCCGATGGGCAGAACCGCAACTTCCTTCCCTTCTATTTCGGACATTACCAGCTTGAACAGGTTGCTGTTATAGCCGCCTGCCAAGCCACGGTCACCAGCAATTACAATATAGGCAATCTTTTTTACCGGACGGACTGTTAAATAGGGAGAAGAAAAGTCCTGACCGGTGGATGCGATCTTAGCGATCGCTTCAGATAGCAGTTCAAAGTAGGGCCGGGATGCGACCACCTGTGCCTGCGCCCGGCGCAGTTTGGAGGAAGCCACCATCTCCATGGCTTTTGTGATCTGCTTTGTGGATTCCATACTGCGAATCCGGTTTTTGATCTCCTTTGTGGAAACGCCAGCCATTGGAGGCCTCCTTCCTTACTGGATAGTAAATTCTTTCAAAAGTGCATCCAGAGCTGCCTTCAGGCCCTCTTCGGTCTCCTGCTCCAGCTTGCCGGTAGTGCGGATTGCTTCCAGCACATCCATATGGTTATTGTCCATAAACTCGCGCAGGCGCAGCTCAAATTCTGCGATCTTATCCACAGCAACATCATTCAGGTAGCCGTTTGTGACTGCGTAGAGGATGCAGACCTGATGGGCAACCTCTACAGGAGCATTGTTGCTCTGCTTCAAAACAGCAACGATCCGCTCGCCCAAAGCCAAACGAGCCTTGGTATCCGCATCCAGGTCGGAACCGAACTGGGCAAAGCTTTGCAGCTCACGATACTGAGAATACAGCAGCTTCAAAGAGCCTGCTACCTTCTTCATTGCCTTGATCTGGGCATCACCACCAACGCGGGAAACGGAAATACCGGGGTTTACTGCAGGCATAATGCCGGCGTTAAACAGCTCAGTTTCCAGGAATATCTGTCCATCGGTGATGGAAATGACATTGGTGGGGATGTATGCAGAAACGTCACCTGCCTGGGTTTCAATAATAGGCAGTGCAGTCAAACTACCGCCGCCCAATTCATCGGACAGCTGAGCAGCACGCTCCAACAGACGGGAATGGAGATAGAAAACGTCGCCGGGGTAAGCTTCCCGTCCGGGGGGACGGCGAATCAGCAGAGAAATGGCACGGTATGCCACTGCATGCTTACTCAGGTCATCGTATATTACCAGCACATCCTTGCCCTGCAGCATAAAGTGTTCGCCCATGGTACAACCGGAATAAGGTGCGATATACTGCATGGGAGCAAGCTCGGAAGCAGTTGCAGAAACGACTACGGTGTAGTCCATCGCTCCGCCAACAGTCAGGCTTTCAACCACCTGTGCAACGGTAGAACGCTTTTGACCGATCGCCACATAAATACAGATCACATTCTTGCCCTTCTGGTTCAGGATGGTGTCGGTAGCAATGGTGGATTTACCGGTCTGGCGGTCACCGATGATCAGCTCACGCTGACCTCTGCCGATGGGGATCATAGCGTCAATTGCCTTGATACCGGTCTGCAAAGGACGGCTGACGTGTTTTCTTTCAATAATACCGGGGGCGGGCATTTCAATGGGGCGATAGCTTTCCACTTCAATTGCACCCTTGCCGTCAATGGGCTCACCAAGCGCATTGACAACACGGCCGATCATTCCCTTGCCAACAGGCACGGACACGACCTTGCCGGTGCGCTTAACTGTATCGCCTTCCTTAATACCGCTGTCATTGCCAAGGATAACAACAGAAACTGTATCCTCCTCCAGGTTCTGTGCCATACCGTAGGCGCCATTGGGGAACTCCACCAATTCGCCTGCCATACACTTTTCCAGTCCGGAGACTTTGGCAATGCCGTCACCTACCAGGATGACAACACCGGTTTCGCTGGTTTCCAGCTTAACTTCGTAGTTCTTGATCTGACTACGAATGATTTTCGTTATTTCTTCGGGTTTCAGTTCCATAATCTACCTACTCTCATAGTACGGTATTTTTCAGCATATTGCCGATTGCGTCCAGACGGTTTTTCACCGTTCCGTCCACACGCTTTCCATCATAATCCAAACGGACACCGCCCATAACCTCAGGGTCAACACGGTTTACAAGCTCCACAGTTTTTCCTGTCTGCTTTGCCAGTTTCTCTGTCAGACGGGCAGACTGTTCCTCTGTCAGTGCCACGGCGGTTACTGCCTGGACCGTGAGGATACCATTATCTGTGTTATACTGCTGGCGATATGCCTTACAGCAGTCGGAAAACTGGCGAATATAGCCTTTTTCCGTCAGGATCTTCATAAAGTTCAATACATAAATATGCACTTTTCCCCGGAAGCTCTCGTCCAAAATAGCACAGCGCTCTGCTTTGGGCAGATTCGCTGCAGACAAAAGACGGACAAATTCCGGCTCCCGGTCAAATGCCTGCTTCAGCACATCCAGTTCGTCCAGGATCTGCTTACTAAGGTTTTCATCCTTTGCCAGAGCGTACAACGCCTGGGCATAGGTATTGGCTGTTTGGGTCATACTTCATCACCCAATCCATCAATAAACTGGTCCACAAGGGCAGACTGATCGTCCGCTTTCAATTCCTTGCCTACGACCTTGCCGGCAATTGCCATTGCAATGACGGAAATCTCGTCCTTTGCATCGTTCATTGCCTTCTTCTTTTCCAAGGCAATATCCATAGATGCCTTCTGGCGGATCGCATCTGCCTCAGCATTTGCCTGACGGAGGATTTCCTCCTCACGGCTCTGACCCCGGGCAACTGCTTCCTTCACTAAACGCTCGGAAGTTTCCTGCGCTGCTGCCAGCTTCTGCTTATACTCGCTTTCCAGCTGCTGGGCGGATTCCTTTGCCTTTCCGGCATCGTCGTACAGATCGTCGATCTCCTTTTGGCGATCTTGGATCATTTTCATTACGGGACCCCACAAAAAGCGTTTTCCCACATATAAAACTGCCAGGAAATTCAAAAGAGTAAACAGGCCTGTCCAGAAGTTTACGCCAATAAAACTTTCAAATGCTCCCATTTACACCGTTCCTTTCTTCGAGAATGAAAAGAACACCAATTACACGTTGGTTGCAAACAGGATCAGGAAAGCGATCAGCAGGGAGTAAATACCGGTGGTCTCAGTAATTGCACAACCCAGGATCATATTGGTACGCAGGTCGCCTGCTGCCTCGGGCTGACGGGCCATGCCCTCCAGAGCCTTAGAAACTGCATTACCTTCACCGATAGCGGGGCCGATAGCGCCGATACCCATACACAGACCTGCACCGATTGCACAGCAAGCCTTCAGAAAATAAGCATTGAATTCCATAATAGTTCCTCCTAAAAAAGTTTTTATATAAATTTAATGGACTTCCGTAATTAAGCCTGCTGTTCTTCAGGAGCAGGACATGAGCCGGCAATATAGACCATAGACAAAAGGCTAAACACCAATGCCTGAACAAAGCCGGAGAAAAGGTCGAAATACAGTGACAGCACTGCAGGAATACCAAACTGGAAGATCGGTACATCGGTCAAAATGCCAAGGTACTGCAAAAGACCCAGCAAACCAACGATTGCAAATACTGCTCCGAAAATCAAGCGGGCAGTCTTTTTTGTCTTTCTTCCCCAGATTAAGAGCGCAACGCCTAACAAAAGCACAATAATGGGGGTGACCACGGTACCGGATACCAGGCTGATAATCTTAGAAGATAACAGACCCAGTGCTGTATAAAGGATGGCAGTGATCACACCGCCACCGGCAACATTACCGAAGTGACGCAGTGCCATAGATGCAGGCTGGGCAACATCCGATACGATGTTCATGGGATTGATATAGTTTTTCAAAAAGCTTCCGATGCCATCTCTTTTAATGGTATTGCGCCAGATGATAATGCTCACAACGATTGCCCAAACCAGAGGAACAACCAAATCGGCTGTGGCAGAACGGATAAAACCGGTCATACCGATCAGAGAAGAGCAAATGGAACTAAGGAAGATCGTACCGATCAGCGGCAGGTAGTGGGCATTGTGCTTTCCCATGGTTTCGCAGACCATATTGTAGAGCATCATAACGCCTTTCTCTACCAAAACCTGCTTCTTGCCGGGACGCTTTGTTAAACCTTTACCCAAAAGCACAAAGCAAGTGCAAAGCAGCAAGGTAACGATCAAACCGGAAACCGTAGTCTGGGTAATGGGAATGCCGCCAAAAATTGGAATTGTGAAATAGATATATGCACCGCTAACATTAATACTCATTTTTTCGTTTCACCTGATTTCCGGAAAAATTCTCCGATACTTAAGATCGGTCGTGTAAACACCAAAGGCAACAAAAGCGGCAGCAGTTCAAAATATCCGCTTTTTACACAGGCAAAAAGAAGCACTGCCAACACAATCAGACGGACAGTATAAGAAGATTGCATCAAAGCTTTGCCTTTTTGCACATCTCCCGCTTCTGCTTTATCTGCAGCAAGGCTTGCCGCCACTGCCATAAAAAAGAAATTCGCTGTAGCTAAAATACCGCCTGTAATACCGCCTAGCAATACCTTTATAGAAAACTTGCTGAGTAATGCATACACACCCAGCATAATGCCAACGCAGATTGCTTGTCCTATGAGCACAACTGCAGTTTCTTTTAATACAATCTTTCGGGATTCCATTGTCTCTCCTTAAGCAATCAATCGTGATCATTAAAGCCAATCGGTGTGTTTTCCTCTTTTTTGTTTTTTGCTAGCTGTTTCATAGATGTAAATGCCGTTCTTATTCCATCTACAGCGCAAACAATGCCAAGGAAAACACCGCAAAAAATGATCCAGCTGCCCAAATCAAAATGACGCTGCAACCACACAGCAATCAGCACAAAGCCGCCAATCGGAATTGCTACAGACATACCAAGTTGCGTCAGCCACACCAGCATGCTCAAATTCTTCATGAAAAGCAACCTCTTTCGGACCAATTTCTTCCTATTGTAATCATACCCCACCCAGCACCAAAATGCAAGGACTATTTTAGGTAGTTTTTACCTTTTTGCTGTTTCTTAAACATATAGGTATATCTATAACGGATAAGGTTTATATTTCTGCAAAAATCCGAAAAGTTTTCTCTTTGGGTCTTTTCATTTCCGCTAAAATATAGTAAACTAAAGAAAAAGAAACAGGAGAATTCACCGTGGCAGAAATGGAATTGGAAATCTTACAGGGTACTGTAGCAGCCGTTGTCTTTCAAAATTACGACAACGGCTATACTGTGTTGCGCCTGAAATGTGACGGTGCTGAGACGGTAACTGTTGTAGGCACAATTCCCCTCCCTGCGGTTGGTGAACGGCTGATGGTCACCGGTCGCTGGGCAAATCACGCAAGCTACGGTCGTCAATTTGAAGCAGAATTCTTAGAGCGCCTGATGCCCCAGACTACCGCCGAGATCTTAACATATCTCTCCAGCCGAACCATTAAGGGTATCGGTCCCCGGATGGCAGCCCGCATCGTACAACGGTTTGGAGACCAGACCCTTCTAATTATGGAAAGAGAGCCGGAAAAGCTGGCACAAGTAAGTGGCATTTCGGAAACAAAGGCACAGGCCATCGGAGAAGCCTTTCGCCTTCAGTTCGGTATGCGCCATTTGATGGAGTTTTTTACATTGCACCATCTGCCGGCAGAGCTGGCAGTGAAAACCTATAAGCTTTACGGGGAAGCCGCCACAGATTTATTATACGACGATCCTTATTTGTTAATGGACGAGGGCCTGGAAGCTCCCTTTGGTGCTGTGGATCGTTTTGCCATTGAATTGGGCTTTGCAGGCAACGACCCCCGCCGGGTAGATGCGGGTGTGCTTTTTGAGCTGACTTATAATCTGTCTGCCGGACACAGTTTTCTCCCGGAAGAAAAACTGGTTGCCGCCACCGCACAACTATTAAGTGTGGAGGAGCAAACCGTATTTGAAAGTCTTGACCGACTTTTGGTTGCAGAAAGAATGGTAAAAGCTACTCTGGCAGGATTGTCTGTCTGCTATTTGCCTTCCTTATACCGTGCAGAAACCTACTGCACCCGTCGGCTTTTGGAGCTTTCTTCAAACCACTTCCCTGCCCCGGCAGGTCTTGAGAAAAAGCTGCGCAATGCGGCTGCAGACAGTGGTATTACTTATTCTTCCCAACAGGAACAAGCTATAAAAGAGGCCGCTACCTCCGGTCTTTTAATGATCACAGGCGGACCGGGTACCGGTAAAACTACCATTCTAAAAGGTATTCTACATTTATACGATCAAATGGGACTTACGTGTCTGCTTGCTGCACCTACCGGCCGCGCTGCCAAACGACTGACAGAAGTAACCGGTCAGGAAGCTTCCACCATTCATCGTTTGCTGGGCGCAGGTATTGACCCGCATACCGGAAAGCTTTTCTTTTCCAAAGATGAATCCGATCCCCTGAAAACAGATGCACTCATCATAGACGAAATGTCTATGGTGGATGTACAGCTTTTAGGAAGCCTTTTGTTGGCAATTCCTCCCTATACCCGGTTGATTTTCGTAGGCGATCCGGATCAGCTCCCCCCTGTGGGTCCCGGATTCCCCTTTAAGGATATGCTGCGCGCCCAAGTATTGCCTGCATCCCGTTTAACCGAAATCTTCCGTCAGGCACAGGAAAGTTTGATCGTTATGAATGCCCACCGGATAAACAATGGGCAAATGCCGGAACTGAAGGATGTAAAAAGCGACTTTTTTTTCCTCCCTGCCCGGTCGGAAGAAAATGCTGCCCAGACCATCGTCAGTCTTTGCACCACCCGTCTTCCCCAGAATATGGGGATTCCCGCTAACCAAATTCAGGTCTTATCCCCTACCAAGCGTGGAATTACGGGAACAGTTAATCTAAACCGGCTTTTGCAGGCCAGTTTGAATCCCCCTGCACCCGGCAAAAAAGAACGCCCCTTCGGAGATATTATTTTCCGGGAAGGTGACCGGGTGATGCAGATCCGGAACAACTACGATATTCTCTGGACAAAAACCGATGGCAATGCTGTAGGTACCGGTATTTTCAACGGAGATGTGGGAATTATCGAAAAAATCGACCCGGATATGGAAGTATTGCGGATCATCTTTGATGATAGACAGGCGGATTATGATTTTACACAGCTAAATGAATTGGAGCTTGCTTACGCAATTACTGTTCACAAAAGTCAGGGCAGCGAATACCGGGCCGTGGTGCTGGCTGCCTGGGGCGGTTCTGCATTTTTGCTCAATCGCAGTGTTCTCTATACCGCCATTACCCGAGCAAAGGAGCTTCTGGTAATCAGCGGTCAAGCTGAAACCATTGCTGCAATGACAGAAAATGCCAAGACCGGTCGCCGTTACACAGGACTGAAGCTGCGTTTGCAGGAAAGGAACTAAATGATGGACCGACTCCTGCGATTTCTATTTCCGCCTAAATGTGTTTTATGTAAGGAATTACTGTCCGATCGGCAGACAGATTTATGTCATAACTGCCGAGCAAATGCGCCTCATTTTACAAAATTAAAATTTAAGCCATCTTTTGTTGCACGTTGGACCGGAGTGTGGTATTATAAGGAAAATGTGCGGGCAAGTATCCTGCGCTACAAATTTGGAAACAAACGTCACTATGCTCAGGTCTATGCCCGAATGCTGGCTGTTAAACTGCAATCTCAGGGTATGGACAGCTTTGATGTGCTGACTTGGGTTCCGGTAGGACCGCTGCGCCGTCTGAAACGAGGATATGATCAGGTTGCTCTTCTGGCCAAGGCACTGGGCAGTGAACTGAATGTAACGCCTGTTCGTACTTTAAGAAAAGTACGCAACACGCCGCCACAATCCGGCATTCCGAACGCATCCCGCCGTCGAGCCAATGTTCTTGGCGCTTATCGCAGTGTAAATGTTTCCCAATATGCAGGCAAACGAATCCTGCTTTTGGACGATGTTCTCACAACCGGCGCAACCGCCAGCGAATGTGCAAAGGTTTTACTGACTGCCGGTGCAGCTGAGGTAAGCCTTGCAGTACTGGCAGTTGCCAGCTACAACCAAAAATAACATATATGTAGGTGATACTATGCAATTATTCTCCAACGACCTGGGCGTGGATCTGGGTACATCCAATGTGTTGATTTATTCTGATGACAGAGGCATCGTGATTCGTGAGCCCTCTGTGGTTGCTATGGACAAAAACACCGGAAAGGTTTTGCAGGTAGGTGCTGCTGCCCGGAATATGCTGGGCAGGACGCCCGGTAATGTAGTTGCTATGCATCCGCTGAAGGACGGTGTGGTTTCTGACCACGAAATGACCGTTAAAATGCTCCAGACTATGTTCCGCTCCGCCACCAAAGCATCTTTGTTCACTCCGAAGCCCAGAGTGGTTATTTGTGTTCCCAGCAGCATTACTGAGGTTGAGGAACGGACTGTGATCAACGCAGCCATTGAAGCCGGTGCCCGTCGTGTCTATCTGATTGAAGAACCCCTTGCTGCTGCATTGGGTGCAAACCTAGACATCAGCGGTCCCAACGGTCATATGGTAGTGGACATTGGCGGTGGCACAACAGATATTGCTGTGCTGTCTATGAACGATATTGCTGCCTCTTCCTCTATTAAGATCGCTGGCATTGCTTTTGACGAAGCCATTGCTCGGTATGTACGGCGTAAGCACGGCATTATCATCGGTCAAGTTACTGCAGAGGAGATCAAAATTCAAATCGGTTGTGTATATCCCCGCCAGGAAGATATTTCTATGCTGGTTAAGGGTCGTGAGGCCAAGACCGGTATGCCCCGGGAAATTGAACTGCTGTCCTCCGAGATCTATGAGGTTCTGTGGCGTCCCGCACGGCAGCTAGCAGATGAGGTTCTTTCCGTTCTGGAAGATACCTCTCCGGAACTTGTGGGTGATATTGCAGAAAACGGTATTACCCTCACCGGTGGCAGCAGCCAGCTTTGGGGTATGGATATGCTGCTGACCGAGCGCACCGGTATCCAGTGCACTCTGGCTGACGATCCCAGTTGCTGTGTAGCCTATGGCTGTGGTAAGAGTCTTGGCTGGATCAACCACTTGTCTGAGGGTCCGATCAACATTGCCCGCAAGCGTTTGATGCGGGGCTAAACGACATAAAAAATGGGTTTCTTAAAATAAGAAACCCATTTTTATTTACGCGCTAAGTACCTTTCGCCAAGAGCCAAAGTAGTAGATACCGATGCCTACAGCTGCGTCAATCACCCAGGACATTACCCATCCTGCATAGTATCCGTAAATACCAAAAGGACCAATCAGCAATCCACTAACCACAATACGGACCACAGATCCGGCAATAGTAGTAATCAGCAAAGCACGCATTTTTCCGAGCCCCCGGAAGAAATTATGGTATAGGTTTGCAAAGACATTAATAAACAGAAGGGGCAGACAATACCGCAGAAAATCAACAGTATACTGCACAGAAACAGGATCAGCATCTGCTTGATAGAAAAAGCCTGTCACCGGTCTTGCAAACAGACTGCATACCAGCACCACCGGCAGCACAAAAAGCACAGATTGCAACAGACCCACTCTGACGCCTTTTTTTAGCAAATTGTATTTCTTAGCACCATAGCATTGGGCAGTATAACTGCCAACAGTCTTGGAGGAATGAACATAAACAGATGCATTGATATCATAGATTCGAGACGTCACAGTATAGCTGGCAGACGCTGCACTGCCAATATTATTGACCATAGGTGACAGAAAGAATGTGGCAAAATACATAATGGATTGCTGGGTCATTGTAGACAGAGAATATTTACAGGTTTCCCGTACAGATCCCAGTTCCAGTGGCGTTTTACCCTTGCCTACTCCCATTTTGCGAAATACAACGCCTAATCTATACAAATAGATTGCCGTGCAGATCACCGCCGCAGCCACCGTCCCCAGCGCAAGACCCTCCACACCCATATGCAAAAGCAGGACACTTCCTGCACTAACCACAATATTCAAAGCTGCTGTAAGCAAGGATATCAAAAAGGGAAAAGAACTATCACCAATCGCATGAAATACATAGGCGCAATTGGCAACAAAGAGGATAAACACCTTGCCGGCAGTCGTAATGATAAAATAGCGATTGCATTGTGGTAAGATCTGGAGATCTATATTCAATAGCCGATACAGATACTGTCGAAAAAACACCGAAAGACAAGAGATTGCCAGCAAAGCGGCAGAGGTAACACGGAAGTTGTTCACCACTACCTGTTTGATTTTTTGGTACCTCTGCGCACCAAACAGATGGGATACATAAATACCCACACCCATTCCGTAGCCCCAAAACACAGAATTGATAAAAGTTTCAAAAGGTGCTAATGAACCGGTTGCTGCTAAAGCACCATCTCCCAACAGTTTTCCTGCCAAAATGGTATCGATGGTGGAATATGCCTGGGACAGCAGGCTGGACAACACCATTGGAATGGCAAATAGCAGAAATGTTTTATAAATATTTCCCTTTGTTAAATCCTTCATATTGCACCTCTTTAGCATTTATACTCTGTGATTATATCATTTTTTGTCAATTTAACAATATATATTTCATCAATATAATATTTACTTTCTAGTTGATGAATACTATTTTGTATCAACCTGTGTGTCTTAAGTACTTTCTATTTATATAGTAAAAGCCGGAGGGGATCCTCCGGCTTTT
>JAZOSD010000002.1:0-63654 GCA_045656945.1 Faecousia sp.
GTTAATGTAGGGGCGGTGCAGTGCGCCGCCCGTCGGGAAAATGCGACCTCGATGGGCGCATTTTACCGTATTATTCGCCTGCGGCGACGGGAGGGGCAATGCCCCTCCCCTACAGAGGCACACCGACAAACTGAAATTTGACAGTTTTACAAAAGGGGCGGTTTCACATTTGTGAAACCGCCCCTTTGTTTTAGGCAATTATTATCAGTTTTGTTCCAGTGCCAAGGTGATAGTGGTCTTGTCGCAAACCTCTGCGGGACCCCAGTACTGAATTGCGCCGGGATAGACATAGCAGGTTTCATTTGCCCAGGTTTCTCTGTTGGCTTCAAAGTACTTAAAGGGCTTGCCATCCAACTCCACCAGAGCCTTGCGAATGACAGGCTTATCGGCACCGTGTCTGCGTTCAATGTTCATCATTTTGGTGATGGGCATACCGCCGGCGACCCACTGGTCAGCAGACTTAGAAAGATTGGAAATCTTACTGAGGTAGCCGGTGTAGCCGTAGAGAATCAGCATAAAGGCATTGTAGCCAAGGCTGTAACAGTAGTCTGCATCGAAATTGGAGGGGAAGGCGCACCGACCTTCGTAGCCGATGAAGTGATGCAACGCAGAGAACTTGCCGTTATAGGTGCCGACAGCAGCTCGTTTTGCCAGATTTTCCTTTACCAGCTCAGACAGAAGCTTCTCAGATTCTATCAAAGAAACCTGCACATTGCCGTGGGGGTCACGCTCCAAAAACAGTTGCTGCTGAATTGCCCGGGGCAGCAGAGCGAACACATCCATTGCTTCCTTGGTAAGACCGGCTTCAATAAAGGCATACTTTTCTTTCCAGGTGGGGAGTATATTGAAAGCGTCTGCTTTTTCGCCAGCCAGCAGCTCGTTGATTTGGGCAATGAGCATAGAAAATTCAGGAATGAATTCAACAATACCTTCGGGAATAAGCACAATACCGAAGTCCCATCCCTTTGCAGCACGGTTTGCAACGCTGTTGGCAATGTAGTCAGACAGCTGAGCAAGGGACAGCTTTTTAGCAGCCACTTCTTCACCGATCAGGCAGATGTTGGGCTGGGTCTGCAGTGCTGTTTCCAGAGCAACATGGGAGGCAGAACGACCCATAACTTTAACAAAGTGCCAGTACTTCTTGGCAGAATTTGCATCCCGCTCAATATTGCCCACGATCTCGGCATAGGTCTTTGTAGCCGTGTCAAAGCCGAAGGAACATTCAATGTCCTCGTTTTTTAGGTCACCGTCAATGGTCTTGGGACAGCCAATCACCTGAATGCCTGCGTTCTTTGCAGCAAAGTACTCAGCAAGAACAGCTGCGTTGGTGTTGGAATCGTCACCGCCGATGATTACCAGAGCGTTGATACCGTGCTTTTTGCAGGTTTCTTCCACAATGGCAAACTGATCCTGGGTCTCCAGCTTGGTTCTGCCGGAGCCGATAATATCAAATCCGCCGGTGTTGCGGTACTGATCGATATAAGCATCGTCGAAAATCAGGTAGTCATCGTCCAACAGACCGCTGGGACCACCCTTAAAGCCGTAGAGTACATTATCCTTGTTGGTAGCCTTCAGGGCATCGTACAGACCGCAGATCACATTATGACCGCCGGGAGCCTGACCACCGGACAGGATCACACCAACAATCTGCTTTTTTGCCTGGCTGGTATTTTTACCCTTCTGGAATATGACTTCGTTTTTGCCGTAGGTATGGGGGAACAGTGCCTGGATCTTTTCGTGATCCGCAACACTTTCTGTTGCACCGCCATTTTGGACACAGATCTCAGAAATGCCGTTTCTGAGCATACTGGGCAGCTTGGGGGTGTACTGATATCTTGCGATCTGCAGCGGGGATGGATTCATTATAAAGAACACTCCTTAAAGTAATGATGTTGCAAAACAAATACAATATACATTATACTGGCTTTCAAAGCAAGGGTAAATTGTAAATTCCCATATATTTTCCAGAGAGTTTCGTATATCTTTTGGAAGTATTAGCAACTGTAATTTTGAAAAAATGATTGAAAACGGCAGAAAATATGATATAATAAAATTCGGAAATATTGGCGGTTATCCGCTTTGAATGAAAGGAACGATAAAAAATGGCTCTTGTTACAACAACTGAAATGTTCAAGAAGGCTTACGACGGCGGTTATGCAATCGGTGCTTTCAATGTGAACAATATGGAGATCGTTCAGGCGATCACTGAGGCTTGCCGTGAGGAAAATGCGCCTGTGATCCTGCAGGTTTCCAAGGGCGCTCGCGCTTATGCAAACCATACTTACCTTGTTAAGCTGGTGGAAGCTGCAGTTCTGGAATGCCCCGACATTCCTGTGGCTCTGCACTTAGACCACGGTGACAGCTTTGAAACCTGTAAGTCCTGCATCGACGGCGGCTTTACTTCCGTTATGATCGACGCTTCCTCCAAGTCCTTCGAGGAGAACATTGAGATCACCCGCAAGGTAGTTGAGTACGCACACGATCACGGTGTTGTGGTCGAGGCTGAGCTGGGTAGCCTGGCTGGCATCGAGGATGAAGTGAATGTCTCTGCTGAGGCAGCTTCCTACACCCGTCCTGAAGAGGTTGAGGAATTTGTTGCAAAGACCGGCTGTGACTCTCTGGCAATCGCCATCGGCACCAGCCACGGCGCATACAAGTTCACCCCCGAGCAGTGCACTGTCAATGAGCAGGGCATTCTGGTTCCTCCCGCACTGCGTTTCGACGTTCTGGAAGAGGTTACCCGTCGTCTGCCCGGCTTCCCCATTGTTCTGCACGGTTCTTCTTCCGTTCCCCAGGACTATGTAAAGATGGTCAACGCCAACGGCGGCAAGATGCCCAATGCCATCGGTGTTCCCGAGGAGCAGCTGCGTAAGGCAGCCGCCCTGTCCGTCTGTAAGATCAACATCGACTCCGACCTGCGTCTTGCTATGACCGGCACCATCCGTAAGTTCTTCAACGATGAGCCTTCTAAGTTTGACCCCCGTGAGTACCTGAAGCCCGCTCGTGCCAACATTAAGGAACTGGTTCGCCACAAGCTGGTGAATGTTCTGGGCTGCGCTGGCAAGGCTTGATTTTAGAAATAAAAGAGCGTGCTGCGGCACGCTCTTTTTCATAGGAGATACGATATGAATTTATTTGATTTAACTGGAAAAATTGCACTGGTGACCGGAGGCGCCCACTCCATTGGCTTTGCAATCGGTGTGGGTCTTGCACAGGCAGGCGCAACCATCTGCTTTAATAGCTCCAATTCGGAGAGTATGGAAAAAGGCTTGGAAGCCTACCGGAAGGAAGGTATCAATGCCTATGGCTATGTTGCGGATGTGACCGATGAAGCCGCCGTGCAGAATATGATCGCCCAAATTCGTCAGGAAGTAGGCACGGTAGATATCCTTGTGAACAATGCAGGCATTATCAAGCGGATACCTATGACCGAAATGTCTGTTGCAGATTTTTCCAGAGTGATCGATGTGGATTTAATTGGTCCTTTTATCTGCGCAAAGGCAGTGTTGCCGGATATGATAAAAAAGGGTCACGGTAAGATCATCAATGTCTGCTCTATGATGAGCGAACTGGGCAGAGAAACCGTATCTGCCTATGCAGCGGCAAAGGGCGGCTTAAAAATGCTCACCCGGAACATTTGTGCGGAATTTGGCGGTGCAAATATCCAGTGTAACGGCATTGGCCCCGGCTATATTGCTACAGAGCAGACCGCACCCCTGCGGGAGACCCAGCCGGACGGCAGCCGTCACCCCTTCGATCAGTTTATCGTCAGCAAAACCCCGGCAGGCCGCTGGGGAACAACAGAGGATCTGGTAGGCCCGGCAGTATTTTTGGCAAGTGACGCATCCAATTTTGTCAACGGACACATTCTTTATGTGGACGGCGGCATCCTTGCCTATATCGGCAAACAACCATAAATGCAATTTACATTAAAAAGCGTGTTGCGATTGCAACACGCTTTTTTGATTAAGCAAGGCCCAGTTCTTCCGCAGAACAGGGAGTAATGCCGTGGGTGGCAAGAAGTGCCACAAACTTTTCTTCCTCAGAAACACGGAAAACCATATAGGCTTTTCCATCGGTGTGCAGGAACAGGGAGTACATATACTCAATGTCAATGTTGCCCTCTGCCAGGGTGGACAGCACAGGCACAAGTCCGCCGGGCTGATCCGGAACGGCAATTACCAACACAGGAGTCATAGAAAGGATGTAACCCTTCTGCAGCAAAATGGAAGTGGTTTTTTCAGCGTCATCCACGATCATACGGAGAATACCGTAGTCGGAGGTTTCCGCAATGGAGATGGCACGCAGGTCAATAGTATTTTCTGCCAGTATTTCGGTGATCTCAGATAACTGACCGGCACGGTTTTCCAAAAATACAGAAATTTGATGCACCATAGTGTTTCCTCCTTAAATTTTACGCTTGTCGATAATACGGACGGCTTTACCCTCGCTGCGGGCGATGGTCTTAGGCGCAACCAGTCGAACCTTGGCGTAAATGCCCAGCATTGCCTTCAAGGCTTCCACCAGATTTTTTTCCATAGCGGTGACCTTTGCCAAAGAGTCGGAGAAGTTGTCCGGGGTCATTTCCACCATAACCTCCAGGGTGTCGGAGTGGTTAACACGGTCCACAACGATCTGGTAGTTGGCGGGATATCCCTGCTCTAACAGGACAGTTTCAATTTGAGAGGGGAATACGTTGACGCCCTTGACGATCAGCATATCATCGCTGCGACCCATAGGCTTGCACATTTTAATGTGGGTTCTGCCGCAGGAACAGGGCTCGTCACTGAGAATACAGATATCCCGGGTGCGGTAACGCAGCAGGGGGAAGGCTTCCTTGGTGATGCAGGTGAACACCAGCTCACCCTTAGAACCAATGGGCAGAACTTCTTCCGTTTCCGGATCAATGATCTCGGCAATGAAGTGATCCTCGTTGATGTGCATACCGGTCTGTGCCTCACATTCAAAAGCAACACCCGGTCCGGAAATTTCTGTCAGACCGTAAATATCATAAGCCTTAATGCCCAGACCCTTTTCGATATCCTCACGCATTTTCTGGCTCCAAGCTTCTGCACCGAAAATACCTGCCTTCAGTTTGATCTGGTCACGGAGTCCACGCTCGTGGATGCTTTCGGACAGATAGGCTGCATAAGAAGGGGTGCAGCAGAGGATGGTAGAACCCAAGTCGGTCATAAACTGCAGCTGACGGTCGGTACTGCCGGAGGACATAGGAAGGGTCAGGCAGCCTGCCTTGTGAGAACCGCCGTGGAGACCGGCACCGCCGGTGAACAGACCGTAGCCGTATGCCACCTGGCAAACATCCTCCTCACTGCCGCCCACAGCCATAATGGCACGGGCGCAGCAGTCCTCCCACAGATCCACATCATGCTGGGTGTAGAATGCAACCACACGCTTGCCGGTGGTGCCGGAGGTGGAGTGAATACGAACACAGTCATTCAGGGAAGTACCCAAAAGACCGTAGGGATAGGCATCCCGAAGATCTGCCTTTGTGAGGAAGGGAAGCTTATGCAGGTCAGCCACGCCCTGAATATCAGCGGGGGTCAGACCCTTTTCTTCCATTTTCTTGCGGTAGTAGGGAACATTGTCCCAAACGTGCTGAACCTGCTTTACAAGACGCTCGTCCTGCCAGGCTTTGATCTGCTCCCGGGAAGCAGTTTCAATTTCCGGTTGATAATACTTAGCCATTTGTAAATTCCTCTTTTCAGGCGTTTCTGCCAAGACTGAATGCAGTTTTGTTCAGTTCCAGGAATTTGGCAGGAACGCTCTTTTCAATGGCGTCCATCCATTCTTCCTCGGTGAAATCAAAATAGCGGGACAGGTGACCCATCAAAACGATGTTTACAGCCTTGGAAGAACCTGCCTGCTCAGCCAGTGCCAGAGCATCAAAGGCATCCACGCTAAGACCGGCAGCAGCCATCTGCTGGGCAAGACCCTGGGGATATTCTGCTGCACCGGTAATCACCGGCATAGGGGAGATCTGCTGGGTGTTGACAACGATCTTTCCGCCGGGCTTTAAGTACTCTGTCCAGCGGGCAGCCTCCAGAAGCTCAAAGGAAATGATGAAATCTGCCTCGCCCTTGTCAATCACAGGGGAGTAGACCTTGTCACCAAAACGAACATAAGTAACCACGCTGCCGCCACGCTGGCTCATACCGTGAACCTCGGAAACCTTGATATCATAGCCCTTTTGCAGCAGCATT
The DNA here is from genome assembly GCA_045656945.1 of Faecousia sp. Lineage (GTDB taxonomy): Bacteria > Bacillota > Clostridia > Oscillospirales > Oscillospiraceae > Faecousia. Next base: position 6,222 of record JAZOSD010000002.1, read on the forward strand.
CTGCCCAGCAGCTTGGAAGCCAGCAGGCTTCCCTGTCCGCCAACGCCAACGATCATAATATTCTGTGTTTTCATAAATTAGTCCTCCTTTGCAGCCTGCAGCGCATCCAGCTTACACAGCTGCGCGCAGACACCGCAACCGGTGCAGAGGGTGTTATCGATCTTAGCCTTGCCGTCTACAATGCTGATGGCGGGGCAGCCGATCTTCATACAAGCCTTACAGCCAACGCACTTGTTGGGGTCAGCAATAATAGGCTTCTTGTGCTTAACATACTTCAAAAGTGCGCAGGGACGGCGGGAAATGATCACGGAAGGCTCATCAGCAGCAGTTTCTTCCTTGATCGCCTCGTCACACTGCTTCAAATCATAGGGATCGACCACGCGGACACGTCGGATGCCTACGGCACGGCAGAAGGATTCCAGATCGATCTTGGTGCAGGGATCGCCCTTTAAGTTGTAGCCGGTGGTGGGGTTTTGCTGGTGACCGGTCATACCGGTGATGGAGTTGTCCACGATAATGACAGTGCCGCAAGACTCGTTGTATGCCATATTTACAAGACCGGTCATACCGGAGTGCATAAAGGTGGAGTCGCCAATGACAGCAACTGCCTTCTTGCCCTCAGCACCGCCAGCTTTGGTAAAGCCGTGGAGACCGGAAATGGAGGCACCCATACAAATGGTGGTATCCAGTGCGGCAAGGGGAGGCACTGCACCTAAAGTATAACAGCCGATGTCACCCAAAGCAGTGACCTTATTCTTTGCCAGGGTGTAGAACAGACCTCTGTGGGGACAGCCTGCACACATCACAGGGGGGCGGGGCGGGATGGCAGCATCCAGCTTTGTGCCGGAGATAGTCTGTACACCCAGCTTTTCGGCAACCAGATTCTGGGAGAATTCACCGATGCAGGAGAACTTTTCCTTGCCGATGCAGGAAAGACCCAGCTGACGGCAGTGGTTTTCAATAAAGCTGTCCAGCTCTTCAACGATCACCAGAGTGTCAACGGATTTTGCAAAGTCGATGATCTTCTGCTCCGGCAGAGGCCAGATCATACCCAGCTTCAAAACAGGGTACTTATCGCCGCACACTTCCTTCACATACTGATAGGAGGTGGAGGAGGTGATAATGCCAATGGAGTGGTCAGCACCTTCTTCGATGCGGTTGATTTCGCAGGTTTCTGCCCAAGCAACCAGCTTCCGGGTACGCTCTTCCACGATGGGGTGGCGGAGCTTGGCGTTGCCGGGCATCATAATGTACTTCTGAGGATTTTTCTCATAAGTTTTGCTTACTTCGATCCGGTCCGCAGGCTCTACGATGCTCTGGGAGTGGGCAACACGGGTGCACATTTTAATGAACACCGGGGTGTCAAATTCCTCAGAAAGATCATAAGCCAGCTTGGTAAATGCCAGTGCCTCTGCAGAATCAGAAGGCTCAAGCATAGGAATCTTGGAAGCTCTTGCATAGTGGCGGGAGTCCTGCTCGTTTTGGGAGGAGTGCATACCTGCATCGTCCGCAACACCAATGACCATACCACCGTTCACACCAGTGTAACCGATGGTAAACAAAGGGTCAGCAGCCACATTGAGTCCCACGTGCTTCATTGCACAGAAGCTGCGCTTACCGGCAAGACTTGCACCGAAAGCAGCCTCCATAGCGACTTTTTCGTTAGGTGCCCATTCTGCATACATTTCCTTATACAAAGCGGCACATTCGGTAATTTCTGTACTGGGTGTGCCGGGGTAGCTGGAAATGAAGCTGCAGCCGGCTTCAAAAAGACCTCTGGCAACTGCCTCGTTGCCAAGCATAAGTGTTTTCATTGATTTACCTCCTTAGTATCTCCAATAGAGTCGGTGACACAGACTGTGACTGTGCGGTTATAGCAGGAGAATACCTGATCGATATGCTCCGCGTTGGGTTTTCTTGTGAACAAGCTGATCACAGGAACAAGAATCAGTCCGGCGAACATACAAAATACACCGGCATTGATGGGGGTGCGCAAAAGCGGGGGGAAATATTGGGGGAAGAAAATATTACTGACCATTACCACAGTGGAGAACAGAAAGCTCACCCAAACCGCGGTTTTGGTGGTTTTCTTCCAGTAAAGACCGTAAAGGAAGGGGGCAAGGAATGCACCTGCCAGCGCACCCCAGGAAATGCCCATCAGCTGGGCAATAAAAGTCACATTGGATTTGTACTGGATCAGTGCCAGTACAACGGAAATGAGAATGAACACAACAATCAGCAGACGGATAGTCAGAAGCTGTTTCTTTTCGTCCATCTTCTTTACAAGACCGCCTTTGATGAAATCCAGGGTCAATGTGGAGCTGGAGGTCAGCACCAGAGAGGACAGGGTGGACATAGAGGCCGACAGAACCAAAATAACCACCACAGAAATCAGGAAGGGGGAAAGGTCCATAAGCATTGCCGGGATAATGGCGTCAAAGCCTTCCTTTGCCACATCCACCCGGTCGCCAAAGAGCCGTCCGAAGCCACCTAAGAAATAGCAGCCGCCTGCCACCACAAGGGCAAACAAGGTGGAAATGATCATACCCTTATTAATCGCCTTTTCGCTTTTAATGGCATAGAACTTTTGCACCATCTGGGGAAGTCCCCAAGTGCCCAGGGAGGTAAGGATCACCACACCCAACAGGTTCTTGGGATCAGGACCAAGGAAGGAATTGAACACACCGGGGATGTGGGATGCTTCCGGATCGGAAACTTGTCCCAGTCGGCTCAGTGCCGCCATAAAACCGCCTTGCCCTTTGAGCACAGCGGTGATCACGGCAATGATGCCCACGATCATAATCAGTCCCTGAATAAAGTCGTTGATGGCGGTTGCCATATAGCCACCCACGATTACATAGACCGCAGTGATGGCAGCCATAACGATCACACAAACAGCATAATCGATATTAAATGCCATTCCGAACAGCCGGCTCAGGCCGTTATAAAGGGATGCGGTGTAGGGAATCAGGAAAATAAAGATGATGGCGGAGGCAGCCAGCTTCAAAGCGCGGCTGTCAAAACGCTTTTCGAAGAATTGGGGCATGGTTGCGCTGCCTAAGTGCTGGGTCATAACCCGGGTGCGGCGACCTAAAATCGCCCAAGCCATCAGCGAGCCCAGCAGGGCGTTGCCAATGCCTGCCCAAGTGGCGGCAATGCCGTATTTCCAGCCAAACTGACCGGCATAGCCAACGAACACCACCGCAGAAAAATAGGATGTGCCGTAGGCAAAGGCAGTCAGCCACGGACCAACGCTCCGTCCGCCCAGCACAAAGCCGTCTACATTGGTAGAGTGCTTTTTGCAGTATATTCCAATGCCAATCATACTGGCAAAAAACAGAATCAGCATTGGAAGTTTTATCAAAAGATCCATAGGAATATCACAGTCTTTCCGTTATGTAAAAATGGGATCAGCCGGTGATCTGGCTTTCCACCAGACGACCGTGGCAATATTTCTCCCGGAGAACCGGCTTTTCGATCTTGCCGGTGGGATTTCTGGGAATCTTGTCAAAGATGATCTTTCTGGGACGCTTGTACCGGGGCATAGAGGCGCAGAACTCGTTAATTTCAGCCTCTGTGCAGGAAACGCCCTCTTTCAGCTCGATGATGGCTGCGGCAATTTCGCCCAGACGGGGATCCGGCAGACCGATGACTGCCACATCCTTGATCTTTTGGAAACCTCTGAGGAAGTCCTCGATCTGAACCGGGTACAGGTTTTCACCGCCGGAAATAACAACGTCCTTCTTCCGGTCCACAAGATAAATAAAGCCATCTTCATCCATCCGTGCCATATCGCCGGTCCACAGCCAGTCGCCCTTCAAAACTTCATTGGTAGCTTCCGGATTTTTGTAGTAGCACAGCATCACACCGGGACCCCGGACAGCCAGCTCACCCACATCACCCTGGGGAACTTCATTGCCCTTTTCGTCAATGATCTTGGTTTCCCACAGATAGCCAGGCTTGCCGATGGCACCGACCTTATGGGTGTTTTCCACGCCCAGGTGCACACAACCCGGTCCGATAGATTCGGAAAGACCGTAGTTGGTGTCGTACTGATGATGGGGGAACAGCTCCATCCAACGGCGGATCAAGCTGGGGGGAACAGGCTGTGCACCAATGTGCATCAGCCGCCACTGATCCAGATAATAGTCATCTATGTTGATCCGTCCGGACTCTACTGCATCCAATAGATCCTGTGCCCAGGGCACAAGCAGCCAGACGATGGTGCATTTCTCTTCGGTCACTGCCCTGAGAATCCACTCCGGTTTTACACCGCGAAGGAGTACTGCCTTGCTGCCGGAGAGCAGAGAGCCGAACCAGTGCATTTTTGCGCCGGTGTGGTACAGCGGCGGGATGCACAGGAAGGTGTCCTCCCGGGTCTGTCCGTGGTGGTTTTGCTCCACCATACAGGCGCAGTTTAAGGAGCGGTGGTCGTGCAGGATCGCCTTGGGGAAACCGGTAGTACCGGAGGAGAAATAGATGGCGGCGTGGTCATCCTCTGTCAGCTCCACCGGAGGTGCGCTGGAGGAGCAGAAGCCGATCAGCTTCATACAGCTTTCTGCGTATTCGGGGCAGTTTCTGGCCACGAAGAACATCATTTTCAAAAAGCCCAGTTTGGGGACAATGGTGTCGATTCGGCTGACAAACTCAGGACCGAACACCAGAACCTCCACATCTGCCAGATCCAGACAATATTCGATCTCATCAGCAGAGTAACGGAAGTTCATAGGCACAGCAATGCAGCCGGCCTTGAGAATACCGAAATAAATGGGAAGCCACTCCAAGCAGTTCATCAGCAAAATGGCTACCTTTGTACCCCGCTTTAAGCCACGGCTGAGCAGCAGATTGGCAAAGCGGTTTGCCTGCCGGTCAAAATCCTTCCAGCTCATATCCCGACGGTAGGGTGCATCGGGGTTGGCATTTTCAATCAGGTTAAAATCCCGCCAGGTGACGGCATTATCCCGCTCCTCGGAGGGGTTGATCTCCACCAGTGCAGTTTCAGAACTGTAAAGACGGGCGTTTCTTTCCAGATAATCTGTAATTACCATAAGCGTATTTCCTTTTCTATAAAAAATCAATCGTCCTCTGCAAAATGCAGAGGACGAGTAAAATCCCGTGGTACCACCTCAGTTTGCCGCACATTGGCGGCCTCAACCGGTCCTGACAGACCGTAACGCTGTATCGGGCGCACCCGTCTTTGCCTACTGGTAGGTATTGGCATTTTCAGCAAAGCCGCTCGGAAAGGAATTGGGCACAATTCTCCTGCTGCCTTGCACCAAACGGCAGCTCTCTGGAAGAAGAAACAAGTGCTTACTGGTTTTCGTCATCGCGTTAAAAGCTATTTTCGTAAGCATACCACTTTTTCACAGTAAAGTCAACGAAAAATGTAGGATTTCCAAAGATTTTTTCCTTTTTAAGGCAGGTTGCACAGTTATTTGCGTATCGCTTTGCGGAGAACAGGTGTAATTAACAGAGCAACACCACCGCCGATAAGGGCGGTAAAAAGCTGGGGAAAGGAGAACATAGCGGGCAGTTTCTCCAGCATAGGGGGCGCAAGCACCACCACAGAACCGATCTTTTTGCCCAATAGCGCACCGGAGGCAAAACCGCAGATCACTTTTACCACAAGGAAATACAGCACTGCAAATTTTGCAGCGGCTGCGGTTACCAAGGCAACCGGCTGCCGCCAGACAGCCTTGCCGGAAATCAGAGAAAGCAGCAAAACAAAGGAAACATTGCCTGCCATAATGGGAAGCACGGTTACAAAATTGGGGGCAATGCCAAATAAAAATGCACAAACAGGACTGATCAGCGCAATGGTAATGCCGCTGCTTAAGCCAATAAGCAAGGCAGAAATTGCCAGCACTGCATTGACACAGGAGCCGGTAACCAGCTGACCTAAGGGTTTTGTCACCGCCTGCAGCACCACCAAAAGGGCAAGCATAACGGCAGTTTCCGTAATCCAACGAATTTTTTGATTCATAATATACTCCTTACTTTATAGCAGCTGTAGTTCGGCAGAATAAGTGGCGGACCAGAAGATACAGCCGATAGGAACCGAGGACAAACAGAACATCCAGAACGGTTACGATCAATACATACATTAACATTGCAGGCACTGCTCCGCAGGCGGTCTCCACGATTTGACGGACAGTTTCCAGCGGGGGGATATTGCAGCGGTAAAAGTTGTTGAAGTTGGTTTTCAGTAGCTGTGCCATTACAGCAGACACCGAGCAAAAGCCAAGCATAAAGAAAATGATGGCTTTGTGTTCTCCCTTTTTTGCAGGCTCGTGCACTTTCAGCATGGGAATCAGAATCGCAGCAAGCATTACCAGATTGTGGAATGCGACCGTATGGAAAGAAATGTAATTTGTAAAGAATTCCCGGATGTTGGCATCGCTGTAAATCAGTGCAGGATAGATCACCATCAGAACACTTACTGCCATACATAAAGAGGCGGTAATTGCATAAACAGTCTGCTTGTATTTTCCCTTATAAAAAGCCATCACAGGCAGCATAAAAATAAAAAGGGAACAGAAATGGAAGGGCAGGTGATACAGATCATAGCCGTGCGCCAAAGACACAGCCTGTTTGCCGATTTCCAACAGCACCAGAAGGCAGGCAATGATCTGAATTGGCAGCATACGAAGTTTGTGAGATTTATTTCCGATTATACGCTGAAGCACCCAAGCCAGCACAAGCATAACCACCAGTGCGGGGAGAAGGGTCTTTGCGTGTTCCAATGTCCACAGTGTCATAGTGTTCCTCCCAGGTTCATAAAGAAATTATTGAAGCAACAACGCAAATATTGACAGAACAATCAAAAAAGCAAAGTTAAAGGCAGAGAACAGCAAAATGTAGTGTCCGGTTTTTCCTTTGTTGTTTTTGCTGTACTCCCGGAAAGTGATCAGACTTGCTAAAGAGGCAATCAGCGTACCGACGCCGCCAATGTTCACACCCAGTAAAAGGTGTTTGTAGTTATCGGTGAATTGGGAAAGCAAGATCGCCGAAGGCACATTGCTGATCACCTGACAGGACAGCACAGAGAAAATCAGCGTGTTTTTCACCAACAGGGAGGAAAAAAGCCGCCGTACCCCTTCAATCCGCGCCATATTGCCGGAGAAAATAAAGAAAAATACAAAGGTGAAAAGCAGGGGATAATCCACCATTTTCAGGGCCTTCCGGTCCATAAACAGCAGTACAAGGGGAATGACCACAAGACCCACGCCATAGGGGATCCCCCGGAACACGATGGCGATCGCCAAAAGAAACAGCAAAAGATACACAAGGGAGCGACCTGCCGGTAAAGAGATCTTTTCATCCTTCAGCGTAAATGGCTCCGGTTTTACAAACAGGATGCAACATAGGGTGATCAGGGTGATCGCCAGCACAAAGGGTGCTGCCATAATTCCCATAAATTCCATAGTGGGAATTTGGAATTTGGTGTAAAGATAGAGATTTTGGGGGTTGCCAAAGGGGGTGAGCATACCGCCTAAGTTGGCGGCGATGTTCTGCATAATGAAGGTAAAGGCCATATACTTATTTTTGCCGGTTGTGGCCATAACATAAGTGCCAAGGGGCAGGAAAGTTAAAAGTGCCATATCGTTGGCAATGAGCATAGAGCCGATAAATGTAATGTATACCAATGCAAGGATACAAATCCGGGCATTGCCGAATACCTGTATCAGCTTTTTTGCCAGAATATAAAAGAAATTGATGTTTTTCAGGGCGCACACCACTGCCAGCACGCAGAACAGGCAGGTCAGGGTCTTAACATCGAAATAGCCAAGATAGGCTTTGTCCGGGGGGACCAGAAAGCAGGTGACAATGGCGGCAAGCATTGCAATGAGCATTACTGCATTTTTCTTGACAAAATTGCCAATACCCCGGTGTAAATGAATATGGTTCGTAGCAGGTCACTTCCTTTTCATTTCCATATAGGGCAGCACATCGAAGCCACATTTTTTATAAAGGGCAATGGCAGGCTTGTTTTCTTCTTCCACTTCCAGACGGAAAATGCAATCGGTGAATTTGGCTGTAATGAAGTCGAAAAAAGCTTTACCTATGCCTTGTCCTCTGTAATCCTCTTTCAGGTACAAATCTTCAATCCAAATGCAGGGTTTTCCAAACTCTGTGGAGTAGCTTTTGGCAATCATAGAGTAGCCGGCAACTTCTGTTCCCTTTTCAATGATGTACCCTTCGGCATAGGGATTGTCGCTGACACAAGCGTCAATATCATTGGAAAAAATTTCTGCAGAGCCGTTGCTGAGAACAGCCGGTGAGGCATAAAAAACCTCCATCATTTCTGCAACACAGGATCTATCCTCCGGTGTCATTAACCTGATTGAAATTTGCATTGGAATTCTCCTAAAAACTTAATGAAATGATCATAACACAAACCGTCCTTTTTTTCAATTCCAAAAGAAAGCAAAGGGCGCGAAAATAAAGAGTTTGCAGAAGTAGCTTGCTGTGATATACTTTAGAAAAAGGAGTGTGTGATATGGAATACGAAATGGTAAGAGAAATTAAAAATTTATGTCCCAATAACCAAATGCGGGATATCTTCTTTGAAGAAGTGGAAACCGATGATCCGGAAAACTATGTCCGGGAGTACTTAAAAGGAAAAGCGGAAAATGTGTCCTGCGAGAAAGGAACAGAGGGCGCTGTTACGGTTTATGCCACCTGCGATGGAATCAGCCAGAGGTTTGTATTCACACCGGTTTGATGTTTCTGTGTTGGGCGGATGTGGGCATCCGTCCCTACGATTAAGGTTGTCCCTAGGTATTTTTAAGAAAATCGCAGATTTTCAAAAAAAGGCTTGACAATGTAGAATCCCTTTGTTATAATGACTCTCGCCTTTGGACGATTAGCTCAGCTGGCTAGAGCATCCGCTTGACGTGCGGAAGGTCATAGGTTCGAGTCCTATATCGTCCACCATAGAAAGTCATCCCAACCGGGGTGGCTTTTTCTTTTGCGTCAAGCGGTAAACCACTTGCAGTGGGTCAGGTCATAGGTTCGAGTCCTATATCGTCCACCAAAAAGAAAAGACCACCCAATCGGGTGGTCTTTTCTTTTTGGCTTGGACGAAAGGACTCGAATAATCCAATCGCAATATGCCGGTGGCATATTGCTGCCACCAGTGCAAACACTGGTGGCTACCTCTATTTCTGACCTAAGGGCAGAAATGCAAACGAGTCCTTATCGGCTGCTACATAACGAATCAGGGGACGGTTCTGTGTGTTTTTTCCTATATTCCACAAAAAATGCCGCATCGATGGAAAAAATCGATGCGGCAATAAATTTTTATTCAGCTTCGTCTGTCCAAGGGGTTACCGGTTTATCTGCATACTTCTTTTGGAAGAGTTTTCTGCGGAACAAAAATACGGTATAAACAACCCAGAGGATCAGGAAGATCACAAATGCAATCATTGCATTGGTTAAGGATTTGGCTGCAAATCCCAGCAGGAACAGCAGCGGTGCGATCATTACCATTGCGGGGAAGTTGGAGAGGATGTACAGACTGGAGGTGGGTGTCTGCAGACCCGGATCGATCTCCTTCATCAGGATCATACCATTGGAAGCGGTGCCGGTCATTGTGCCGAAGGTCATCAAAAACATCTCGTGTTCAAAACCCTTAAAGCAGGTTTTGGAAACCTTGCGGACATAAATGTATGTTATCACGGCACCCACCACACTGAGGATTACAATGGGCAGAATATAATTTTTAATGTCGTTGATCTCAATGGCTGCCACACCAGCAACGATCATCAAATCAAAGGACAGACCGGAGATTCGGTCCATTTGGTAATTGTTAATGTATCCCCGATGCATTAAATTGCTGCTGCGCAGGTGCTTGACTACAAATTTGATCAGCATTGCCGCCAGGGATGCCCACAGGAAGTTAAAGCCCCAGGCGATGCTATTGGTAAAATCGGAGAGCACACCCAGCAGGCACATAAAGCCAAAGGAGAGGGCATAAGCCAGGGCGACAAAACCCATTTGCAAAGTGAATTTGTCCACAGATTCATTGTCCGGGATCTCATTTTCACCGGCAAAATAAGCCTCTGCACCGGAAATCTCTGCACCGGATTTGCGAATTTGCAGGCTGCCGCGCTTTTTGTAGATGTTAATGTACAGAACACCCAGAACGGAAGCCACCACAAAGCCGATGGAAGCCAGGGACAGACCAAAGCTGCCATTGCCGGCAAACTGGGCGGCGGGTGTATTTGTAAAGTTGATATCCCAGCTCAGGGCATTGCCCGGACCCTGACCGTAAGCCAAAGGCAGGATCAAACCGCTGACATAGGAGATGATCTTGCCGCTGTAACGGGTCAGCAGGAACAAAAGCAGAGTGATGCCCAGACCCACAAAGGCTTGCAGCATATAGCAGCCACCCTGGAGTGCGCCAAATTCAAACACCTGGATCTTATTTGTCTTGTGGGTGCTTTTTTCTGTTTTTAAGGACATTGCCGCAAAGCCGATGGCAAGACAGTGATAGGTGATGACCTGCATCATACGGTTGTCCACAAGGACAAAACCAAACTGCTTTGTGATGATATTCACTACCAGCAGCAATGCACCGCCCAAAAGCGCAGAGGGAATCAGGCATTTTCGGAACAGAGGAATGGTACGCCGGAGAATGTTTCCCAGCATTAAAAACAAAAACAGAAGACCAAGCTGCACAAGAAACGCCCAGACAGCACCATAATTTGCCAAAGTGAAATCCCAACTGGATGCATAATTCATAAGCATCGACCTCCTAAAACAAGTACGAAACTATTATAAAACGCTGATTGTTTTTTGTCAATCAATTAACCGTTCGGCGACGGAACGGCACACAGGCCGTTCCCTACAAGGACAATGGATTTTTATCCCAATTTTACAATCCGTCCGCAAAGCGGACACATTCATTTTGCAGGATAAAGCGGGCGGCAGATTGCCACCCCTACATTGCATTCAAAAGGGCGTGTCCACTTGGACACGCCCTTTTATCCATTAGTCCTCAAAGGTCAGAACATCTTTATAGCGCTCTTTGAAAATATCATAGACCGCGTTGAGAATGTCTTCGCTTTCCACTGCCAAATAATTTTCGTTTTCCTCGTCCACACTCTGGACTTCCAGAATCACGATCTCATTGGCATCTTCAGCGGCAGGGATCAGAACCAGGTACTCAACATCCTGATAAGTGATGCAGTCTAAGTACTCAAATTCTGTTTCAACGCCGTTTTCGTCGGTCAAAGTCAGCAGGGAGGACTCTTCCTCCTGCAGGATCTCTTCGTTTTCCATAATTATCTCTGGATACGGCCGGAGCCATCGCCGCCTGCCAGCTTCTCTACTTCAGCAACAGTAACCATATTGTAGTCGCCCTCGATGGAGTGCTTCAGAGCGGAAGCAGCAACAGCAAATTCAACAGCTGCCTGGGTGTCCTTGCCATTGAGCAGGGAGTAGATCAGGCCGCCACCGAAGGAGTCGCCACCGCCAACGCGGTCGATGATGTGCAGGTCGTACTTCTTGGAGAAGCAGTACTCGTCCTTGGCAACGTTGTAGAGCATTGCGCTCCAGCCGTTGTCAAATGCGGAATGGCTCTCACGCAGAGTGATAGCAACCATCTCAAAGCCAAACTTGTCAGCCAGCTGCTTAGCAACGGACTTGTAGCCCTCGTGGTTCAGGCTGCCGCCGTAGATGTCGGTAGCTTCAGCTTCAATGCCGAATACGTCCTTAGCGTCCTCTTCGTTGGAGGTGCAAACGTCAACATACTGGCACAGCTCGGTCATAGCAGCGCGGGCCTGATCACGGGTCCACAGCTTGCCACGGTAGTTCAAGTCGCAGGAGATCTTGATGCCGCGAGCCTTAGCAGCCTTACAAGCTTCCTTGCAGATCTCAACCAGGTTTTCGCCCAGTGCCGGAGTGATGCCGGTGAAGTGGAACCACTCTGCGCCCTCAAAGATGCTGTCCCAATCAAAATCGGAAGCGGAAGCCATCTGGATTGCGGAGTGTGCACGGTCATAGATGCAGACGCTGCCACGCTGGGAAGCGCCCTTCTCGTTGAAGTAGATACCTACACGGTCGCCACCGCGGACGATCTTGGAGGTGTCAACGCCATAGCGGCGCAGGGAGTTCACAGCAGACTGACCGATTGCATGGGTGGGCAGCTTGGTAACATAAGCAACATCCATACCGTAGTTAGCCAGGGAAACAGCAACGTTTGCTTCGCCACCGCCGAAGGTGAACTCCACATGGTCGCACTGTACAAAACGCTCGTAGTTATAGGGCTGCAGACGGAGCATCAGCTCGCCAAAAGTAATAATCCTTGCCATGATGTAAGATTCCTTTCAATATTTATATTATTCGCCCTTTGCAGCAGCACGGGCTTCTTTACACAGTTCGGTGATCTTATCCCAGTTGCCGGCAGCAATGTCAGCCTTGGGGCAGACCCAGCTTCCGCCAACAGCGTGGATAAAGGGAGCGTCCACATATTCCTTGATGTTGCCTGCGTTAACACCACCGGTGGGCAGGAACTTCAGACCAACAAAGGGAGCGGACAGATTTTTCATTGCGTTCAGACCGCCATAAACATTAGCAGGGAAGAACTTGACCATTTTCAGGCCGTGCTTCAGAGCAGCCATGATCTCAGTGGGGGTGACACAGCCGGGAGCAACGGGGATACCGTTTACCACACACCAGCCAACCACTTCATCGCTGAAGCCGGGGGAAACGATGAACTTAGCGCCCATCTCAACAGCCAGCTTGCACTGCTCCAGATTTACGATGGTACCGGCACCAACCAGAACCTCGGGGCAGCTCTCAGCAACAGCCTTGATTGCCTCGGGCGCGCAAGCGGTGCGGAAGGTGATCTCCATAGTGTCCACGCCGCCGGCAGCCATAGCCTTTGCAGTGGGAACAGCATCCTCAACCTTGTCCAGCACAACAACAGGGACAACGATGGAGTTTGCCAATCTGGTTAAAACATCCATTTTTTTACCTCCTTGGTCATTTTAGACCAATCAATATAATTGCAGGCATAGGAATGCCTATTAGCCTAAAATGATTATAGTTCGAAATTCCGTGCCTGTCAATGCTAAAATGACAAAGAAAAACGCGGAAATGGATAAAAAATCCGTTCCCGCGTGTAATTTATTGATATTACTTCGTTATATTCCGTCCAGGTTGTCTTTTTTACGCTGGATCCGGATACGGCGGCGTTCCTCTCCGTGCGCCCAAGATCGTTGCTCATCCTCGGTCCGGAGGGTCAGCCGGGGTACCTGCACAGGCTTGTCATTTTCATCCAATGCCACCATTATAAAGTGGGCGTTGTTGATCCGCTTTCGCCCACCGTCCAGCGTTTCCACATAGGTGTCCACGCATATTTCCATAGAAGTGGAGCCTACCCAGGTCAGCTTTCCTTTAATGACGATCATATCATTTTGATAAGCACCGTGGAGGAAGGTCAGGTTGTCTACTGCTACGGTGGTGACTTTACAGTTGGAGTGCCTTTTGGCAACGATGCCTGCCACTTCGTCGATCCACTGCATCAAAACGCCACCGAAAAGCCGGTTTGCAGCGTTGAGATGATTGGGACGCACAATATGGACAGTTTCTGCCCGGGAGTCGTCTACGGTTTTTGATTGCATAGACCCGTACCTCTTTTCGTGATGTTTACTATATTATAACACCACAAGAGGAAAAAGCAAACCTTCTGTTAAAAATTTGCTGCACTGGCGGATTTTAGTTGCAGCTGCAATTTATCGGCGATCAGGGCAATAAATTCGGAATTTGTCGGCTTGCCCTTTGTGTTGGAAACTGTGTAACCAAAAAATCTTTGCAAAGTATCCAGATCCCCTCTGTCCCAGGCAACCTCAATAGCGTGGCGGATCGCGCGCTCCACCCGGGAAGGTGTGGTCTGGAAGGTCTTTGCCACCTGGGGATACAGGATCTTGGTGATGGCATTGATCACATCCATATCCTCCACGGCAATGATAATCGCTTCCCGCAGGTACTGATATCCTTTGATGTGTGCGGGAACACCGATCTCGTGAATGATGTTGGTAACCAGTGTTTCAATGTCCGGCTTGCTGCCGTTGCGCCCCTTTGCCTGCTGCTGGTTCTCCCCACCCCGGATCTCCTCCAGGCGCTCTACCAGTGCGGTCATATCACAGGGCTTGAGCATTAAATACCGCACCCCTAAGTTGGCAGCGGCAGATGCCACGTAGTCGGTGATAAATCCGGATGTAGCCAGCACAACAGGTCGCGGCTGGAGACCGGAGATTGCCTTCAGGATGCTGATGCCATCCTTCTTTGCCAGCATCATATCCAGTATCAGGATATCCGGTTTCCGCTCTGTGACCATACGAAGGGCGAGTTCTCCGTCGTTGGCTGTTCCCAGCACGTGAAAACCCTCGGATCGCTGCAAATTGGATACCAGTGCGCTGCAAAATTCCTCTGAGTTGTCTGCGATGATTACGGTGGTGTGCTTGTCCATAACTTCCTCTCCTCGTTTTGAAGATTAATTCCCCTGTTTTTCGGCATCAAAATATATTGCCTTGTTGCGACAAATATAATTTAGCATAATGTGGGCGCTTTTGCAAGGAAAAACAAGAATAATCGCTCGACAAAATCTGACATTTTACTTCGGAAAACCGTAAAAACACAACTTTTTGACAAAATTCGACCTGTGGATAACTTTTTCGCACTGCAGTTGACTGATAAAGAAAAATCCGCTACAATATAATAATAAAAATCCACAAAAGGAAGTTATATTATGGAAGCAATTAACAGCCTGAAGGCGTTCTTGGACAAAAGCCACAGTGTCTACCACGCAACCCGGGCATTGGAAGAAATGCTGGAAAGCGCCGGCTATGAAAAGCTGAGCGAGCGGGAAAGCTGGAAGATCCTTCCCGGCGGCAAATATTATTTAACAAGAGGCGGTAGTGCAGTGATCGCACTGCGCATTCCAAAAGAAAAACCTACCGGCTTTTTAATGAGTGCCAGCCATTCCGACCGCCCCACATTTAAGCTGAAGGAAAACGGTGAGCTTACCGGAAAATATACCCGCCTTTCCACAGAACCCTATGGCGGACTGATCCTGTCCACCTGGCTGGACAGACCTTTATCCATTGCCGGACGGGTGCTGGTGGAAACGGAAACCGGTGTAGAGAGTAAGCTTGTGGATATTGACCGGGATCTGCTGGTGATCCCCAATGTGGCGATCCATATGAACCGGAAATGCAACGACGGTATGACCTTTAATGTAGCAGTAGATACCTTGCCTCTGGTGGGCAGTGAGCAGGCTGCAGGAAAATTAAATGCTCTTTTAGAGGAAACCGCCGGCGGTAAAATATTAGGTCACGATCTTTATTTGTATCTGCGCCAGCAGGCATCTGTGTGGGGCATAGAGGAGGAATACATCTCCGCTGCCGGTTTGGATGATCTGCAGTGTGCGTTCTGCTGTGCCAAAGGATTTTTGGAAGCAGGGGAGAGCAGCGTCATCTCTGTGCTGTGTGTGTTTGACAGTGAGGAAGTGGGTTCCAATTCCCAGCAGGGTGCGGCGGCTTGTTTCCTGGCTGGTGTTTTGGAGCGGATCTGCCAGAGTTTGAATGAAGATCTGGAACAGCTGCTGGGCCAGTCCTTTATGATATCTGCAGACAATGCCCACGCGATCCATCCCAATCATCCGGAGTATGCAGACGGAAACAATGCCCCGGTAATGAATGGGGGCGTAGTGCTGAAATTCAACGCATCCCAGCGGTATGCCACCGACGGTGCGGCAGCAGCGGTGCTGCGTAAGATCTGCGACGGTGCGGGCGTTCCGGTGCAGACCTATTATAATCGTGCGGACCTGCCCGGTGGCAGCACACTGGGACGGATTTCCCTGACCCAGATCTCTGTGCCTACTGCGGATATCGGTCTTGCCCAGCTGGCGATGCACTCTGCCTGGGAAACTGCGGGTGCGAAGGATACGGAATATCTGATAGAGGCAATGAAAGCGTATTATAGCAGCACCCTGGAATGTCCCCGGGACGGCAGCTTTGTTATTCGGTAAAATGCTGTCATAATATACAAAAACATAGCCATAAAACTGTATAAAATCACAGTTGGAAAATATAGCAATTTGTGATATTATTATACCATCCCAGCATGTGGTCTGCTACTCCACGAAATAGCGACTGCGTGTAAAAAAAAGGAGGAAATTAACACCGTAGACTCACGGTACGGCAGTGTGGAGACCTGTCGTAATGCCGCGCGCTGTATTACCCGGCGGCGGTGAGAGCATATGCGAGGAGTCGGTATGCTTAGAGTCGTAAACGTATGGCAACTGTATCCCTGAAAAACATCAAGAAGATCTACCCCTATCTGCCCGATGAGGAAAAGAAAAAGAAGAAGGCTAAGAAGAAGCCTGAGGTAGACGACGGCAAGGAAAAGGCCAACCTGCAGATCACCGATCAGGGTGTTGTGGCGGTTCAGGAGTTCAACCTGGAGATCGCTGACAAGGAATTTATCGTTCTGGTCGGTCCTTCCGGCTGTGGTAAGTCCACCACTCTGCGTATGATCGCCGGTCTGGAAGAGATCACCGAGGGCGACCTGATCATTGGCGACAAGCGCGTCAACGACATCGCACCTAAGGATCGCGATATCGCAATGGTCTTCCAGAACTACGCTCTGTATCCTCATATGACAGTTTATGATAACCTGGCATTCGCTCTGAAGCTGCGCCACACTCCCAAGGACGAGCTGGACCGTAAGGTTAAGGAAGCTGCTGCTATTCTGGACATCACCCAGTACCTGGACCGTAAGCCCAAGGCTCTGTCCGGTGGTCAGCGTCAGCGTGTTGCTATCGGTCGTGCTATCGTCCGTGACCCCAAGGTTATGCTGATGGACGAGCCCCTTTCCAACCTGGATGCTAAGCTGCGTAACCAGATGCGTGCTGAGATCATTAAGCTCCGCAGCCGTATCGATACCACCTTCATTTATGTTACCCACGACCAGACCGAGGCTATGACCCTGGGTGATCGTATCGTTATTATGAAGGACGGCTTCATTCAGCAGATCGGCACTCCTCAGGAAGTGTTCCACCATCCCTACAACCTGTTCGTTGCAGGCTTCATTGGCGCGCCTCAGATGAACTTCTTCCCTGCTAAGCTGATGAAGGCTGACGGCAAGTATGCTGTTGAGCTGGGCGGTCACACTGTTGTTCTGTCCGACGAAAAGCAGGCTAAGCTGGCTGCTAACGGCGTTGAGGAGCAGGAGATCACTCTGGGCATCCGTCCTGAGCACATCACTCTGGACAAGAATGGTGTTTCCGGCACGATCGAGCTGGGCGAAATGATGGGTTCTTCCATCCACCTGCACGTAAGCGCTGTGGGTCAGGACGTGGTCATCGTTGTTAACACAATGAATATGACCCACGACGAAGTGGCTGCTCTGGCTATGGGTACCGAGATCAAGTTCGACTTTGGTGGCAACAACTGCCACATCTTCGGCAAGGAAACCGGTATCAATCTGGAAGCTTAATTCCATACATACAAAGCGGCATCTGCTTGGCAGATGCCGCTTTTTTGCCTTCCCCCAGAGGAAGGCTTTAATTGTAAACTTTTTATACTTTTATTGCCAAAGGGGAAGGGATGTGCTAAAATACTATTTATATAATGTATATTGGAAGCTGAAAAAGGAGCGATGAAATGATCAGACGATTTATCCGGTGTATCCGGGAATATAAGTGGGCAACCTTGCTAAGCCCCCTTGCGATGATCGGTGAGGTCTTTATGGAAACAAAGATCCCCGGTGTACTTAGTAAGATCGTGGACCTGGGCGTTGAGCCGGGAAATATGGAGGCAGTGCTGCACTATGGCCTTATTTTGGTGCTGTATTCCCTGTGCTCGTTGACCTTCGGTATTGCCTCTGCTGTGGCGGCAGCCAATGCGGCAACTGGCTTTGCCCGGAATTTGCGCCACGATATGTACTATAAGGTCCAGACCTTTGACTTTGCCAATATCGATAAATTTTCCACATCCTCCATTGTTACAAGACTGACCAGTGATGTGGCAATGATCCAGATGGCGTTCCAGATGTGCATCCGTATGGCAGTGCGCTGTCCGATGATGCTGATTTTGGCAACATTCAACGCCTGGCAGATCAGCCCCCGGCTGTGCATTGTTTACTGCGTGGTGCTGCCGTTGCTTGCCTTTGGTCTGCTGTTTATTTCCCGGTATGTGCACGGTACATTTGTGCGGGTATTCAAAACCTATGATAAGCTGAACAATGTAGTTCAGGAAAATTTGCACGGCATCCGTGTTGTAAAATCCTTTGTCCGGGAAGGCAAGGAAGCAGAAAAGTTTACTTCTACCTCGGAGAGTATCTACAATGATTTTGTCCGGGCAGAAAAAATTATTGCCTTCAATAGTCCTTTGATGCAGATCGCAGTTTATATTTGCATTTTGGTAATCTCTTATTTTGGTGCCAATATGGTTGTCAGCTCCGGTAACGGTGCAGTTCCCGGCGGCCTGACCACCGGTGGCCTGACCGCTATGTTCACTTATACCACCCAGATTTTGGGCAGCTTGATGATGCTGTCTATGTTCTTCGTGATGATGATTATGTCCCAGGCTCCGATTCGTCGTACTTCGGAGATTCTCACAGAAACACCCCAGCTGGATAATCCGGCAGAGCCTGTGATGGAAGTTCCGGATGGTTCTATCGATTTTGAAAATGTTTCCTTCCGTTATTCCAAAACCGCTGACCGCAACGCATTGGATAAGATCAATCTGCACATTACCCCCGGTATGACTGTGGGTATCTTGGGTGGCACCGGATCTTCCAAGTCCACCTTGGTTCAGCTGATCCCCCGACTGTACGATGTGACCGAGGGCAGCGTAAAGGTGGGCGGTGTGGATGTGCGCAACTACGATATCCATACGCTCCGCGATGCTGTTTCTATGGTGCTGCAGAAAAATGTGCTGTTCTCCGGTACCATCAAGGATAACCTGCGCTGGGGCAATCCCAATGCGACAGATGAAGAACTGGAACACGCTTGCCGCTTAGCTTGCGCCCACGATTTTATCACATCCTTCCCGGATGGCTACGATACCAAGATCGAACAGGGCGGCACCAACGTATCCGGCGGTCAGAAACAGCGGATCTGTATTGCAAGAGCGTTGCTGAAAAAGCCGAAGATCCTGATTTTGGACGATTCCACCTCTGCGGTGGATACCCATACAGACGCAATGATCCGAAAGGCATTTGCAGAGGAAATTCCTGGCACCACAAAGCTGATCATTGCTCAGCGGGTAGCCTCTGTGCAGGAGGCAGATCTGATCATTGTGCTCGATGGCGGCAAAATCGCCGCTGCCGGTAAGCATAGCCAGCTTCTGGAAACCTCTGAGATTTATCGGGAAGTTTATCAGTCCCAGACGAAAGGAGGGGAAGAATAATGCCTCCTGTAAGAATGATGGGTGACGGCCGTAAGGCGAAGAACCCCAAAAAAACCATTTCCCGGCTGCTGAGCTATATGGGAAAATATAAGGCAAGAATGATTATTGTTGTGCTTTGTATTCTCTTAAGCTCTGTGGCACAGGCGGCAAGCTCTGCCTCTCTGGGAACTTTGGTGGACGATTATGTGACCCCCATGCTCCGGGGAGAAACGGTCAACCTGATTGGATATTTGTGCCTGATGGCAGGCATCTATCTGGTTGGTGTTGTCAGTGTGTATTTGTATAATGTGCTGATGGTTAAGGTGGGTCAGGGTACCCAGAAAACCATTCGTGACCAGATGTTTACCCATATGCAAAAGCTGCCCATCCGGTATTTCGATACCCATCAGGTAGGCGACCTGATGAGCCGCTACACCAGCGATATTGATACCCTGCGGCAGATGATTACCCAATCCATTCCCCAGACCATTTCTTCTGCGGCAACCCTGATTGTGGTGTTTATCACGATGCTCATTACCTCTCCCATTCTCACCGGTGTGATGATCCTGACGGTCAGTGGTATTCTGGTGGTGACAAAGCTGGTGGTGAGCAAGTCTGCAGGCTTTTTCATCGGTCAGCAGAAAGCACTGGGTGCGGTCAATGGCTTCGTGGAGGAGATGATCCACGGACAAAGAGTTGTCAAAGTATTCAACCGGGAGGAGATCTCCAAGGAGGAGTTTGACAAGCTCAACGAGAACCTTCGCTCCAATGCATTCCGTGCCGGTGCATACACCAATTTAATGGGCCCGGTAAACAACAACTTAGGCTATATCCAGTATGCGATTTTGGCCATTGTGGGCGGATTGATCGCAGTGGCATCGGAAGGAAACCTGATTTCCCTGGGCAGCCTGATCACCTTCCTGGTTCTCTCCAGAACCTTCAACCAGCCGATTTCCCACATTTCCAACCAGATCAATGCTATCGTAATGGCTTTGGCAGGTGCGGAGCGGATTTTTGAGCTGATGGACGAGGAAGAAGAAAAGGATAACGGCTATGTAACCTTGGTCAATGCCAAGATCGGCGAGGATGGCACCATTACCGAGTGCGAAGAACGGACCGGTCACTGGGCGTGGAAGCATCCCCATCAGGATGGAACCCTTACCTATACCGAGTTAAAGGGCGACATCACGATGGATGGCGTGGACTTTGGCTATGTTCCTGAAAAGCAGGTGCTTTACGATGTGACCCTTTATGCCCACCCCGGTCAGAAGATCGCATTCGTTGGTGCAACCGGTGCCGGCAAGACTACCATCACCAACCTCATTAACCGCTTTTATGACATTGCCGATGGCAAGGTGCGCTATGACGGCATCAATATCAATAAGATCTGCAAGCCGGACCTGCGCCGTTCTCTGGGTGTTGTTCTGCAGGAAACCAACCTGTTTACCGGAACAGTAATGGACAATATCCGCTATGGCAAGCTGGATGCCACGGACGAGGAATGTATTGCAGCGGCAAAAACTGCCAATGCCCACGACTTTATCACCCGTTTGCCGGAAGGCTATAACACAATGCTCACCGGAAATGGCGCACAGCTTTCCCAAGGTCAGCGCCAGCTGATCGCCATCGCCAGAGCAGCAGTGGCAGATCCCCCGGTACTGATCCTGGACGAAGCAACTTCCTCCATCGACAGCCGCACGGAAGCACTGGTGCAAAAGGGTATGGATGCCCTGATGAACGGACGGACTACCTTTGTGATCGCCCACCGGCTGAGTACAGTACGCAATTCTGACTGTATTATGGTGCTGGATCACGGTCATATTATTGAGCGTGGTACCCACGAGGATCTGATTGCCCAAAAGGGCACCTATTATCAGCTCTATACCGGCGCATTCGAACTGGAATGAGAAAAAGGCGTGTCGCAAGACACGCCTTTTTAGTTGACAGTTGACAGTTGACAATTACAGTACAGGTACGATGGTTTTTTTGTAGGGGACGGGTTTTTCCGTCCCTTTGCAGGAGATTGCCATGCCCCGCTGGGGCTCGCAATGATGTGGGGGAACAATAGATGTGTGCATTTACAGACACATTCATTTTGCATTATAAAAGCGGGCGGCAGATTGCCGCCCCTACATTGCATTTTGCATTTAAAAAGCGGCATCCGCAGATGCCGCTTTTTTATTATCCTTCTGCTACAACGATCTCTTTGAGCTCCAGGCTGGGTTCACTGCTACGGTTGGTAAATGCATAATTTTTAGTGTTTCAAATATTCTTTAAAAAGAGTCCATAAATCTGCATCGGGATCGGAGGAAAGCACATAATAGACAGAACCCTGGCTATCTACATTTAACACTTCCCCTTTCAGTTCTATAAGGCAGGAAGAAAAGTTGTTATCATAAGTTGCTGTGCCGGAAGAAAAACTGTTTAGATTGCTACTATAGAAGAACAAGCTGGCGCATCGGATCGAACTGGTGATTTTATATTCAGAGGTGCGCATATTATCCAGTGTTCCCAAGGGTTTGCCCGCGTCAAGGGTAAGTTTAACTTTGTCCTGCAAAAACAGATAATTGTATCTCCAGCCAGAAACATTAACGGTGACATTCTCAACAAATTCGTGTTGCCCGTTTATATGCATACCATCCATATAGGTATTTATACGAACAGGAAAAGGACAAAGACAAATTGTTAATGTAAGTAAAGCTGCTATAATAAAACTAAGCGTCAGTACTTTTTTATTCCGCATATTAAAAGTTCTCCCTATGGATTAGAACAACATCTCCATCGTGTGTGTATTTAACATCGCCAGCAACATTATAATAAATACAGTTGCCAAGATAACCGCTTACTGCCATTTGTCTTTTCCAGTTAGGATTAAAGGCTTTGTCCGAATACTGTGTCCTAGTGTGTTCCACGGACGGGATATCCTTATAAGAGTTTGAGTTAGCATTGTAGTATTTACCGGTTAAACTGCAAGATGCATTTGCGTATTCTACACAAGAACCATTAACCCAATCGTTAGTGTATTTACACCAAACCTGTGTATATATAAGTGTCCAATTGGTTCCGCACTGCAATTCTAAAATAGCGCGTCTGTCTGGAAGGAAATCTTCAATACTAAGACCGGATAAAGATAGCAGTATTCCATAAACAGAAGATATTTCAGATATGATCGTACCAACTGCTGCATTTAGGCAATTATAGATTAATTGCTGGTCGGAAGAAGTTAATAAGTCAACAGGATCTGCTTTTGCAAAACGAGGATCGTCAGCAGCAGTGACTTTTAAATACCGCAAATTATATGTTACACCTCCATATGTATATGTTTCTTGATTGGTGACAATACCATATCTAGTATTCGTATTGTTAATGTTAGAATCATCTGCTGAGCCAGAAACAACTATTATGTAAGAATAATTGGGGTTGAGACCCATAGATTTCAAATCTGTATTTAGAGTATTTTCGACAGCTGTAAAAGTGTCTTTGTTGACATCGTAAGCTTCGTAACCGGCATCTGTTAATCTTTTTAAAGTTTGTGATTTGATTTCTTTGTGTGTTGTTAACAATCGTTTTCCCGAGTCTTGATCTTTGTTAATCTCTGCCAAGAATAGCTGAGAATGATAATCACGCAATATTTCATCAACAGTGATTTTGCCACTTGAGGGTGTTGTGCTACCTACTGCAAAAACAGATATATTCAATGAGAAAAACATAAGAAAAGACAAACATAAAACCATTGATCTTCTGAATAATGTATTTTTCATATTAAACTCCTTTCAATTAACATGGTTTCTATTAATACTTGTAAAAAACGAAAAGTGCGCATAAGCTGCAATTCTATTAACAGCTTATGCGCATAATATGCTTGCTTTTATCCTATCTTTCCAAGAAGGGGATAGAAACAACATGGGGGCACAGCTGCATAAGGTTAAGAACAATACCATTTCTATCCACTCCTTTGATATCTTTTCAAAAATATTATAGAATAATATTTTATAGAAGTCAATAAAATATAAATCGAAGGTTTTTAATTTTAAATTCAAAAATGCTTACAGATATTGTTGCGTTTAAAAACTACTGAAAACCACGTCTTTGCGAAGGTGCGTCAGCACCTGTGGCAAACCGCATCCCTAAAAATGTTGCGAAAAAAAATACTTGTCGTAAGGAGAACGGATTGCCACGCCTGCTATCGCAGGCTCGCAATGACGTGGGGGAACAATAGATGTGTGTATTTACAGACACATTTATTTTGCATTATTCTAATTATTTCGTAGGGGACGACGCCCTCGGCGTCCCATAAGGATTGTCGATATATTGCTTTGCAATTCGATATTTTTGCCTGACGGCAAAATCGATATATTTTCCTTACGGAAAATTCGATATGGTATAAATCCCCAGTGCGCCGCAGCGCATATCGAATGCGGAGCATATATCGAGCGCCGTTGGCGCATATCGAAAATCCCACAAGGGATTTATATCGACAATAAAAAAGCACGCTGAGCAGCGTGCTTTTTTATTATCCTTCTGCAACTACGATCTCTTTTAATTCCAGACCGGGATTGCGCTTTGTGGTAAAGTCAATTGCCCAGTAGCTGCTAAATACCAGCAGGCTTCTGCCACGGTAATCCTCCAAAAGCTCTGCATCCGAGCCCAAATTCAGGTCGCTCAAATCACCGGGGTAGCTGTCGATCAGGCGGATCTCCTCATAGGGGAGCATATCCATCCGCAGATCTACACCGTATTCGTTTTTCATACGGTACTGGAATACATCAAACTGCAATGTACCCACAACGCCTACGATTACTTCTTCCATACCGGAGTTGGGAACTTTGAAGATCTGGATCGCACCTTCCTGGGCAATCTGCTCAGTACCCTTGACAAACTGCTTGCGCTTCATAGAATCCTTGGCAGATACCCGGCAAAAATGCTCGGGGGCAAAGGTGGGGATGCCGGAGTACAGGAACTTCTTGCTGGGCACGGTGATGGTATCACCAATGGAGAAAATGCCCGGGTCGAACACACCGATCACGTCACCGGCATAGGCTTCGTCTACGATTTCCCGCTCTGCCGCCATTAGCTGCTGGGGCTGGGAAAGGCGCATCTTTCTGCCACCCTGCATATGATAGTATTCTGTATCCCGCTGGAACTTACCGGAGCAGATCCGCATAAATGCCAGACGGTCACGGTGTGCCTTATTCATATTCGCCTGAATTTTGAACACAAAGGCGGAAAAATGCGGACTAAATGCATCCACAAGACCAGTGTCCGCAGTGCGGGACAGGGGCGGGGGCGTCAGCTTCAAAAATGCTTCCAGAAATGGTTCAATGCCGAAGTTTGTCAGCGCAGAACCGAAGAACACAGGACTAAGCTGACCATTGCGCACAGCCTCCATATCCATTTCCCGACCGGCAGACAGCAGTTCCACATCGTCAATCAGCTGCTGATGCTTCGCTTCACTGTCCAAAAGCTCGGCAACCTGAGGATCGTACAGATCCACAGCCAGCTTATCTGCTTTTGCCTTGCCGTTTAAGCCGGAGAAGAACAACAGCTGGCTGTTTTCCCGGTCATACACGCCCTGAAAATCCTTACCGGAGCCAATGGGCCAGTTCATTGCGTAGGTTTCAATGCCCAGCTCCCGCTCCACTTCGTCCAAAAGATCGAAGGGATCCTGGGTCTCCCGGTCCATTTTGTTGATAAAGGTGAAAATGGGAATGTGCCGCATCGCACAGACCTTAAACAGCTTCCGGGTCTGAGGCTCAACGCCCTTTGCTCCGTCGATCACCATCACCGCAGAGTCTGCCGCCATCAATGTGCGGTAGGTATCCTCGGAAAAGTCCTGGTGACCGGGGGTGTCCAGAATGTTAATGCAGAAACCGCCATACTGGAACTGCATAACAGAGGAAGTGACGGAAATACCACGCTGCTTTTCAATCTCCATCCAGTCGGAGGTGGCAGCACGGGAATTTTTCTTACCCTTGACAACACCTGCCTGGGCGATGGCACCGCCGTAGAGCAGGAATTTTTCTGTTAAAGTGGTTTTACCGGCGTCCGGATGGGAGATGATCGCAAAGGTCCGGCGGCGGCTGATTTCTTCCATTAAGGTTGACATAATATTCCTCCAAGGCTTCTTGCCTGAAAATTCTAAATCCTAATTCAAAAACCGATTTAGTTTACCACATTTTGGGGGAATTTACAAGTCCTGATTTAATTCTGCAAAGACAGGCAGACTCTTTTGAATCATTTCATAGCTGACGCAGTAGCACACACGGAAGTAGCCGGGGCAGCCGAAGCCGTCACCGGGTACAAGGAGAAGATCTTTCTTCTTTGCCTTTTCGGAAAAAGCAACCGCATCGCCACCGGGGGCTTTTACAAAGAGGTAAAATGCACCGTCCGGCTTTGCTGTTTCATAACCGGCAGCCAAAAG
The DNA here is from genome assembly GCA_045656945.1 of Faecousia sp. Classification (GTDB taxonomy): domain Bacteria; phylum Bacillota; class Clostridia; order Oscillospirales; family Oscillospiraceae; genus Faecousia. The sequence continues at coordinate 32,046 of JAZOSD010000002.1, forward strand.
ACCTTCATATAAGGCCTTGCGGTTGCGGTCGTAAGCGGCAAGATCCGGGCGCAGACCGGCACACCGGGCAATCACCTTCTGCCACAGAGAGGGCGCGCAAACGTGACCGTTTGCCCGGGCAGCTCCGGCAATGGCGGCATAGAGTGCTGCACTGTCCGTGGCATTGCCGGGGACATATACATAGCCAATACGCTCACCGGGTAGGGAGAGGGATTTGGAGTAGGAATAGCACACAATGGTGTCTTTATAAATGGTAGGAATAAAAGGAACTTCCACACCGTCGTATGCCAGTTCGCGATAAGGCTCATCTGCCACAATATAAATAGGATGACCGTACTCGTCACTCTTTTTGGTCAGCAGATCTGCCAGTGCTTTCAGGGTTTCGGCAGTGTAGACAGTGCCGGAGGGATTGTTGGGGGAGTTGATGATCAGGGCGCAGGTGTTGGAGGTAAGCATTTTTTCCACTGCTGCCAGATCAATCTGGAAATTGGGGATATCCGCAGGAACCACCTTCAGGCTGCTTCCCGTTTCTTCCACCCAGGGACGGTACTCCGGGAAGAAGGGAGCAACGACCATAAATTCTGCACCGGGCACTGCCAGTGCCTTAAAGACTGCACACAGCTCCGGAGCAGCACCGGCACCGATGAATAAGTTTTGCGGCTGAACGCCTGCGTTATAACGCAAATTCAAATCGTCGGCAATGGCCTGACGGGTCTGCAAATCACCGATGGCGCTGGTATAGCCGTGAACTGCCAGAGAGTCGGTATCGGACAGAATATCCCGGATGGTATCGTTGACTGCAGCGGGGGAGGGAATGCTGGGATTGCCCAGAGAATAGTCATACACATTTTCCCGACCGACGATAGCGGCTCTTTGCTGGCCGTACTCAAACAGATCCCGGATGCAGGAACGATTTGCCCCAAGGGCATAGGCTTTTTCGTTGTACATAGTTTTATCTCCTATCGTTATAGTTCATATAAGGGTGCGGTGGGGTTAAACCGCTGGGGCTTGTATGTAACAGAGCCAATGGGTTTACCCTCCACTCCGTACTTGGGATTGTAACCAAACAGGTTTACATAATTCATCAAATCATCCCGTTCCTCTTCCATTGCCTTCATAACCTCCACCGTTGCCAGCACATCATCCACCGCCCGGTGGGAGTTGACGACCTTGCCTGCAAGACCGTAGACCTCAATGGCATTGCAAAGCTTGTGAGGGTAGCTGTGGCGATCCTTATAGACAGTCAGCAGATCCAGCTTATCTTTTCCTTTAAGAACCGTAGGATCACCGTCCCGCAAAAGAAGATAAAACAAAAAGCTTAGATCAAAGTGGGCGTTATAGGCAAGCATCAGGGTGTTGCCCGCAAACATCCGGGCAATGTCACTGCACACGTGGGCTTTGGGAATGCCTCTTTCCAGCAGATCTTCCGTGGTAATGCCGGTAAGATTTTCAATTACAGGGGGGACGGTATTTCCCGGTGTCAGGGAGATTAGCTGATCGTATTCTTCAATTACGGTTATTTCTCCCTTTTGTCGCTCCAGAACCACAGCCGCAAATTCAATGATTTCATCCCGGCTGTACATAAGACCGGTGGTTTCGGTGTCAAAAAGCACCAGCCGGTCATATTGATTAAATAATTTATCAAGCTGAGCCATATTATGCCCCCTCATATAATGCAAGTGCCCGGCGGAATTTGCTTTTTTGCTCCCGTTTCAGACCAAACCGGAGGGCAAGATCTTTTGAAAAAGCGTCACAGGCATCCGGAGTACCCTCTTTTAATTCCACTTCCACCTCGCACAAGGGTTCTTCCTTGCCACCGCCGAATAAAATGCCTTTATCCAATGCCAGCTCCACGGTGCAGTCCTCCAAAATCAGGGTTTTGGCAATGCGGGTGAATTTGGCACCGCAGATGGGTTCTACGCCACAACGGGTCAGCAGGATCAGGTTTTTAGGTGCGCCGAGTTTACATAATTCTAAAATGGCTGTTTCGATATCCTCGCACAAAACCTCCCATTCTCCACGACCCCGCTGGGAAACCGGTGCTTTCAGGGTACAGACAGACCGGTCATTTTCCATCCGCCGGCGCAATGTGTACCATCGGGAGGACAATGCTTTGTCCGGCGTATCGTAATAGGTGGTTTCCATTTTCCAAAGCTGGTCTGCTTCTGTAAAATCCTTGCGTATTTCTTCCAGAACCGAGGCGTTTGCCCGGAATTTCAGCTCATATTCTACACCCATTTTAACCTCACAGAATTATTTTTTCCTTATTATACACCGATTGAAGTATCTTGGCAATAGAGAACCTATTCCGACAAAAAATTTTAGATATTCTTGCTACAATGAAGGCAAAAGGAAAGGTTGTGATCATTATGATTTCGATTCAGTCCTATGTGCGCAGGGGAAACCATATTCTGCGCCGATGGGCGGTAGATCCCAGAATGCATGGAGCAGCAAGGGGAGCGGGACATTTTTTGGCTGGTTTATGCCTCAGTGCAGCCAGCTTAGGCAACAGTGTGATGCCTCTGGCACTTGGCTTTATGTGTACCTGTACCGGCTGGCCTGCTGCGTTGACATTTTTTGGGGGAAGTGTCGGATATCTGCTTTTTTGGGGGAGTGCTGCGTATCAGGCGGTTATTTGGATGACAGCAGGACTTGCTGTGGCACTTTTAATGGGCGGAAGAATGCTGACGCAGCAAACACCCCTTCTGATACCGGCAGTGGCGGCACTGATTACAGCATCATCCGGCGTGCTGTTTCAGTGGATGGATATGGACGCCACTCCCATAGCGATCTATCTTTTGCGGGTAGGTACAGCAGCAGGGACAGGCTGGCTTTTCGGACAGGTGCGAAAAGGCAGAAATCCCATTTTAGAGTGGCTTACATACGGCATCTTTGTGCTGGCATTGGCGCAGATCGTGCCGATTCCCTATTTGGGATTGGGATTTGTGGCGGCGGGAATGTTGGCTGTTGCGGGGGCATTTCCTGCGGCAGCACTGGCAGGCCTGGCTTTGGATCTGGCACAGGTGACCCAGATCCCTATGACTGCGGTTATGACCCTTTCCTATTTTACAAGACTGCTTCCTCGGAAAAATCCTGTTTTTTTAAGGCTTGCACCGGGAATTTTATATGTAGGGGTAATGGCTCTGTGGGGGAAATTTGATTTGATACCGCTGCCGGGACTGCTTCTGGGAGGTATTATTGGCGGCTTCTTACCTGCCTCCGGAAAGGTGGCACACCGCCGGGGAGAAACCGGTGCGGCACAGGTGCGACTGGAAATGGCTTCCGGTGTGCTTGCACAGACGGAGCAGCTTTTGCTGGAAGTGCCGCTCGTGCCGGTGGATGAGGATGCGCTGGTAGCAAGGGCTGCAGAACGGGCTTGCGGCAGCTGTCCCTGCCGAAAAAGCTGCAAGGATACCAAGAGAATCGCCCAGCTGCCGGGATTGATCCTCCACAAACCGCTATTGACTCCGGAGGAAATACCTATCAATTGCCGTAAAGTCGGTCGCTTTCTGGCAGAACTGCACCGCAGTCAGGAGCAGCTTCGCTCTATTCGGGCAGACCGGGAGCGGCAGCGGGAATACCGGGCAGCAGTGATCCAGCAGTATCAGTTTCTGTCGGAATATTTGCAGGAACTGGCAGATCAGCTCCCCCGCCATCCGGAAGGACGGGGCGTTTGCTATACGCCCCAGATCCGGGTGTACGGCAACCGTCCAGAACAGGATAATGGAGATCGTTTTAGCCGCTTTGCCGGTACAGTAGGCAGGTATTATGTACTTTTGTGCGACGGTATGGGCACTGGACTGGGAGCGGTGCAGGAGGGAAAAACAGCATCTTCTGTGCTTCGGAGATTGCTGTCAGCAGGCTATCCTGCAGAGCATGCGTTGCGAAGCCTGAATAGTCTTTGTGCCTTGCGGGAAAGAGCAGGGGCTGTAACGGTGGACTTGGCGGAATTACAGCTGGATACTGGAGAAACGGCTATTTATAAATGGGGAGCTGCGCCTTCTTATCTGGTTAGTAAAAATGGAGCGGAAAAAATTGGCGCAGCCAGTCCGCCTCCAGGTCTGTCGGTGACAGATTGTCAGGAAAGCTGCTGCCGGATCTCCTTGCGCCGGGGACAAACCCTGTTTATGGTCAGTGACGGTATTGGGGAAGAGGAAGCTTTGCGCTGCTGTTTAAGTGGAGCAGACCTCCCACCCGGTGAGCTGGCAGCACGATTGCTCACCGGCAGCCAACTGGGCGGTGAGGATGATGCCACGGTAATCACCGTCCGTTTGGAACCTTCCGGATTATAATCTTTACAAAATCGGAAAAGAGAAGTATAATGGCCTCAATAAAAAATGGAGGCAGCTTATGAGAACCTATACAATTACAAAGATTTCCGGTACACCGGAGTGGGACAAGATCCCTGCACTGGATGTGGATAACTTCCAGTGGTGTGAAAAGCTGGACATTCAAATGAAAAGCCAGATCTGTTACGATGAGACCGGCATTTATGTGCATCTTCGTGCCTGGGAAAAGGATATCCGGGCAGAATATACTGCACCGCTGAGTATGGTGTGCGAGGATAGCTGTATGGAGTTTTTCTTCCGTCCGGTAGCAGAGGATCTGCGCTATTTCAACGTGGAGATCAATCCAAACGGTCAGACCTATATTGGTTTCGGAAACGGCCAGAAGCTTATGCGCCTTGCACCGGAGCATGAGGATAAATATCTGGAAAAGAAGTGGAATTACACAGAAGGTGGCTGGGAAGTGTTTTATAAGATCCCACTGTCTATGATCCAGCTTTTCTTCCCCGGCTATGAATTAAGATCCGGAATGACGATTTATGCAAATTCCTATAAGTGCGGCGATGAAACGGTAAGACCTCACTATATTTCCTGGAATGTGGTAGATGTTCCCACACCCAGCTTCCACCAGCCTGCCCACTTCGGACAGATGATTTTAGAATAAAAAATGGCGCGTAGCGTATCTCCTTATGGAGTGTTACTCTACGCGCCTTAATATTTAGCTTTGTGTTGGTTTAATATGCCAAATATCCTCGGCATATTGACGGATGGTGCGGTCGGAGGAGAATTTACCGCCGCTTGCCACATTCATAAGACACTTTCTGCCAAAGTTCATCCGGTCTGCATAGTCCCGGTTTGCCCGCAGCTTTGCTTCCAGATAGGATTCATAGTCCATAAGCAGGAAATAATGGTCTGCTCTGTGCCAGCCGGTGCCGTCCAGCAGTGCATGATACAGATCCTGCAGATCGTAGTCGGTGGGAATCGTACCGTCTACCAGTGTGTCGATCGCCCGGTGGAGGCGGGGGTTATGCTCGTAGATCCAGCGGGGATTATAGGCCTCCCGGCTGGCATGGATTTGCTCCACAGTTGCACCGAAAATATAGTTATTTTCCCCACCTGCTTCCTGAACAATTTCCACATTTGCTCCGTCCAGCGTGCCCAAAGTCACCGCACCGTTTAACATCAGCTTCATATTGCCTGTGCCGGAGGCTTCTGTACCGGCAGGGGAGATCTGCTGGGAAATATCCGCGGCGGGGATAATATGCTCCGCATAGGAGCAGTTATAGTTTTGGACAAATACCACCTTCAGCCGATCCTGCATATCCGGATCGTTGTTGATCAGGTTGGCGATCCGGTTGATATAGCGGATGATCGCCTTTGCCCGGGCATAACCGGGGGCGGATTTTGCACCGAACAAATAAACGGTGGGGTGGAAATCGGGCAATGCGCCTTCTTTTAGACGGAAGTAAATGTCCACAATACTCAATGCGTTGAGAAGCTGCCGCTTATACTCGTGCAGCCGCTTGACCTGCACATCGAACAGAAAGTCCGGATTGAGCCGGATGCCTTCCTTTTGGGCGATCACCTTGCAAAGCTGCTCCTTTTTCTGCCGCTTAATGGCATTGAACTGACGAACCATATCCTCGTTGATCATTGGTTTGAGCGCCTGCAGCCGATCCAGATCCTTTAGAAAATCTTCCCCTAAACGATCCCGGATCATTTGTGTCAGCTCCGGATTGCACAATCCCAGCCAGCGGCGGGGTGTGACACCGTTTGTCTTGTTTTGGAAACGGTCCGGGAATGCCTGATACCAATCCTTGAAGCAGTCATCCTTCAAAATCTGGGAATGGATCTCTGCAACCCCGTTTACATAACTTCCTACATAAATGCTCAAATTTGCCATATAGGCAGTATTGTCCCGGATGATAAACAGGTTCGGGTGCTCCTGTTTCAGCTTTTCATCGATTCGCCAAATGATATCCACGATCTGGGGAACCACACTGCCTAATAAATCCAAAGGCCACTTTTCCAATGCCTCTCCCATTACAGTGTGATTGGTGTAGGAAAAGGTTTTACGGGCGACTTCAAAGCTGCTGTGAAAGTCCATACCCTCTGCCATCAGCAATCGGATCAGCTCCGGGATCGCCATCGCCGGATGGGTATCGTTGAGCTGGAGGGCATAGTAGTCGGCAAAGCGGGAAAGATCGTTGCCGTGGACAGATCGATACACCCGCAGCATATCCTGCAGGGAAGCGGAGGAGAGCACATATTGCTGCTTGATCCGCAGGCGTTTTCCCTCCCAGGTGGAGTCGTTAGGATAGAGGACACGGGTAATGTCCTCTGCCTTATTTTTCTGGGTCAGGGCGCGGAAGTAATCCTGATCGTTAAAGGCATTAAAATCCAGTTCTTCTTCTGCCTCACATTGCCACAGGCGCAGTGTGCCGATGTTATTTGTGCCATAGCCGATCACCGGCACATCATAGGGAACCGCCAGCACTGTATGATCGGGAAAACTGACTTTTACCGTGTGATTATACCGACGGTAGGACCAGGGATCGCCAAACTTTGACCAATCATCTGCCATTTCCCGCTGACTACCCTGGGGATCAAAGCTCTGCTTGAAAAGACCGAATTTATACCGCAGACCGTAACCGGACAGGGGGATGTTGCAGCTGGCGGCAGAATCTAAGAAACAGGCGGCAAGTCTGCCAAGACCACCATTGCCCAGAGCGGCATCCTCGATATCTTCCAAAACCGCAAGATCTACACCCCGCTGGGAAAACAGCTGCTTCAGTTCTTCCAGAATCCCTAAGTTGAAAAGGTTAGAATAGACAAGCCTGCCGATCAGGTATTCTGCAGAAATATAATAAGCCTTCCGCTTGTGCAGTCGTTTGTGCTTAGAATCACTCCAACGATCTGCAATCGCCATCATCACTGCCTGACCCAGCGCCTCGTGTAATTGCTGACTTGTGGCTTCACCCAGGGATATATCATAAGTGTACTTTAGTTGCGCTTCGGTCCACTTAAGGATATTCAAACAATTCAAATCCATTATACATACTCCATTCTAAAATACAGGTTGTCGTATTGAGATTAATATGTTTTTTGTGCATTGTCAAGGCGAAACAGGCAATAGGAAAAACTTTCCTGACACTGCGATAACCCCTTGCAAAACAGCGTAAGAATACTTATAATAAAAGTAATATTTTTTTACAGAAGAGGGAATGGCACTATGAAAGTAACACTGCAAAATCTGACAAAGATTTTTCCTGCCCGGGATAAAAAGGCGGGCAAGGAAGTGATCGCGGTCAATGACTTCTCCTTTGAGATCCCTGACGGCAAGCTAATTGGTCTGCTGGGACCCTCCGGTTGCGGAAAAAGCACAACCTTGAACCTGCTTTCCGGCTTGCAAACACCTACCTCCGGACGGATCTTCTTTGGAGAAGAGGATGTGACAGAGCTGCCGGCAGAAAACCGGGGCGTGGGTCTGGTGTTTCAGAATTATGCCCTGTATCCCCACCTGACAGTCCTGCAGAATATTTTATTCCCGCTGGAGAACCTGAAAGGTAAGAATAGGCTGACAAAAGCGCAAATGCTGGAAAAAGCCGAAGAGGCTGCAAAGCTTGTGCAGATCGATGGCCTTTTGGAGCGCAAGCCCAATGAGCTGTCCGGCGGTCAGCAGCAGCGGGTCGCTATCGCACGGGCACTGGTGAAAATGCCCCGGGTGTTGCTGCTGGATGAACCCCTTTCCAATCTGGATGCCCGTCTGCGTCTGCAGACCCGGGAGGAATTGAAGCGTATTCAGACAGAAACCGGAATCACCACGGTATTCGTTACCCACGATCAGGAGGAGGCAATGAGCATTTCCGATATGATCGTTGTAATGAAGGAAGGCGTGATTCAGCAGATCGGCAAGCCACAGGAGGTCTATGATGAGCCTGCCAATTTGTTTGTGGCAAAGTTTTTGGGTACGCCTCCCATCAATGTGTTTACCGGCAAGGTGGAAGATGGCAAGCTGTATATTGGCGATACTGCAGTTTTGGAGGTGCCCGGTGTGGAAAACCGGGAGGTCTTTGTGGGCATCCGCCCGGAAGGCTTTGTGATCGATCCCTTGGGCGGACTTTGCTGCGATCTGAAAAATGTGGAAGTGATGGGCCGGGACATTACGGTTGTCAGCACCCACCCCGCTTGTGAGAACACTGCCATCCGCGCCATTATCAGTGCGGAAAATAAAATCGATGTGACCCAGCCTCAGGTGCGGTTTAGCCTGAAGAAAAATAAGGTGTTCCTGTTCTGCAAGGACACACTGGTCCGTATCTGAATGGGGAGAAAAATATGAAAAAACAAAACCTGAAAGGTTGGCTTTATTTGCTGCCTGCCATCTTGTTTTTAGGTGGTTTTCTGGTGTACCCGTTGATCGATGTGCTGGTCTATTCCCTGGAGGAGGGATACAATTCCGCATCCCAGACCTTCTTTGGCATTGGTACATACAACTATAGCTATGTGCTGCACGATCCGTATTTTCTGCAGGCACTGAAAAACACCCTGATTTTGGTGGCGGTGACTGTACCCCTGTCCACCGGCATCGCCCTTTTGATCTCGGTGGCACTGAGCTCCATTAAGCCTGTGCGGAATTTATATCAGACGGTGTATTTTCTGCCCTATGTGACAAATACCCTGGCAGTCGGCTTGGTGTTTATGATCCTTTTCAAAAAGACTGCCTACACAGACGGACTGGTGAACTTGCTAATCGGCTGGTTTGGGGGCAATTCTGTAGACTTTATTGAAGGTTCCTACTGGGCAAAAATGCTGGTGCTGTGTGTGTATACTGTTTGGGTGGTTATGCCCTTTAAGATTCTGATCCTTACCGGCGCGCTGGCATCGGTCAATCAGGACTACTACAATGCTGCACGGGTAGATGGTACATCCCGGGCAAGAATATTTGCAAAGATCACACTGCCGATGATCTCGCCTTCTTTATTCTACCTGATCATTACCGGCTTTATCGGTGCGTTCAAAGCCTATTCCGACGCAGTAGCATTGTTTGGCACAAACTTAAATGCTGCAGGTATGAATACGATTGTGGGCTATGTCTACGATATGCTTTACGGAAACAGTGGCGGCTATCCCTCCTATGCTTCAGCGGCTGCAATCATTCTGTTTTCCATTGTGCTGACCATTACCTGCATTAACTTGCTGGTCAGTCGAAAGCTCGTTCACTATCATTGAGGTGCGCAAAATGGAAAAACCAGTTCAATATCAAAATTTGGAGCGGGCCGCCAAGGGTAAGCGGATCGCCCGGAATATAATCGTTTATACCTTTTTGACCCTTTGGGGACTTTTGGTGCTGTTCCCCTTTTACTGGATGATCCTCACCTCCGTAAAAAGCTATGGCGCTTATAACGGCGAATTCATCCCAAAGCTCTATACCCTGACCCCTACATTTGAAAACTACAAAGAAGTATTTACTGCTGTTCCATTGGCAGATTACCTGTTAAACACAGTGATCTTCACCCTGTCCACCACTGCGGTTATGCTGGTGGTAACAGTTCTTGCGGCATTCTCGTTTGCCCGGCTGGATTTTAAGGGAAAAAATCTTGTGTTCACTTTGTTTCTGGCACTGATGATGATTCCCAGCGAGCTGGTAGTGATCACCAACTTTGTAACAGTGACAGAGCTTGACCTGCGCAATACCTTTATGGGCCTGATCCTGCCTTCGGTGGCATCTGTCTTTTACATTTATTTGTTAAAAGAGAATTTTGCGCAGATCCCGGATGAACTATATTATGCAGCAAAGGTGGATGGAACTTCCGATTTTAAGTATTTGTGGAAGGTTATGATCCCCATTTGCAAGCCAACTTTGATCACAGTTACCATATTGAAGGTGATCGAGTGCTGGAACAGCTTTGTCTGGCCCAGACTGATTACCGATAACGAGGCCTATTTCCTGGTGTCTAACGGCATTCAGGAGATTCGGGAAAATGGCTTGGGCAGAGAGAATATTCCTGCTATGATGGCGGCAGTAGTAGTTATTTCTGTGCCGCTGATCGTACTGTTTTTGATCTTCCGGAAGAAGATTATGGCGGGTGTGTCCAGAGGAGGTATGAAGGGATGAAACAAAAACTTCTTGCCTTTTTGCTGGCACTGGCAGTTTTGTGCAGCCTGACCGGTTGTCACGGCTCGAAAAAGACAGAAGCCTTTCAGGTGCCGGATACCTTCGATACCTCCCGGCAGTATGAGATCTCCTTCTGGGCAAAGAACGATACAAACATCACCCAGGTCAATATTTACAAGCAGGCAATCGCAGATTTTCAGGCACTGTATCCCAATATCACGGTAAACCTGCGCCTGTATACAGATTATGGAAAGATCTATAATGATGTGATTACCAATATCGCCACCGGAACAACGCCCAATGTGTGCATTACTTATCCGGATCATATTGCTACTTATATGACCGGCGAAAACACGGTAGTGCCCTTAGATGGACTGTTTGCAAATGAAAAGTATGGACTTGGCGGCAGCGAGATCCTGTTTGACGGTGTGACACAGGACCAGATCGTTCCCCAGTTTTTAAGTGAGTGTGTGTTAAACGGACAGCATTATGCAGTGCCCTATATGCGCTCCACAGAGGCGTGTTATGTAAACAAGACCTTTGTAGAAAAACTGGGTTATACCCTGCCGGAGACCCTTACCTGGGATTTCGTGTGGGAGGTTTCCCAGGCAGCAATGGAGAAGGATGAAAAGGGACTGTTCCGGGTGAACGGTCAGAAGGTGCTGATTCCTTTCATCTATAAGTCTACGGATAATATGATGATCCAGATGCTCCGGCAGCAAAATGCAGGTTACTCCTCTGCCAATGGTGAAATTCAAATCTTTAACGACACCACCAAGAAGATTTTGCAGGATGTTCGGGACGGGGCAAAAACCGGTGCGTTTAATACATTCAAAAGCATTGGCTATCCTGCCAATTTCCTCAACGCAGGTCAGTGTATTTTTGCCATTGACTCTACAGCCGGTGCTACCTGGATGGGCAGCGATGCACCCCTTGTGGATATTGCAGAGGAAAACTTAGTGCAGTTTGAAACTGCGGTGATGACCATTCCCCAGTATAATACAGACAATCCCCAGATGATCTCACAAGGGCCTTCTATGTGTGTGTTCAATAAGGAAGACCCTCAAGAGGTGCTGGCAAGCTGGCTGTTTGCCCAGTATATGATCACCAATGATGTGCAGATCGCCTATTCCCAGACGGAAGGCTATGTGCCGGTTACCACGAAGGCACAGCAGTCGGAGGTATATCAGGATTATTTGAGCCGGGGCGGCGAGGACAATGATTTTTATTATGATGTTAAGCTGCAGGCAACCCAGCTGCTTTTAGACAATGTGCAAAACACTTTTGTGACCCCGGTGTTTAACGGCTCAGCGTCTTTGCGGGATGCGGCAGGCCAAATGATTGAAAATGTCCGAAAATCCACCCGCCGGGGAGAAACGATAGACGATGCTTATATACAAACCCTGTTTTCCGATGTAACTTCTCTGTATCGGTTGGATCAGGCAAGCGGCGGAGGACTGACCGGAAAGGCAAGTCTGGGTGCGCTTCCCAAGGCATCTGTAGCACTTTTGAGTACGCTTGCCGGTATCTGGGTGCTGATGGGTGTATATATTGTGGTGACAGCTGTCCGTAAGAAAAAGAAAAAAAACGGAAAAACCTATTGATTATTTATTTTTTTCCTGTATAATAACTTTTGTTAAGTCCGCAAGAAAACCAATCCAACAATTAAAAAGGAGAATGAACAATGAAGAAGATTCTTGCAATTCTGTTGGCGCTGTGTATGGTAATGGCTTTTGCTGCCTGCGGCGCAAAGAACACCGACGAGACCACTGCTCCTGCTACTACTGAAGGCACAGAAGCAACTGTGGATGCTACCTTCGGTCTGGAGGAAACCCTTCCCGTTGACGCTGAAACACTGGCTGCAGAAGTGGAAGTTATGACCTACGAAGAGTATGCAGCTGCTGAGATGGAGTCCGAAGTTGTAATCGAAGCTTATGTGCAGGCTACCCAGTCCTGGTGGGAAGACAAGATCACTGTCTATGCACAGGACGCTGATGGCGCTTACTTCATCTACGAGATGGCTTGCTCCGAAGAGGATGCTGCAAAGCTGACTGCCGGCACCAAGATCCGTGTAAAGGGTTACAAGGGCGAATGGGCAGGCGAAGTTGAGATCATGGATGCTACCTTCGAGTTTGTGGAAGATGCTGACACCTTCATTGCAGAAGCACTGGATGTGACCGATCTGCTGGGTACCGAAGATCTGATCAAGCATCAGAATAAGCTGGTTGCTTTCAAGGGTCTGACCATTAAGAAGATCGAGTATAAGAACGGCGAGCCTGGCGATGACATTTATGTTACTGTTGCTAAGGGCGAGGACGAGTACAGCTTCTGTGTGGAGCGTTACCTGACAGATCCCGAAACCGATGTTTATAAGGCTGTTGGTGAGCTGAAGGAAGGCGACATCGTGGATGTAGAAGGCTTCCTGTACTGGTATGAGGGCGTTAACACCCACATCACTTCTATCGCTAAGAAGTAAGAAAACTACCAAAGACCCCCACATCTGTGGGGGTCTTGTTGTATGTAAAGCGGCAAATTTCTTTTTATGGGGGTGTTCCTGTAGGGGAGGGGCATTGCCCCTCCCGTCGCCGCAGGCGAATAATACGGCAAAATGCGCCCATCGAGGTCGCATTTTGCTGACGGGCGGCGCACTGCACCGCCCCTACATTAACGGTGCGTCAAACGGAAATTTGACTGATATTCGGAAAACTTTCGGGAAATATTGGAAAAGACTTGCAAGATTTCATTATCAATGATAGAATAATCTTGCATATTATGGCAACAGCCATTAAAAGAAGAAAAACACCAGGAGGAATATTATGACAGCCAGTGAAATGAAGCAACTGAAAATCGCTGCCTGCAAGGTCCGTATGGGCGTAATTGCGTCTACCCACGGCGCAAAGGCAGGCCATCCCGGCGGCAGCCTTTCTGCTGCAGAGATCTTTACCTATCTGTATTTTAAGGAAATGAACATCGATCCCAAGAATCCCAAGTGGGAAGGTCGTGACCGTTTTGTGCTCAGTAAGGGTCATACTGCACCCGGCCTGTACTCTGCTCTGGCAGAGCGTGGCTTCTTCCCTGTGGAAGACCTGCCCAACCTCCGTCACACCGACAGCTATCTGCAGGGTCACCCCAATATGAACCTGGTTCCCGGTGTAGATATGTCCACCGGCTCTCTGGGTCAGGGCATCTCTGTGGCAGTGGGTATGGCACTGGCTGCAAAGCACACCGGCAAGGAAAACCGGGTTTACTCCCTGTTGGGCGACGGTGAGATCGAAGAGGGTCAGGTTTGGGAAGCATTTATGTCCGCTGCCCACTACAAGCTGGACAACCTCTGCGTGATCGTGGATAACAACGGTCTGCAGATCGACGGCCCTGTGGCAGAAGTTATGAGTCCCTATCCTATCGTGCAGAAGCTGGAAGCTTTTGGCTTCAAGGTTCAGGCAATCGACGGCCACGATTTCGATGCTATTGAGAAGGCATTTAATCAGGCTAAGGAAACCAAGGGTGCTCCCTCTGCAATCGTAATTACCTCTACTAAGGGTAAGGGCGTTTCCTATATGGAAAATCAGGTTGGTTGGCACGGTAAGGCTCCCAACGACGAAGAGTATGAAATTGCAATGAACGAGCTGAAGGCTCAGCTTGCAGAACTGGAGGCGATGTAATTATGGCAGAAGTAAAGAAGATCGCAACTCGTGACAGCTATGGTGCAGCCTTGGTGGAACTGGGCAAGGCGCACGATAATCTGGTAGTTCTGGATGCTGACCTGGCAGCCGCTACCAAGACAGGCGTTTTCAAGAAGGAATTTCCTGACCGTTTCTTTGACTGCGGTATTGCTGAGGCAAATATGATGTGCGTCGCTGCCGGTATGTCTACAATGGGTCTTGTACCCTTTGCATCCAGCTTTGCAATGTTTGCCGCAGGCCGTGCTTTTGAGCAAGTCCGCAACTCTATCGGCTATCCCCACCTGAATGTAAAGATCGGTGGCACCCACGGTGGTATTTCCGTTGGTGAGGATGGCGCAAGCCATCAGTGCTGTGAGGACTTTGCGCTGATGCGTTCCATCCCTGGTATGACCATCATCTGCCCCGCAGACGATGTGGAAGCAAGAGCTGCTGTGAAGGCTGCTTACGAGATGGACGGTCCTGTGTATCTGCGCTTTGGCAGACTGGCAATTCCGGTATTCCACAGTGACGACTATGATTTCCAGATCGGCAAGGGCGAAATTTTGAAGGACGGCACCGATGTGGCAATTATTGCCAACGGTTTGCTGACCTACGAGGCAATCAAGGCCGGCGAGGAACTGGCTGCCGCCGGTATTAACGCTATGATCATCAATATGGCTACCATTAAGCCGATCGATGAGGAACTGATCGTGGAAGCTGCAAAGAAGTGTGGCAAGATCATCACCTGTGAGGAGCATTCCATCATTGGTGGTCTGGGCGAGGCTGTGTGCAGCGTCCTGTCTGAAAAGTGCCCCACTCCTGTGCGCCGTATCGGTGTTAACGATGAGTTCGGCCACTCCGGTCCTGCTATGGAGCTCTTAAAGCAGTTCGGTTTGACCAGCGATCACATTGTGGAAGTTGCAAAGGACTTCTGCGGCAAGTAATTCATAATAAAAAGTGTGCGTTGCAAAACGCACACTTTTTGTCTGCAAAGCATTAAAGGCAAGTCGGACAGAACGAAAAACTATCGACAACCGTGTCATTGCGAGGGCATTTATGCCCGTGGCAATCTTCTGTTTACAAAAGGAATATTATACTTTCTCACCGACGAGAAAGTATGCAAAGAGTCGCCGAGAACCTCCCGTATGGTTCTCGGACTCTCCAGACGGCCTAAGGGGGAAGCGAATCGGGTTGTTTGAAAACAACATTTCCTCCGCTTCCCCCTTAGGAATCCCTTTGGCAGATTGTACGTTAAGAATATTAAAACAACCCGTCTAACTGGAATTTGACTTTCTGGCAGGGGATTTGGTATACTAACAAACAAAAGGAGGGGTATGGATGAAAGCGGACTGTCATATTCATATGGTGCTGGATGGGTACAATTGGCGGGATGCTATTGCCCGGCACAGCCAAGAGCCGGAGGAAGCTTTTATCCATCAGGCATTGTCCCAATATGCCCAAAAAGGCTACACCTATCTCCGGGATGGGGGAGACCGCTGGGGCGTGGGCAAAAGGGCAAGGGAAATTGCCCCCCAATATGGGATTACCTACAAAACCCCTTTGTCACCCTTACACCGAAAAGGGAATTATGGCAGCTTTATTGGTACTGCCTACGAAAATCTGGAGGAATTTGCTTTTTTGGCAGCACAAACCAGAAAGCAAGGCGGCGACTTTATCAAAATTATGATCTCCGGACTGATGGACTTTGATCACTTTGGTGTGCTGACAGAACAGGGACTTCCGGAACAGGAAATTGGGGAGCTGATCCACATTGCCCACGAAGAGGGAATGGCAGTGATGGTCCATGCCAACGGAGCGCGGACGGTGGAAGCGGCAGCGGCTGCCGGAGTGGAGTCTGTGGAACATGGAGCCTATCTGGATACAGATGCATTGTCTGCTATGGAGGAGCGGGGGACCGTTTGGGTGCCTACCTTGTCTACCGTTGCAAACCTTCGTGGCAAGGGTCGGTTTTCGGAAATTGCAGTGGAGAAAATTTTGGAAAGTACGAAAGAAAATTTGGCAAGATACAAAGGCTTAGTCGCTCCCGGTACAGACGGGGGTGCTTGGGCAGTGCCCCATGGAATTTCCACAGAGGAAGTACTGTTAAAGGAAACAGGGATCAGTCCGGATCGCTTGGAAGCAGGTATTCAGCGAATACAGGAAGTTTTTTGATAAAGAAAAGCGTGTGTTGCATTAAAGGGCAACACACGCTTTTCATATTTATTATTTCTTTTTTCGACTGCTAACGATCAAAATAGGAATGCTGATAAACAGTGCAATCACACTCAAGGTACTCCAGATTGTCAGACCGAATTGCTTTTGGAAAGACAGCTTTTTTAAGGATTCATAAGTAGTGTATCCACAGAGCCGACAGGTCAGATACTTTATGCCCTCCTTAAAAAAGGAAGCTTCCTTAATGATGCTTGACTCGTAGCTGTGGGCGTTGAGATCTGTATAGGTTTCTGTGTAAGAGTCACCACAGACGGAACAGAGGAATGTTTTTTCGCCTTCTTCCTGACAGGTGGCTTGCTTGGAAATGTAGGAGTCGTAAGAGTGCCCCTGGGCGGGAAGCGTCTGACCATCGTAGCTTACGCCACACTGGCAAACATACACAATACCGCCGCCTTCTGTGCAAGTGCCGTCTATGGTTTTCTCAATGTAATTATGAGTGTGTTCTGCTGTGTTTTCCAGTGTAACCGTTTCGTTAGAGAACTGATACTGTCCGTCTGAAAGGGTCAAATACAAAATGCCGTCTTTTACAAAACTGCTGTAAATGAATTTTCTGTTTTCTTCCACATTATACCGGAAAACTGTTTGCAGATCAGATCCGTCTTCCGCTACAGACCACACCCGATCCACACCGGAGAACCAGAGCTTGCCATCCCAAAGGGAAAGACCGTTGGTTTCGTATTGATAAGCGTCTTCTTCCAGCGTCAGTGCCTGGGCAGGAATTTTATAAAGAGCTTCAACATTGCCGGGGAGATCCCTGAATTTACACATAATGGTGTAATCAAAGCCTTCTTTTATGCGGAAAAATATACAATCCTCAGTAAAAATGATCATACTGCTGACATTTTTCCATAGAGGATCCAGAAAGGCTTCGTCTGTACAGGTGATATCAGTGTCCCATCCATAATAGTCCAGCGCCTCCATTTCCTTGTCCGTTTTCAGGAAACGCTCGTGGGACACATAGCCACAGCTGTCCGGAGTGGGATCGTCGTGGGTCACATCTACATGATACCAATTCCCATCGATCTTAATAAGATTCCAGGCGTGGAGCATCGGCTGACTTTCCACAAACCGGCATTCTACGCCCAGACGGTTCATAATGTCCATATAAGCCATAGCATAGCCGGTACACACAGCTGTGCCGTTTACCAGCAGATCGTAATTGGTGTTGCGCTCCAGCGTTTCATCGTATACGCTGTTGACTGCCAGATAATCGTGGACTGCCAGTGCCATTTCCCACTGGGTCATATCTGCTACAGTGATTTGTTCAATAATGCGATCTACAGTTTGTTTGTATAAGTTGTAGTCATATTCTGCTTTGTCATAATAAATAGGTGCAAAGGATGTGACTTCACCGCCGGAACCCAGAGAATAGCTATAGCTGTAAACATTCCAGGGGAGCTTTCCGCCATACCACACATCCACGAAGGCTGCGTCCAGCGCATCTTCGTTTAACCCATAACGGGAAATATCCACTTTCGTATTATTTGTACAGCTTTTCACCAGAAGCTGACACAAATCGTTATATTCATCAGCGTGGACAGTTACCTGCAGAGAAAGGAGCATAGCTGCCATCAGAAGTATGCAAAGGAATCTTTTCATTCCAATATCACCTCGTTATTTAATATAACACAATTTATGGAAAAATGCAAATCAGAATACTTTTTTATAATTGTTAAAGAATAATTCAAAATCCCCCTCTTGACATTTTTAGCACTCTCTGTTATAGTGTGCTTAGCACTCAGGGAAAATGAGTGCTAAACCGAGAGGGAGGGAACTTATGGAACTGACAGAACGGAAAAAGAAGGTATTGCGCAGTGTGGTAGATCTGTACATCCGCACCGCAGAACCGGTTGGCTCAAAGGCAATCACAGAGCTTCCGGATATGCAGTATTCCTCGGCAACCATCCGCAACGAAATGGCGGACCTGACAGCGATGGGTTACTTAGAGCAACCCCATACCAGCGCAGGCCGTGTTCCCTCTGCTGCCGGTTATCGGCTGTATGTGGATGAGCTGATGGCAGACTATCGCCTGAGTATGGATGAAACCACATCCATCAATTCTGCAATCGAAGAAAAAATGCAGCGGGTGGATAAGCTGGTGGAGAAGGTGGCAAAGCTTGTTTCTCAGGCAACGGACCTTCCGGCCATTTCCGTAGCGTCCCGTCAGGCAGGCGCAACCGTGCGTCGGTATGAGCTGATTTTGGCAGGACAGGGAAGTGTGATCCTGGTGGTGATGCTTTCCGACGAACAGGTGGTCAATAAGCTGATCAAGCTGCCTGTGAATGTGACGGAGGCGGACCTGAAGATCCTGACTGCCGTTCTCAATGCGGCAATGACCGGTCTGCAGGCAGACGAATTTACTCCGGAGCTTTTGGAGCGTGTGATGGCATCTGCCGGTGCAGCTGCCAGCCTGGTTCCCATTGTGATGGAATTTGCTGCAGAAACGATGAACCGTCAAACCAGCACCAATATGGCAGTTGCCGGTCAAATGCGGCTGTTGGGTCAGCCGGAGTACCGGGATGTGGATAAAGCCCAGCGGCTGATGTCCTCTCTGGACGAGGATGCCCTGGCAAACCTGCCGGCAGTGATGCAAAACGCCAATGGCACACAGGTTCTGGTAGGACCGGAAAATGTGGCGCAGGAGCTTAAGGACACATCGGTGGTTATGACTAAGTTTGATATTGGCGACGGTATGCAGGGTATGATCGGCGTGGTTGGTCCTACCAGAATGGACTATGCAAAGGTCACGGCAAGACTTTCTTATTTTGCCGAAAGCCTTTCCAAGATGTTCGCAAAGCCTGAGCAGCCGCAGCTGCCGGCAATGCAGGAAGATGCCAAGGAGGATTAAGGCGTGGCAAAAAAGGAAAAAGAAACTCCTGTAGAGGAAGTAGTAGAGGAAACCGTAGCGGAAACTGTGGAAGAAACGGTGGAAACACCGGCGGTTGATCCTTGGGAAGAAAAATATAATGCGGAGCACGATGCATATTTGCGTCTGGCAGCAGACTATGATAATTTCCGGAAACGGACCATCAAAGAAAAAGAGCAGTCCTACGGAAACGGCAAAGCCGATGCGGTGGAAAAGCTTCTGCCGGTCTACGACAATCTGGAGCGGGCACTGAACCAGCCTACCGAAGATGAGGCCTACAAAAAAGGCGTGGAAATGACAATGACCCAG
Organism: Faecousia sp.; assembly: GCA_045656945.1. Taxonomy (GTDB): domain Bacteria; phylum Bacillota; class Clostridia; order Oscillospirales; family Oscillospiraceae; genus Faecousia. The sequence goes on from JAZOSD010000002.1 coordinate 51,516, forward strand.
CTTGTGAATATTTTTGCCGGTCTGGGCGTGGAGATCTACGGAAATCCCGGTGATGTATTTGATCCTAATTTGCATAATGCAGTAATGCATACAGAAGATGAAACTGTGGGAGAAAATACGATCACACAGGTCTACCAGAAGGGATTCAAAATGGGCGATAAGATCGTCCGATTTGCAATGGTCATCGTTGCAAACTAAATGGACGACTTAAAAATATTCTAAAAAATTTTTGATATATTTAGGAGGATTTTATTATGGGTAAGATTATTGGTATTGACTTGGGTACAACCAACTCTTGTGTTGCTGTTCTGGAAGGCGGCGAGCCTGTTGTAATTGCAAACGCTGAGGGCGGCCGCACCACACCTTCTGTGGTTGCTTTCTCCAAGACCGGCGAGCGTATGGTCGGTCAGGTGGCAAAGCGTCAGGCTGTTACCAATGCAGACCGCACTGTGGCTTCCATTAAGCGCCACATGGGCGAAAACTACAAGGTTGACATCGACGGCAAGGGCTACACTCCTCAGGAGATCAGCGCAATGGTTCTGCAGAAGCTGAAGGCAGACGCAGAGGCTTATCTGGGTCAGCCTGTTACCGAGGCGGTTATCACAGTTCCTGCATACTTCTCCGACGCACAGCGTCAGGCAACCAAGGACGCAGGCAAGATTGCCGGTCTGGAGGTTAAGCGTATTATCAACGAGCCTACCGCTGCTGCACTGGCTTACGGTCTGGATAAGGAAGATGAGCAGAAGATCATGGTCTACGACCTGGGCGGCGGTACTTTCGACGTTTCCATTCTGGAAATCGGCGACGGCATCGTGGAGGTTCTGGCTACTGCAGGCGACACCCGTCTGGGCGGCGATGACTTCGACCAGAGAATTATGGACTTCCTGGTTGCCGAGTTTAAGAAGGCTGAGGGCATCGACCTGACAAATGACAAGATGGCTATGCAGCGCCTGAAGGAAGCTGCTGAAAAGGCAAAGATCGAGCTGTCCGGTATGACTACCACAGCCATCAACCTGCCTTATATCACTGCTGACGCTACCGGCCCCAAGCACCTGGATGTGACACTGAGCCGTGCAAAGTTCAACGAGCTGACTGCCGATCTGGTGGAGCGCACCATGAAGCCTGTTCGTCAGGCTATGAGCGATGCAGGCCTGAAGCCCAGCGATCTGCACAAGGTTCTGCTGGTTGGCGGTTCTACCCGTATTCCCGCTGTTCAGGAAGCTGTTAAGGGCATTACCGGCTCCGAAGGCTTTAAGGGCATCAACCCTGACGAGTGTGTTGCAGTTGGTGCAGCAATTCAGGGCGGCGTACTCACCGGCGATGTGAAGGACGTTGTTCTGCTGGACGTTACCCCCCTGTCTTTGGGCATTGAAACTATGGGCGGCGTGTTCACCCGACTGATCGACCGGAACACCACCATCCCCACCCGCAAGAGCCAGATCTTCTCCACTGCTGCTGACGGACAGACCTCTGTTGAGGTTCACGTACTCCAGGGCGAGCGTGAGATGGCTGCTTACAATAAGACACTGGGTCGCTTCCAGTTGACCGGCATTGCTCCCGCACCCCGTGGCGTGCCCCAGATCGAGGTTGCGTTTGACATCGACGCCAACGGCATCGTAAAGGTTTCTGCAAAGGACCTGGGTACCGGTCAGGAGCAGCAGATCTCCATTACTGCTTCCACCAACCTCTCTCAGGAGGATATCGACAAGGCAGTTCGCGAGGCTGAGCAGTATGCAGAAGAGGATAAGGCTCGCAAGGAAGAGGTTGACACCCACAACACTGCCGATCAGGTGGCTTACCAGACTGAGAAGGCATTGACCGATCTGGGTGACAAGATCTCCGAGGATGAAAAGGCATCTATCCAGAGCGCTGTTGACAAGCTGAAGGAAGCCAACAAGGGTACAGATCTGGAGGCAATCAAGGCTGCAACCGAAGAAGTACAGAAGGCATTTTATGCCGTTTCTGAGAAGCTGTATCAGCAGGCAAATCCCCAGGGCGCACAGGGCGGCTGTGATCCCAACTGCGGTGGAAACTGCGGCAATGACGGTGTTGTAGACGCTGACTACGAAACAGTAGAGTAATATTTAAGGGGCGGCATCGCCGCCCCCTTTCGGTGTAAAAGCCTCCCTTGTGTAAAGGGAGGTGTGACGCCATAGGCGTGACGGAGGGATTGGAATCTGATAAAAACACAATCCCCCAGTCAGCTTCTCTGCCAGACCCCTTTGCACAAGGGGGACTTTGCGGAGCGAGTGCAACGAGGTGAAACCAAATGGCAGAAAATAAACGGGACTATTATGAGGTGCTGGGCGTCGAAAAGGGCGCAAGTGCCGAGGAAATAAAAAAAGCATACCGCAAAAGCGCAATGAAATATCACCCGGACAGAAATCCCGGTGATAAAGCTGCAGAAGAAAAGTTTAAGGAGCTGGGCGAAGCGTACGAGGTACTGTCCGATGACGACAAGCGCGCCCGTTATGACCAGTTCGGCTTTGCCGGTGTAGACCCCAATTACGGTGGCGGTGCAGGCTATGGCGGTGGCTTTGGCGGTGGTTTTGGCGGTTTTGGCGACTTTGGAGATCTGGGCGATATTTTCGGATCTTTCTTTGGTGGCGGCGGCAGCCGCAGAAGTACACAAAATGCACCCCGCCGGGGTGAAAATGTAGGTGTCCGGCTGGAGCTGACCTTCGAGGAAGCGGCCTTTGGCTGTGAAAAGGAAGTGGCTGCCCAGCGGATCGAAAATTGTTCAGCCTGTGACGGAAGCGGTTCTGCCGATGGCGCAATCGAAACCTGTCCCCAGTGTCGGGGTAGCGGTCAAGTGCGGACAGTGCAGAATATTATGGGTATGCAGATGCAGTCCCAGACCACCTGTCCGTCCTGTTCCGGTCGGGGTAAGATCGTGAAAAATCCTTGTACCACCTGCCGTGGCAAGGGTAAGGTTCGTCGTACCCAGCGGATCAAGGTAAAGATTCCTGCCGGTGTGGATGCCGGACAAAGCGTCCGGATGCGGGGAGAAGGCTGCGTTGGATTTAATGGCGGTCCTAATGGCGATTTGCTGGTGGAGATCGATATTCGCCGTCACCCCATTTTCCAGCGACGGAATATGGATGTATTCTGTGAAGTTCCCATTACATTTACCCAGGCAGCTCTGGGTGCGCAGATCGAAGTGCCCACACTGGATGGAAAGCAGAGCTTTGAAATTCCGGAGGGTACGCAGACCGGAAAGCAGTTCTCCATTGCCGGAAAGGGCATCCCACAGGTAGGCAATACCAAACGCCGGGGCAATCATTATTTTACCGTAGTAGTGGAAACCCCTACCAAGCTGACAAAGGAGCAAAAGGACCTGCTGCGCCAGCTGGATGAAACACTGGACGGAAAGTCCAGCCCCAAGCGGAAAAAGTTTTTCGATACCTTGAAGGACTTCTTTGAGTAAATACAAAAGCAAGTTGTCATTGTGAGCCGGTTTGCAAATTGGCTCACAATGACTTTTTTCATTGCCTTTCGTCAAATTTTGGTTTATCAAACCGTTAATGTAGGGGCGGTGCAGTGCGCCGCCCGTCGGCAAAATGCGACCTCGATGGGCGCATTTTGCCGTATTATTCGCCTGCGGCGACGGGAGGGGCAATGCCCCTCCCCTACAGGGGTACACCGATAAATAGAAATTTGCAAATCGGTATTTTATTGGCAGTCCCAAAATGAAATGACTTTTCATTTTGGGACTTGCCCCCACTGTGTTTTTATATTATAATAATGGAAAGTCCCCAAAAAACAAACAGGAGGCTGTTAAAAATGAAAAGAACAGACTATATCAGCTGGGATGAATATTTTATGGGTGTTGCCATGCTGGCGGCAAAGCGCAGCAAGGATCCCAGCACACAGGTAGGTGCCTGTATCGTTTCTCAGGATAACATTATTATTTCTACCGGCTATAACGGTATGCCCAAGGGCTGCAGCGATGACGAGTTCCCCTGGGATCGCACCGGTGAGGACACCAAGTATCCCTATGTGGTTCACGCAGAGCTTAACGCCATTCTCAATGCCAATGGCCGTGACCTGCGAGGCAGTAAGCTGTATGTGGCACTGTTCCCCTGTAATGAGTGTGCAAAGGCAATTATTCAAAGTGGCGTACGGGAGGTTTACTATCTGTCCGACAAGTACGCTACCACCCCCACTACACTGGCATCCAAGCGGATGCTGGAAGCTTCCGGTGTGAAATGCACCCAGCTTCGCACCGGTGTGAAAACACTGACACTGGATTTTACTCCTGAAGAAGAAAAATAACCAAAAGCGGGTTGCGAAAATCGTTTGCAACCTGCTTTTTTGTATTGACAATACAAAATTCTTTTTATATCATAAGTGTAGTATATTATAATTATACAATATTTTAGGAGGAAACTGTTTATGGCAAAAAATAGATACATCGGCGATTATCCTGTAATCGGCATTCGCCCCATTGTTGACGGCCGTCGTGGCCCTCAGATGATGCGTGAATCCCTGGAGCCTCTGGTGTGGGCAATGGCAGAGTCTGCCAAGAAGCTGTTTGAGGAGAACCTGTTCTACTCCAACGGTGAGCCTGTAAAGGTGGTTATGGCTGACACCTGCATCGGTCGCGTTCCTGAGGCTGCTGCTTGTGCAAACAAGTTCAAGAAGGAAGGCGTTTCCATCACCCTGTCCGTAACACCCTGCTGGTGCTATGGCTCTGAAACGATGGATATGGATCCCCACACCATTAAGGGTGTATGGGGCTTTAACGGCACAGAGCGTCCCGGTGCAGTTTACTTAGCTGCAGTGCTTGCCGGTCACGCCCAGAAGGGTCTGCCTGCATTCGGTATCTACGGTCACGAGGTTCAGGACCGGGATCAGGTTACCCAGATGCCCGAGGATGTAAAGGAAAAGCTGCTGCGCTTTGGCCGTGCCGCTGTTGCCGTTGCAACGATGCGTGGTAAGTCCTACCTGCAGATCGGTTCTCAGTGTATGGGTATTGCCGGTTCTATTATGGATCAGGCTATGCTGGAAGAGTACTTTGGTATGCGTGTTGAGTCTGTGGACGAGGTTGAGATTCTGCGCCGTATGGAAGAGGGTATCTACAACGAAGAAGAGTTCCAGAAGGCTCTGGCTTGGACCAAGGAGCACTGCAAGGAAGGTCGGGACGACAACCCTGAGGAAGTGGAATTCCTGGGCGAGAAGGTGCGCATTAAGTTCACCCCCGAAGAGAAAGAAAAGCAGTGGGAGTTCACTGTTAAGATGTACTGCATCATTAAGGACCTGATGGCAGGCAACCCCAATCTGTCCGATAAGTTCGAGGAAGAGAAGGTGGGTCATAACGCCATTGCCGGCGGCTTCCAGGGTCAGCGTCAGTGGACCGATCATTGGCCCAACTGTGACTATCCCGAGGCACTGCTTAGTTCCACCTTCGACTATGAAGGCGCTCGTGAACCCTACACCCTGGCTACCGAGAATGACATTCTCAACGGTATGAGTATGCTGATGATGCGTCTTTTGACCCATCGCGCTCAGATCTTTGCGGATGTGCGTACATACTGGTCCAGTGAGGCAACCGAGCGTGTTACCGGCTATAAGCTGGAGGGCAAGGCTGCAGAGTCTAACGGTATTATCCACCTGCTCAATTCCGGCGCTGCTTGTCTGGATGCATCCGGTGTTTGCACCGATGAAAACGGCAATGCCACTATGAAGAAGTGGTGGGAGGTTACCGACGAGGATATCAAGAAGATGACCGATGCTACCGTATGGTGCGAAGCCGGTCAGGATAACTTCCGTGGCGGCGGATTCTCCAGCCACTACACCACCAAGGCAGAAATGCCCTGTACGATGATCCGTATGAATCTGGTGAAGGGTCTTGGCCCTGTGCTGCAGATCGCAGAAGGCTGGACTGTGAACCTGCCGGATGCTGTTTCCGACACCCTGATGGAGCGTACCAACCCCACCTGGCCCTGCACCTGGTTTGCACCTCGCTGCGATGGCAAGGAAGGCTCTCCCTTCAAGACCGCTTATGAGGTTATGATGAACTGGGGCGCTAACCACGGTGCAATCTCCTACGGTCACATCGGTGCTGACCTGATCACAATGTGCTCCATGCTGCGCATTCCTGTGTGTATGCACAATGTTCCCGAGGATGATATCTACCGTCCTGCTTGCTGGAATGCATTCGGTATGGATAAGGAAGGTCAGGACTACCGCGCCTGCGCTACTTACGGTCCTATGTATAAGTAATTACGCAAGAAGCGGCGGTCCGGTGACCGCCGCTTTCTCAAAATGAAAGAAGGAGAATTTTTATGTTAAAAGGAATTCCCAAGATCCTGTCCCCGGAGCTTTTGAAGGTTTTGTGTGAAATGGGTCACAGCGACCGTCTGGTCATTGCTGACGGCAACTTCCCCGCAGAATCTATGGGCAAAAATGCCATTGTGATCCGTATGGACGGTCACGGCGTACCGGAAATTCTGGATGCGATCTGCCAGGTGTTCCCTCTGGATACCTATGTGGAAAAGCCGGTCAACCTGATGGCACTGATGCCCCAGGATGAAGGCAAGGTAGCTACCCCCATCTGGGACACCTACAAGGAAATCGTTGCCAAATACGATGACCGTGGCGCATCTGCCGTGGGTAATATTGAACGCTTTGCTTTCTATGAGGAAGCAAAGACGGCATACTGCATTATCGCCACAAGCGAAAGTGCAATCTATGCCAATGTAATGCTCCAAAAGGGCGTTGTGTGAGTTGTTTTGAAAAAAGGGTGTGTTCAGAAATGAACACACCCTTTTTGTGTCAAAATTTTGTTTGTTAGAGTGTTCCTGTAGGGGAGGGGCAATGCCCCTCCCGTCGCCGCAGGCGAATAATACGACAAAATGCGTCCATCGAGGTCGCATTTTGCCGACGGGCGGCGCACTGCACCGCCCCTACACGAATGGTTGTCAAACGGAAATTTGATGGAAAGTCTACCACTGAGTTAAGCTTCTGCGAAGAATATGCATACTTTTCCAAAAGCGGGAAAAAGTATGGATAGATTTTGCGGAGGTGATTTTTTTGCAAGGAAGAAAACTGGTATGTCTTGCATTGGCGATTTGTATGACTATGCTTGCAGGCTGCGGGGGAAAGCAGACGCCAACCACAGACCCCGGCTTAAGCTATACAGACCCCTATGCCCATTTGGCGGGGGATCACGATGGAAGATCCGAGGCGATTTATACCCATACCCTTAGTGATTTTTACAGCGCGTATCAGGCGGCACAGGAAGCAGAGTCTGTTTCTTTGCGCCACGCTTTGATGGCAGTTGCAGAAGCAAAGCTTTTGCAGTCGTATGTGATGCTGCCTCTGAGCGCATCCGGCGGCACTTATGCCATTTCCCGTCTTGCCCCCAACACAGCAAGCACAGTTCTTTGGGGAAATGATTCCGACCGGTTTCACAATGCCATTGTAACCACCCAGCCAATTACTGCAGAAGATCGGACGGCTATGCGCACGGCTTGGGCAGAAAAGAAGGGAACCGGCACTTGGGAAAGCTGGGCGAAGGCTTATCTTGTGGATCAGGGCTACACCCTGAAGGACAGCTATACCTTGTCCTACACCAGTGACCCGGAGACCTGGGATGTGCTGTCCAGCTCCAATGCGGTGGACGCAGATGCCCTTGTGAACACTTACGATGGACTGTATGAATATGATAGTGAAAATATGCTGCAGCCTGCCCTGGCGCAGGACCACAGTGTGTCTGAGGACGGACTGAAATATACCTTTTATCTCCGTCAAGGTGTGGCGTGGGTTGACTCTCAGGGTCGCACAGTGGGTGAAGTGAAAGCAGATGATTTCGTAGCCGGGATGCAGCATATGATGGATGCCCAGGGTGGAATGGAATATTTGGTAAAAGACCTGATCGTTGGTGCAGAGGATTATATTTCCGGCAGATCAAGGGATTTTTCCCAGGTGGGCGTGCAGGCGGTGGATGCCTACACAGTGGAATACACTCTGACAGAACCCACTTCTTACTTTATGACTATGCTGGGCTATGGCGTTTTTGCTCCGTTGTGTCGGGAGTATTATCAGTCTCAGGGAGGTAAATTTGGCGAAAGCTACAATGCCTCTGCTCAGGACTACACCTATGGAAAAAATAAAGATTCCATTGCCTATTGCGGACCTTATCTTGTGAGCAATGCCACAGCAGAAAATACCATTGTGTACAAGGAAAATCCCACCTATTGGAATAGGGAAAATATAAATATTAAGACGATCACCTGGCTTTTTCACAACGGTCAGGATGTGATGAAGCCTTATCAGGATATGAAAGCAGGCACAGTAGATGGCTGCAATCTCACAGCGGCCTCTTTGGAAACTGCCCGCAAGGAAACAACTGCCGGGGGAGAGAGCTGGTTTTCCAAATACGGCTATATTTCTCCTGCAGGTGCAACCTCCTTTATGGCATTTTATAATTTGAACCGCACAGCATTTGCCAATGCTTCCGATGGAGCAGTGGCTTCTTCCAAAACGGAAAATCAGCGCATCCGATCTCAGGCGGCTATGGGAAATGTCCATTTCCGTCAGGCACTTTCCCTGGCACTGGATCGGGGTGCATACAATGCGCAAGTGGCAGGGGAGGATCTGAAATATGCATCCCTGCGCAATAGCTTCACCCCCGGAAACTTTGTATCCCTGACAGAGCCTGTGACATTGACAATAGGCGGGGAAGAGATCACCTTCCCGGAGGGAACCTTTTATGGGGGAATTATGCAGGCACAGATCGATGCAGACGGCGGTGTGATGCAGGTGTGGAATCCGGAAGGGGAGGACGGTTTAGGCTCTTCCGATGGCTTTGACGGTTGGTACAATCCCACCGCAGCAGCCGAAGCTTTGAAAAAAGCAATCGAGGAACTGGAAAAAGAGGGGATCGTTATTTCCCCACAGGAGCCGATCTATCTGGATCTGCCCTATGCCGGCTCTGTGGAACATTATGTAAACCGAGCAAATGCTTATAAAAAGTCTGTAGAAACGGCACTGGGAGGCTGTGTGATCATCAATACCATAGCCGGGGAAGATATGCGCCAGTGGCAAAATACCGGCTATTTCATTGCCGACGGAACCCAGGCAAACTATGATATTTGCGACATTGCCGGCTGGGGACCGGACTACGGTGATCCGGCATCCTATCTGGACACCTTGCTTCCGGATTACGCAGGATATATGACGAAAAATATTGGTCTATGGTAGAGTCACCCCCGGTGCTCCTTCAAAGTTCCGTTTGTCAGTGGGCCCCTTGTAGGGGAGGGGCATTGCCCCTCCCGTCGCCGCAGGCGAATAACACGGTAAAATGCGCCCATCGAGGGCGCATTTTACCGACGGGCGGCGCACTGCACCGCCCCTACATTAATGGTTCGTCAAACACATATTTGCAAATTAAGGGATAAACGCCGGTCTTTGTTACATAATAAATGGCAGATAGAAGGGCAGGTGGACTTACATGGGGCGGTACTTGTTGTGGCGCATTGTGCGGGGACTGGTATCGGTGGTGATCGTGGTGGGGATCGTGATGGTGCTGGTGTATTCCGGTCTTGACCGGGAGCTGGTATTTGCCTCCGATCCGGTTTACAGCAAGCAGGCAAGCAACGGACGGACCGTTTATAAAATGCAGCAGTGGGAAAAATACGGATATGTGGACTATATACCTTACACCGAATATTTACTTGCCAAAGTCCGGGAAGGAGCGCTGACCCAGGAAGAATATAACACAGCGGCAGCTTTCGGGGACAGTCCGGATTTGGACAGTCCGGAAACTGCCCGCTGGATCACTGCATTTCGGGAGGAATATGGGGGGAAATCCTATCAGGTGGTGCGCCTGAATGCAGATCGGAAGGGGAGCTCGGAAAAATATAAGGAAGGCGGACAGCCACAGCTGTTTGCCTATCGGGACATTCCGGTTTTGGGACGGCTGGGGCGTTATTTTGCAGGACTTGTGCAAATAGACAGCATAAATTATGTGCAGGAAAATATAAACGACCGGGGGCTTACCTTCACCTGGCGTGACCCGGTGTACGGCGGTGACAAGTTTTCTCCTGCCATTGTGGGAAATGGCACACGGCACAAGTATTTGCTATACTGCGACAGCCGCTTTCCTTTTGTTCACCAAAATTTTGTGCGCCTGAATTTAGGCACATCCTATGCCATCAGCACAGGCTCGGAGGTGTGGCAGACCCTTACCAGTCCCCAGGGTTCGTTCAAAGCTTCTTATGTGACTTATCCAACGGGAGTCCGGGCATATACGGCAGATGACCTGCACACAGCACAGTATGCAGCCGGTTCTCTCCAAAACGGCACGCAGACACTGCGGGAGCATTTTACAGACGATTACACGGTGGTCAGAACCCATAAGCGGGGACTGTCCAAGCTTGGTTATTCCTTTTTGATTGGTATTTTATCCGTGGTGCTTTCTTATGGAATCGCCATTCCTCTGGCATTGTGGATGGCACGAAAAAGGGACAAGCTGCCGGACAGACTGGGTACTTCCTATATCGTATTTATTATGGCAGTGCCGTCCCTTGCCTATATTTTCCTGTTCAAAGCCATCGGTGGCGCAATAGGACTTCCCACAACCTTTGATATGGAAAATCCCAGCTGGAGGATGTATCTTTTACCGGTGATCTCTCTGGCATTGCCTGCGGCAGCCAATGTTATGAAATGGCTGCGAAGGTATCTGGTAGATCAGATGAGTGCAGATTATGTACGCTTTGCAAGAGCCGGCGGGCTTTCCTCCCGGGAGATCTTTCGCCAGCATATTTTCAAAAATGCAGCAATTCCCATTTCCCACGGAATTCCGGCAGCCGTGCTCTTTGCCCTTACCGGTGCGATTATCACAGAACGGGTCTATGTAGTGCCGGGAGCAGGTAATGTGCTCACCCGTGCTATTAATGCTTATGATAATGGTGTTATTGTGGGAATGGTGCTGTTTTATGCAGTGATTTCCGTAACTTCTGTCATATTGGGAGATGTGCTGATGAGCATTGTAGACCCAAGAATTTCCCTGAGGAGGTAACAATGAGCGATCAGGAGCTATTCTCTTTCGTGCAGATCGATTCTCTGGAAACAGAGCAGATCACTGCACCCCGGTATTCTTACTGGCAGTCTGTGCTACGGACATTTTTTCGGAAAAAGATCAACATTTTCGCGTTGATTTTGTTGGGAGTTGTGCTGATTTTCACCTATCTCTACCCCGCAGTGATCGGCTATGATCCTGCAGTAGATCCTTATGTCAATTTGCTGGATTCCACAGCGAAGCATTTATCCCCCGCGGCGGCAATGGAGAAATTCGGGTATAACATCCACTGGATCTTAGGCACAGGGGCGTCTGGTCAGTCCACCTTTGATGCGGTGTGGAATGGTGCGGAAATTTCTGTATCGCTGGCACTTTTGTGTGCAGCGATCAACCTGACTGTAGGTGTGATCGCAGGAGCAATCTGGGGATTTAGCCGACGGGTGGATGCGGTGATGACGGAAATCTATAATATTGCGTCCAATATTCCTTATATTTTGCTGATCTCTGTGGTGGTGCTGGTGCTGTCGGCAAGCTTTGTTAGTATGGTTTTCGCACTGACAGTCACCGGCTGGTTGGGGATCGCCTATTTTATCCGCACACAGGTGATGATCATACGGGACAGGGAATATAACCTTGCATCCCGCTGCCTGGGAACGCCCCTGTGGCGGGTGGCGCTTCGGAATATCCTGCCCTTTATGACATCGGTGATCGTCACTTTGGCAGCGACAGAAATTCCTGCTTATATTTCTTATGAGGTGTTTTTATCTTATATCGGAATGGGACTTTCGGAAATGTCCTTGGGGCGGTTGATCGAGTCTGCACAAAGTGCTATGGTCACCCCGGGCTGGGGATTTGAATTTTGGAGTCCGGTGGCAGTGACTTCTGTGATCACAGTCGTGTTGTATGTAGTCGGTCAGAATTTAGGCGATGCTTCCGACCCAAGAACGCATATATAAATTTCAGTTTGTCGGTGTGCCTCTGTAGGGGAGGGGCATTGCCCCTCCCGTCGCCGCAGGCGAATAATACGGTAAAATGCGCCCATCGAGGTCGCATTTTCCCGACGGGCGGCGCACTGCACCGCCCCTACATTAACAGTGCGTCAAACTGAAATTT
>JAZOSD010000003.1:0-12779 GCA_045656945.1 Faecousia sp.
TGGATGATCCGTGGCCCTGGGAATACGCTAAAAATCGGGAGGTGTAATTATGTTCATATATGAAAAGAAGCTACAGTATCCCGTAAAAATCGATAAACCGAATCCAAGACTCGCTTCCATCATTATATCCCAATACGGTGGGCCGGACGGGGAACTTGGCGCCTCACTGCGGTATTTATCGCAGAGATATTCCATGCCCTTTGATGAGTTAAAAGGACTTTTAACGGATATCGGTGTTGAGGAGTTGGGCCACCTGGAGATGGTTGGAGCAATCGTGCATCAGCTGACCCGAAACCTAAAAGACTCGCAAATCCAGGACTCTGCTTTTGCTCCTTACTTCGTTGATCACACCACCGGCGTATATCCCACTTTTGCATCCGGTACACCATGGACAGCTGCTACGATCGCAGTGAAGGGTGATCCCATTGCCGATTTGACCGAGGATCTGGCAGCTGAGCAAAAGGCCAGAGTTACCTACGATAATATACTGCGTCTCAGCGATGATCCGGATGTGAATAATGTAATCAAATTCTTGCGTCAGCGTGAGCTGGTTCATTTCCAACGTTTTGGCGAAGCACTACAGCTCCTTCGGGAAAAACTAAATCAAAAGAATGTTTATTATATGAATCCGTCAAAGGATATGTAAAGAACAGCTGGCACTCAGTTTGAGTGCCAGCTAAAATTTCCTGGGAAAATATTTATACTGTTCTACTGGTAAGATCCTGTGCCAGTTTTTTCATAAAATCAACATTTGAGAATGCAGAAAGAGCGCCAATGGCAATTTGCGTATGATCTTTTACCATTAGATCGCAGGTATCTATGCCGTAAAGTTGGACAAAAGTGTTCTTATTATTGTCTACGCCAACAGCCTTGCCTAATTCTTTTTCATTACCAATTACATCAAGCATATCATCTCGAATCTGAAATGCCAATCCAAGATGTGCAGCAAACTTTGCAGCTGCAGATACTTGCTGCTCACTTCCATCGGCAGCAAGAACCCCTAACATACAAGCTGCCCGAATCAGTGCACCGGTTTTCCTGCTTTGAATATCCAAAACTTCCTGTTCATCACATTGTCTTTCTTCACTTTGCATATCCAGTACTTGACCGCCGACCATACCCAACTCACCGGCACAATTTGAAAGGATCTCCACAGCACGAATGCGAATATCGGCACTGTATGGTGCAGTTGACAAATAGGAAAAAGCAGCGGTTAATAACGCATCACCGGCAAGTACAGCGATTGCTTCACCGTATACCTTGTGATTAGTCGGTTTACCGCGACGAAAATCATCATTATCCATACATGGTAAATCGTCATGAATCAAGCTATATGTATGAATCATTTCTACTGCAGCGGCAAATGGTGCAGCTTTTTTCCAATCACCACCGCACATTCTGCAAAAATCAAAGGTTAACATCGGACGCAGTCGTTTACCACCTGCCAGCAAGCTGTATCGCATTGCAGAAAATAGATCTTTTTGAGGTTCTTTGTCATATTGAAAACATTTTTCATTAAGATACTGTTCAATATACGCCAAATACTCCTTATTGCGGTCATCAAAAGACTGGCTCATCTGAGAAATCCTCCTCTACGGGGCTACCGTTCGCAGCTGTACTGATTTTACTCACCTGAAGTTCAGCATCATCTAAAAGCTTTCCGCAGCTACGCACGAGCTCAGTGCCTTCCTGAAACAGTTTCAGAGATTCTTCCAGTGCAACATCGCCTCTTTCCATAGAACGGACGATTTGTTCCAGGCGTATCATTTTCTCTTCAAAGGATTGTTTTTTTGCACTCATCGTATATCCTCCTTGATGTGCGTAACTTCAGCAGACAAAGTACCATCGCTAAGTCGAATATTTATAGTATCACCCGCACGGACTTGCGATACAGACCGTACTACTTCCCTGCCCTCATTTTGTGTCATAGCATAGCCTCTGGACAAGACCTTCAATGGACTCATAGCATCAAGCTTAGCCGTAGTTGCAGTAAAACGTCGACGTTCGCGATTTATAATTTGTTTCTGAGCCGCAGTCAGGCGATTGATCAACAAATCCATATCCTTGCGACGCTGATTCAAATATACAGTAGGTCCTTGCAGAGAAGGACTGGAAGACAGCATTTGGAGATGTTTGCGAGCATTCTTTAATTGGGTTTCCAGTGCAGTTGATATAGATATAAGGGCACTATCTAAATTTTGCCGCAATGTATCTTGATCCGGAACTGCTAATTCAGCAGCATTAGAGGGTGTTGCAGCGCGAAGGTCTGCAACAAAATCAGAAATCGTAACATCCGGTTCGTGACCTACTGCAGATATTACTGGGATTTGGGAATCATAAACAGCATACGCAACAATCTCATCGTTAAACGCCCAAAGATCTTCTATGGAGCCACCGCCTCGACCAACAATCAAAAGGTCTGCCAAATGATGGTGATTTGCATATCGGATAGCCGCTGCAATTTCTGCCGGTGCCTCTGCGCCCTGGACACGTACCGGAAGTAAGAGAACTTTTACTAAGGGATAACGCTTCCTAAGAATGCGCAGCATATCGTGAACTGCAGCGCCAGCAGAACTAGTCACGATTCCAATTGTTTCTGGATATTTAGGAATTGCCTTTTTGTGGGATGGATCAAAAAGTCCTTTTGATGCGAGTTTTTCTTTTAGCTGCTCAAAGGCTACATATAAATCGCCAATACCGTCAAGTGTCAATGCATTGCAGTACAATTGATAGGCTCCATCTCTTGGATATACACTGATTCTTCCTATGGCAATAACTTGCATACCATTATCTGGACGGAATTTCAAACGTCCGGCATTTCCACGGAACATAACACATTTCAATGCGCCTTCAGCATCTTTAAGTGTAAAATAATGATGTCCCGAAGGATATACCTTATAATTACTGATCTCTCCGCGTACAGCAATGTTGGTTAATAAGCGATCGCCGTCCATCATTGCACGGATATATTCGTTTACTTGGGTGATAGACAGTGCATTCTGGACCAATTTGATCACTCCTGTGTATTACGGTAGGCAAGCACTGCAACACCTAACGCATTATCGGTAGAATATTGAGGCTGCGCAAAAACTGGATTAAGTGGCTGGCATAAATCTCTAAGCATAGAATTAGATGCCACTCCCCCAGAAAAAACAACCGGTAGGTTTGGATAGTCCTTCATCGCCTGCATTGTTGCACGGATAATACCGTCGCAGACACATCGTAAAGCAAAAGCGGCTGTTTCAACCGGATTATGATATGTCTCCTGATACTGTTGGACCTTATTTTGAACACCGGACAAAGAAAATTCCCGATTGTTACATTTAACAGAAAATACATCACCGCGCTCAGCTTCCTTACTTAGTGCATCCAGATGTTTTCCTGATGGAAAAGGCAGATTTAATAGCTGACCGGTACGATCGATCAACTGGCCAGCTGAAATATCCGTTGTTCCACCAATTCGGCTACAACAAACGTTCCGACCCTCCGGTTCAACCAGAAGTAATTCTGTTGTGCCTCCGGATAAATGCCAAGCTAAATGTGGTTGATCCATAAGTTCTATCTTAGACGCACTCCAAAGAGATGCAGCAACATGTCCTTGCTGGTGAGAGCATTCAAAAATAGGAACATGCAGCGCATCAGCAAGGAGTTTTGCATGTGAAACACCTACAAGGAAGCAAGGCATATAACTCCCCTCTACGGCTCTTGGACGGGTGCTGACACCAACAGCAGTTACTGAATCTATAGAAATATGGGAAAATAGCCTGCCGGATAGCTCCGGCAGGCTTGCGGTATGATGAAATACAGCATCACTTTGGCGAAGACCAAGTGCACCTTCTTTTACGGGCAGAAGTTTGGAATGGTTTTCACCCATTTCACCGTCAAAATAAGCAATAGATGTAGTGTAATTACTGGTATCAAAGCCAATAACGCTCATTGAGAAACCTCAGTTGTTAAACTTCTGGCAAAAGATCCCAGGATACCATTTACAAAAGAACCTGTTTCATTGCCATCATATATTTTTGTAATACGGACAGCTTCAGAAATTGCGACACCGGTAGGTACGTCTTCCACATAAAGAATTTCAAAAATTGCAAGCTGCATTGTGGTACGAGCAAGTCTGGAAATACGGGTTACATCCCAATCAATGGAATACTGACGAATAATGTCGTTCAGTTCGTCTATACGATTTGCAACTCCAGATACAACATTGTCAATATAAGCCATTTGCGCACGGCTGGGACGTTCTGTGTAAACATCATTTTCCTGCGACAGTTTTGCATAGTAATCCTTTTCCAGTCTGGTTGCTACGACCTGTTCAGGCTCCTCACCGGTAAATTCGCGACCATAGATCAGGTGAACTGCCAGTTCTCTGGCGTTAGCTCTTGTCATAAATTCACCCTCACTGGCGGGCAATACTGCACACATTGATATTGACAGCTGAAATCTCTACACCAGCCATTGCAGAGATAGCATTGCTTACAGCCAATTGTGCTGCCTTAGCTGCATCCACTACACTTTGACCATAGGCAACTGTAACATTACAATCAACAGTCAGTGCGTTATCGTCAGTAATAGCGATTTTGACACCTTTTCCTTTTTTTCCGATAAGCTCAGCAATATCAGAAATAGGCTTTGTATTAAGGCCCACAACGCCCTCTACTTCACTAAGTGCGTGAGCTACGATTGCAGCGATCACATCTTCAGAGATCAGCAATGTTCCGTTTTCTTGTACCTGTGTAATATACTGCTTATTATCCGCCATGGGAATACCTCCTAATGGTTGTCTGCTGGTAACAGAACATATTTTTTATATTGTACCATATATCCTGAAAATTACAACTATTTTCTT
This sequence comes from Faecousia sp., assembly GCA_045656945.1. Taxonomy (GTDB): domain Bacteria; phylum Bacillota; class Clostridia; order Oscillospirales; family Oscillospiraceae; genus Faecousia. The sequence continues at coordinate 4,853 of JAZOSD010000003.1, forward strand.
CAGGAGGAAATTTCCTGACGGATAATTACTGCACTTCCACTACATAAATATCATCCATTTCAAATTCAGATTGTGTCAAAACGATGTCAGCAATGACGGCAACATCTGTATCAAGCAATCCCCCTTCCGGAGCTGCAACAGCTACTGATATGCTCTCATCAGCAATATAAGCAACACAGTCTGTGTATCCTTTAGCAATTACAAGGCTTTCAATCTGTGCTTCGCACAAAGCAGTTTGAACGATTTGTTCCAGTTGGACATTGGATTGTGCAGTTTCTGGACTGTCTGTGTATGCCATTGCCTCCTGTAGTAGTGTTACCGCACTGTCTCTAGCTTCTTGACGAGACAGTCGGACGGCTGAAAAATACTCACTGACTGTATCACCGGTTACGCTCAAACCGGTACTATCATCACTCATAACCAAGGTGTCAGATGACAAGATCTTATCTGCATCTAAAGTTTCTGACAAGCTAACTGCATTTTCATTTTCGCTATATAACCAATTCACATAGATACCTGCACATACAGCAAATAAGACTGCCATTGCAATCAGGTTTTTCTTCCATTTTTTCATTGTTAAGTGCCTCCAATTCATTTCATTCTTAATACCGAAATCCGGTCTGAACTTAAGCCGGTTACTTTTGCTACAGCTTCCACAATTGCCAATCGAACCTTCGCACTGTCAGCTCCCTGACAAACAACAACAGCACCACGATATATTGGTGCAATTGTTTGTTTGATTAGTCCTTTTTCGTTGCGGTCTGAATCTGTTATAGTCACTGTGTCAATTTGTGTATTACTACTTTCCTCTGCCTGTGACAATTTATCATCCGTTTGATATACCAGTTCTTCCCCTGTAGCAACAGTCAGTAATACACGGACCTCCCCTGCTCCGACAATCTGGCTGAGAATTTCTTCCAATTGCGCGTTAATTTGCAATTCATCCCGTTCTTGTATTGTCTCTTTTTTTATATCTTCTGAATTTACCTTCCTGGTTGGTACAAGCATAAATATAAGTCCGATAAGCAGAATAATTGTGACATATTTATACTTGATGATAAAGTTCATTGCTTTTTGTCGAATGTCTGGTATATCCAATTTTGATCCTCCTTCGTGATTCCTAAATCGTTTGCAATCAATCTGCTAAGAACCTCTTTTGAATAAGGAGAAATAGAGCCGGTAATTGTCACCCCACAGGGAACCGGCGGATCATCTTCATTCACAGTCACCTCCACATCCAGCACCGCGTCCAAAGAACCAGCTTTGTCCAAGATATATGCTTCTGTTTTGGATTTTATGATAGAATACATTTCTTCTACTGCCGCAGATTCTCCGTCAGAAACAGCGCTACTGGATTCCATAGAAAACTGATCAAAATAGTCTGAATAATCTGAAAGACGTATATTCACAAGTGGTGAAATTAATGTAATAGCCATATATAGACCGGAAATCAATCGAATAATAGCTCCATTTGCTGTTTTCTTTCCTGAAAAGCTATTAACAATTGTGCAAATTACACTTGCACATATTATGGATATTAAGTATTTATGAATACTATTCATTAAGACACGCCTTTCATAAAGCAAACGGTGCTAACTAGTAAAAGTAAACAGGCAGTACCGGTCATAGCCAGCAACATTCCCATAATACCAGAAAAATCAGAGATCAAGGAAGTGTTTTCCTTGTTTCCTATAACACCACAAACAGCCGCAGTCCCCTTAAGTAATAAATACTGAGACCCAATTTTAATAAACGGACCAATCCACATTGCAATTGCTGCAAGCAGTCCGTAAGTTCCTGCGGCACTTTTCATAAGACCGGCACTGATCAATATCGTTTCCGATGCATCAGAAATAAGACCACCTACAACAGGCACGACGCCAGAAATTGCCAACTTCGTTGCTTTCATTGTGGATGCATCTACAGTTCCGCTTATAACGCGAGTGATACTTAAATATCCTGTAAAAACATACAGTAATGTTTTAAGGCACCATGTCATTGCCCATTTTACAAAATCCCGTAATTTTTTAAGTAACGACTGATCAATCATACTGCAAGCGATACATAAGCATAAAAAGATATAGATCATTGGGACGATTATGCTGGAAATAATTGTTGTGAGTACTGCAATAAAAATTGCAGTGCCTGTATATAAAGCGCCTGACGATGTAACACCGCCCTGGGCTGCCAATGCAGCTGTGAGCACAGGTAAAAGCAATTTTCCATAATCACACAACTGCACAACTGTTTGTGTACCTAAAGTGATCAGCATATTTGTTGGTTGGATCAACAACAAACTGATTGCAAGAGTGCTGGCAACTCTTATAACTGTATTTACTTTGTCTGTTCCAGACTGCAATATGGATACAAGTAAAATAATGGCAAAAATGGACAAGCAAGCACCGGCAGCTTCTGCAAAACTTGGCTGTAGCTTAGATATTGCAGTTTTAATAACATACCATAGCCCCTCAGAAAAGGTTTCAGTGTCCTCCGGCATAAATTCTTCTGCATTCTCAGGGATAATCGGGGCAGTAAAATCCATTGCACTGACCGGTGTAGCGAGAATAGCGGCAATCAATATCATAAGTATAAATTTTCTCATATTGCCCCCAGTATGGTGTCAAGTAGCTCTAGCAACTCATTAAGAAGTGGTATAGATAACCACAAAATTACTGCAGTAGACAAAAACTGCAAGGTTTTTCCCATGGCAGCATTTCCAGCATCCGTACAGATTAAGCTTGTCACTTCTGAAATCAGAGCGATCCCAACAGATTTCAACATAATATGGAATGTATCGGAATCTAATTTCCCTACTGTTTGCAAATGGTTTAACAGTTCCGTTATAGGTGAAAGATATGAAACTGCTGCAACTATAACCATACAGCACACAGCAATGATTAGCAAAACAGCAAGATCTTTCCCCTGTTTCGACAAAATGAGAGCTATGACAATCGCTATCAGTACACCTGCTGCGGATTTAAGGAAAATATCCATTATAAATGAAACAGCCCCTTGACCAAATCAAATAGTTCAGATATTTTTTGTGCCACGATCATAAGTACAACAACAAGGCCTGTTAAGGTGGTCATTGTTGCTTGCTCTTCCCTTCCAGATCTGGACAGTACTTGATTGAGGATGGAAACAATGATTCCTATGGCCGCAATTCGAAAAATTAAATCAATATCCATATATTAAATCAACAAAATTGCAAGAGCAGCACCGGCACAAAGACCGAGCGTTTGGTAATTACGAAGTCTTATATCACGATTTTCCATTAATTCGTTCAAATTTCTTCTGCAATCCTGACGCACAGCTTCCAGTCCCTTCAACTGACCCTCCATATCAAACCGACCTAAAGATCGTCCTAGATGTTCCATAGCAGCATATGATAAGTGTGGCATATCTTTCGTTAGTTCCAATGTATCATGCATACACCTTTCAACATCTGAAGATATACGATCTTCCAGTTGATTTGAAAGCATTAAAAATGCTTTCTGCACTATCCCTTTACTCTCTGCTGCAGCAAGTCTGCAAAGATCTGGAAGAGGTGTTAAATGATACTGTAATTCACATTCCATATAATCCAAAATACGTATTAATTCCCGGAGGCTTCTTTCTTCTTTGATATGATTTGAAACTAACTTAAATCCAAAGCCTCCGCACCCAATCAACACTAGAAGAACACCAATAATTTTCAGTCCCATATATCCATCCTTTCCATATGCCAGGACTTGTCCGGCTGTAAAATCAACAGGGTGTTAAATAAGCCACTTTTGATGATAGGTTTATATACAGGGCGAGAATATAGATCCTTTCGGCTACCAGCATGAACCGTTGCAAAGAAATTTACACCGCACCATCCGGCATGCACCAACGCATCACAATCATCTTGTGCTGTTATCTCATCCACCGCAATAATGGATGGGTTCATATTTCGCAAAACTGCATTTATTCCTTGTGCTTTAGAGCAACCCGTGAGTATGTCCGTATGTTTCCCTGGAGGGAAACAGCAATCTCCCTGTATTTTCGGAAATATTTCTCTACGCTCGTCCACAACCGCAATATGTTCATTATCCATATCTGATTTTTGTCGAATTAAATCTCTCAAAAGTGTTGTCTTTCCACTACCAGGTTTGCCCAAAATCAATATAGAACCTTTTACCGTTGTTATTTTTTTAGCAATTCCAGGAAGATCTTTAGCAACTCGCAAGCATAATGATGAAGGATCTGTAATCCCCGTCATTATCCCATCATTTACTGTTGCTGTACCGCATATACCAACGCGATGACCGCCAGGTGCAGTGATATACCCCTGTGCAGAAGTTGCTGCAGACCAAGGTGAATACCTAGATGCAGCATTAATACAAAAGGAAAGGTCATCCTTTGTTACTATTTCATTCAACCAAATAGATCCGTTATCTGTAATTAATTCAGGCGGTAAGTTCAGACGCAAACGCATTTCCTGAAGAACTTTACTACCTAGCTTGTCCACTTCCTGCCGCATTCGGATCGGAAGTAAATTTATATACGCTTCCCAAGCGCACCTCATATGCATCACTCCTGAAAAAGACTATGCACCGGATAAACAGAATTTACCTATCCGATACACAAAAAATGACGACAGCTTTCGCACCAAAATGATACATAAATTATTCTATTTTGTCTCTTCCTTAACTATTTACATGGAACAAAAAATCACGCTGGAAATATCCAGCGTGATTTCTATTTATGGTCTTCTTCCTCAATTTCCAGCAACAGCTTTTTATCCTGCTTTGAGGATAAATCCAACTTATCATACATATCCGGACGTCTGGTTCTCGTCCTGCGTAAGGACTGCTTGCGACGCCACAAGCGAACTTTTTCGTGATTACCGGACAGTAATATTGGCGGTACTTCTCTCCCGTGCCAAACTGCAGGGCGACTATACTGAGGATACTCCAAAAGTCCGTTAAAATGGCTCTCATCCTCAAAACACTCTGGATCTGCAAGAACACCGGGTACCATTCTGCAGACTGCATCTGTTACTGCCATTGCTGCGATTTCTCCACCTGTCAGCACAAAGTCACCTAACGAGATTTCTTCATCCACACATTCATCAATAAACCGCTGATCGATCCCCTCATAATGACCGCAAACCAGGATGAGATTATCCAACTTGCTTAACCGGATTGCATCCTCCTGACGAAACGTTTTTCCGCAAGGAGAAAGATAAACAGTATGAACAGGTCCTGCTGCTTGATCGCAAACAGCTTCCCAGCAACGATATAACGGATCAGCGGTCATTACTGCACCTCTGCCACCGCCATAAGGATAATCATCCACTTGATTTTGTTTATTGGCAGTGTAGTCCCGGATCTGATGGGTTTCGATGCGAATGAATCCGCGTTCCTGCGCTCGTCCTAAAATACTTTCCGACAGCACATCGCCTACTGTATCGGGAAATAAAGTCAGAATATCAACTCTCATCGGTGCGCATCCCTTCAATCAGTCGTACCTGCATTACTCCGGCATCAATATCGGTGGACAACACAAATGCTTTAACTGCCGGAATCATATATTCGTGCTCACCCCGAACCACATAAACTTTATTGCCGGGATAGTCTAAAACATCTGAAACAACACCAATTTGCTGACCATCACACATAACCGATACTCCGATCAGTTCTGCTGTAAAAATAAGGTCCGGATCTGCATCCTCACGGAAAATCTGTACAGTTTTTCCCCGCATAGCTTGTGCCTGCTCCATTGTATCTACACCTGCTAATTTCAGCAAATTACAGCTTTTCTGGACGCGGCAGCTTTCCACCTTATATTCCACGCCTTCAATATAAACGCGGTTAAATTCCATTAAAAACTCCGGGCCATCTGCCCAAGGTAAAATTTTCATCTCTCCACGTACGCCGTGGGTGGTTACAATTTCACCGGATTCTAAAAACTGAAGTCTCATAAAACACCTCTATAAACAGGAAAAATGCGTGACGGAACCGTCACGCATTACCCGTTAATCCACGATTTCTACCGTGATTTTTTCGCCGGTGCGCTGGGCAACGGTTTTCACGATTGTGCGAATTTCTTTCGCAATTCGGCCCTGGCGGCCAATCACCTTACCCATGTCGCCGGGGGCAACATGAAGCTCCAGTACTCTGCCGTCTTCTTCAGACACCTCATTGACCGTAACTGCATCAGGATCGTCCACCAGATTTTTTGCCATATACAGCAAAAGTTCTTTCATTGTGCAACTCCTTTGAGCAATTACAGGACGCCGGCGTTCTTCAGCAGTCCGCGAACGGTATCAGTGGGCTGTGCGCCGTTCTTGATCCAGTTCTGTGCCTTCTCGGCATCGATAGTAATGGTAGCGGGCTCGGTCAGGGGGTTGTAGGTACCGATCTCCTCGATGCAGCGGCCATCGCGGGGGCTACGGGAGTCAGCAACAACGATCCGGTAGAAAGGAGCCTTCTTTGCACCCATTCTTCTCAGTCTGATTTTAACCATGAGTTTCACCTCCAAGTAAATTTGTGTCTTTATATCGCAAAGCAGTTTGCTTTCAGCGAACAATGTTAAAAGCCCGGGAATCCTCCAAAACCACCAAAGCCGCGCATACGCTTTAGCTTTTTTCCGGCACCGGGACCAGAGAATTGCTTAATCATTGATTTCATTTGGTCAAAGGATTTCAGAAGTCTATTAACATCCTCAACCTTCACACCGGATCCGGCCGCAATTCGTTTTTTACGACTTGCACCAATAATGTTGGGATTTTCCCGTTCCTTCGGTGTCATAGACAGGATGATCGCTTCTGTACGAGCCATCGCCTTTTCGTCTACCTGGACATTTTTCAATGCGCCACCGCCAGGCATCTGTGCAAGAATATCCTGCATGGAACCCATGGATTTGAGTTGCACCATTTGATCGTAAAAATCCTGTAAGGTAAACTTATTGGACTTCAACCGATCTTCCATCTCGGCAGCCTTCTTAGCATCAAATGCCTTTTCTGCCTTTTCGATCAGACTCAGCATGTCACCCATACCCAAAATACGGGAAGCCATACGGTCCGGATGGAAGGGCTCGATATCCTCCAGCTTCTCACCGATACCTGCAAATTTTACAGGCTTGCCGGTAATTGCACGAACAGACAGAGCAGCGCCGCCTCTTGCATCACCATCAAGCTTACTTAGCATGACAGAATCAATGTCCAGCCACTCGTTAAAGCTCTGTGCGGCATTCACCGCATCCTGACCGGTCATCGCATCCACAACAAGCATGATCTCATCCGGCTTGACAGCAGCCTTAACATTTTTCAGCTCATCCATCAAGGTCTCATCTACATGCAAGCGTCCTGCAGTGTCCAGGAAAACCATATCATGACCGTGCTGGCGAGCGTATTGCACCGCTTCCTTAGCGATTTTTACTGGATCTTCCTGTCCTTTTTCAAACACAGGAATTCCAAGCTTTTCACCACAAACCTTCAGCTGAGTAATAGCTGCAGGTCGGTAAATATCACAGGCAACAAGCAACGGATTTTTTCCCTGTCTCTTCATAAGACCAGCAAGCTTACTTCCGTTTGTGGTCTTACCTGCGCCTTGTAAACCAACAAGCATCACAACAGTCGGTCCATTGGGATTAATAGTAATATGTTTTATATCGCTTCCCATCAAATTGGTCAGCTCTTCATTAACGATCTTGACGATCATCTGTGCCGGGCTCAGTGCTTCAAGCACATCAGCGCCAACGCACCGTTCCGTTACGGATTTAGTAAAATCCTTAACAACTTTATAGCTTACATCCGCTTCCAAAAGAGCCATACGGATCTCGCGCATTGCTTCTTTTACATCGGATTCTTTCAGGCGACCTTTGCCTCTAAGCTTTTTGAAGGTCGCAGCAATTTTTTCAGTCAGTCCTTCAAATGCCATATTAATCTCCCAAAGCTTCA
>JAZOSD010000004.1:0-15550 GCA_045656945.1 Faecousia sp.
GATCTGCCCACCATCGTTTACAACGTCAACCACGAGACCCTGACCAAGGAAGACAACATCATCTCCGCTGCTTCCTGCACCACCAACTGCCTGGCTCCCATGGCTAAGGCTCTGAACGACCTGGCTGCTATCGAGTCCGGCATTATGTGCACCATCCACGCTTACACCGGCGACCAGATGATTCTGGACGGTCCCCAGAGAAAGGGCGACCTGCGCCGTTCCCGCGCTGGCGCTATCAACATCGTTCCCAACTCCACCGGTGCTGCTAAGGCTATCGGCCTGGTTATCCCCGAGCTGAACGGCAAGCTGATCGGCGCTGCACAGCGTATCCCCACTCCCACCGGTTCTACCACCATCCTGAACGCTGTTTGCGCTAAGGCTGTTACCGTGGAAGAGATCAACGCTGCTATGAAGGCTGCTGCTACTGAGTCCTACGGCTACAACGAGGACGAGATCGTTTCCTCCGATGTTATCGGTATGCGTTACGGCTCCCTGTTCGATGCTACTCAGACCATGGTTTCCAAGCTGCCCGACGGCAAGGTTCAGGTTCAGGTTGTTTCCTGGTACGACAACGAGAACTCCTATGTTTCTCAGATGGTTCGCACCATTAAGTACTTCGCTGAGCTGGCTTAATTGCACATATCAAAAATCCCCGACCAAACGGTCGGGGATTTTTAATGCAAAAGGCAAAGTGCAAAATGCGAAATGAATGTGTCCGCGTTGCGGACGGATTGTTATGTAGGGGCAATGCCCCTCCTCTACAAAAGCTATCGTTCCTGCACCATAATTATCCATTGACAAATGTCAATCGATTTCCCCTACACCTTGAACTTGTTGAAAAAATCGTACAGGGGGATCAGGTCGGTGAGGAATTTGCCCACCCGGTCTTTTAATTCCGGACCGAACATTTCTTGAGATACCGGCTCATCGATCACGCAGGCAATGCCTGTTTTCCACGCAAAATAGGGTGCAAGCTTTGGATCGTCAGTTTCTTTGGGGCGTTTATACAATCCAGCAGTGATAGGTACACCGGTTTTCTTTTCCGTTTGACGGATCAGCTTCAAAAATTCCTTGCTGTGGGCGGTGATCTCTGCCCGGAAATCTGCCATTGCCGACACTCTCGGTCGCCACCAGATAAAGCCGTAGCTGATTCCCTCGGGGCTGATCTCAAAATACAGGCAGGGATTTTCTGCCCACCACTGAACATCCTGCCGAATGCAAATCCACAGACTTTCCTTATAGGGCAGAGGGTGGTGCTTCCGGGCATCCCGATAAATGCGGCTGACCTTCAAAAGATTTCCGGTTTTCTCTAAAAAGGGTTCAAACAAATCCTTGCCCAGTGCCTTCATAGGCTCATAAAGCGTATTAACATAGTCCTTTTTGTGTGCCATAAACCAGTCCCGGTTATTATTCATCCGGATGCCCCATAAAAAATCGATGGTCTCCGGGGTAAAGCCTTCAAACATAGCAATCACTCCTTTTCCCTATTTTACCTTTTTTCACAACCAACTGCAAGACAAATTTCTGTTTATCGGTATGTCCCTGTAGGGGAGGGGCAATGCCCCTCCCGTCGCCGCAGGCGAATAATACGGCAAAATGCACCCATCGAGGTCGCATTTTACCGACGGGCGACGCACTGCACCACCCCTACATTAACGGTTCATTAAACAGAAATTTGATTTCCTGTTGCGCTTCTTGACTTTTTTGTGGGGTGGGGTATAATGTTCATAGATTATTAGAAATGAGGTAATCTTTATGTTTTATCGAATGAATGTGGCTGGTTTGGATCGTGATCTGCCCATCTGCCGGGTGACAGATGAGCTGTATATTGCCGGCTTTGTGATCTTTGGTGATCAGGAGCTGACCGTAGCCTGCGCCCGGGAGCTTCTGAAGAAAGCTCCGGAATATGACTACATTATCACTGCCGAGGCAAAGGGCATTCCCCTTGCCCATGAAATGGCTCGCCAGACCGGCGCAAAGAAATATTTCCTTGCCCGGAAAGGTCCTAAGCTGTATATGACCGGTGTGTTCGAATCCTCTGTCCGTTCCATCACCACCGCCAAGGAGCAAAAGCTTTATCTGGACACTGCCGATGCTGAGCTGATGAAGGGCAAGCGCATCCTGATCGTGGACGATGTGATCTCCACTGGCGAAAGCCTTTCTGCACTGGAAGCGCTGGTCGAGAAGGCTGGCGGTATCATTGCCGGCAAAATGGCAATCCTTGCCGAAGGCGATGCCCAGGATCGGGAAGACCTTATCTATTTGGAAAAGCTGCCCCTGTTCCATCCGGACGGCACAGTAATGGGATAATCTATGAACACTTACAGTACTTACACAACCATTGATTTGGATAAAATCCGGGCAAATTTTCAGGCTGTCTGCCAAAAAGCCGGTGTGCCGGCTATGGCTGTAGTCAAAGCTGATGCCTACGGTCACGGCGCAGTGCCTGTGGCGCAAGAACTGGAAAATGCGTGCGCATTTTTCGGTGTTGCACTGATCCAGGAAGCTTTGGAGCTTCGCCAGGCAGGCATCCAAAAGCCTATTCTGATTTTGGGTCAAACGCCTCCCTCTGCTTTTGCCGATGCCATTACACAGGGGATTCGCCCCACGATTTTCCGCTATGAGGATGCAGAACTGCTGTCACAAACGGCTGCGTCTCTGGGCGTGGATGCACCCTTCCACTTTGCAGTGGATACAGGTATGAGTCGGATCGGATTTCAGGCAACGGAAGAAGATGCGGACCTTTGCGCAAAGATTGCTTCCCTTCCCGGATTGATTCCGGAAGGTCTTTTCAGCCACTTCGCCACATCCGATTGTGCGGATCTTTCTCAGGCACAGGAACAGGCAAAATTATTCGACCGGTTTGACCGGATGCTCCGGGAGCGGGGCGTGAAGGTTGCCATCCGCCATCTGGATAATTCTGCCGGTGTGATGAATTTTGAAAGCCACTATGATATGGTGCGGGCAGGCATTGTGATCTACGGTCTGTACCCCAGCGACGAGGTTTCCACCGATTTGCTGAAATTACAGCCGGCACTAAGCTGGCACAGCCACATTTCTCACATAAAGGTGCTGGAAGCCGGTCGTGCCATCAGCTACGGCGGCACTTATGTGACGGAAAAACCCACAACTGTGGCAACGATCCCGGTTGGCTATGCAGATGGCTATCGACGCAATCTCAGCAATCGCTTTTATGTGCTGATCCGGGGCAAAAAAGCACCTATCTTAGGGAGGGTGTGCATGGATCAGATGATGGTGGATCTCACAGACATCCCCGGTGCAGAGGTAGGCGACGAAGTGATTCTTGTTGGGCAAAGCGAAAATGCACAGATTCCTGTGGAAGAAATTGCCCAAGCCGGTGATTCCTTTAACTATGAGTTCGTCTGTAATATCAGTCGCCGTGTTCCCCGGCTGTATTACAAGGACGGAAAGCTGGCGCAGCGGGTACATTATTTATTGAATAATTAAAAAATGGCGGGATTCCCGCCATTTTTTAATTCTGTATTCTATTTTCCAAATGCCCGGAATGAATTACCGGGGGCTTGGGGTCAGTCATTTCCCAAGGGATCGGTTTTTTCTGTTCTTTCTCTTCCTTCTGCATTGTTTTCCCTCCTTGTGCTATTAGTATTTGCACTGGAAGGAAAAACATTCTCTCCGGAAAGATTTTTGACGGACGGATGTGGGCATCTGCCCCTACAATTACAAAAGATCCTGCATATTATAAAGACCCGGCTTTTTACCGATCAAAAATGCGGCAGCATCGATGGCGCCGTCTGCAAACATACCCCGGTCGTGAGCCTCGTGGCGCAGGGTCAATGTCTGGGAGTGGGTTGCAATGTGAATTTCGTGGATACCTACCACATTGCCCATACGCAAGGATGCAATGCCAATGTCATTTTTCTCCCGCTTACCTTCACCGGCTCTGCCGCAAGCAGCCTTTGCTTCCGGGCGGACCTCCTTCACTGCGTCAAACAGCATCCGGGCGGTACCACTGGGGGCATCCACCTTCCGATTGTGGTGGACTTCCACGATCTCAATGTCTGCATCGGGGAAATTTTTTGCAGCTTCCTTTGCCAGACGGCACAGCACTGCAATACCAAGGCTCATATTGCCGGAATAAAATACGGGAACGGATTTTGCCGCATCCTCAATCATTGCCTTTTCTTCCGGTGTATGACCGGTGGTGCACATAACCAAAGCGCAACCAGTCTTCTTTGCATACTCCGTGACTGCCCGGGCAGCAGAATGGTGGGAAAAGTCAATGATCACATTGGCATCCACCGCACCCATCTCCTCGAAGGTTTTCGGCACATTGTTTTCACCGTCGGCACTAACCAAGCCAGTTGCCCGGTTGCCCAGCCGCGCCAGCAGAAGCTGACCCATTGCACCATTGGCTCCACAAACGATGGCTTTTATCTCATTCATAACCATTACCTCTTTTTCTTGGTTTTTCCTCATTTTAGCATAGTTTCTCCAAAAAGAAAATAGGCAAAACAAAGAAAAATCTATCAATCTGTTTTGCATTAAAAAATGCCGCTGCAGCTGCAGCGGCATTTTTCTTATTCTTACAGATATTTCTTAATTTCCTCGGATGCACCGGCGGGATCGTCGGATACAGTGATGGTAATGTTCATATTGTTATCCTCGGCAAACTTTGCGCACCACAGGATAAAATCCTCGCCTGCTGCGCGGTCAACACCGATGGTCTTATACAGATTGTCGATATAAACATTGGTAATATCGAAGTTGCCTGCGTGCAGACCGCTAAGCAGACCCTTCAGCATATCCAGACTATTGATACCGTATTCCTTGGAGTCAACCAGACGAACGCGGTAGTTAATATCATAAGTAAGCTTTTTGCCGTACTCAATGCAAACAACATCGCCCTGAGCGTTTGCCACTGCATTGTTGATGGCGTCGATCATCTTCTTGGTCTTGCCGGAACCCTTCAGGCCCATAATAACTTGAATCATAGGAAAATCCTCCTTTGCTATCCAGCTTTAAGCTGTAATTCTATTTTACCAGTTAAGTGCTTCTTTTGCAACACCTAAATAGAAAATTTATACATATTTTTTACATTTCATATCCCGGCTTGCCCAGAAGCTGGAACATATTGCGCTTATAGAACTCCACACCAGGCTGATTGAAGGGATTGACACCCAGCATATAGGCAGAAATGCCACAGGCCAGTTCAAAGAAATAAAAAATCTCGCCTAGTTTTTCATTGTTTAATTCGCCCATATCCATAGTAATCACCGGTACGCCGCCATCCACGTGGGCAGCCAGTGTACCAAGGTATGCCTTCTCGTCCACAAAATCCAGAGTTTTACCCTCCAGATAGTTCAGTCCGTCCAGATTTTTATAGTCGCCGCCAATAGTGGTCTTTTGATCGGGAGCATCGAACCGGACCATTGTTTCAAAGAGATTGCGCTCACCCTGCTGGATCATCTGACCCAGAGAATGCAGATCCGCGGTAAATTCTGCAACAGCCGGGAAAATGCCCTTTCCATCCTTGCCTTCACTTTCGCCAAAAAGCTGCTGCCACCAGCCGCTCATCATCTTAAAGCCCGGCTCAAAAGACTCCAGCATTTCAATACTTTTGCCGCCCCGGTACAGCAAATTCCGGATGGCTGCATACAGCCACACAGGGTTTTCAAAGGAACGGATGTCATAGTCCTTCTTTGCCTGAGCTGCGCCACGCATAACCTCCATAGGATCGATACCTGCAACTGCCATAGGCAGCAGTCCCACGGCTGTGAGCACAGAATAGCGTCCGCCCACATTGGGAGGGATCACAAAGCTCTCCCAACCTTCCTCTGTTGCCATCTGGCGCAATGCGCCCTTGTAGGGATCGGTGATGGCATAGATGTGCTTTTTTGCGCCCTCTGTGCCATATTTCCGCTCCAGCATCCAGCGCAGAGCCCGGGTTGCAATGGCAGGCTCGGTAGTCGTTCCGGATTTGGAGATAATCGCAATAGAAAAATCCTTGCCCTCTAACAGCCGCTGCAGCTCATTCCAGCTACGGGTGGACAAATTGTTGCCAGCAAAATAGATTTGGGGATTACCTTTCCCCTTACCGATATTATGGTTACAGCCTTGCATCAGCTCAATGGCTGCCCGGGGCCCCAGATAGCTGCCGCCAATGCCAACCACAACAAACACATCGGAAGTTTCCCGGATACGGTCTGCTGCAGCACGAATTCTGCGGATCTCGTCTGTTTCTCTATCTGTAGGCAGGTTCAGCCAGCCTAAAAAATCGCTGCCTTCACCATTTCCATCTGTAAGCGTCATATGTGCATCAAATACTTCTTTCTCTACAGCCAGAAGATCCGGCAAGGACAGCTGTCCCCATACGTTAGAAATATCAACCTTGATCATAAATGAATTTCATCCTTTCAGAATATGTTCCAAGATGCATATACTATGTTACAATAAAACTACCCCAAACGCAACCCCTAGGCGAAAAGTTTGTGAATATTGCAAGAAAAGACAAAACCTGTTGGCTTTTTTTATCCGGCGGCAGTATAATAAGAATACACATATTTTCGTTGACATTTGACAGTTGGGTGGGATTATTATGAAATACGGTTTTGGTATCGATTTAGGCGGAACAACCGTAAAGCTCGCCTTTTTTAATACAGAAGGTATTCTTCTTGACAAATGGGAAATTCCCACGGTCACAGAAAATAACGGCTTGCAGATTTTGCCGGATATTGCCCGGTCTATTGAAAACTATCTTACTTCCCATTTTATTGCAAAGGAAGCTATTATAGGCATTGGCATTGGTGTCCCCGGTCCTGTGGATCGGAACGGAGTCGTTAACCGGTGTGTGAATCTAGGCTGGGACGTTTTTAATGTGGAAGATTCCCTTTCGCAGCTAACCGGATTCCCCGTAAAAGCTGGAAACGATGCTAATGTGGCTGCCTTGGGTGAGTGCTGGAAGGGCAGTGGTCAAGGCTATGAGGATATAGTTATGGTGACCCTGGGTACAGGGGTCGGTGGCGGTATTATTATCGGCGGCAATATCGTCTGCGGTGCTGGCGGCTCTGCCGGTGAGATTGGCAATATGATCCTCAACCGGGAGGAAAAAGAAGTGCACACCTCCGGAGCGCACGGCTGTGTGGAGCAATACTGCTCAGCCACCGGTGTTGTCCGGCTGGCAAATCGGTATCTTGCCGCTTGCGATACCTCTTCCGTACTGCGCACCCGCGCTACACTTTCCTGCAAGGATGTATTTGATGCAAGTGCCGCCGGAGACCTTGCTGCACAGGCTATTTTAGAGCAGTTTTTTGCTCTGCTGGGGGAATTTCTTGCCAATGTCTGCACCGTTTTAGATCCGGAGGCTGTGATTATCGGTGGCGGTGTCAGCAAAGCCGGTAATATACTCATAGAAGGGATGCACCCCCACTTCTTAAAGCACGTATTCCACGCATCCAAAGGCGTACAGTTTAAGATCGCAGCCCTTGGCAATGATGCGGGAACATACGGTGCTTTTCGACTGGCATTGCAAGCTTTTTGTAAGTGAAAATATATTGACATCCTACTTCTTCGCTTTTATAATGAAATTGGAGCTACTCCAAATATGGAAAGAGAGGTAATTTTTATGAGTGATTTTACAACTATGCCCGCAATCCAGCTGAAAACCAACAGAGGTCTTCTGAAAACGATTCTGCTGAGTATCATCACCTTTGGCATTTACGGTTTGATTTTCTACTCCAATATTTCTTCCGATATTAACACCATCGCCAGCCGCCACGACGGAAAGAAAACAACCCACTACTGTTTGATGGCTTTTGTTTTTACCCCCCTGACTCTGGGTATTGCTCCCTTTGTTTGGAGTCACAAGATTTCCGCCCGCATTGGTAGAGAGCTGCAGCGCCGGGGCATTGCCTATAGCTTTGGTGCCGGTTCTTTCTGGGGCTGGAACATTTTAGGATCTCTCATTGGCATCGGACCTTTCATTTACCTGCACAAGCTGTGCAAGGCAATGAACCTGCTGAGCGTCAACTTTAATATCAACGGATAACCTTCAAAGATGCGTTGCATAGCAACGCATCTTTTTTTATTTTTTTGTTAAATATACATTCAGTGCACCGCCATAGAAGAGTATGTTCACACAGCAATACAGCCACAGCATACTCAATGCCACCGCATAAACCGACCCGTAAATATTAGCATACCGGGAAAAGTTTTCCACATACCGGGAATACAGATCGGACAAAACTAACCAGCCGATGGCTGAAAACACTGCACCGGGAAAGCTGTCCCACAGCTTATTGGGTTTGTTGGGCAACACCATATACATAGCGGTAAACACTGCTGTTTGCAAAATCAACAGGAGAAAAAAACGCATATCCAATACCCGTCCCAGAAGCTCCCCGAACACAGGGATCACCTGCAACAGTGTTGCGCCAAATACGTGCACTGCCAGTGTCAGTATCAGCACGATTAAAAAAGCAAAGGTATATAAAACGCTGATTCCTCTGGTGTAAAACCAGCCCCGGTTTTCCGCCACTGCGTAAACAGAATTCAAACCGTTGCGCAAGCCATAGATCCCCCGGCTGGAGGACCACAGTGCTACCAGCGCCGACAGGGAAAGAATTGTGCCGTTGGTGCTTTGGTAGGCATTATAGATCTGTTTTTTCACGAAGGGCAGCAGCGCTGCCGGAATGATCCCCTTTAAGCTTTCTGTCAGGCTGTCAACAGAAATCCCTGTATACCGCAAAATGCTCACCAGAAGCAGTAGCATTGGGAAGGCAGACAATGTGATGAAAAAGCTTGCATGGGAGGCATAGATAGGGATGTGCATTTTTCGGACATAGGACAACACTGTCCTGATGATTTTTATGATACGCTTCATTCTATCGCCCCCTTGCCAATATAAAAATTATGCACCTTGCAGGTTGCATTATGCATTCTAAAGGCAAAGGGCGCGTGTTGCCAATTTCGCAACACGCGCCCTTAAATCATTATTTTATTCTGCGGAAATCAGGTAGTAATACACCGGCTGACCGCCATTGAGCAGATTTACTTCTGCATCGGGGCAAATGTCAGCAAACAGGTCTGCCGCCTTCTGGGCGTGCTTTTCCTTGATGTCCTCACCGTAGTAGATGGTGATAAATTCCTTGCCCTCATCCCGGACCTTTTCTGCCAGGGATTTGAGCAGCACCTTAATATCCCGGCTCGTGCCAAACAGGGAGCTGCCATAGATTGCCAGATAGTCACCCTCGTGGATATCGTAGCCGTCAAAATCGGAGTTCCGGGCAGCATAGGTGATCTGCATGGTGTCCACAGTGTCCAGTGCCTCGGTCAGTGCCGCCACATTCTCTTCCTCTGTGCCGTCGGGATTAAAGCTGAGCATTGCGGTAACGCCCTGGGGAACGGTCTTGCTGGGGATGACCACCACGTGCTTGGGGGTCAGAGCATCTACCTGCTGGGCTGCCATAATGATGTTCTTATTATTGGGCAGCACATATACGGTTTCTGCAGGAACCTTGTTGACAGCCTCCAGAATATCCTGGGTGCTGGGGTTCATAGTCTGACCACCGGAGATGATACCGTCTACACCCAGATTGCGGAACACCTCTGCAAGGCCTTCACCGGCACACACAGAAACGACACCGCAGGGCTTTTCCGGTTCTGCGATCTTCGGCTCGATCTCCTGCTCGCTCATCACCTTTTCGGTGTGCTGCAGGCGCATATTCTCGATTTTGACAGTGACAAAAGAACCGTAGTCCATTGCTTCGTGGAGTGCCTTGCCGGGATCGTTGGTGTGAACGTGGACCTTGATAATTTCCTCGTCATCCACCAGCACCAGGCTGTCGCCCAAGCTGGACAGGAACTCTCTCAGCTTTTCCGGGTCCATATCATTTTCCCGGGAGATGATAAACTCTGTGCAGTAGGTAAAGGTGATATCCTCGGTGTTGAAATCGGAGAAATCTGCCTGCTCGTTTACTTCCTGCACACCACCCTCGGGTGCAACAATGTCCTCGCCCCGCAGTGCGCAGAGCATTGCCTCCAACGCAACAAGCCAACCCTTACCACCGGCATCCACAACACCGGCTTTTTTCAGCACCGGGTTCTGATTGACGGTGTTGGCGAGGGCAACCTTAGCTTCTTCAATGGCTGCCTCATGAACGAATTCAAAGTAGTTGTTTTCCTCAGCTGCCTGCATAGCCTTTGCCGCAGCCAGACGGGCCACGGTCAAGATTGTGCCTTCTGCAGGCTTCATAACTGCCTTATAGGCAGCATCCACGCCCTCTTGCAGAGCCGCTGCCCACAGCACACCGTCGCAGACCTCTGCGCCCTTGAGCCGCTTGGAAATACCCCGCAGCAGCAAAGACAAAATCACACCGGAGTTGCCTCTTGCGCCCCGCAACATAGCGGATGCAGAAATGGCAGCTGCCTGCTCCAGGGTGGGGTCTTCTGCCTTACGCAGATCGTTTGCCGCTGCGTTAATGGTCATAGACATATTTGTGCCTGTGTCGCCGTCAGGCACAGGGAACACATTGAGCTCATTGAGCTTTTGTTTGTTGATTTCAATGGACGCTGCCGCACTGATCATCAGTCTGCGAAAATCAGCTCCGTTAATCGTTTGACGCAATTGTCTTTCCTCCCAATCAGATACTCATAGAGTCCACATAGACATTCACAGCTTTTACCTGTGTGCCGGTGGTCTGCATAACCACATAGCGCACCTCAGAAATAATAGAATTTGCAACAGCGTTCAGGTTTACGCCGTGATCGACCATAATGTGCAGGTCGATGGAAATGGAGTCATCCTCGTGGAATTCCACCCGGACACCCTTGCTCATAGATTCCTTGCGCAGAAGATGGTACACACCGTCTGTGACGGAGCGGGCAGCCATACCCTTCACACCAAAGCAGTTGGATGCAGCAGTGCCTGCAATATCCACATAAACGCTTGTGCTAACATTTACGCTTCCGTTTTCTGTGTCGTGACGAATCATAACTCATATCCTCCTAAATTAATATGGGGGTTGTCGGTGGGAGCAAGCCCCGCCCTACAAAAAATGTTTTAGATCATGCTGTCTTCCCAACAATCGGGGGCGGTCAGACCCATCATTTTGACCACGGTGGGAGCTACATTGGCAAGGCCGTATGCGCCATCCTTCACGGTCCAGGTCTTATTGGTATCGTAAATAATAAAGGGTACGGGGTTGAGAGAATGGGCAGTTCTGACAGAAACCTTGCCCTTCTTTTCTTCGGTCATCTGGTCTGCATTGCCGTGGTCAGCGGTGATCAGCACAGTGTAGCCGTACTTGTCAGCAGCTTCCAGAATTGCCTTCAAGCCATTGTCCACACATTCCATTGCGTATACAACAGCATCCATCACGCCGGTGTGACCCACCATATCGCCGTTGGGGTAGTTGCAGCGCAGGAACTGGAACTTTCCGGAAGCCATAGCAGCCACCAGCTTTTCGGTGATCTCCTTGGACTTCATAGCGGGAGCCTGCTCGAAGGGGATCACATCGGAGGGGATCTCCTCGTAGACTTCCAGATTTTCGTCCACCTTGCCGGAGCGGTTGCCGTTCCAGAAATAGGTGACGTGACCGTACTTCTGAGTCTCGGACACAGCATATTCGCTGATGCCGGCGGCGCACAGAACCTCGGTGAGGGTGTTGGTGATCACAGGGGGCTGCAGCAGATAATTTTCGGGGATGTTCAAATCTGCATCGTACTGGAGCATACCGGCAAACTTCACGCCGGTGTAGTCGCCCCGGTCAAACTTGTCAAAGTCCTTCCGATCGAAAGCCAGGGAGATTTCCTGTGCCCGGTCGCCACGGAAGTTAAAGAGGATTACGCTATCGCCGTTTGCAATCTTAGCAACAGGCTCACCATTTCTTGCCACCACGAAGGCAGGCAGATCCTGGTCGATACAGCCGGTTTCCTGCCGGTATGTTTCAATGGCTTCCTTGGCAGATGCAAACTGACGGGCATCGCCCTGCACGTGGGTGCGCCAGCCCTTTTCCACCATACCCCAGTTGGCTTCGTAACGGTCCATAGTCACCTGCATACGGCCGCCGCCGGATGCAATTGCGTAATCGTAGCCTTCGCCGCTGAGCTCAGATAGAACATCCTCCAGCATAGCAACATACTCCAGTGCGGAGGTAGCAGGAACATCACGGCCGTCCAGCAGGATGTGGCAGTATGCCTTCTTCACACCCTCAGCCTTTGCCCGCTTCAGCAGGGCGATCAGGTGATGGATGTTGGAGTGCACATTGCCGTCGGACAGCAGACCCAAGAAGTGCATTGCCTTTCCTTCTGCGTTTGCAACCAGATCCTTCCAGGATTCGGAAGCGAACAGAGAGCCGTTTTCAATGGACTCGCCAACCAGCTTTGCGCCCTGGGAATAGACCTGACCGCAGCCAAGGGCGTTGTGACCAACCTCGGAGTTGCCCATATCTTCATCGGAAGGCAGACCCACAGCAGTGCCATGTGCCTTCAGGTAAGTATGGGGGCAGGTGTTCAAAAGACGGTCTAAGGTAGGAGTCTTGGCAACTACCACAGCGCCACCGCTGCCGCCGTCACCCTTGCCTACACCGTCCATAATCACAAGAACAATCGGTTTTTCCATAATGAAACCTCCAAAATCTATATGTGCATATTTTTTGCATTTTATCACTTTTACTATTTTACATCATTTTCTGTAAAGATACAACCCATTTTTGAAATTTTTTGTAACCAATTTCCGCACATATATGCAAAGCCCCGACGGTAAAACACCGCCGGGGTTTTGTAGCGTGTCAAAGAACCACCAAATCGCAAAAATGCGATAACCAACAATTTCACAAAAGGATTCCTAAGGGGGAAGTGGAGGACGGATTATTTGAAGGTAATCTAATCCACTTCCCCCTTGGGCCGTCTGGGGAGTCCGAGGACCATACGGGAGGTCCTCGGTGACTCTTTGCATACTTTCTCGTCGGTGAGAAAGTATGATAAACACGATTCCCTATTTGCATTTTGACTTACTGCGCAACTTGCCCTCTACCGTATCCACATACGCCGACGCGTGCAAGTTGCTTGTCTTTGACCTCTGTCAGTCTGTCTTGACGACTGCAAAGCCCCGACGGTAAAATACCGCCGGGGCTTCGCTATAGGGATGGAAACAAGTAAGTTTACCGAGACAATCGTTCTTGCTTATTCACTCTCAACAGTTTCTGTTTCCTTCTTCTTGAACACCTTTGTGTGCAAAGAAGGAACAAACCAGACCACTGCAAAAGCTGCACCGGCAATCACCACAACAAAGGTGGGGATCATCCAAGTCTGCAGACCCTTGAGAATGAATTCTGCTCTTTGGAGCTTTTTGCCCTTGGTAACAAACTGAAGTGCAACTTCCTTAAGTGCATCGTATGCCGCTCTTGCCTCTGCGATCCGCTCCTTATCACCCAAGGTGACAATGCCGATAGCAGCGATCAGAGCATCCGCTTCCTCAGCTGCCGCCTTGGCATTTTTCAAGGTTCTGAGCTTGCCCTCGGCGCTTGTCAGCTTGGAGTAGGAAACTTCCTTACGCTCGGTCATATACAGCTTGTCGGCCGCTTCTCTTGCTGCGGTGATCGCAGGCTCGGCATCCAGTGTGATCTCATCGGGAATTGCCTGAATGAGAGACTCAACATACTTGACAAACTCAGCTCTGAGCACTGCGATCTCTGCCTCAGCCTTTTCCAGCAGAGTGATGTCCACCAGAATTCTCTGGGAAGGTGTGCAAGCATCATAATCGGTGCGGATTGCAACAACTTCCGGCTCAATCTCCAATGTCATCGGGAATTTCGGCTCCAGGGCGTTGATCCGCTCCTGCAGTGCCTTTGCAACACGCTCATCATTGAGGGCAGTTGCTTCACTGTAGGCGGTCATCAGTGCATCGTAGTTCTTCACATAATTCTGGTAGCGAGCCTCCATAGCCTTGTATTCGTCCACCAAAGCCTTCAAGGGTTCTACGCTGTCTGCAGTGATTTCCTGCTTGACTGCTTCGTCGATCTTGCACTCCAACAGGTCCACCTCTGCTTCCTGCAGGGTATCCAGCTTGCGGCTGAGCGCCTTATAACGCCAGCTCAGATTTTCGTAGGCAGATCTTGCAGACTTGACAGCCGCTTCACTTTCCAGAGTGATCTCGCCCAGATCGGTGATCATTTTGTCCACGGCACCGGAAATTGCCCAATCCTCATCGGTCACATTCAGGGGCAGCATCTTCAGGTCCGTACCGCTGGTAGCGATATAGTACAGATCGCCATCGTGGCCAATTACATAAGAGTCTGTCAAGTCACCCATCATACGGGTTTTGCTTGTTACTTTGATCTTTCCAACGGGAGCGTTAAAGTCTTCGATCTGGAAGCGATACATACCTGCACCGGTATTCAGACCGAAATAGACATAGCCTCTTTCGGTGTCAAACAGGAAATCATGACTACCTCTCACACGGCCGCTTTGGGTGTGATAGGTGTCCTTCTTAAAGGAGAAGATCTCCTGGACCTTAAACTCCTTGGTATCCGGGTTGTAATCGAAGCAGAATACTGTCTCGGAAACTGCCGCCCAGATGCGGTTTTCCACAATGGGGTCAGCTTCAATACCGGCAATGTAGAGAACCGGCGTTGCCAGTCCGGGGATGTTATCTGCCGGGTCGAACCGGGCAACCACTTCCCGCTTTTCGTAGTCATAGGCTACGATCTGGGCATTTTCCTTCTGCTCCTTTTCTACGGTAGTGCCCGTGCCGGGGGTGAAGGCAGAGGATGCCCAAGCCAACTTGCCACTGTGGGCAAGACCGGTAATGGAATGATCCTCCACGATATTTCTGTGGGTGTACCACTGACCGGTTTTGGTGTTGTAAACGGTAATAGAGCCGCCCCACTGGTTTGTATCGGGAACCGTACCGGCAAACACATAGCCATCGCCGGCAGCCAGCTCCAGAACACGCTTCTGACCGGTTTCCTCGTGGTTGAGCTGCCAACGCTGGATCACGTCGTTGTCACGGGGGGACTTGTTCATATCGCCGGTGTAGGGATAAATTTCGTTGAGGGTGGTGGAGGAATAGTTGCCGTAGTACAGCTTGCCGTTGTACCAGATAGAGCTATCGCCCTGACCGCCGGTGATATAAGTGGCAGTAATTTCACCCTTTTCGGTGTCAAATACTACACAATCCTTTGTGTTAAAGCCGCCGATATACAGGCCGTTGTCATCTCCCTCGCCTACGGCGATGCTCAAAAGGCTTGTGCCGCCGTCGCCATCCTTAACCAGGTTGTCCCAGGCGGTATATTCCATCTTTTCCAGATCGTACAGTCTGGGATTGCCACCGGAAGAGGTGGAAGCAGTGAACAGATATTCCTTGCCGTCCAGGGTGATCAGGGTCTTGTCGGTAACGAAACCGATACCACCGGCAGGCATGCCAGGAACGCGGGAGAATACCTTTGTTTCCACATCGTACTGCCACAGACCGAAGCCGTTAACGACTGCCATATACTGCTTGCCGCCCACGATCTCGGTAGCACCGCTCATAACGCAGTCGGGAAGCTCAGTCTCCACCAGCTCCAGGGTT
>JAZOSD010000005.1:0-59613 GCA_045656945.1 Faecousia sp.
AACTCGATGGTCAGAGGGAAGTAGTCGATACCTGCCTTGGGAATGGGGTTGCAGGTGCAGGTGGTCAGCACTACGGTGTCACCGTAGCGGCAGATGCATTCGGCGTTTGCAAGCTCTGCGACCTTGCCGGTCTCTACAGTAAAGGGACGGCCGCCGATTTCCATCTCGTAAACGTGATGGTTGGGATACTGTTTGCGAGTAATCATTTGTGTTTCCTCCTTTTTGTTTGTTGGTTCGGGAGGTTTAGCACTTGAAACTAGCGCCGATTCTCAGCACCACTTTCAACTGCTAAGTGGCTCCCGATAGATGACATAATGATCAGCGAAAGATTTTTCGTCGGGCTGTTCGATTACAGGCGCAGACATACTTTGTGTATTTCAAGCCTGTGATCGGGCAGATCCGGCGAAAAAGATCCGCTGAAAAAAAGGGCGACGGTATCCGTCGCCCTTTTTGTTCTTACTTACGGATACCCAGCTTGGCGATAATTGCACGATAGCGGTTGATGTCCTTCTTTGCCAGATAGTCCAGCAGATTGCGGCGCTTACCCACCATCATCAGCAGACCACGGCGGGAGTGATTGTCATGCTTGTGCACACGCAGGTGATCGGTCAGCTCATTGATACGAGCAGTCAGAATAGCGATCTGGACCTCGGGAGAACCGGTGTCGCCTTCGTGGGTTGCGTTGTCCAGGATAACCTGGGTCTTCTTTTCCTTCAGAATCATTTTGGTTTACCACCTTTTCATAATATTTCCCATTTGCTAAGTAAAGGGTCGGTGTCTTCCCAAAACTGGGCAAAGGGTTGACTGGTCATAGCCAGCCCGACTATCTTATCATAAGTTTTTCCAATTGTAAAGAGAAATTTTCAGGAATTCTTGAAAAAATCCCGGGTTTTTGCGGCATTTTCCATAATTTCCTCTTTCAAAGCCTCCAGAGAAGGGAAATTCTGCTCCGGACGCAGGAATTCATAAAAGGCCAGCAAAAGGGTCTTTCCGTACAGATCTCCCTGGAAATCCAGCAGCCATGGTTCCACCGTTATGTGATGTCCGCCTACTGTCGGACGGGTGCCAATATTGGTGACCGCCAAATATTCTTTGCCCTCTGCATAGGCTTTGCAGGCATAAACGCCCAGTTTGGGGCAGACCACACCCTCCGGAAGCGGGATATTTGCCGTGGGAATTCCCAGCGTTCTTCCCAGTTGTCTACCAGAGATCACTGTTCCGGTAAGAACATGGGGGTGTCCTAAAAAACGCACTGCTTTTGCCATTTGCCCTTCTTCCAACAGTTGGCGGATATGGGTGGAAGACACCCGGACACCCTCCAGCAGCTGCTGGGGAATCACGGCGCAGGCAAGTCCCCGTTTGTTGCAAAAGGCCTGCAGCTTTTTGGCCGTTCCCAGACCACCGGAGCCAAACCGGAAATCACTGCCGCAAACAAAACCTGCCGCACCCATTTGGAGAAGTGCCTCCAAAAAGCGCGCCCAGTGGGTATTCATCAGCTCCCGGTCAAAGGGAAATTCCAGCACACTGTCCATTGAGAATGTGCCGGTCAGTAAACCGCTTCTGTCCTTGGGGGTATTGATAAAGGAAGGGGTTTTCCCGGAGATCAGCGTGTCCGGATGGGAGGTGAAGGTCACCACGCCAGCCTTGCAGCCATGTTCCTCAGCCAAACGGCGGCATTGGGTCAAAAGTGCCTGATGACCAATGTGTACCCCGTCAAAAAATCCCAGGGCATAAATTGTTTTTTCATTCATAAAACAGCACCTGCATTGAGGTTATTTCAAACTTCAAAAAAGCTCTTGATAGTTGACATAATACCGGACTCTACCTTTGCCAGCATTAGAAACGCACCAGACTGGCTATACGCCCGGTATGTACCATCTGTGAGATTTACGGAAAAGCTGTTGCCGTTCTTGCAACGCAATTCCTGCTTTTCAGTTAAGGTGACCGCAGGGTATTTAGCAAACAGCGTGTCCACACCCCGCAAAAATGTTTCCGGCTCTGTAGATTCCACCAGCTGCGCCAAGGGAATCGCTTCCTCAATGGTATAGCTGCCGGCACTGACCCGACGCAGTCTTTCCATACAACCACCGCATCCCAGAGCTACACCGATATCCTTGCAAAGGGTTCGGATATAGGTTCCTTTGGAGCAGTGGATATAAAGCTTTGCGGTTTCCCCGGAAAACTCCAGACATTCCAGCTTATAAATGGTAATGGTCCGGGGCTTGCGCTCCACTTCCTTACCCTTTCGGGCGAGATCGCACAGCTTTTGTCCGTTCACCTTCAAAGCCGAATACATAGGCGGAATCTGTTGTATTTCCCCACGGAAAGCCTCTAAAGCAGACAAAAATTCCTCCCGGGTTATCTTTACATCCTGCTTTTGCAGAACTTCACCGGTTATATCCTCTGTGTCTGTGGAAATACCCAGGCGCAATGTGGCTTCATAGGCTTTTTGGGCGTGTTCAAAAAATTCTACGCCCCGGGTAGCTCTGCCCACAAACACCGGCAAAACACCAGTAGCCATAGGGTCTAAGGTACCACCGTGACCAATACGCCGGGTCTGAAATACGCCCCGGAGCTTGGCAGTCACATCCTGACTTGTCCAGCCTTCCGGTTTGTCTACAATTACAATTCCATTCATATTGCAGCATCTCCGATGATGCACCGTCTATGGCCCCCCTTGTGCAAAGGGGGCTGGCAATTGCCGTTTTTAGGCAATTGACTGGGGGATTGCTGTTCATATATTTTACAATCCCTCCGTCACGGCTTGCGCCGTGCCACCTCCCTTTACACAAGGGAGGCTTTGGGGGTGCGTACTAAATTTATAGGATTGGCATTGCTGCTGCAACAGCAGCCACTGCCTCATCCATTGACATATCCATACTTGCACCGGCTGCGCCTTTATGACCGCCGCCGCCAAATTTTTGGCAGATTTCCGCTGCATCACAGCCGGGCACAGCCCGCACAGACATTTTGACCTTTCCATCCGGTTCTTGCCGCAAGGTTGCTGCAATTTTCACACCGGCAATGGAACGGGGGAAGCCGGAAATATTTTCCAGATCGTCCTCTGTCAAACCCATCTCCAGTTCTTTTTCTCTGGGAAGTGCGCAAATGACCACCTTGCCATCCTGCAAAAACAAAGCGTTTTCCGTAAGCCATCCCTGCAGGCGCAGTCTTCCCAGAGAATTGGTTTCGAAGTAAGCCTGATTCATTGCAAATGTATCTGCGCCGGCTTCCACACAATCCGCTGCCACCCGCAGGGTATTAGCAGTGGTGTTGGCATAGCGGAAGCAGCCGGTGTCGGTGGACACGGCTGTATACAGGGCGGTTGCCATTGGCATATCCAGCTTTGCGCCCATCTCCTTTAGTACATCGTAAACCACTTCACCGCAGGCGGCAGCCTCCGGGTCTACCAGTTCATAATCCGTAAAGCTGGTGGCAGAGCCGTGATGATCGATCCGTAAAAGGATCTTGCCTTCCAGTGGGGCAAAATGCTCGCCCAGCATATTGGCAGACGCCACATCCACCGCAACCAGCGTGTCCCCTTCCTCCCAGGATGCCTTCGTCAGACCGGCAAGCAGGGGTAGATATTTTTCTGTAGTTTCCGGATTTTCCAGCACATAAGCGGTTTTTCCCAGCTGCCGCAGACCACGGCACAGCAGTGCTGCGCAGCCCAGGGTATCACCGTCCGGGCGTCGATGGGTCACTATGGCAATGTTATTTTGCTGAGAAAGAAATTTTGCAGCTTCACTGCGTGTCAGCTTCGTCATCGCTTTCTACCTCTAAAGAGTTAATGAGCTTGAGCATTTTTGCACCGTAGGTAATGGAATCGTCCAATGCCCACTGTAGCTCCGGTGTGTAGCGCAGCTGCAAGGTTCTGCCCAGCTCCCGGCGCAGATAGCCGGAGGCGGATTTTAAGCCTTTCAATGCTTCCGCTGCCTTTTCTTCCTGCAGGAAGCTGGCGTAAATTTTTGCATAGCGCAGGTCAGGCGTGGTCTCCACATGGGTGATGGAGATCATGGTATCCTGCACTCTGGGATCTTTCAAATTCCGGATAAGAGAGGAAAGCTCCTTCTGGATCTCCTCGTTGATCCGACCGATTCGATTGGATGCCATTGTTACATCCTCCTATCTTCAGACTGTAGAGCGGGGGCTTGCTCCCGCCAAAAAAGCTATCTGCCGCGCCGCTTATGCGGTGCGGCAGATGGGAATTATCGTTTTACTTCCTGCATCACGAAGCACTCAAAGACGTCGCCTTCTTTGATGTCGTTAAACTTCAGGATGCTCATACCGCACTCATAGCCGGCAGTAACTTCCTTGGCAGCATCCTTAAACCGCTGCAAAGAGCCAACCTCACCTTCGTGAATGACGATGTTGTCACGGAGCACACGAACCTGTGCATCCCGGGAAACCTTACCGTCCTTAACCATACAGCCGGCAATGGTACCGATGGCGGAGACCTTATAGGTCATACGCACCTCTGCATGACCGATGATTGCTTCCTCATACTTAGGAGCAAGCATACCCTTCATTGCAGATTCGATCTCGTCGATGGCATCGTAAATAACCCGGTAGAACCGCATATCCACGGCAGTACGCTGGGCACTTGCCTGTGCGCCTGCATCGGGGCGAACATTAAAGCCAACGATGATGGCGCCGGCAGTGGAGGCAAGCAGTATATCGCTTTCGTTGATTGCACCGACACCGGTGTGGATCACGCGGACGCGAACTTCCTCGTTGGAGATCTTTTCCAGAGAAGCCTTCACAGCTTCTGCAGAACCCTGCACGTCAGCCTTGACGATCAGGGACAGCTCCTTCATTTCGCCCTCCTGCATCTTGGCAAACAGATTGTCCAAAGTAACCTTCTGCATTGCGTTGGCAGCGGCATCCTTTGCAGCCTGCTTCCGCTGCTCTACCAGCTCACGGGCCATACGCTCGTCAACGACGGCGTTAAACTCGTCACCGGGGGCGGGAACTTCTGCAAGACCGGTGATCTCAACCGGCACGGAAGGACCGGCAGTTTTAACCGTACGGCCCTTATCATTGGTCATAACACGGACACGGCCCACAGCAGTACCGGCAATCACGATATCGCCCTGATTGAGGGTACCGTTCTGCACCAGCAGTGTTGCGATCGGGCCACGGTTCTTGTCCAGACGAGCCTCGATAACCGTACCCTTTGCACGGCGGTTGGGGTTAGCCTTCAGCTCCTGCACTTCAGCTGTGAGCAGGACCATTTCCAGCAGATCGTCCAGACCTGCACCGGTCTTTGCGGAGATGGGAACGATGATGGTATCGCCACCCCACTCTTCGCAGATCAGCTCATGCTCTGTCAGCTGCTGCTTGATCCGCTCGGGGTTTGCCTCCGGCTTATCCATCTTGTTGATAGCAACAATGATAGGCACTTCGGCAGCCTTGGCGTGGTTGATGGATTCAATAGTCTGGGGCATAATGCCATCGTCGGCAGCAACCACCAGAATTGCAATATCGGTGCTCTTGGCACCACGGGCGCGCATAGAAGTAAATGCAGCGTGACCGGGGGTGTCCAGGAAGGTGACCATACGGCCGTTTACATCCACGGTATAAGCACCGATGTGCTGGGTGATACCACCTGCCTCACCGGCAGTCACAGCAGTCTTACGGATGGCATCCAATGTAGAGGTCTTACCGTGGTCAACGTGACCCATAACAACCACAACAGGTGCGCGCTCCTGCAACTCCTCTGCTGTATCCTCGTGATCCTCGAAGATCTTTTCCTCGATGGTGACAGTGATTTCCTTTTCTACCTTGCAGCCAAATTCTGTGGCAACAAACTCAGCGGTATCAAAATCGATGGTCTGGTTGATAGCAGCCAGAACACCGTTTTTCATCAGGCACTTAATAACTTCACCGGCAGTTTTCTTCATCCGGGAAGCCAGTTCGCCAACGGTGATCTCCTCAGGGATCTTAACCGTAACAGGAGCTTTCCGGGCAACCTCCATCTGCAGGCGGCGCATCTTCTCCTGCTCTTCGTTGCGGGCCTTGTTGCCCTTGAACTTATTGTCCTTCTTGTTTTGCTGCTGACCCTTCTTGCCACCGATGCGCTGCTTTCCGCCCTGATAATTCTGGACACGCTCGGAAATCAGATCATCTACCCTGTCATCAAAGCGGTTTGCATTGACCTGAACTGCGGAAGTGTCAACCACCCGGCGTTCCCGCTTGCGCTCCGGCTGAGCAGGCTTCTGAGGTTCTTCCTTCTTGGGCGCTTCCTGCACAGGGGTGGCAGCCTTCTTGGGCGCTTCTGCCTTCTTTTCCTGCTTGGGTGCTTCCTCTGCCTTGGCTTCTGCTTTCGGCTCAGCCTTGGGTGCAGGCTGCACAGCAAACACTTGCTCTAAGGATGTGATCTGGTTCTTTTGGGTAAATACATCAAAAACAACATTCAGCTCCTCTTCGGTGAGAACCTGGGTGTTGGACTTGGGCTTTTCAAAAAAAGCCTCCATAATCTCTGCAATTTCCTTAGGTGCAACACCAAAATCCGCTGCAACCTCTTTTAATCGATACTTCACTAAACTCATATACTACGCACCTCCGAAATCAATCTTCCTTTTTTGCCCGACGGGTTTTACCAAATGCCTTGTTGCGTTGGTGGGCCTTTGCTTCTTTCTGGCGGCTCTGGATGCGCTTGGTGCGCTTATCCAGGCTTTCGATCACGCTCTTCCAGGCATCCTGCTGGGGCAGTGCCTTTACAAAGGCAAGTGCCATCGCGGGGTCGGTAAAGGCAGCCAGGGCCAGACTGGTTCTGCCAATGGCCAAACCAAGCTGATCTTTGGTAAAGGGAACTTTAATACATTGCTGATCTGTACCGGCAACAAAGCTTTTGGCTCTGCGCCAAGTATGGTCCGAAGCGTCGCTAGCCACCACGATCAGGCGAGCGTGTTGACTGCGGGCAGCTGCGCCTGCAGGCTCTTCGCCCAGTTCGATCCGTCCGGCTTTCCGTGCCAGAGACATATAATTGAGCGCTTTATCCACGGACGCTGCCCTCCATTTCCTTTTGCAGTCGCTGATAGACTTCCTCAGGAATAGGAACTTCCAGGCTACGCTCCAGAGATTTTGCCTTCTGGGCTTTTTTCAGGCACTCCGGGTCCGGACACAAATATGCGCCCCGACCGTTCAGCTTGCCGCTGAAATCCAGTTGGACCTGTCCGTCTGTGCAGCGCACTACCCGGATCAGCGCCCTTTTCTCTTTGCGCTCGCGGCAGCCCATACACTGCCGCTGGGGAATCTTCTTTTGCATATTGGCTGCGCCTCCTTATTGTTCATAGGGGCATTCTGTGAACGCCCACGGGCGACCGCAGGTCGCTATTTATTCTTCTGCCTGGGATTCAGGCTTGATATCAATCTTATAGCCGGTCAGGCGGGCAGCCAGACGGGCATTTTGACCTTCCTTGCCGATGGCAAGGCTCAACTGATCGTCAGGAACGATGACGCGGCACGCCTTCTGTCCGGGGATCAGGTCAACAGACACAACATCCGCAGGGCTCAAAGCTGCCTTAACATACTCACAGGGATCCTCGCTCCAAACCACGATGTCGATCTTTTCTCCACGAAGTTCTTCCACCACAGCGCCAACACGGCCACCGCGAGGGCCAACACAAGCGCCAACAGGATCCACATTTTCCATAGCGGCGCGGACAGCGATCTTGCTGCGGCTGCCAGCCTCACGGGCAATGTTGCGGATCTCTACCTGACCGTCAGCAATTTCCGGAGTTTCCAGCTCAAACAGACGGCGGACAACATTGGGATGGGTGCGGGATACATAGACATTGGTTGCCTTGGCAGACTGGCGGGTCTCCAGCACATATACACGAATCAGATTGCCAGGCTCGTAGGTTTCGCCGGGGATCTGCTCGCTGGCGCGCAGAACTGCATTGTGCTGCTCATTGCCCTGACCAACACGGACAAATACATCGCCGGTGGGATCTACACGCAGGACCGTACCGGTAAGCAATTCCTGACTCTTGGAGGAGTAGCTTTCGTAAATTGCGCCACGCTCTGCCTCGCGGATGCCCTGAATGACCACCTGCTTGGCAGTCTGGACAGCAATGCGGCCACACTTCTGAATGTCCACATCGATAGTAACGGTTTCGCCCACCTGAACGTTGAGGTTAATATTCCGTGCTGCATCAATGTGGATTTCCACAGCGGAGTCCTCCACTTCCTCAACAGCAGTCTTTACCAGGTGCATAAAAAGACCCTTTTCGCTCAGGTCCACCACCACATTTTCAGCGGGGATGTCCCGATTGTCCTCCCGGTCCTTCCGGTAAGCATTGGTCAGCGCCTGCTTCAGCCGCTCTACCATATACTCCACAGGAATGCCCTTGATCTTTTCCAGATCCCGCAGACTTGCGAAAATCTCTGCACCGATATCGATCTTAGGTGCAGCTGCCTGCTTCTTACCTCTTGCCATTTTTTGTTTCCTCCTTCGCATCCAATCCTTGACTGGCATCGCCAGTTACACGAATTATTTTCGATGCTTTATATATGTTTTTTATTTTTTAGAATTCAACACGAAGACGCACCAGCGCGACTTCGGATTTTGTAAAAGTAATGGTTTCTTTTCCGGCTTCCACCGTCACACAGCCATCTTCATAGCCACGGAGTATGCCGGGAATTTCCTTCAGTCCGTTTCGGGGACGATACAGCTTTACCAGAATGGGGCTGCCCATAAATTGCTGGAAATCAGAAGGACGCTTCAGTGCCCGTTCCAGTCCTGCAGAGCAGACTTCAAAATGATAGCTTTCTGCAATGGGGTCTTTTTCGTCCAGAATGGGGTCGATAGCACGGTGGACTGCCTCGCAGTCTGTAATGTCTACGCCGCCTTCTTTGTCAATATAGAGCCGCAGGTAACGCTCCGAGCCTTCCCGCACATACTCCACATCCCAAAGAGAGCAGCCCTTTTCTTCTACCACCGGCTGGGCAAACGCTGCCACTTGTTCGGTAATCTTCAAAGTGCGATCTTCTCCTTTTCAATGCACAAATAAAAGAGAGGGGTGGACCCCTCTCTTTCGATCGTCAATACTTACACTGGTATTATAACACCAATTTTTGATTTTGCAAGGGTTTTTTTGAAAAAACTCTATAGTCCGGTAAAATTAAATATTTTTGCCCGGCATAGACCGGATCAAATTTCTATTTCTCTGGCAGTTCAAATACGTTTGCGCACAATCTGGCAAAGGGATTCCTAAGGGGAAAGCGGAAAACAATTCAGATAATGTGAAATCCGATCCGCTTTCCCCTTAGGCCGTCTGGAGAGTCCGAGAACCATACGGAAGGTTCTCGGCGGCTCTTTGCATACTTTCTCACCGGAGAGAAAGTATGATATTCCCTTACAGGAAGGAGATTGCCACAACCAGTCTGCGGACTGGTTTCGCAATGACGTGCGTTTTTGATAACAGCCCGTCAAACTAAAATTTGACAGATCGTGGTTTTGTTTTCCTTGCATTATTTCTCCGGAGGGAGACCCTGGACATACTTATGATCCCAGGCATCATCAAAAAGTCCTGTGGTGACCTTGCTTTGCAGAAGATCTTCTGCCAAAATCTGAAGCTCCGGTGCGCACACCAAGGATTCCAAGTAGAAATCCGGCAAAATATCTGCCCCCAGCTTTGCGCCCATAATGGCTCCGGTCACTGCGCCCACACAGGCACTGGCACCGGAGTGATTTACCGCGGTGATCAGGGCTGTATCAAAATCCCCTCCGCTGGTAGCGCAGGCATAGATACTGCCTGCAAGGCAATCCGGGGCAGTACTGCATTCCAACCGCTCCATTTCCACACGAATATCAAATTTATCATCTTCTGCCATAGAAATGGCTCTTTCGATTCGGGCGGAAAGCCGGCTTGCGGCAGTGGCATATTTTTCTCCATATTGTGCCCCAACCGTGCTGACTGCATTGCGGATCTGATCGATAACCGATGCACCCGGATCAGAAAGAATGCCCAAAAGGCTCACAGCAAGTACCGCAACAGACAAAAATGTTTCCGGATGTCCGTGGGTCAAAACAGCAGAGCGCACCGCAAGATCGGCAAGATCGGATGTATTAATCCCGTGTCCGTAAGCATACAGTGCAAGGGGAATCGCCTCAGCCAGAACCCCGGGGGAGTTGTTGAGATTTACTGGAGAAGTCAGCGTTCCTAAGGTCTGGGGACGCAAGGCATCCAACAGTCGCAGATCCCGGTTGTTGTGCAGCCGCAGGCACTTGGGCTTTGCTACCCAGCAACGGCTGATTTCCGGATCCCGGAGATAATTTTGGTTTCTTGCCCATTCCCGTAGGGCAATGGTAATATAAGGGATCAGATCCTGTTTCCCTCTGGCAACGCCCAGTAAAATACCGTTGCCGGCATAGGCGGCGATCTGGGTATAGGCAGATACTTCCGCATTTCCGTTTGTCAGGTCGTAACCCAACAAGCCGTTAGGACCGTAGTCCTCATAAATTTCTGCAAGGGATTTTTTATCCACGGCAATGCCCATAGCATCGCCTACCGCCAGACCTAAAAGACAGCCAAGACTGCCGGATAATTTGTCTGCCAAGGGTTATCCCTCCCCGATTTTATAGTATATACATTATAATATATTATATAAGGGCAAAAATCAAGCAGACAAATTTCTGTTTGCCGGACTGTTAATGTAGGGGCGGTGCAGTGCGCCGCCCGTCGGCAAAATGCGACCTCGATGGGCGCATTTTGCCGTATTATTCGCCTACGGCGACGGGAGGGGCAATGCCCCTCCCCTACAGGGGTACACCGACAAACTGAAATATATAAAAATTTTTCTAAATAAGAATAATTCCTATTGACAAATAGAAAAACCTGTGCTATACTCAACTTGTAAATAAGAACTATTCTTATCCAGGAGGTGAAACGATGGCAGGAACCAAAAAGCATTTTCGTAAGCGGGATGCAATTCTTTCCTATCTGCAAGGCACCACGGTCCATCCTTCGGCAGAAATGGTTTTCGCCGGTCTGAAACCGGAAATACCTGATCTTTCCTTAGGAACTGTATACCGCAACCTGAATTTGTTCAAGCAGCAAGGTCTTGCGAATATGGTGGCAACGGTAAACGGAGTCGAGCGGTTTGACGGAAACACTGATCCTCACGTGCATTTTATTTGCAACGACTGTGATGCAGTGATTGATCTGATGGAAATGCAGATCCCAGCATCCCTGACAAGCTCAGCAGAAAGCTGCAGCGGCGGTCAGGTGGCAAACTGTCAGCTTAGTTTCACCGGCCAATGCAAATCCTGTTTGGAAAAATTTCAGAAAGGTGGTGAAACAATATGAAAAAGTTTGTTTGCACCGTTTGCGGTTTCGTCTACGAAGGCGATGAGCTTCCGGAAGATTACCAGTGCCCCCTGTGCAACGTAGGTCCGGACCTGTTTGAAGAAGAAAAAGAATAAAAGGCAATCACAGCCTAAAAGAATAAAAAGAAAATTTGGAGGAAATATTATGAAGAAGTTTGTTTGTGCCGTTTGTGGTTATGTTCACACCGCCGATGAATTGGCAGAGGATTTTAAGTGCCCCGTATGTAAGGTTCCCGCTTCCAAGTTTGTGGAGCAGGCTGGCGATATGAAGTTGGCTGCAGAGCACGAGTACGGCATCTATGCAAAGACCGTTAAGAACAATCCCGACATCTCTGACGAGGATAAGAAATATATCTTCGAGCAGCTGATGGCGAACTTCAACGGTGAGTGCAGCGAAGTGGGTATGTACCTGTGCATGGCTCGCATTGCACACCGCGAGGGTTATCCCGAGATCGGCCTGTACTGGGAAAAGGCAGCCTACGAAGAAGCTGAGCACGCTGCAAAGTTTGCAGAGCTGCTGGGCGAGGACCTGGAGCCTAACATGAAGGCTACCACCAAGGAAAATCTGGCTTGGCGTGTGGATTGTGAGTTCGGCGCAACTCAGGGCAAGACTGACCTGGCTATCTGCGCAAAGAAGAACGGTCTGGACGCAATCCACGACACCGTTCATGAAATGGCTCGTGACGAGGCTCGCCACGGCAAGGCGCTGAAGGGTCTTCTGGAGAGATATTTCAAGTAAGCACCCCATTTCCCAATCCCACATTTGCACAAGCGACTGCAAAGGAGGAACACTATGAAAAAGTTTACGATTTTACTGACGCTGGCATTGCTCCTGGCTGTATTTGCCGGCTGCCAAAGCACAAACAGTGGCGGGCAGCTGCCAAACAACAACGGTGCACAGGCTAATACGGAAACAATTTCTCAGGAGACTGCCCAGCAGATCGCACTGGACCACGCCGGTCTGAAAGCTGAAGATGTGGTGGGATTACACACCCAGACCGACTATGATGACGGCAGAAGTCACTATGATGTGGAGTTCCACAGCGGTGATTTTGAGTACAGCTACGAAGTGGACACCTTCGGAAAGATCCTCAAAAGTGAAAAGGATTACGAGCCTTTGCCCACTGCTGCACCAACCAATCCCCCTGCAGAAACCACTGCACCGGCAGTACAGCCTGCCGGTGTACTGACAAAGGAAGATGCACAAAAGATTGCATTGGACCACGCTGGTCTTACCGCGGATAGTGTTCGGTTTTTGAAGGTAGAGTTCGACCGGGAGGATAACACCTACGAGGTAGAGTTCTCCAAGGACGGCTTTGAGTACAATTATGAGATCCACGCCGAATCCGGCAACATCCTGGATGCAGAAAAGGATCGGGATGATTAACAAAATGCCGGCTTAAAAATAAGCCGGCATTTTTTTCATTGAAAGGAGTATATTATGAACGAGAAAATCGCTGCATTACTTAACGATCAGATCAATAAGGAATTTTACAGTGCCTACCTGTATCTGGATATGGCCAATTACTATGACGAGCTGGATCTGGACGGCTATGCCAACTACTATATGATCCAGGCACAGGAGGAGCGGGATCATGCCCTGCTGTTTATGAAGTATATGCAAAACAACGGCTTGAAGGTCACTTTGGAAGCCATTGGCAAGCCGGATAAGGCATTTAATGCCATCATTGATCCTCTGGAAATCGCTGCAGAGCACGAGCGCTATGTCACTGCGCTGATCAACAACATCTATCACGAGGCGCACGCGGCAAAGGACTACCGGACGATGAAGTTCCTGGACTGGTTTGTGGACGAGCAGATGGAAGAGGAAGAAAATGCCGACAAGATGGTCAGCCGTTACCAGCTGTTTGGCAATGACCCCAAAGGCTTGTATCTGCT
Source organism: Faecousia sp. (assembly GCA_045656945.1). Lineage (GTDB taxonomy): Bacteria > Bacillota > Clostridia > Oscillospirales > Oscillospiraceae > Faecousia. The sequence goes on from JAZOSD010000005.1 coordinate 13,235, forward strand.
GGATCAGGAGTGTGCTGCCAGAGTTTACAGCGCACCCTCTTTGGTTCTGTAACAATTGAAAATTAACAATGCAGTAAAGGCACCCCGGAAGGGGTGCCTTTTTTGGGATAAGCTGCGCAGTAAGGGGAGAATACATTTGTTTTATACAGTTGTAATATCATACTTTCTCACTGACGAGAAAGTATGCAAAGAGTCACCGAGGACCTCCCGTATGGTCCTCGGACTCCCCAGACGGCCTAAGGGGGACACGGAACGAATTTGTTATATCCGGCATTTCTCCGTGTCCCCCTTAGGAATCCCCTTGATGCCTTATTCTTATGTGTTTTTTGGATTTTCAATGATCCACTGAGCACCCCGGAAGGGGTGCCTTTTTATTTCCTTATGCTTTGTAGCTGGAACTGCTTAGGGGAAATACCGTACATTTTCTTAAACTTTACGCAGAAGTAGTTGCTGTCCCCAAAGCCACATTCTGCAGCAATCTGGGCAATGCTGCCTTCACGCTTTTGCTTTAATAGCTGCTCTGCGTGCTGCAGTCGCAAAAGATTTAAGTACTCCCGGAAGCCAAAGCCGGTCTCCCGCTTGAAAAGCCGGGAAAAATGCTCCGGACTGACCGCAGAAAACTTTGCCATTTCCTCCAGTGTTACATCGGATGAAAAATGCTTTTGCAAATAATCCGCTGCCCGGGTGACTGTTTCATTGCCCTCCTGAGAGGCGGTGTATGTATTGGGGTTGCGGGCAAGGAGAATGAACAGCTGCTTCATAAGACAGTAGATGGACTCCTCGCTCCACCGGTCCGGGCGGGTATATTCCTTTTCGATTGCAATGAGTATTTGCTGAATTTCTTCTGTGATCTTGGGATTACGATATAAATGGCAAGCAGGAACGGCCGCCGTGGGAATAAACCGGCGGGAGCAGTTAATCAGCAGTCGGGCGTGGTGGGTATCCTTATAGGATGTGTTGTGAATAACGCCATCCGGAATCAGCACCAGATCCCCCGGAACCAGACGGTAGGACCGCCCGCCGATAAAGAATTCACAAGTGCCTTCGGTGATAAAATAGATCTCAAACAGATTGTGATAATGAGTGGGGCAAAACAGCTCCGCATCTTCATCCGGCTGGTTGTTTCGCTGCAGGCAAAAATACTGGTTATCCGCAAATTTAATATATTCCATAGGTATTCCTCCAGTGTTAACTTTATTATAAAGAGGAACATCAAAAAAATCAAGATTTTTCCAATGGATAATCAAAATTTTTAAGGTTTTGGGTAGGCGTTGGCGTTATAATGATAGCATACCGCAATATGGCTGTGCCAAAAAAGAAAGGAACTATTATTATGGAAAAGATTATTCAGTTTGGTGAAGGCGGCTTCCTGCGTGGATTTGTGGATTGGATGATCCAGATCTGCAACGAAAAGACCGATTTCGACGGTGAAGTGGTTGTTGTTCAGCCCATTGCCAAGGGTATGTGCGATGTCCTGGCAGAGACCGACTGCAACTACACCCATGTTTGCCAGGGTCTGGAAGGCGTGGAAGAGAAGTGGGTTACCTGCCTGAGCCGCTGCGTCAAGCCCTATGATGATTTTGATGCCTACATCGCATTGGCTGAAAATCCCAACTTCCGTTTCATCGTGTCCAACACCACCGAGGCTGGTATCTGCTTTGATGACCGTGACAGCATCACCGACCGTCCCGCATCCAGCTTCCCCGGCAAGCTGACACAGCTGCTGAAGCGTCGTTTTGAGCTGGGTCTGCCTGGTTTCGTATTCCTGCCCTGTGAGCTGACCGACCGCAACGGCGATCTGCTGAAGAAGTGCGTTCTGCAGTATGCAGATCTGTGGAATCTGGGCGCAGATTTCAAGAACTGGATTGAAAAAGAGAACATCTTCTGCTGCACTCTGGTTGACCGCATCAACACCGGCTTCCCCGGTGGCGATGAGAAGATGCGCAACACTTCCGAGTACTTCCATCTGTGGGTTATTGAAGGCTATGCAGACCTGTGCAAGGAGTTCCCCCTGGATAAGTGCGACCTGAATGTGATCGTTACCGACCAGCTGGAGCGTTACCGCACCCGTAAGGTTCGCATCCTCAATGGTGCGCACACCTCCACCATCCCCTACGCCCTCTTAAATGGTGTTCAGACTGTTGCTGAGTGCATGGAAGATCCCGAGATCAGCGAGCATATGAGAAAGTGCATCTTCGAGGAAGTGATCCCCACTTTGGATCTGCCCGAGGAGGAGCTGATCAGCTACGCAAATGACGTTATGACCCGTTTCAAGAACCCCTATATCAAGCACTTCTGCACCTCTATTGCGCTGAACTCCGTCAGCAAGTTCCAGGTTCGTGTGCTGCCCTCCATTCTGGAGTACATCAAGCGCTTTAACAAGATGCCCGAAAACCTGCTGAAGGCTTTTGCTAAGCTCATCGACTTCTACCGTACCGATATGGTCAACGATGTTCCCGAGATCGCAGAGTATATGAAGACTGCTTCTGTTGCTGACATTCTGGCAAACGAGAGCATCTGGGGTCAGGACCTGAGCTTCCTGTATAACGAGGTCAACAAGTATGTTAATACACAAATCTGATAACGTTGAGGTTCAGCTGGAAACCGGTCATAAGTATGCCATCCGCCCCATTAAGGCGGGGGAAAATGTGATCAAGTACGGCAACCCCATCGGTCACGCCACCGCAGATATTGCAGTAGGTGAGCAGGTACATACCCACAATCTTGCCACCAACCTTTCCGGCAAGATCGAGTATGTGTACGAGCCGGACGATCTGACCCGGGAGAGTATTCCCTCTCCCACCTTTATGGGTTATCTCCGGGAGGACGGACAGGTTGGTATCCGCAATGATGTGTGGATCGTCAACACCGTTGGCTGTGTCAATAAGATCGCAGAAAAGCTGGCAAAGCTCACCGGTGCAAAGTATTTTGCCCATCCCTACGGCTGCAGCCAGTTGGGCGACGATCAGACTATGACCCAGCTGGTCCTGCGGGGTATTATCAACAACCCCAACGCCGGCGGTGTGCTGGTGCTGGGTCTGGGTTGTGAAAACAACAACATCCCCCTGTTCCAGTCCGTTCTGGGTTCCTGGGATGATAAGCGCGTGAAGTTTATGGTTGCCCAGGAGCACGAGGACGAGATCGCCGAGGGTGTGAAGCTCATCAAGGAATTGCAGGCCTACGCCGCTACCTTCCAACGGGTAGAGCTGCCCCTTTCCAAGCTGGTGATCGGCCTCAAGTGCGGCGGTAGCGACGGCTTCTCCGGCATCACTGCCAATCCCTTGGCTGGCCGTTTATGTGACCGGTTCACCGCTATGGGCGGCCGCTGTGTGCTAACGGAAGTTCCGGAAATGTTTGGCGCAGAGCATCTGCTGATGAAGCGTTGTGTCAGCCAGGAAGTCTTTGATAAGACTGTTGCCCTCATTAACGATTTTAAGGATTACTACACCCGCCACAATCAGGTGGTGTATGAAAATCCCTCCCCCGGAAACAAGGCCGGCGGCATCACCACTCTGGAAGAAAAGTCTCTCGGCTGCATCCAGAAGGGTGGTCTTGCTCCCGTTACCGACGTGCTGACCTATGGCGACCGTGTCACAAAGCCCGGCCTGTCCCTGCTAAACGGCCCCGGCAATGACATTGTGGCTGTAACCAACCTGATGGCAGCTGGCGCACACATCATTCTGTTTACCACCGGCAGAGGCACCCCTCTGGGCACCGGTATCCCCACCGTGAAGATCGCCACCAACCATTCTCTTGCTGTCCGCAAGTCCGGCTGGATCGATTTTGACGCTTCCGGTCTGTTGGAAGGCAAGGATCTGACCGATGATCTGCTTCAGTACATCATCCGGGTGGCAAACGGTGAGCAGACCAAGAACGAAATAAACGGCTGCGAAGAGATCGCCATCTTCAAGGACGGCGTAACTCTGTAAAAACGGAGGACGAACCAATGAATTTTCTGGAAGAGCGGATCATCCGCGATGGCATTGTAAAAGAAGGCAATGTGTTGAAAGTGGACAGCTTTCTCAATCACCAGATGGATATTGCCCTGATGGACCAGATGGGTGAGGAATTTCATCGGAGATTTGCAGGCAAGAAGATCACTAAGGTGCTGACCATTGAAGCCTCCGGAATTGCCATTGCCTGTTCTGTTGCCCGGTGCTTCGGAGTGCCTATGGTCTTTGCCAAAAAGTCTAAGAGCATCAACATCGACGGTGATATGTATGTGGCAGAGGTAGAGTCCTTTACCCACAAAAACAAGAATCAGGTCATTGTGTCTAAAAAATTCTTAAACGCAGATGACCATGTGCTGATCATTGACGATTTTCTCGCCAACGGCTGTGCGCTGCAGGGACTGATCTCCATTGTAGAGTCTGCCGGTGCCACTGTGGCAGGTCTGGGCATTGCTATTGAAAAAGGCTTCCAGATCGGCGGTCAGGTGATCCGCAATCTGGGTTATCACCTGGAGTCTCTTGCGATCGTGGACGCTATGAACGCTACCGAGGGAACAATCGAATTCCGCCCTCAGGACTAAAAGAAATAATGGGCGTGTTGCATAGCAACACGCCCATAAAAAACAGGCAAATTCCCCTTTGATGGGCTACTATTTGTGAAACAGGAGGTTATTCTATGGGCGAACATCTGGTTCATTATGCTGGTTTTTTGCAAAGTGATATGTCCTCCGATTTCCATAGTCACGAAACCCACGAGATTATTTTAGTAGTAGATGGAGAGGTAGATTTTCGTCTTGCGGAAAAAACTTTCCACGCAAGAAAAGGAGATATGGTTTTGCTGAGTAATGAAGAAAGCTACAGCATCACCGTAGGCAAAGCACCTTTTAAGCGTTATGTGATTTCCATCGATCCCGTCGCGATAAAGGAGCAATTAAAGGACGAGACCCTTCTTTCTATGCTTTTGGACCACTCCGGGAATTTTAACCACTGTACCCGGGTGACCGATCTGGATAATTTTATCCGCATTTTCGGAAACCTGATCTCGGAATACCATTCCCACTACTGCAAGCCCTACACCGAGGAATTACAGCTTCTGCTGGTAAAACAACTGCTGATCCGGGTGTACCGGACGCAAAACCGTACGGCTATGCTGATGCCGGACTTTCCTATGCGGGATCGGATCTACACCGTGCAGTATTATATTGACGCAAATTACAAAACAGACCTGAAAATCAATCAAATCTGTGAAGATATGCATATCAACCCTTCCCACTTTTCTCGGATGTTCAAAACATATATTGGAATGAGTCCGAAACAGTATCTGACACAGGTGCGCCTGCAAAGCGTAAAACGGGATCTTTTAATGACCGCTCGTTCCATCACAGATATTGCTCTGGATAACGGCTTTGTGGATGTGAATAATTTTACCCGGATTTTCCGGAAAACCTTTGGGATCACACCCAGCCAATACCGGGAACAATCAAAAAAATAGGGAACGGATGTCCGTTCCCTGTTTTTTATTCACCATAACCGTTGGGGTTGTTTTTCTGCCAGTTCCAGGAATCCCAGCACATATCCTGCAAATTCTTTTCTGCCACCCAGCCAAGCTTTTCCTTGCTCTTGGCAGGATCTGCATAGCAGGTTGCAATGTCTCCGGGGCGGCGGGGTGCGATCACATAAGGCAGCGCCACCTGATTCACATCCCGGAAGGCCTTGACCATATCCAGCACGGAATAGCCGGTGCCGGTGCCCAGATTAAACACTTCACAGCCGTTATTTTCCGTTGCATATTTTACCGCTGCCACATGGCCCTTCGCCAGATCCACCACATGGATATAGTCACGGACACCGGTGCCGTCCGGTGTGTCGTAATCATCACCGAACACACTCAATTTCTCCCGGCGGCCCACTGCCACCTGAGTGATATACGGCATCAGGTTGTTGGGGATTCCTCTGGGATCTTCACCGATCCGACCGCATTTATGGGCACCAATGGGATTGAAGTACCGCAGCAGCACAACGCTCCAGTCATTTTCTGCGTTTGCCATTCCGGAGAGGATTTGCTCGGTCATATACTTGGTCCAGCCATAAGGGTTGGTGCAGTGACCGGTGCGGCTACTTTCCTTCAGGGGCATTTCGTTGTCGGCAGTGTAGACTGTTGCAGAAGAGGAGAAGATCAGGTTCTTCATACCCACCTGCTTCATAACCTTAGTAAGCACCAGCGTAGAATTTAAGTTGTTATCATAGTATTCCCAGGGCATTGCCACACTTTCGCCTACTGCCTTCAGACCGGCAAAATGGATCACACAGCCGATTTCATTTTCTGCAAAAATCTTCTGCAGCAGTGTTTCGTCCCGCACGTCACCCTCATAGAATTTCAGGGTCTTTCCGGTCAGCTCCTGCACCCGATTCAAAGATTCCGGGTTGGAATTGCACAGGTTGTCCACCACCACTACGCCATAGCCGCTCTCTAACAGCTCCACGCAGGTGTGAGAACCAATATAGCCGGCACCGCCGGTAACCAGAACATTCATATAACATCCTCCTAAACGAGTAATTAACAATTATATTTTTATTCTATACTACTTTCCCCCAAAATGCAACCTTTGTATATTGTTTCAACTTGTTTAGATAAACAAAAAATTGATATTGACATTCCCAGAAGTTACAATATAATGTGACCTGTATTGAGGGGGGATTTTTATGTCCTATATCAAAAAGAATTATCACTGGCTGATCGCGGCGTTGGTTTTGATCCAGCTTACGATCCACGGTGGTACAAACAATAATTTTGCAACGCTTTTCTTTCTGCCGGTCAGTCAGGATTTCGGTGTTTCTCGCAGTGTGTTTTCTTTGGCTGGCAGCTTAAAAGCAATTGCCAGTGTGCTTGGCACATTCCTGTCCGGTGCTATTTTATTGCGATTTGGCTTCCGCAAATCGGTAGTTGCCTTTTTGCTGGTAGGCATTGCCGGACTTTCTGTGCTGATCTGCAGCAACGGTATGCCGCTTTATTACATTGGTTGTGTGATTTGGGGACTAGCTGATGGTGTCTGCATCAATTCCGGACCTCCCCGGATCATCAACACCTGGTTTCACCGCCATCAGGGCGCGGTTTTAGGAGCGGTCACTTCTGCCACCGGTCTGGGAGGCAGCCTGATGTGCATTGTTCTTTCCGGCATTATGGAAAAATCCGGTTGGAGAAGTGCATTCCTGACGGCTGCTGTGCTGATGGGCATTGTGGCAGTACTGATTTTGATCCTTGTCCGTGACCGTCCGGAGGAAAAGGGCTTGAAAGCCTTTGGAGAAGGAAATCGAACGGTTAAGAAAAAAAAGGGTGACGACCACTGGATTGGCTATACCTTCCAGGAAATGCGCCGGGCGCCTGCCTTTTATCTGATGGTGGTTTTCACCTTTATTTCCTGCTTCTTTTCCGGCGGCATCCTGGCGGTTATTATTCCCCATTTGCAGGATCAGGGTCTGTCCGCCTCCCAAGCCGCTTCTATGCAAAGCACAATGATGCTGGTGCTGGCGGCAGTAAAATTCGGCTGCGGCTTTTTCTCGGATAAAATCGGTGCAAAATGGGTAATGCTGGTCTGCCTTGGCTGCACGGTTGCTGGTGCAGCGTTATTTCCCTTTGTTACAACGCCTTTCCTTGCCCTGATCACTGTGACTATTTTCTCCGTATCCCTTCCACTGACCAGTGTAATGGTTCCCCTTTTAAGCGCAGCCCTTTTTGGTTATCAGGCGCAGGCATCCTGCCTGAGCATCGTTATGGCAATCATTTCTCTGGCGGGAATCGTTTCCGGTCCTACGGCAAATGTAATTTTCGATGCAACCGGCTCTTATGATCTCTTTTTCTGGATCTGCTGTATTGGTTCCGGCGTAATGCTACTGCTGTATCCGGTGATGTACGGTCTGGCAGATAAGGACAAAAAGCGCATCCTTTCCCAACAGGAACACAAATAAAATCGCTGACTGCCTGTGTGTAAAACACACAGGCAGTTTCTTCTTGCTATTTTTGCCTGTTGCCGTTATAATGGAGACTGGAAAAATAGAAAGAGAAGGTCAAACCTATGGAACAAAAGAAACGGATCTTGCTTCTGACCACCGGCGGCACCATCGCCTGCCTTCCCGGTGAGGAAGGCTTAGAGCCTCGCAATTCCCGGATCATGCAGCAGCAGATCGATCAGTTTCGTGATTATTATGATATTTCTGTGGAGGATGTGATGTGTCTGGATTCCTCCAATATCCGTCCGGAGGAATGGCAGCAGATTGCCCGGCACATTTATAGGGAAAAAGACCTTTACGACGGCATTGTAGTTTCCCACGGCACAGACACCATGGCATACACCGCTTCCGCTGTGACCTTTATGCTACAAAATATCAATATACCGGTGGTTTTTACCGGTTCACAGCTTCCCCTTGCCGACCCCTTCTCCGACGGTCCGGACAATTTGCGTACAGCCTTTTCTATGGCAGCGTCCGATCATCCCGGTGTGTTCGTTGCTTTTGACCGGAAGGTTATGCTTGGCTGCCGGGCTGTGAAGGTGCGGGCATCGGATTTTGCCGCTTTTGAAAGCGTCAATTCCCGCTATGCCGCTGTTGTCACCCACCGTGGTCTGGTGGTAAATGAGAAGATCCTTCCTGTTGTTTCCGGTACACCTCAGCTGCAGGACGCCATCAGCAAGGATGTATTTTTGCTCAAGCTCACCCCCGGCCTGACTCCGGAAATTTTTGATGCTCTTTTAGGCTTGGGCTGCAAGGGCATTGTGATCGAAGCCTTTGGTCTGGGTGGCTTTAACGTACTCAATCAGGGACTTTCCGGAATTCAGCGTGCCGTGGAGGCCGGTGTCAGCGTTGTTGTCACCACCCAGTGCTTGTATGACAGCTCCGATCTGCGGGTCTATCAGGTTGGCAACCGTCTTTTGGATATGGGTGTTATTCAGGGAAAAGATATGACCTCGGAAGCCGCTATGACGAAGCTGATGTGGGCGATCGGTCAGGGCCTTGGTCAGGAGCAGATTCGGGATCTGTTCCAAAAAAACCTTGCCGGTGAAATTACCCAAGGGTAGTAAAGCAAGAAAAAATATGTTATAATGCATTATTAAATCTTTTTTGGAGGTCAGTATGGGGTTTGAAGGACTGCTGGGCAACGAACGGCTGAAAGAAAATCTGCGCAGCAGCATCAGCCGCGACCGTACATCCCATTTTTACCTGATCTGCGGACCGGAAGGTTCGGGAAAGCATACCCTGTCCACCCTTTTGTCCGCGGCACTCCTTTGCAAAAAGGAGAATGCCCCCTGTGGCGTATGTCCCGCCTGCCGGAAGGTTTTTTCCGGCAATCATCCGGATGTGATCACGGTGACCGATCCGGAGCATAAAACCGTGGCGGTGGATATTGTTCGAAATATGCGGGACGATATGTTTATCCGCCCCAACGAAGGAGACAAAAAGATTTATATTTTCCCTCAGGAGATGCGAATAGAAGGTCAGAATTCTCTGCTGAAAATTCTGGAAGAACCCCCCAGCTACGGTGTGTTTTTGCTGCTGTCGGACAATCCGGAAAAGCTGCTGCCCACCATTCGCTCCCGAAGCACAGAGCTGGCACTGACCGCCTTGCCGGAGCCACTTTTGCGCAGAAAGCTTTCCGAAAAATTTCCCGATGCAGATAACGCCCAGCTTACCGGTGCCATTGCCCGGTCCGGTGGCTATCTGGGTCAGGCACTGAAGCTTCTGGAAAGCGGAACTGCCATCACTCCCCAAACAGAAGATTTTGCCCGCAGTTTTGCCAGCAAAGATACCATTGGCCTGATGCAGGTGCTGGTACCTATGGAAAAGTGGAAGCGGGATCAAATTCTCCCGGTCTTTCAGGAATGGGTGCAACTTTTGGAAAGTGCATTGGTGTGCCGTTATGGTGTGCAGGCCCTTTCCCCCGCCGCCCAAACCCTCAGCACCTCCCGCAGCTCTCAGGAATTGACAAATGCCATCCAACATCTGCAAAAAGCAATCGAATATACCCAGGGAAATGTATCCGTTGCCGCCGTTTGCGGCTATCTGGAATGGACCCTAAGATAGGAGTATACCAATGAACAACGAAAAAAATCAGACACCTGCCACTGTAGAAGTGGTAGATATTCAGTTCCGTCCCGGACAAAAGGTTTATTATTTTGATCCCCACGGCATCACCTGCAACACCGGTGATGCGGTCATTATGGACACCGCCCGGGGTCCGGAATACGGCATCTGTGCAGCCGGCAATCACCATATTCCCCAAAAGGATGTGGTTGCGCCACTACGACCCATTTTGCGTCTTGCCAATGTGCAGGATAAAAAGATCGCCGCTGAAAATCAGGAAAAAGAGCGGAAAGCTTATCAGGTTTGCCTGCAGCAGATCGACCAGCTGCAGCTGGATATGCAGCTGGTAAGCGCTGAATGTTCTTTTGACGGCAGCAAGATCCTGTTTTTCTTCACCGCCGATGAGCGGGTGGATTTCCGGGAGCTGGTGAAAAATCTGGCAAGCGTATTCCACACCCGTATTGAGCTTCGGCAGATCGGTGTCCGTGATAAAGCACGGATGGTAGGCGGTTTGGGTATTTGCGGCAGACCCTTCTGCTGCGCAAGCTTTTTGGATGATTTCCAGCCGGTTTCCATTAAAATGGCAAAAACCCAAAATTTGAGCCTGAATCCTACCAAGATCTCCGGCACCTGCGGCAGACTGATGTGCTGTCTGAAATACGAGCAGGATGCTTACGAGGACCTGATCCGTAACAGTCCCAAGCTGGACTCCTTTGTGGACACACCGGACGGCAGAGGAACGGTGGTGGAAATCGATCTGCTGCGCCAGCGGGTAAAAGTGAAAATGGAAGGCGCACTGGAAACTACCGAGGTTTATTCCAATGCAGATATTGCCGTTTTGCGTAATGGCAAGGCAAAAAAGACCGACCCCCCGATCCCCGCTGACCTTGCCCCCATTTCCGGTGCAAAAAAACGGGTGCAAAAGGCAAAAGAAGATGCGGAGCTTCTGCTGGACTCCATAAAGTTCCGTTACAGCGATGAAACCATTGCCGAAGAGCAGACTACTTCTGCAGAAAGCGCAGAAGAAGTCAAGGAGCCACAAAAGAGCCGCTCCCGCCGCAAGAAACACCACAAGCCGAAGCCTGCCGGCGAACAAGCTGCCAACCCTACCCAAAAGCCGGTACAGGAAGCACCCAAAGTTGCCGAGGGCACCGGAGATGCTCCCAAGAAAACTAACAAGAACCGTTATCGCCGCAGACACAAAAAACCTGCCGGCCCGAAAACTGAAGGATAAAAACCAGGAGGTGTCTTTCATTAAGACGCCTCCTGATTTTTCAAATTTCAGCTTGACGGGCAGTCCGACAGAACGGAAACCTATCGACAACCGTGTCATTGCCAAGAGCGAAGCGACGTGGTATTCTCCTGTTTGCAAAAGGAATATCATACTTTCTCACCGACGAGAAAGTATGCAAAGAGTCGCCGAGAACCTTCCGTATGGTTCTCGGACTCTCCAGACGGCCTAAGGGGGAAGCAGATCGGATTATTCTAGAACAACATTTCCTCCGCTTCCCCCTTAGGAATCCCTTTGCCAGATTGTACGTTAAGAATGTTAAACAACCCGTCAAACTGAAATTCCTCTGTGTTTCCCGTCAAAAAAGGACTGTCTGACAAGACAGTCCCTTTCTTATGAATAATCAAACAGCAAATTGATATCCACATTCCCTTCGATGCCGGGAACTGTGCCGGTGCAGGTATACTGCCACATATCCACCTGATAGGGATAATCCAGCATTTCTTCATACTGTGCCAGCCAAAACCGATAGTCTGTCAGCTCTCCTAAATACATATCCTTATGGGACTGGTTTTCATTGAAGTAGATCATAGCCTCGTAGCCTGCCTGCTCAATGGTGCGGCAAAAAGCCAAGGCGCAGTTCGTCAGGGTGCGGGCATCCATATTCGCTGTGCGGCTGTCTGCGCCTCCATATTCCCAGTCGTAAACAATGGGCATTTGAAAATCCCAACCCTGTATCATTTCCAGCACGAATTCCGCCTCTTCCACAGCTTCCTCCGGGGTGACTGCCTGAGAAAAGAAGTAGCCGCCTGTCTGTAAGCCTGCCGCGGTTGCCTTTTCATAATTGATTTGGGCATAGTCATCCACACCCAATCCGCCTTTTGTCGTTCCCCGGTAACCCAAGCGGATCATTGCAAATTCCATTCCCGCCTGCGCTACCTGCTGCCAATCAATATCCCCTTGCCAAAAGGAAACATCCACCCCCAATCGGGCAGGCATATTCACGCAGGTCAGGTATTGACCCTCATATGCAAAATCTTCCGGTTGCAAAGGATTTTCCGTTGGGATGACCCCCATGGTTTCCGGCAATCCTTCCTTTTCCTGCTGGGTTGTATGTTCTTTTGTTTCTTCCGTTGGTGTGGGGGCGCGCCTTGCTTTGTTTCCTATCAACAGAATGGTTGTTAAAAGCAGCAACACCAGTGCGCTGATACAACTGCTGTAAAAAAGTCTCTTTTTATATGATGTCTTCAATTCGCTTTCCATAAATTGCTCCTTGCTGTTTTTCAGCATTATAGCATATCGGTGTTTTTTTGCCAAGTGGAAAACCGGGTATTGTTTTCCAGAAACTGGATATACTGTAAAGGGCCCGTTGCATTTTGCAACGAGCCCTTATAATCCAATTTTAACCAGCAAGAATATCTGCCTTGATCACTCCCGCAACCTGCCGCAGCATACGCAGCAGCTCCTCGATCTGTACTGTCAGCTCCATTGTTTCTGCGGAAATAGTAACAACCGCGCAGCCATTGGTGGGAACGATTGAATTGATGGTAATAATATTGGCGTGGGTCTGGGTAAATACATCCAAGACCTGTGCCAGCAGACCCTGTTCATCGTGTAACAGTAGCTGGAAGGTAATAATCCGGCCTGTCATCATATTCTGGAAAGGAATCACCGCATCCCGATATTTGTAAAAAGCACTGCGGCTAATATCCATCATACGGGTCGCTTCATGAACCGTTTTCGCCTGACCGGTTAACAGCAGTCGGTTAGCCTCAACCACCTTCAAAAAAACTTCCGGTAAAGCAGATGCTTCTACAATATAGTATTTCGGGTCTTTTCCCATTGGTCTGCCTCCTGATTTTTGTGATTTTACATCAATTTTCAGCGCGGTCTTTGAATATTATATCACAATTTTCCAAAAAATCAAGGGATTTATCCCAAAGCGAACACGAAAGGAGAACGAATGTCCACATCCTTTTTGCGCAAGATTTTGACTGCTGTAGCCGCTTTTGTTGCCGGCTTGCTGCTGCTTCGCTATCTGGGTCCGGTGCTGATGCCCTTTTTACTGGGAACGCTGATTGCTTTTGGCGCAGAACCGGCAGTGAATCTGGGGGTACGAAAGTTGCATCTGCCTCGGGCGCTGGCATCCGGGATCGGCGTAAGCGCCACAATGATTCTGTTTGGCGCAACCTTATATCTAGCCGGTGCATTGGCGGTAAAAGAACTGGGTCAGCTTGCCGGAGCGATCCCCAATGTGCAGGAAACAGTAGGGCAGGGACTTTCTCTGCTCCAGGACTGGCTGATTGGTATTGCCGACCGGGCACCGGACGGTTTTCGCACATTGCTCACCCGTTTGGTGCTGGAGCTTTTTGGCAGCAGCAGTGCTTTTCTTTCCCAACTCACCAGCCGTCTGCCCGGAATGCTCAGCAGCCTTCTCGGGTGGATACCGGGTGGAGCAATCAGCCTTGCCACCGGAATATTAGCCGGGTTTATGATCTCTGTCCGCTTGCCCCGTATCCGACAATTCCTTCAGCAAAAGATCCCGAGAAAATGGCACGAACATTATCTGCCTGCTTTGAAAAAGCTACGTTTGACATTGGGAGCCTGGCTGCGGGCGCAGCTAAAGCTGATGGGCATCACTTACGGGATCGTGGCTGCCGGTTTGTTTCTTTTTGGCGTTTCCTTTGGGCCGGTATGGGCGCTTCCCATCGCCTTGGTAGATGCTGTTCCCATTTTGGGCACAGGTACAGTGCTGATTCCCTGGGCGATGATTTCCCTTTTGCAGGGGAAAACCTTTCTTGCCACCGGACTTCTTTGCACCTATGCAGCTGCCTTATTGACCCGAACTGTCCTGGAGCCGAAGCTGCTGGGAAAGCAGCTGGGTCTTGACCCGCTGGTGACCCTTGTATTTTTTTACGCAGGTTTTAAGCTGTTCGGGATTTTGGGAATGCTCCTTGCTCCTATGGTTGCCGCCGCTGCAAAGTCTTTCACCATTGACAATTGAAATAAGGTATTGTGTAATGCGTCTGTTTTTGTTATAATAGACAGAAATGATAAAATTGGATGTGTTATGCTTTGAAGTACGGAATTTGGAACGCTGGTGAACCGAAGATGGATGCGGTCAATGCCCTGGTGGGAGGTGGCTATGCGCCCCTTTCCGCTATGGTGCTGGCCTCCCGGGGAATTGTAACCCCCCAACAGGCTCACAAATACTTAGACTGCAACGCCCCCCTGCACGATCCTTATTTGATGACCGATATGGCTTTGGCTGCAGGACGGGTAGGTTTTGCCCTGGAACGGGGTGAAAAAATCGCTGTTTTTGGCGACTATGATGTGGACGGCATCACCGCCACCTGCTTGCTCACAGACTTTCTGCGTCGTATGGGTGCAGACTGCACCCCCTATATCCCCGGACGGCTGGAGGAGGGCTATGGCTTAAACCCCATTGCTATCAACCAGCTCCACCAGCAGGGCATTACCCTGATCATCACGGTGGACTGCGGCATCACTGCCGTGGAAGAAGCCAATCTGTGCCATCAGCTGGGTATCGATCTGGTGATCACCGATCACCACGAATGCAAGGATATTCTGCCGGAGGCTGTTGCTGTGGTAGACCCCCATCGGAAGGACGGTGGCTATCCCCACAAAGGACTTTCCGGTGTAGGTGTTGCCTTTAAGCTGGCAAGCGCCCTGTGCGGCGATCAGGAAAAAGTTTTGCGGGACTACGCGGATATGGTGTGTCTGGGCACTGTGGCAGACGTTATGCCTATGGAAGGGGAAAACAGGGTGTTTGTTTCCCGGGGTCTTGACGCTTTGCGTCAGCGTCCCCGGATGGGCATTGCCGCACTGATGGAACAAAGCAGCTGTGACCGCCCCAATCTTTCCGCCACCACCATCGGCTATATCTTAGCCCCCCGGATCAATGCTGCTGGCCGTATGGGTCAGATCGATCTGGCTGTTAATTTGTTTTTGACGAATGATCCCCAGGAAGCAACCTCCCTTGCCAAGAAGCTTTGTGAGCTTAATCGCAAGCGGCAGGCTGTGGAATCAGAAATCTACCGGCAGGCTGTGGAAATGCTGCCGGAGGATCAGTCTCCCGATGCCATCGTTTTGGCAGACGAGGGTTGGCATCAGGGCGTAGTCGGTATTGTTTCCAGCCGCATTGCAGAAGAATACTGCTGCCCCACCTTCCTGATCTGTCTGGACGGGGAGCACGGTAAAGCATGCTCCCGCAGCTACGGCGGCTTCAACCTCTTTTCTGCCCTGACCGGGCTTTCCCACCTTCTGGAAAGCTACGGCGGGCACGAGCTTGCCGCCGGTTTTACCATCAATCGCGCCCAGATTCCCGCCTTCCGCCAGGAAATCAGTGCCCTTGCCCGGGAATATTACACCGGTAGCGGCCCGCGCACTGTGCTGGAAGCCGACTGTGTGGTTCCTCCGGAGCTGCTGACACTTCCCAATGTGGAATCCCTGAATGTGCTGGAGCCCAGCGGAAACGGCTGTCCCAAGCCGGTATTGGTGATGAAAAATATGATCATCGACCGAATTATGCAAGTAGGCGGCGGTCGGCATATGCGTCTGCAACTGCGAAACAGCCGGTATAGTTTTAACGCCATTTATTTCTCCGCCAACGCGGAAAGTGCCTCTGTTGCACAGGGCGAAATGGTGGATGTTGCCTTTAATCCTCAGGTCAATGACTTCCGTGGGGAGCGGTCTGTGCAAATGAATGTGACAGATATCCGTCCTTCCTGTCAGGCAGAATGTTCCTGGGAATATGAAAACTACCGCGCCTTAAAAAAAGGAACGATTACCCCCGCCCAGGCAGCTATACTTCTTCCGGACCGTTCCACTTTGGGTATGATCTGGCGATATCTTTCCAACTTCTGTATCGATACCCTGCAGGAAACTCCTCTGTGCCTGTGCCGAAAGATCGTGCGCTGGTCCGGAACACCCCTGAGTCTGGAAAAACTGCTGACTTGTCTGGATGTTTTCTCCGATGTGGAGCTCATTTCCATCCAGCAGCATCATAAAAATATTTCGATCCGGCTGCTTCCCCGTCAGGGAAAGGCTGATTTGAATCAAAGTCGGACCATACAGCATTTAGCCGCTGTGAAAGAGAGCTGATAAACTTGGAAAGTTACGAAGAACATTATGAAGCTATGCGCCGGACGGTTTGCAAGCACTTGCCCGGTGTGGATATGGATCGGATCGACAAGGCAGTTGCTTATGCTTCCGAAAAACATAAGGAGCAAAAGCGAAAAGACGGTTCTCCCTATATTATCCACCCGCTGGCGGTTGCCCAAATCGTTGCAGAAATGGGCTTGGATCTGGAAGCCGTGCTGGCATCTCTCCTCCACGATTGCATTGAGGACACCGATGCCTCCTTCGACGAGATCGCCCAACTGTTCGGGCAGACCACTGCAGAGATGGTGGAGGGTGTTACCAAACTGACCCGTGCCAATTTCTCCAGCACGGAGCAGGCGCAGATGGAAAATCTGCGCAAGATGTTTATGGCTATGTCCAAGGACATCCGGGTGGTGCTCATTAAGATCGCAGACCGCCTGCACAATATGCGCACGATGCAGTATCAGACCCCTGCAAAACAGATTAAAAAGTGCCGGGAAACAATGGATGTGTACGCACCCCTTGCCCATCGTCTTGGTATGCAAAAAATCAAGTGGGAGCTGGAGGATATTGCCCTGCGGTATCTGGATCCGGCGGACTATGAGGATATTACCTCCCACCTGACTGCCCGCAAAGAGCATGACGAGGCCTTTATGCAGGCAATTAAGGAGCGAATCACAGAGCGTCTGTCCGGTGCAGGAATCAAGAGTAAAACCTATGGACGGATCAAGCATGTATACTCCATCTATCGGAAAATGCAGGTGCAGGGGAAGACTCTTGACGAACTGTATGATATTTATGCCTTCCGGGTTGTGGTAGACACCATCCCTGACTGCTATAATGTATTAGGTCATATCCATGATCTGTTTAATCTTGTACCCGGTCGGTTCAAGGACTATATTTCCACGCCCAAGCCTAATATGTACCAGAGTCTGCACACCACCGTCATCGGCAGACAGGGCATTCCCTTTGAGGTGCAGATCCGCACCTGGGAAATGCATGAAACGGCGGAATACGGCATTGCTGCCCACTGGAAATACAAGCAGGGTGGCGAAGGCAGTGACGAAAAGGATTTCGAGTGGATTCGCCGCTTGTTAGAAAGTCAGCAGGATACCGATGCAGAGGACTATGTGACATCCTTGAAAATCGATATGTTCGATGACGAGGTCTTTGTGTTCACCCCTAAGGGAAAAATTGTTTCCCTGCCTGCCGGCTCTACACCCATTGACTTTGCCTATGCTATCCACTCCGGTGTTGGCAATTCTCTCACCGGAGCAAAAGTAAATAACCGGATCTGCAATATTGACACCACTCTGAAAAACGGCGATATTGTGGAGATCATCACCTCCAAAACGGCAAAAGGTCCCAGCCGTGACTGGCTGAACATCTGCAAATCCAACCAGGCCCGCACTAAGATCAAGCAGTGGTTCAAGAAGGAACGCCGGGACGAAAACATCACCTATGGCCGTGCTTCCTTTGAAGCTGAAATGCGCCGGGTTGGTCTGCCTTTGAGTATCACCATTGATCCGGAGGTAAGTCCCCAGCTATTGAAAAAGCTGGCATTCGACAGCTGGGACAATATGTATGCCGCCATCGGCTACGGCGGACTAACTGCCGTGAAGGCAGTGGGTCGCATCCGGGATGACATTACCCGGGCGCTTAAGACCCAGAGTAATGAAAAGAGCCAGTACCAGAATCCCTTGCGTACCCATCCGGATTCTGAGGCTTCCAAACGCAATCGCCATGCCGTCAACGGTGTGATCGTGGAAGATATCGATTCCTGTATGATCAAATTTGCCAAGTGCTGCGCTCCCGTTCCCGGAGATGCCATCACCGGCTTCATCACCAAAGGCTTCGGCGTCAGTGTCCACAGAGCAGACTGCCCCAATGCGGCACACCGGGATGAGCCGATCCAGGCCGCCCGCTGGGTGCGTGTCCGCTGGGCAAATATGGACGATCAGCCATTTGAAACCACACTGGAGCTGGACTGCATTACAAGAGATGGTCTTTTGTTGGATGTGGCTACGGTTATGACAACCAACCGCATTCGGGTCAAGGAGCTTAACGGCAAGGATATGCCCGACGGTCACAGCGTATTTACGGTTCGTTTTGAAGTGCGGGATGTGGCGGAGCTGGATTCTATCCGCAATAAGCTCTTAAACATCCGGGATGTAGTTGGCTCCCGCCGGGGACAGAACTAAGCAATTGATGATTGACAATTAAGGAGTGCAACTATGAGAGCGGTATTGACAAGAGTAAAGTCTGCATCTGTGTCTATTGACGGAAAGATCGTTGGAAAAATCGGGAAAGGTTTTCTGATTTTGCTGGGTGTCGGTCCGGAGGATACCGAGAAAGAATGCCGGTATCTGGCGGAAAAGGCACTGGGTCTGCGGATTTTTGAGGACGAAAACGGAAAAATGAATTTAGGCTTGAGCAATGTGGGCGGTCAGGTACTGGTTGTCAGCCAGTTTACCCTTTACGGCAACTGCCGCAAGGGACGCCGCCCCAGCTTTACAGATGCCGCAAATCCGGAGCTGGGAAACGCTATGTACCAACGATTTCTGGAAATCTGTCAGGAACTTGGCTATCCACCTCAGCACGGTCAGTTTGGTGCGGATATGCAGGTGGAATCCATCAACGACGGCCCTGTGACCCTTATTTTGGATACGGATCAGTTAATGGATACACCCAGAAGATAATAATTATTTTTTGTCACCGCAAACCGGTGACATATCAGGAGAGACCTGTTTATGCTTCATATTACTACTTTGCCTCTGGGGGCATATCAAACAAATTGCTATATTGTCAGCAAAGAAAATTCCAATAGCTGTATTGTGATCGATCCCGGCTATGAGTCGGAGGAAATTATCCGGCAGGCACAGGGAAAAACCATTGCAGCCATATTGCTGACCCACGGTCATTTTGACCACGTAGGTGGTGTTCGTTATTTGGCTGCTGAGACTGACTGTCAGGTTTATATCTGCCCGGAGGATCTTTCTATGCCGCCCCAGATGACCAACGGCCCGATTTTCTATACAGATACTTATGGTGAAGGAGATGTGCTCACGCTGGCAGATATCTCCCTGAAAATTCTCCATACACCGGGTCACACCCCGGGCTCAGTTTGCATTATGGCAGAAGATGCGCTGTTTACAGGGGATACCCTGTTTCAGGACTCCTGTGGCAGAACGGATCTGCCCGGCGGTGACTGGGCAACCATTCTCAAATCCCTCCGACGGCTGAAGGACTTGCAAAAGGATTATAAAGTCTATCCCGGTCACGGCCCATCTACCACCTTAGGTGACGAAAAGCAATTCAACCCCTATATGAAATAAACGAGGAACCTTTATGAAACTGACGCTTGTGGGACATCAGGATCAATACGCTGTGGAACAACTGCAAATGGCTCTGTTTTCTGTGGAAGATCAGGGCGAGGCTGTTTCTACTTTGCACCGGGGAAAAAGCTGGCTCACAGCGGTGACAAAGATCACATTAAAAGGAAAAACCACCCGCGCCAGCCGCAGACTGAAGGCAGGAGAAGAAACAGTGCGCCTGCGTCGGCAGATCTTGCAGCAAAGTTACTATCTTGCGGCGCTGCCCCATCTTTCTGCTGTGCCTGCCTGGGGCGCGCTGGCTGGGGTTCGTCCCACAAAAATCACCTCAAAGCATCTTCTGGAGGGCGGTACAGAAGCCTCGGCAGACAAGCTTTTGCAGGATGTTTACTTTGTAACCCAACCCCGGCGGGAATTGGCACTGGATTGCTCCCGGTCCACAGTCCGGGCGGCAAGCCTGCTGTCCCCACAGGATATTTCTCTGTATGTGGGCATTCCTTTTTGTCCCACCCGCTGTGCCTACTGCAGTTTTGTCAGCCGCAGTGTAGGCAAACGGACGGAGCTTTTATCCCCCTATTTGGAAGCACTATACAAAGAACTTGCCTTTACCGGAAAACTTTTGGAAAGTTCCGGGCGCACAGTTCGTACCATATACATAGGCGGTGGTACACCAACCACCTTATCAGAACCCCAAATGGCGCAGCTGCTGGACTGTATTGGCAGCAGCTTTGATTTAAGCCGCTGCATAGAATTTACAGTGGAGGGAGGCAGACCGGACACCCTGACAAAAGAAAAGCTGCAAAGCATTCACCGTCACGGGGCAGACCGTATGAGCATCAATCCTCAGAGTATGGTGGACAGTGTTCTGCGGGCAAGCGGCAGACCCCATACCGCAGAAGATGTGCTTTTGCGTTACCGGGAAGCGGTGGATGCCGGCTTTGAAAATATCAATATGGACCTGATCGCAGGACTTCCGGGGGACGATCTTTCCGGGTTCTGCCATAGTCTTGACACCGTTGCAAGCTTAAATCCTTCCAACATCACAGTCCATACCCTTGCCCTGAAAAAGGGTGCAGACCTGTTTGAAAAACGGGGTAATTTGCCCGGTTGGGAAGAGGCGGCACAGATGGTTGAATACGCCAACGAAACCCTTCGCAGCCTTGGCTACAAGCCTTATTATCTGTACCGGCAGAAATATATGTCCGGCAGCTTTGAAAATGTAGGCTGGAGCCGGGATGGGCGGGACTGTTTGTATAACATCTACATGATGGAGGAAATGCACACCATTTTATCCCTGGGCGGTGGCGGTATGAACAAAGTAAATCTGCCTGACGGCTCGCTGCAGCGTTTCCACAATCCCAAATTCCCGGAACAGTATATTGAACAAATTGACAGCGTTCTTAAGCAGAAAGAAGAACTGTTTACAATGCTTTAACACCACTGTGTGTTGCGAATAAGTTGACAATGGACAATAGATCCTTGGAAAGGATGTATATATGGATACTTTGATCTCAAATGTCACTGTTGTGACGATGAATGAAAAAATGGATGTGCTGTTCGGTGCATTTTTAGGCATTGAAGGGGGTAAAATTTCCTATATTGGGAAAACCGCTCCCCAGCAGCAACCAGCTACCATCATTGACGGTACCGGTATGGTGGCAATGCCCGGTCTTGTAAACTGCCATACCCATCTTGCCACTACCGCATTGCGCACCCTTTGGGATGATACCGGAAGGCGAGAGGCGTTGGAGCAGCTGCTCCAAAAGGAAGCCAAAATGGATTCCCGGTGCGCTAAAGCCTCTGCCTCCTTGGGCATTGCAGAATGTCTGCGTTTTGGTATTACCTCGGTTTCCGATCTGTACTATTATCCGGAAGCAGTGGCGCAGGCAGCAGCCGATGCGGGCATTAAGGCAAATATTGCCCTTTCTGCCAATCGTTTTTTAGACGAAAACGAGCCCTTTGATTTTGAAACCGACGAACAGTGCAAGGAGCTTTGCCGGGTAGTCGACAAGTGGCACGGTCACGACAACGGACGCATTAAGATCGATGCAGGTATCCACGCAGAATACACCAGCAACTACCCTCTGTGGGAGGGTCTTGCTGATTTTGCCGCAGAAAAAGGTCTTGGCTTCCAGCTGCATCTGGCACAGACGCAGGAAGAAGCAGAATCCTGCGCAGACAGGACCGGCTTAGGTCCTGCAGAGCTATTAAACTGCCACCGGGTATTCAATGTCCCGGTGCTGGCTGCCGGTTGCGCCCATTTGGAAGAAGGAGAACAGCTTCTTCTGGGCAAGAAAAAAGCTTCCGTTGCTGCAACTCCCCTTGCTGATGCCAAGGTGGGTCTGCCCACCACCCCCATTGCAAAGTGTGTTAAAGCCGGTATGAATGTGGCACTGGGTACCGGTGGTGCGGTGGAAGCAGGCAATCTGGATCTGTTTGAAGTTATGCGCGCTGCCGCCGGTGCTGCCCGACTTGCCGGTGGGGATGCCGACGCAATGCCCTCCCAGGCCATTTTAATGATGGCAACCGTCTGCGGCGCAAGAGCACAGGGGCGGGCAGAAGATACCGGTATGCTGAAAGAGGGAATGGATGCGGATTTGATTTTGGTGGATTTTTCCGCTCCCCATCTCATCCCCTGTCACGATGTGTTCCGCAGCCTTGCTTTCTCAGCAAAGGGCGGTGATGTGGCACTCACAATGGTTCGGGGCAAAATTCTGTACCAGAACGGACATTTCCCCACCATTGACCTGAAGGCTGTGATGGAAGACCTGACCGGTTATGCCATTGATCGGCTGTTTATGGAAAAGGAGTAAATTATGTCTGAAACCTCCAAAAAGCAAACCTTCCTTCACGGCGCGGCACTTTTGGCCATAGCCACTGCTGTGGTAAAGCTTATTGGCGCACTGTATAAGCTGCCCTTAAATGCAGTGATCGGTGCAGAAGGCTATGCCTATTTTACAACGGCTTATGATATTTATGCGGTGCTTTTGATGATCTCTACCGCCGGACTGCCTGTGGCAATGAGCCGGATGATCAGTCAGGCCAGTGCTTTGGGGCATTACAATCAGGTGCGGCGAATCTATGGAACTGCCCGGGGGATCTTTCTTGGCTTAGGCGTTGTCAGCACCCTTTTTATGCTCTTTGGCTGCCGGTGGTTGGCAAATACCTTAAATCAGCCGGATGCTTGGGCTGCCATAGCCAGCCTTGCCCCCTGTGCACTGCTGATGGGATTGATCTCTGCCTATCGGGGATTTTTCCAGGGTCAGGGCAATATGCGCCCCACCTCTAATTCCCAGATGATGGAGGCTGTTTTTAAGCTTCTGGTAGGTTTGAGTGCTGCCATTGCCATTATGCATATTACCAGCAGTGTTTCCCTTGCTGCCGGCGGTGCTATTTTAGGTGTAACTGTCAGCTGTATCTTCTCTGTGCTTTACCTGAGAAGAAAGTTCATTCCCTCTTATGGAGAACTTCCCCAAACCGGGGAAGAAGTCAGCAGCTTCGGTGCTACTGCAAAAGGGCTGCTGGCTATTGCCGTTCCCATTACCATCGGTTCTGCCGGTTTGCAGCTTTTGACTGTGGTGGAGTCCGGACTGTATATGGATCGGCTGGTGTACCTCATTGGCAGCAATCAGTATATGGGCCAGATGGTGACATCGGAGGTGGATGCCCAAAAGGCAGCTACCGTCTTAAAGGGCATCTACAATATGGCGCAGACCATTTTTAATATGCCCTGTGCCTTCATCATCCCCATCACCGTCAGTGTGATTCCGGCGATCACTTCCAATCTGACCCTGAAAAAGGACCAGGCTGTTCGGGAAACAGAGGAGTCCGCAGCCCGGATCACAGGTCTTTTGAGCCTGCCCTGTACGGTAGGTCTGTTTGTGCTGGGTCAGCCGGTAATGGCACTGTTGGGTGGCTATACCGGAAGCAATCTGGTGCTGGGTGGACAGCTTCTTGCTCTTTTAGGCATCAGCATCTTCCTGTATGCGATCATTCAGTATACCAATGCGCTGCTGCAGTCCCACGGCTATGCCCACGTTCCGGTGATCAATATGCTTTTATGCGGCATTATCAAGCTGGCTGTTGTGTATATTCTTGTTGGTAATCCTGCCATCGGTATTCTGGGCGCACCCATCGGTGCGATCTTAGGCTATGGCGGTATTGCGGTGTTGAACCTGTTCGCCATCCGCAAGCTGGTTCCCCAAAAGCCTGCCCTGCTGCGAAATCTGTTGCGTCCGGTGCTGCCTGCTGCACTGATGGGCGGCGCAGTTTATGGATGCACACTGCTTCTGACCCGAATTTTCGGAGAAGATGCCAGCAGTGTGATCCTGTGCGGCGGTCCGATCGTGGTGGGTGTCGTAGTTTATTTTGCCGGAGTTGTACTGTTTAAGTCCATCAAAAAAGAGGATTGTCAGCTTCTTCCCAAGGGCGATCGCATTGCAAAACTCCTACACTTATAACTTTTTTACAGAAAAACAATAAATTCTCTGGAAAAATTTGAAAAAATCACAAAAAAACCCTTGAAATTCAAGGGAAAATGTGATACTGTCTAAGTACCAAATATTTGGAAAAGAGGTAAATTATTATGAACAAGACAGAACTCATCGCTGCTGTTGCAGCAAAGACCGGTCTGACCAAGAAGGACGCTGAGTGCGTCATCAACGCAACCATCGAATCCATCACCGAGTCCCTGGTTAAGGGCGACAAGGTTCAGGTTTCCGGTTTCGGTATCTTCGAGGTTAAGGCTCGCGAAGCTCGCATCGGCCGCAACCCCCGTACCAAGGAGACCATCCAGATCCCCGCAACTCGCCTGCCCGCTTTCAAGGCAAGCAAGACTTTGAAGGACGCTGTCGCAAAATAAGATGCGCCTGGACAAGTATCTGAAGGTCTCCCGGTTGATTAAGCGCCGGACCGTTGCCAATGAAGCCTGCGATAACGGGCGTATCAGTGTTAACGGCAGAGTGGTTAAAGCCAGCTACGATGTGAAGGTCGGCGATCGTCTTGAGATTGCAATGGGCCCCAGAACCGTAGCCGTGGAGGTAACGCTGGTTGCCGACAATGTCCGCAAGGACGATGCGGTAACAATGTACAAAGAGATCTGATGAAATAAAAATCCCCGACCGTCGGTCGGGGATTTTTTATGCAAAATGAGTGTGTCCGCTCCATCGCTGAAGGCGCTGAAAAAGCAACCGGATGTCCGGTTGCTTTTTGCATTTATTTTCTTTTATTGCCCTCTTTGTCATAGCGCAATGTAATATGTAACACGATTCCTGCACAGGCAATGCCAATGAGAATCACTTCCCAAATCAGGCAAGCCACAGCCTTATCCAGAATCTGCAGCGTATCATTGCCCCCAAAGGTCAGGCAAACGATACCCATAACGACCAGCAGCACAATACCCAATCCGCCAAAGATCAGTCCTGCCAGACGCTGGGTGTACTGCCACGCCTCCACACTGCCCATACCAAAATAGGTGCGGAAACCAAAGCTATGATTGGCTTCCTTGGGTGCTTTCAGCAAGTAAAGCAGACCAAGGATTATCAGCACCAGAGGTCCGAGCATAACAGCCCATCCGGCAATAGAACTGGCTTTTTCCATCAGTCTGTCCAATTCCGGCACCAATTTGGTCAGGTCCATACCATCCATCAATTCGGTGATCTTATTCATAGTTGCTCCTTATTTCTTTTCCAGAAACTGTTCGATCTCGTGGACGAAGCTGCGCACATCCTGGAACCGGCGATATACAGAAGCAAAACGGATGTAGGCAACCTCATCCAGAGGCTTAATGCGCTCCATAACCATTTCTCCGATCTTGTCGGTGCTGACTTCCCGATCCAGCGTGTTCTGGATGGTCTGCTCGATCTCTGTGGCGATTCGGTCCAACTGCTCTGTTGTCACCTGACGCTTATCAAAGGCACGAACCATAGAATTGATGATCTTGTTCCGATCAAAGCCCTGACGGGAACCATCCCGTTTCACCACAATAATAGGCAGGCTTTCCACGATCTCATAAGTTGTAAACCGACGCTGGCAAGCAAGACATTCCCGACGGCGGCGGATGCTCAAACCGTCCTCAGAATGGCGGGAATCCACGACCTTGCTTTCCTGGTCACCGCAAAACGGACATTTCATTGGGACACGCTCCCTTTTGTTGATTTTTTCTATATTATACCAGTCGAAAGATGTTCTGTCCAGTCTTTTTTAGTTGAAGTCATCCATATCGAAGGTGATAACCGTATGATAAGTACCTTCCTGCAATGCTGCCAACGCGTCAGCAATAGCGTTACGGATCTGGTCCTCCCGGTTCTTCCATTCCATAGGGATTGCCACATCGAACACAAGGTTGGTATGACCTGTGCCGGGTACCATCCGGAAATCGTGGAGGCTCATCCGTTCATCCTGTCCCTTGACCGCCTGCTCCACTACCTTCCGTAGGGCATCCACCTTGGGGTCGCCTACGGCAACCGGATCATAATGGATCACCAGATGCACATTGTGATCCCGCAGGCAAGTCCGCTCAATATCATCAATGATCTCGTGGCACAACAGGGGATCCTCCCGCTGGTCCATTTCCACGTGCAAACTGGCAAATCGCTGACCGGGACCGTAATCGTGAACCATCAAATCGTGATAACCCAGCACCAACGGCGCTTCCTGCAAGGTCTTTACGATTACGTTCCGAAGCTCCGGACTTGCATTCTCTCCCAGCAAGGGGCTAATGGTCTCTTTTGCCATCATTGCGCCGCTATATAAAATAAACAGTGCAACCGCGGCGCCCATATAGCCGTCCACCTGCCAGCTGGTAAAATGCTCAATCAGTCCTGCCGCCAGCACCGCTGCGGTTGCCAGCACATCGTTACGGCTGTCTGCAGAAGCAGCCAGCAATGCAGAAGATTGGATCTTTTTACCCAGCTTGCCGTTAAACAGGGAAAGCCACAGCTTGATGCCAATGGATGCCACCAACACAATCAGCACCGGCAGAGAAAAATCCACCGCTGTGGGATTGAAAATTTTCTGCACAGAAGATTTTCCCAGCTCAAAACCGATCAAAATAATCATTACTGCAACCGCAAGACCGGATAAATACTCATACCGGGCATGTCCGTAGGGATGGTCCTTATCCGCAGGTCTCTCTGCCAGCTTAAAGCCCAGCAAAGTCACCACAGAGCTGGCTGCATCCGACAGATTGTTCACTGCGTCTGCCATAATGGATACCGATCCGCTGATCAGTCCGGCAAACAATTTGATAGCAAATAAAAGCACATTGGCTATAATACCGGTAATTCCGGAAAGCTGTCCGATGGCTGCCCGGACCTTTCCGGATTCCGTATCTTCATAGTTTTTTACAAATATTTTCAGCAAAAGCTTTGTCATAAGCGCCCTCCGCTTAAAAATTCTCTGGTTCTACTGCCGGTAGAGTCCCAATTCCACTGCCAGTTCCTCTGTTTTTTGCCAATTCTCAGAAACAGGGTTGGCTTTTTGGCAACGGCTGTGGTAAAATACGGCTATGTTTCATTATATGCCAGCAGGCAAAAACTGTAAAGTATTTTTTAAGGAGTTTCTTTTATGTCTTATCGCATTGTCACCGATTCTTGTTGTGATTTCCCAGAAATTATGTATGATCAGCTGGATCTTTCTATGATCCCTTTGTCACTGCACTATCAGGGTCAGGACCATATGGATCTTTCGGAAGCTTTTTTGAAGAATTTATATAAAGGTCTGCGGGAAGGAGAGATCGCTTCCACTGCCGCCGCCAACCCCGATGGCTGGGCAAGTGTCATTGAGCCTGTGCTGGCAGCCGGAGAAGATGCGCTGGTATTGACTTTCTCCTCCGGACTGAGTACCACCTATCAGTCTGCAGTGATTGCCGCTACCGAGCTGAAAGAGAAATATCCGGAGCGTACCGTTAATGTGGTGGATACGCTCTGTGCCTCTTTGGGTCAGGGTCTGCTGGTTTGGTACGCTTGCAAAAAGCGGGATGCCGGTATGTCACTGGAAGAAGTGACTTCCTGGTGTGAAGACCATAAAGCCAATTTGTGCCACTGGTTTACTGTGGACGATCTGATGTACCTGAAGCGGGGCGGTCGGGTCAGTGCAGCCACTGCGCTGGTTGGCACAATGCTCCAGATCAAGCCTGTTCTTCACGTGGATGATGAAGGTCATCTTGTGAATGTAGCAAAAGCCCGGGGACGCAAGGCCTCCATTCAGGCTTTGGCAAACAAAATGGAGCAAACTGCTTTGCCCGGTGAAAATGACACAGTCTTTATCTGCCACGGCGACTGCCAGGAGGACGCGGAGTATCTGGCAGAGATATTAAAGGAAAAGTGCGGCGTTAAGGAAGTGCTGATCTACTATACCGGTGCGGTAATTGGTTCTCACTCCGGTCCCGGCACACTGGCTCTGTTCTATTTAGGCGAACACAGATAAAAAACGAGGGCAATGCCCTCGTTTTTTTAATACAAAATGCAAAATTCATTCATTTTCACATAGTTGTTGGGTTAAACTACACAGAAAAAGGAAAGGACAAGATGTATGTACCCGATTTTGCAGTATGACCCGCAATTACTTCCCTTCCGGGAAGATATCTTCCTCCGGATGCAGCGGTACGAAGAGAAATTGGATGCACTGGGCGGTGACTTATCGGAGTTTGCAAACGGCAGCCATTATTTCGGCTTTCATAAGACCCGGAACGGCTGGTACTACCGGGAATGGGCGCCCGGTGCAGAAGAAATGTATCTGACCGGTGATTTTTGCCACTGGGATCGCAAAGCCTTCCCGATGAAGAAAAAGCGTGGCGGTGTGTTTGAACTGTTTTTGCGGGGACGAAAAACCTTGCAGGATGGGATGAAGGTAATGACCGTCATTTGCCGGGAAGGGCGGGAATTGGAGCGCATCCCCCTCTATGCCCGGTATGTGGTGCAGGATCAGCAAACCGGCATTTGGAACGGCGTCGTTTATGATCCGGCGGAAGAATTTTCCTGGACAGATGGGGATTTTATTCCGGAAAAAGAGCTTTTTGTCTATGAGTGCCATATTGGAATGGCACAGGAGGAAGGACACATCGGCACGTATGATCAATTCCGGGAAAATGTGTTGCCCCGGGTGAAGGCGCTGGGCTATAACACTTTGCAAATTATGGCGATTATGGAGCATCCCTACTATGCATCCTTTGGCTATCAAGTGACCAATTTCTTTGCCGCATCTTCCCGGTTCGGTCGCCCGGAAAATCTGAAAAAGCTGATCGACACCGCCCACAGTATGGGGATTGCCGTTCTTTTGGATGTAGTCCACTCCCACGCCAGTAAAAACACCCGGGAGGGACTGGGAGAATTTGACGGTACACCCTGGCAGTTTTTCCACGCAGGAAATCGGGGCAACCACTCTGCCTGGGATACCAAATGCTTTAACTATGGAAAAAACGAAGTGCTTCATTTTCTGCTGAGCAATCTGAAATTTTGGCTGACAGAATATCACTTTGACGGCTTCCGGTTTGATGGCGTCACCTCTATGCTTTATCACGATCACGGACTGGGCACGAATTTTACAGACTATGGAAAATATTTTTCCAAAAATACAGATGTGGAGGCAGTCACATATCTCCAGCTTGCCACCACCCTTGCCCGGCAAGTAAACAAAAACACCATTTTGATTGCTGAGGATACCTCTGCTATGCCCGGTCTGTGCCTGCCCATAGAGGATGGGGGTATGGGTTTCGATTATCGCCTGGCCATGGGAATACCGGATCTTTGGATCAGGCTTCTAAAGGAAGTGCCGGATGAACACTGGGACTTAAACGCCATTTATTATGCGCTGTCCGTCCGCCGACCCAGAGAAAAGGTGATCGGCTACTGTGAATCCCACGATCAGGCGCTGGTAGGGGACAAAACCATAATGTTCCGTCTGTGCGATCAGGAAATGTACTACCATATGCACAAAAACAGTCGAAGTCTTGTGATCGATCGGGGAATGGCACTGCATAAAATGCTGAGACTTCTGACAATGAGCTTAGGCGGTGAAGGCTATTTGACCTTTATGGGCAACGAATTCGGACACCCGGAGTGGATCGATTTCCCCCGGGAAGGCAATGGCTGGAGCTATCATTACTGCCGGCGGCAATGGCGCTTAGCCGACGATCCGGATCTAAAATATCCGTATCTTCTCGCCTTTGAAAAGGCTATGGTAGCACTTGCCAAAGAATATGGAATTTTGGAACATCGGGACAGACAGTTATATCTCCATAACGATGACAAAGTGATGGTTTATGAAAAAGGGGATGTCCTGTTTGTGTTCAATTTTCACCCGGAAAGATCCTTTACAGGCTACGGCATTCCTGTTCCTGAAAAAGGAAACTACCAAGTTGTTATGTCAACCGACGATTTCTCCTTTGGGGGTCAGGGCAGAATTTATCATCAATCATACACAGGAATAAACAACTTCTCAATGTATCTTCCCAGCCGCACCGCCACAGTGCTGAAAAAATACAATGATGTGTAAGTCGATACCTGTTCGCTGCGGATGGGTTCCCATCCCAATATTACAATCCGTCTGCGTTAGCAGACACCATATTTGTCCATTGTCAATATCTCCCCAAAGCAACCACCTTCATTCTGCATTCAAAAAGCAGACTGCCGGGCAGTCTGCTTTATGTTTTGCGTACAAATTTTTCCTTGCACTTTGGGCAAGTGATAGAGATTTTTCCCTTTCCCCGGGGGACGCGGGTCTGCTGATGGCAGCGGGGGCAATCAAAATACCGATGCTCCCGGTCCTTCCACTGCTGCACCAGCATTAAATACTTCCGGTTTTCCTGATACCGCTTGTAGGTATTGCGGGAAAGCATACGGAACAATGCCCAGGACATTAAGCCATAGGACAGTAGCATCAAAATCAGATCCAGCAACGGAAACCGGATAAAGACAGACAGAACAGATGTGATCAGTCCTGCCACCAAAATGGCAATATTCAGCTTATCTGTTCCGTAGCGGCCCATCATAAACCGCCGCATACCCGCAGACAGGTTTGCGCCCACCTGGCGCAGCAACTTTCCAAATCCGTTCATACAGACCTCGTACCCATAAGAATACTGTTATTATATTGCAAATACACAAGATTGCAACCGCCCACCGGCAGATTTAACGATTTGTTTACGGATTGGACAGGGCAAGGCTCTTGAGAACCTTCAAAAACACCTGCCCCCAGGAAAGCCGTTCCACCCCTTCTGCTGCAACCAGAGGGATCTCCTTTAAGATCTGTTCCCCGGCTTTTACGGTCATCGTTCCCAGCCGCTGACCCTTGCTCACCGGTGCGGCGACCTCTTCTTCCAGCTGAATTTGGGTGGTTACTAAGCCTTTTTGTGCCTTTTCGATGAGCATTGCCTCTTCTTGCCCCGGCTGTGCTGTCACAAAGCTTTCTGTTCCCAGCTTTACCGGCACTTTCCCTTCATTTTCCATTGCCGGCTGGATCACTGCAAAATTGGAAAAGCCGTAATCCAGCATGGCTTTACAAGCATTAAACCGTTCCTGAGAGGTTTCGCAGCCCATCACCACCGCCATCAGCTCCAAGCCATCCCGCTGAGCAGAGGCGGAAAGGCAATAACCAGCGGAGGAGGTAAAGCCGGTTTTCAGTCCGGTGGCTCCGGGATAAAATCGCACCAGCTTGTTGGTGTTGGACAGACCAAAAGTTCCGTTTCGCACCGTATCCATCCAAATGGTGGTGTATTTTTTTATATCCGGATGGTTTTTCAAAAGCTCCCTGGACATCAGGGCAATATCGTAAGCGGAGGTCTTATGCTCTGCGGCGGCAGGGTCATCGTCAAGTCCGGTGCAGTTAACAAAGTGGGTATCCTTCATTCCCAGTTCCTTTGCACGGGCATTCATTTGGTCCACAAAGGCACTTTCACTGCCGGATAAGTGCTCCGCCATTGCACAGGCACAGTCATTGGCTGAGCTGACTGCGATGGATTTTACCATATCTGTCACAGACAGGGTTTCCCCCACCTTCAAATAGATCTGACTGCCGCCCTTGGCAGCTGCGGTTTCCGATGCGGTTACCATATCCGTCCAGCTGATTTGCCCGTTGTCGATGGCTTCCATAATTAAAAGCATGGTCATCACTTTGGTGACACTGGCTGGGGCAAGGGCCTCGTGTTCATTGGTAGCATAAAGCACTGTGCCGGTGTTCACATCCATCAGCACCCCGCTTTTTGCCGGAATATCCAGCGCTGCCGCCTGTGCCTGCATAGGCAATAAGCCTGCCAGGATTCCCAAAACCACTATGATCCAACCGATCCGCTTCATAACGATCCCTCCCAGAATTTCTGGTCTATCCTATGAAGCCAGTCCATTAAAAATGCATAATGCAAAGTGCAAAATGCAAAATGAATGTAAGGGTCGGTATTGGAAGGGGGCGTCCCATCGACGCCCCGACTGATAATTCCTATATTCAAAATTCCGGTATATAGCCGACACTTGCAGCCGTCTGATCTTGGGTAAAGCCATCCAGATCGTTTAAGTACATCCAGCTGAGGACTGCCTGATACTCCTCTTCCGTTATTCTACGGTCATAAGGGGGTAACATCCCCGGCATTGGGGTATACTGGCGCATCAGGCTCACCAAAACTTCCCCTTTTTTGAAATTGTCACCGATCCAGTCCAGCACCTTCAGGGAATTTTCCACCTGTCCCGGCAAAATCAGGTGGCGTATGATCACGCCCCGGACTACCTTATTTCCTTCCCACTGCACCGGTCCGGTCTGGCGCACCATCTCCCGGATGGCTGCAGCCGCAACCGGAAAATAATCCGTTGCTCCGGAAAGTTCCTTTGCCAATTTGCTGTCCCCATATTTCATATCCGGTAAATAAATCTGAATTTTCCCCTCTAATAGCCGCAGGGTTTCTGCCTTTTCATAGCCACCGCAGTTATACACCACCGGAACAGGTAATTTTTCTTCCAGTGCCGGCAAAATGGAGGGCAAATAGTGGGTGGGGGTGACCAAATCGATATTTTCCGCCCCCTGTGCGATCAGCGTTTCCATTTCCTTTCGCAGCTGTGCCGGGGTCATAGGCTTGCCCACTGCTCCTGCGCTAATGGCACAATTTTGGCAATAGGTGCATTTTAAGGTACATCCGCCGAAAAAAATCGCACCACTGCCGCCTTTTCCTGCCAGTGCCGGTTCTTCCCATTTATGGATCATGGTTTTTGCCACCCGCATTTCATCTGTGCCGCCGCAAAAGCCGGTTTTACCGGCTGTGCGATCTGCGCCACATTCCCGGGGACACAATTTGCAGTTTACATAACTCATACACATCCCGCCTTTTTATTATCATAGCATAATAATTGAAAATTGAAAGTTGAAAGTTGAAAATTATTTGTGTTATAATACACAAAACAAAAGGGAGGTCAGGATATGGAGATCCGTTTTGCCCAGCCGCAGGATGTGGATGGGATCATTGCACTGCTCCGGCAAGTTGGGCAGGTGCATCATAATGGCAGACCGGACATTTTCCGCGGCGGTGCGCAGAAATACACCCCGGAACAAGTGCTTACGATGATAAAAACCACCGATCCCATTTTCGTGGCAACCGAAGAACATAAGGTTCTTGGCTACGGCTTTTGTCAGTTAAAGGAATACAAAAATGACCCAGTGATCGCCGACCACAAAGAACTCTACATTGATGATCTTTGTGTGGATGAACATTGCCGGGGATTGGGCGTGGGGAAGGCGATCTATCATAGGATCTGCCGGTACGCAAAGGATATTGGCTGCTACAATGTGACCCTGAATGTATGGTCTTGCAACCCCGGGGCAATGAAATTTTACGAAAAGCTTGGCCTTGTGCCCCAAAAAATCGGTATGGAGCGAATTTTAGATGCTGACGAAGAATGAAATTTATGAAGCGGTGATCTGCGATTACACCGCAGAAGGGCAGGGCGTTGCCAAAATCGATGGCTGTGCTGTGTTTGTGCCCAATGCCGTGGCAGGAGAAAAATGCCGCATTCGCATTGAAAAAGCAAACAAGACCTGGGCAGCGGGAAAGATCGTGGAGATCTTGGAAAAATCCCCCCACCGGGTGAACCGGGAATGTCCCGTGGCAAAGCTGTGCGGCGGCTGTAATTTTTGGCACATTGACTACGAAGAAGAAACCCGCCTGAAAGCAGATCGGGTACGGCAGGCACTAAACCGGATCGGCGGGGAAAGCCTTGAGGAAATTCCCATTTTATCCGCTCCCAGCTGCTAC
This sequence comes from Faecousia sp., assembly GCA_045656945.1. Lineage (GTDB taxonomy): Bacteria > Bacillota > Clostridia > Oscillospirales > Oscillospiraceae > Faecousia. Next base: position 47,180 of record JAZOSD010000005.1, read on the forward strand.
GGCTACCGCAACAAGGCCCAATATCCGGTGTCCAGCCAAAAGGGGAGGGTGTTTGCCGGTTTTTACAAGGCCGGAACCCACAGCGTGGTGGAAAATCATCGCTGCCTGATCCTTCCGGAGGAAATGGATAATGTTAAGAAGATTGTAGTAGATTATGTAAACCACTATCGTATTTCTGCTTATGATGAAACTGCCCATAAGGGTCTGCTGCGGCATATTTATGTGCGGCGGGGTGCAGTATCCGGGCAGGTTTTGGTGTGCCTTGCGGTCAATGGACGAAAGCTGCCCCATCCGGAGGATCTGATCCGTCGGCTGCAGGCAGTACCGGGCTTTACCTCCCTGGTGCTTTCTGTAAACACCAAGCGGGGCAACACCATTTTGGGAGATGAATTTATCACCCTTTACGGACCGGGATATATTGAAGATACCCTTTGCGGACTTCATTTCCGGCTGTCTGCCCGGTCTTTCTATCAGGTCAATCACCATCAGGCACAACGGCTTTACGAGGCTGCCATTTCTCAGGCGCAGATCACAAAGAACGATCTGGTGCTGGATCTTTACTGCGGTGTTGGAACGATCACTTTGGCAATGGCAAAGGCTGCCGGCAAGGTGATTGGCGTGGAAGTGGTGGAGCAGGCGATTGCGGATGCTAAGGAGAACGCCAAACGAAATGGCATTGACAATGCAGAATTTTTCTGCGGCGATGCGGGAAAAGCCGCATTGGAGCTGGAAGGGAAGGGGATCTGCCCGGATGTGGTGGTGGTAGACCCGCCCCGCAAAGGACTAAACGCAGATACGATCGAGGCACTTGCCCGGATGCAGCCCAAACGGATCGTCTATGTTTCCTGTGACCCGGCAACATTGGCACGGGATGTGGCACTTTTGAAAGAGCGTGGCTTTGCTGTAAAAAATGCAATGGCGGCAGATCTGTTCCCAAGGTGTAGCCATGTAGAATCAATCGTGTGTTTCACACGGGATTGATTCAATGAATTGCAGCCTGTCGGCTGCGTGATTAGATTTCAATCAATCATGAAATGGCTTCGCCATGATTTGCGCTGCGGCGCGTGGGAATTTATATCATATCGCAGCCGAGGGCTATCTCGCATTTGCGGAGCAAATATATCGCGTTGCGAAGCAACATATCGACAAAAGGGGAAAATGCTATGGAGAACAACAAGGAGTAACTACAATGAAGAAAACCGATTATTTGGTATTGGTCAATCCGGAAAACCGGTTGCCGGAAGACTTTGAAAATACGGTAGAACTGATTGTGGTTTCCAATATTGCCGGCACAAAATTTCAAATTGAAAAAAGAACCTACGAAGCTTTTTTGCGTCTGCAGGAAGCGCTTCTTCAAGAGGACGGGATTCAGGCGGAGCTGATTTCCGTTTACCGGACGATTGCGCAACAGGAGGCAACTGTAAAAAATACCCTCGCCACATTGGGCGAGGAATACACGCGAAAATATGTTGCCATCCCCGGTCACTCCGAGCATCACACCGGTCTTGCCATTGATGTGGGCATTGTTGTGGATGGAGAACTTCGAAACACCTCTTTGGCGCTTTTCCCCTTAGAGGAGATTTATACCGTGATCCATAAAAAGCTCCCCAAATACGGTTTTATCCTCCGTTATCCCAAGGGGAAAGAGGACATTACCACCATTAGCTATGAACCCTGGCATTTCCGGTATATTGACGATCCAAGCATTGCAAAGGCCATTACAGAACAAGGACTTTCCTTTGAAGAATACTTCAAAGTGACATAAAACAGGAAAAAGGAAGGGTAAATGCCCTTCCTTTTTTGATAATATATTATTCTGTTTCTTCTTCCAAAATGTATTCCTCTATGGGCTGATTTGTAAAATGCTGGTACAAATGCAGGGTATCCACATACCGCAGAAGATTTTCCGGGCAACCTAAAACACCGATAATCATATAACCATCCTCCTTTTGGAAGGCGGAGATCAGGCATTTTCCTGCATTTTGTGTAGAGCCGGTTTTCAATCCGATGGTTTCCTCACAATAGAATTGGGACTGAGAATGCAATAGCTCATTGGTGTTTTTCCAGCTGGCGGTCTCGCCGCTTATGTAGGTCACATCGTCCGTAGCCATAGCTGCATATTTGGAAATGATAGGATCTTCCAGCGCCAACAGGCTGATGGTTACCAGATCCTCCAGACTTGTATAATGCCCGGGGGTATCAATGCCGTCAGGATTCGTGAAATGGGTATTTTCCAGACCCATCTCCAATGCCATCTCGTTCATTTTTCCTGCAAATATCCCAATTGCCGCGGTAGGGGATAATTCCGGATTTTGGCTGATGGCTCTGCCTGCCGCAACAGCCAGAATATATGCCGCGTCATTGCCGCTTTGCAGCAGCATGCCCTCTACGCACATTTCTACGGTGATTCTCTGACCCTGATAAATATGTGCCACAGAGGAGTCCGGATCGATCATCGTCACTTCTTCGCCAACTGTAATTTCTGCTGCCGGATCCAGATGCTGCAGTGCCACATACGCAGAGTACAGCTTTGTCAAACTTGCGGGGGCAATCCGATCCTGCAGGCCGCCTTTGGAGAAAATGATCTTATCTGTAGCACTGTCATAAACAAATATATGGGAAGAGGCAATCGCAAACTCCGGTTCAAGCCAGTCAGGCTCCGGTTCGGTGGTTTCCTCCGGAAGGGTGGTTGCTTCTGTAGGTGCTTCCGTGGTTAGCGCGGTGGTGATTTGGGTGGTTTCTGCCTGTGTGGTTTGGGTGTTATCCGCTTGCGGATTTGCGCAGCCGCACAGCAGAGAAAAACACATCATCATCGCCAAAAATCCGGCTATGTAGTTTCTTTTCACGGCGATCCTCCTGAAAATTCTGCAAATTCCCCTTCATTATACCATATTTTTAGAAAAGGGCAACATTTCAATCGAAATGTTGCCCTTGCTTATTCAGTTTCCCATTAAAAGCTTTGCCAGCTCGGATTCCTGGCTGAGGATCACCGTCTTTTCCTCACCGGTCAGGCTCTGCTTCAGCGCATCCAGTGCCAGGGTAAATTCATAGAAATCCTTTTTATCTGCGGTATCGTAGGCTTCTGCCAGCAGGCGCATATATTCTGCCTCGCCCTCTGCCTCCAGCTTGGCAGCCTCTGCCTTCGCATTGGAGATCATAATATTTACCTGCTTATCCACATCGTTGCGCAGGATAGATGCCTCATAATTACCGTCAGCAGTATACTTTTCCGCCATTTGATTCCGCTCGGAGATCATACGGGAATACACGGCATTTAGGTTGCTTTCCGGCAAATCAAACTGTTTGATCTTCACATCCTGCACATTAATGCCGTAGGTCTGTGCCAGGGTATCCACAGAGGTTGCGATCGAGTCATAGATCTCGTTGCGCTTTGCGCCGTCTTCCATATTGATGATGTCCGCCTGTGCCAAAGTACCCATCACATTTTTCAGGGTGTTATAGGTCAGGGCGTCCAAACGCTGCTCCGCCACTGTGGAAGTACCCAGTGTCTGGTAGAATTTCAGCGGATCGCTGATTTGCCAAAGGATATAGCAGTCCACAGTCATATTCTGCTTATCGGAGGTCAGCACCTCGGATGGGGGGATGTCATACAGCTGGGTCGCTTTTGAAAAATACCGGACGCTATCCAGGAAAGGCACTTTGAAATGCAGGCCTGCCTGATCTGTGGTGTCGATGATCTGGGAAAAACGGACGGTACAAGCATACTGGTCCTCTGCTACGGTAAAGAAACAATTACTGCCGATCAATATTGCCAAGAGGACGATGGCACAAATTAAAACACCTTTTTTCATATTAGTTTCCTCCTTCTGCCAGAGAATCCAAGGGCAGGAGCATCTGCACTTCCTCGTCAGATCCGGTATTGATATACACCTTCACGCCGGGCAATATCTCCGAAATGATCTCATAGTACATTCTGCTGCGGGTAATGTCCGGATTCAGGGCATATTCCTCATACATTGCCTTGAACATAGCAACCTGCTCAAGCGCCTCATTTACACGCTTTTGTTTCAGGTATTCTGCATTCTGGATCAGCTTATCTGCCTCTGCCTGAGCGTTGGGCAACTCCGCATTTTGATATGCCTTGGCATCGTTGATCACCGTGTCTGCCTGCTGCTTTGCGGTCTCCACCGCCTTAAATGCCTCCACAACATCCTGGGTAGGGGGCTCAGAATCCTGAATTTTTACATCCACCAGTGTTAAGCCGATCTCATACTGCTCCAAAATCTGGGTGACCAGCTCCTTGACCTGCATCTGGATGTTTTCCTTGCCGTCAGTCAACACTGCATCTACAGAGGTAGAGCCAACAACATTGCGTACCTGACTCTGGATCAGATTGCGCAGGATCATCTCCGGATCGTTGGAGGAATAAAGATACTGGACAGGGTCGGAGATCTTATATTCCACGAAAAAGTCCACATTTACAATGTTATAGTCGCCGGTGATCATTGTGCTTTCATTGGTGTTCACCGCATAATCTCCATTTTCCTCACTGCTGTAACCCAGCTCGATCTTCTGGTAAACATTCACATCCACCTTGTCCACCTGCTGGATGCCAAAGGGCAGCTTGAAGTGGACACCTGCACCGGTAATATCCGACACCTTGCCAAAGGTGGTGACTACCGCCTGCTGCTTATCGTTGACTGTGTAGAAACAGGACAAGGAAGCAATCAGCACTGCGACCACTGCAAACACAATCAGCACAGCCTTGCTCAGGTTTTTTCTCTCTTTTGGTTTCCCGCTGTTTTCTTCCGGTACAAAGCGGTAGGTTCCGTTTTCTTCCATTTTACATTTCTCCTTTTATTATTTTAATTGCATAACCATTTTTTCTGCTTCCAGCCGCAGCTGGGATGCTGCCCAGGCGGTGAGCATAATTCGCAGCACCTTTTCCACCCGCTCCCGGGCGCCGGGTATCGGCTCCTGATAATCTGCCAGCATCTGCCGCAGATACGCCTCCCGTCCCTGAAAATCCTTCATCTGCCGGTGGCTGGCTGCCAGTCGCACAAAAAGGAAATAGAGGGCAGAATCATCAATCAAGTCGTCCTGTTCATCCTTTAGCTCTCCGTTGATATAGGACAGCAATCCGCAAATGTCCTCCATCGGCAAGGCTGCCTTAAGCATATTGATATTAATGATCCGGCAAAGCTGACGCATGGTATAGCGTTTCTTCTCCGGTGGCGCCAAAAAGCCCCGTTTTACCCAGTTTTGCACGGTGTAGCTTTCCAATCCGGTCACTGCACACACCTGACTAAGCACCATTCCTCCGCTTAAGAACATAGAGGAAAACAGGTTTTTCACCTGATGGGATTCCTGTATGGTAGTCTGCAGGGTCGTGCCAGGTAATATCCAATCCATTGTAAGCACCTCCTTAAAGTGGTGTTATGATAATAACATATGGTTACGTGATTGTCAATAGTGATTTTATGATTATTTTATTTTTTTTGCTTTCCTCTTTACGAATATAAAAATGTGTAGTACAATATATTTATCTTATTTTGGGGGTGTTTTCAGATGTGCTGCTTGAAGTGCGGAAAAGAAACCTCGTCCAATCAGGCTTTTTGCGAGCATTGTCTGGAGGGAATGAGCAATTATCCTGTAAAACCAGATACGGTCATCACCCTCCCCCACCGTCCGGCAACGGACCCCCAGAAAAAGCAAGCATCCCGCAAGCGAGTAATCCAGCCGGAAGAACAGCTTGCAGCAATGCACCGGCTGATTCGTCGACTGATTGCCGCACTGGTTGTGGTAACGGTTCTGTTCGCCCTGTCTGCAGCCGGTTTTGTTTATACTTATAAAAACAATGAAAACACGCCCGCGGTCGGTCGCAACTATACTATCGACCCTGGTCGTCGTCCCTGATTGTTTCACGTGAAACATCGGAAAGGAATTCATTATGGGAAAAATTATCGCGATCGTCAATCAGAAAGGCGGTGTTGGTAAAACCACCACCTCTGTCAATCTGACTGCCGCATTAACCGATCTGGGCAAGAAGGTCCTTTTGTGTGACTTCGACCCCCAGGCAAACGCTACTTCCGGATTAGGTCTAGATAAACGGAAGCTGCGCAAGAGCGTATACGATGTGGTTGTAAATGAAACTCCTGTGCAGGAAGTGATCGCCCACACCAACTACGGTGATGTTCTACCAGCCACGGCAGACCTTGCCGGTGCAGCGGTGGAGCTGATCACCATGGAAGATCCCAGTCACCAGCTGGAAAAAGCCCTTGCCCCTATTCGAAATCAATACGATGTGATTTTTATTGACTGTCCCCCTTCCTTGGAAATGCTGACCTTAAACGCACTGGCAGCAGCGGACAGCATCCTGGTGCCGGTGCAATGTGAATATTTTGCTCTGGAAGGTCTGACAGACCTGATGAATACATTGCGTATGGTGAAAAAACGAATTAATCCCCGGTTAGAGATCTTTGGTGTTGCCTTGACTATGTTTGACGGACGAACCAATTTCTCTACGCAGGTTGCGCAGGAAGTGCGCCGACATTTCCCCGGAAAAGTTTTCGGCACTGTTATCCCCCGGAATGTGCGCCTTGCAGAAGCGCCCAGCCACGGTCTGCCGGTCACAGTATACGACCGCACCAGTCGTGGTGCGCAGGCATACCGGGCTATGGCAGAAGAAATCGCCAAGAAATTATAGGGAATGTTTCACGTGAAACAAGCAAATTGAGAGGAGAATATTATGGCAGGACAAAAAGGTTTGGGTAAGGGTCTGGGCGCATTAATGGGCGACTGGGCAGAGGAAACGCCCAATGGAAAAAGTCCCTATCAACTGCTGCCCATTCATAAAGTAGAGCCAAACCCCGGACAACCACGGCAGGATTTTGATCCGGAGGAATTGCAGGCTTTGTCAGAATCCATCGCCACCCACGGCATTATTCAGCCGCTTACCGTCCGGGAACTGCCCAATGGGTACTACCAGATCATTGCCGGCGAGCGTCGCTGGCGGGCAGCCAGAATGGCAGAGCTGAGTGAAGTGCCTGCTGTGATCATTGACGCAGACGACAAAAAAACGATGGAACTGGCACTGATCGAGAACCTACAGCGGCAGGACTTAAATCCGGTAGAAGAAGCACTGGGTTATCAAGTGCTGATGGAAGGCTACGGTTTGACACAGGAGGATGCCGCAAAGCAGGTGGGAAAATCCCGTCCCGCTGTGGCAAATGCTCTGCGACTACTGAATTTATGTCCGGAGGTTTTGGAACAGGTGCGTTCCGGAAAACTTTCTGCCGGTCACGCCCGTGCAGTGCTGAGTCTGAAAACCGAAAAGGCACAAAAGGAAGCTGCCCAGAAAATTGTTGCACTGGGTCTGTCTGTTCGTCAGGTGGAAATGCTGTGCAAAAATATGGAGAAAGCTCCGAAAAAGCCGGAAACCAGCGATGTGACCCTGAAGGTCAACTATGTAGCTGAGTGCGAAAAGGCACTGAGTAAAACCCTGGGACGAGGTGTGAAAATCGTCAACGGTAAACGCAAGGGACGCTTCGAGCTGGAGTTTTACGGACAGGACGATTTGCAGGTTCTTCTGGATCTGCTGATGAAACTAAAAAAATAAGAAATGAGGTATTGTGTATGCAAAAGAAGCTTTATCGCAGCAATACGGACCAGAAAATTGCCGGTGTATGCGGTGGTCTGGCAAAATTTTTGAATATTGACGCCACCATCATCCGCATTATTTGGGCAGTTCTGGCTTTTTGCTATGGCACCGGCATTTTAGGTTATATTATCTGTGCCATCGTTATCCCTGAAGGGGATGACAATGTGATCGATGTGTGAGAAACCGTCTTAAACCGGGAGTACCCGGATATTATGTAAACCAAAAAGGAGAGAAACATTATGAAAAAGCTTTTTAAGGAATTCCGCGAATTTATTTCCCGTGGCAACGTGATCGATATGGCTATCGGTGTCATTATTGCCGGTGCCTTTGGCAAGATCACCACTTCTCTGGTAAACGATGTATTTATGCCCTTTATCAGCTGGATCTTCGGCACCCGTGACATGACCGCTCTGAACATTCTGGTTCGCCCCGAGGTTCTGGACGAAAGTGGCGCTGTGGTGCAAAGTGCCATCACCATTGGCTTCGGCTCTCTGGTCGCTACCATTATTGACTTTTTGCTGATCGGTCTGGTGGTCTTTATGGTAGTAAAGGCAATCAACACCGCTAAGAAGTTGACTGAGAAGAAGCAGGAAGAAGAGGTTGTGGAAGAAGCTGCTCCCCCCGCCCCCTCTGCAGAAGAAGTTCTTCTCACTGAGATCCGCGACCTGCTGAAGGAGAAAAACTAATATGACGAAATTCGTCAGGGTTCTGTGCGCTATTCTCGCCCTGTGTCTTCTGTTTTGTGGCTGCGAGAGGCTGGAAGAAACGCAAACGGTTTCCTGCGGCGAGCTTATCCTTACCCTCCCTGCATCTTATATGGACCTGAGCGATCAGGATTATGCAACAGGCTTTTCCTGTGTGTACGGCTTTGAAAATGAGGCAGTTTTGGCACTTTGTGAAAGCCGGGTATCTCTGGAAGAATACTATCCGGATATTAACGCAGAAAAATATGCGATGCGTCTTGTGGAGGTCAATCAGTACGACTGTCAGGTTGGCAAGCTGGGTAATTTGGTTACATTTACTTATACTGCAGCTGCTGAGGAAACAGATCTTACCTACCAGTGCGGTGTCTTTATGGCAAAGGAAAATTTCTGGTGCGTCCAGTTTTACTGCCCCTCGGAAGAATTTGAAGATAATCAGCAAAAATTTATAGGTTATCTCCAAAAAATTCAGGTGCAGGAAACATTGACAAATTAAAACTGTTCCTCTATAATAGATATGTTTTTACCGAAATACACCCAGGGAAGGAAAGATTAGAAATGTTTAAGATCGTTCGCAAGAAAGAACTAAACAGTGCGGTCACCTTAATGGAGATCGAAGCACCCTTCGTTGCCAGGAAGGCAAAGGCCGGACAGTTTATTATTTTCCGTCTGGATGAACAGGGTGAGCGTGTTCCCCTGACCATCGCCGGCTATGACCGGGAAAAAGGCACTGTTACCATTATTTTCCAGAAGGTCGGCTTTGCCACCATCGCTCTGGGCAATTTGAACGAGGGTGACTATATCCGGGATTTCGTTGGTCCTTTGGGCAAACCCACTCCCGTGGAAGGCAAGAAGAAGGTTTGTGTGGTTGGCGGCGGTGTTGGCTGCGCCATTGCCCTTCCCTCTGCAAGAGCTTTTAAGGAGGCTGGCGCTGAGGTTACCGTTATTGTTGGTTTCCGCAGCAAGGATATTGTGATTCTGGAAGAGGAATTTAAGGCAGTGGCTGACCGCCTGATCCTGATGACAGACGACGGCTCTTACGGCCAGCACGGTCTGGTTACCCAGCCGCTGAAGGAAATGCTGGAAAACGGCGAGCAGTTTGACGAGGTTCTTGCCATCGGACCCATTCCTATGATGAAATTCGTGGCACTGACCACCAAGCCCTTCGGCACCCATACAATGGTCTCCCTGAACCCGGTTATGGTGGATGGCACCGGTATGTGCGGTGGCTGCCGTGTTACCGTTGGGGGCGAAGTGAAGTTTGCCTGCGTGGATGGTCCGGAATTTGACGGTCATCAGGTGGATTTTGCGGAGCTGATGAGCCGCAACGCAACTTATCGCGGCCGTGAGGCTGAAGTGAAAGAAAATCATGCCTGCCGTATGGATGCAATGGGCAAGGCCCTGATTAAATAAGGAGGAAACTGCAATGGCGAATATGACTTTGGTTAAGACCCCTATGCCGGAGCAGGATCCCCAGATCCGCGCCCGCAATTTTAAGGAAGTAGCTCTTGGCTACACTGCGGAAATGGCAATCGAGGAAGCAAACCGCTGCTTAGGTTGTAAAAATCCCAAGTGTGTGGAAGGCTGCCCTGTCAATGTGCGCATTCCCGAGTTTATTAAGAAAATTCAGGAGGGCGACTTTAAGGCAGCTTATGAGATCGTAACCTCCACCAATGCCCTGCCGGCACTGTCCGGCCGTGTTTGCCCCCAGGAAAGCCAGTGCGAATGCCGCTGCGTCCGGGGTGTGAAGGGTGAGCCGGTTGCCATTGGCCGTCTGGAACGGTTTGTGGCTGACTGGTATCGGGAAAATGTGAACGCAATGCCCGAGAAGGTGGAATCCAACGGCAAGAAGGTGGCTGTGGTCGGTTCCGGTCCTGCCGGTCTGACCTGTGCATCCGACCTGGCTAAGAAAGGCTATCAGGTCACTGTATTTGAAGCACTTCACACTGCCGGCGGCGTGCTGGTGTACGGTATCCCCGAATTCCGTCTGCCCAAGGCAATCGTTGCCAATGAGGTCACCAAGCTGGAGGCTCAGGGCGTGGAGGTGATGACCAATATGGTCATTGGCAGAGTGCTGACTATCGATGAGCTGTTTGAAATGGGCTATAAGGCTGTGTTCGTCGGCTCCGGTGCCGGTCTGCCTATGTTTATGAACATCCCCGGCGAATCTCTGGTGGGCGTTATGTCCGCAAACGAGTATTTGACCCGTACCAACCTGATGAAGGCGTACGATGAAAATTACGATACCCCCATTATCAAGTCCAAGGCTGTTGCTGTTGTAGGCGGCGGTAATGTGGCAATGGACGCTGCCCGTTGTGCAATGCGTCTGGGTGCGGAGCACGTTTATGTGGTATACCGCCGTGGCGAGGCTGAAATGCCTGCCCGTGCTGAGGAAAAGCATCACGCCAAGGAAGAGGGCATCGAGTTTAAGACTCTTTGCAATCCCGTGGAAATCGTGGGCGACGAGAACGGCAGAGTCTGCGGCATGAAGTGCATCCGTATGGAGCTGGGTGAGCCGGACGCTTCCGGTCGCCGCCGTCCTATCGAAGTGCCGGGTTCTGAGTTTATTCTGGATGTGGACACTGTGGTTATGTCTTTGGGCACAAACCCCAATCCTCTGATCCGCTCCACTACTCCCGGTCTGGAAACCAACCGGAAGGGTGGCCTGATCGTTAACGAGAAGGAAATGACCACCCGTGATGGTGTGTTTGCCGGCGGTGACGCAGTTACCGGTGCAGCAACCGTTATTCTGGCAATGGGCGCCGGTAAGAAGGGCGCTGCCGCTATCGATGAATACCTGAATAAGTAAGAAAAAGCGTGTTGCGATTGCAACACGCTTTTTAATGCAAAATAAACTTGTCCGCTCCCGCGGACGGGTTTTATTGTAGGGACCGGCGACCTCGACGGTCCTTTTATATGTGCCGGTTTAGAAGGACAGTCCGGAGGCCTGTCCCTACAGATTCTATCGTACCTGTGCAAATAATTGTCAATTTTCCGTTGTCAATTGCATAGATTGTCCTCAGGAGGGATCGTTTATGCGAAAAAAGGATTTACTAATATTACTGGGCGCACTTTGCGCCGCCATCGTGCTGACAATCAGTCAATTTGTGGGAAGCACTGTAAAAACCGGTTCCTGGGGATTGTGTTTTCGGACGGAGGGGCAGCTCCCCATTGGTCCTGCCAGTATGCAGGAACTGCAGAAGTATAATGCCATTTACGCAGATGCCACCGGAGAAAAGGTTCTGTATCTGACCTTTGATGCCGGCTATGAAAACGGCTGCACTGAAAAAATATTGGATGTGCTGAAAAAGCACAATGTACCAGCGGCTTTCTTCCTTGTGGGAAATTACATAGAAAAAAACGCCGACCTGGTGCGGCGTATGGTGGACGAAGGACATATTGTGGGCAATCATACGATGCACCACTATGATATGAGCAAAATCGCAGATAAAGCAGCCTTTCAAAAGGAGCTGACTGATCTGGAAGTGCTTTTCAAAGAAACAACCGGAAAGGAAATGCCCAAATATTACCGCCCGCCCCAGGGGATTTACAGCCAGGAAAATTTGCAAATGGCAAAGGATTTGGGATATCAGACGGTTTTTTGGAGTCTTGCCTATGTGGACTGGAATAATGATGCCCAGCCAAGCCGAGAGCAGGCATTTGAAAAGCTTCTCCCCCGCACCCACAACGGTGCAGTGGTACTGCTGCACAGCACCTCTTCCACCAACGCAGAGATCTTGGATGAACTCCTGACAAAATGGGAATCGCAAGGCTATTCCTTCCGGTCCATCGACCGATTGTTTGAAAAACAGTCTTAAGTCGGTTGCCGGTTCGTGACGATGTATGCATCGTCCCCTACAAGCAAAAGTAAAAGCCACGGCAAGAAAATTTCTTGCCGTGGCTTGTATCTTTTGGAGTGCTTTACAGTTTTGAATCCCTATGAGAGTCTGCCTAAATTAGTAGCCGACCTTCTCCCAGCACTGGAAGGGTGCAGCCAGCTCCTCGCTGATGTAGACCTGAGTCTTCTTGGTCTGCAGCATGGTGGAGGGCAGGTAGGGAGTGATGGGTCCGTGGGTGCACAGACGGGAGATCATTCTCTGCCAGGAAGAGAA
>JAZOSD010000006.1:0-2301 GCA_045656945.1 Faecousia sp.
GCACAAAGAAACTGTTGAAATTTCTTTGTTTTTCTATGCTTTGGGGATTGACTTCGGATTGATATTAAATATATAATAGGAATTAATCTATGTAGACTGAGGCAGGTTATCACATAATGCGAATTATGTGATAATGGACATAAAGTCCCAAATACAGACTAAGCAAAAAGAGGCCTATTTGCAGAGCAGCCTCTAGCTGTTAGGTCTGTTTCCGGCGGATAGTGTTGTGCCTGCGTACTGCACCATAGAATAATACATCATCTGCGCCTGCGCCTTAGAGCCTGTGCCGTGTATCGCTTAATGCGATCCGTGGTGCAGGCTTTGCTTTATTTATGATGAGATGCACTCGCAAGTAGTGAGGTGAGAAAAAAGTTGCCAAACAACGTACAACCTGGGAAAGAAAACCAAAAGAGATATTTATGTCCGGTATGTGGCAAACACACTGTACTGTGGTTGCTCCCAACAACGGAGGTCAAGGATCTGCCGATTAAGTGCAAACGATGCGGAACAGAAAGTGTTGTGAATATATTGCCTGCGCCTGAGCCGCTAGAGCCTGCGCCATGTATCGATTAATGTGATGCATGGTGCAGGTTTGCTCTTTTATAGCCAGAAAAGATTGAATGCAGAAGTATCAACGCTGCGGTGAAGCTGTTCCGGAAGGCTGCATGGTTTGCTTTTCCTGTGAAAACAAACCTATTCCGAATACACCTTCTGCGCAGGACAAATTCGTGATGATCTTAATTATCTTAACAGGGAAATTGCACGCACCGAGGGTGTGGAACGCGAATACTGGAAACGTGAGAAGCGACACCTTTGTTTATCACTTCTGCCATTTTACCGCAGATGAAGGAGGCGCAAATGAAAAGTAGATCAAAAAAGATATTGAACGCTATAACAACCATCATTGTTATTATGGTCGTAATGCTGGCTATCATGCTTGTTGGTGTGCGATTATTCGGACTGCAGCCGTTCGTGGTGCTGTCCGGGAGCATGGAGCCTGAATACCATGTAGGCAGCTTGCTTTATGTGAAGTCGGTGGACTATAAGACATTGCAGGTCGGTGATGATATTACCTATATGCTGGACAAGAATACGGTAGTGACTCACCGTATTATTAAGGTTCTGGTGGACGATGAGGACCCCGATATCTTGCGCTATTTTACACAGGGCATTGCCAATGATATACCGGATGCAACCTCTGTGCATTATAAGAACATCATCGGCAAGCCGGTGTTCACGATTCCTTATATGGGATATGTGTCCAACTATATTCAAAATCCACCAGGTATGTATGTTGCGTTATCAGCAGGCGCAGTGTTGCTGCTGCTTGTATTTCTGCCGGATCTGTTTTTGGATGAAAGATCAAAAAAGCAAAAAGAGGAGCAGGAAGCTCCAAAATCATGAGGGCAATGCCGTTAGGCTCCCTATATAAAATCCTAATAGGAGGTAATTCAATGAAAACAAGAAGCAAAGCGTTGCTCCTTGCTCTGTGTGCGGTGTTGCTGGTAGTCGCATCAGTGCTTGGGACAATGGCATACCTGACAGACAGCAAGGTGGTTACGAACACCTTTTCTGTGGGTAAGGTAGGGATCACTCTGGACGAGGCACCCGTGGATGCGTACGGCGTTGTGCAAGCGGGTAACCGCCGTGATGAAAATACATATAAGTTGGTTCCCGGCCATAGCTACACAAAGGATCCGATCGTTCATGTAGATGCAGACAGTGAAAACTGTTTCCTGTTTGTGAAGATCGAAAATGGTATTGCTGCCATTGAAGATTCGGACAATAAGATCGCAGATCAGATGGCGGCCAAAGGCTGGATGCCGGTCGATGACGAGACTGGTGTTTACTACTATAAGGAAGTCTGCGGTGCGGGCTTCAATATTCCTGTGTTTGACAGTTTTAAAGTCAAAAGCGACGCAGATGTAGCATCTTACGAGGGAAAGACCATTAAGATCACTGCTTATGCAGTACAGCATGATACCTTCGGTTCTGCTCAGGCAGCGTGGGTCGCAACCTTTGGTGCTTAAGTAGGAGTTAAAATGGTGTGTGCAGAAAAACATATTATGCCTTTGATATCCAGTGATGGGCGGCAGGCAGATATGGATCTGTGTTGTTTTTGTAAAAAACTAAAGCATTTAGATCATTCCGGCGATTGTGAACACTATGCGCAGGATTATATACATAATACCTGTCCCGGCTTTGTGAAAGTTGAAGATGTGGCGGCACGAGTGCTTGAGATTCTCGAATGCCGCGGAAAAACAACCGCCGATTGATAAGAAGCAAGACTCATTTCCAAAG
>JAZOSD010000007.1:0-2404 GCA_045656945.1 Faecousia sp.
CAGCACGGCATCTGCGGGCAGATCCTCGATCAGCTCCCGCTTATAGGGCTCGTTATTGGCATCGGCCCAGGCCAGAGCTTCCTCACGGCTCTTTTCACTGCGCTCCAGCTTGATGCGCTCCTTGACGATCTTCTTCATCTCGCCCTCGATCTGGGTCAGATGCTCGGGAGTGAAGGAGAAGGGTGCGTCAAAGTCGTAGTACCAACCCTCGTCGATGGCAGGGCCGATGGCCAGCTGCACCTCGGGCCACAGACGCCTGACGGCCTGGGCCATCACATGGGCGCTGGTGTGCCAGAAGGTCTTACGGTACTCGGGGTTTTCAAAGGTGTACAGGTTTTCGTTTTCCATAGTGTTTTCCTCCTTTTTAATTCGGGGAAAGGTATAAAAAATACCCACCCCTGAAAGATCAGGGGTGGGATACAAAGTATTCCACGGTTCCACCCTGGTTGCAGTTTGCATCAAACTACCACTCATTGACGCGTTAACGGGCGCACCCGTCCGGGCATTTCTTCCCGGCGGCTCAGAAGTGGTATCGCCTTGGCAGTGTCCCGGAGCCTTTCCACCAACCGGCTCCTCTCTGAGGGTCTTTCTCGCAGCGCATGTCTTCGTCTCTGCTTTTTACACAAGAAATTTAGCACATTTTTATGCAAATGTCAACCCTGCCAGTGACATACTCCCACAATTTATGCTAATGCATAGATATGGGTGCTTCTCGCTCGATAGCAGCAGCCTGCTAAGCATAAACGAGCTATCCCCGTGTGTCCCACGGTTTTGTTGGTTACTTGCTGTTTTATCATGCTATTATTGCTAAGCCCGCATTTCGAATGTTTATTGCTGCATTGATGTCCCTGTTGTGTTTTGTATGACAAGAAGGACATATCCAATGCCGGTCTTTCAGTATTAGCGCTGCATTTATGAAGCCACAGTTGCAACATTGCTTGGAAGAAGGATGCCACTTGTCTATCGTGATAAGTTTCTTTCCTTGCTCTGCTAACTTATAAGCCAAATAAGTACGAAACTGACCAAAGCCATTGTCATTGGTGGCTTTGGCAAGATGCAATCCCTGGGCCATCCCTATTAAGTTGATATCTTCAATGCATACAATGTCCCAGCTGTCTGCAATCTTTCTACTCTCCTTATGCTGCCAGTCCTTACGTTGATTTCGGATCCTCGCATAGATTTTTGCTATAACCTGTTTCTGCTTTTGATAGTTGGAACTGCCTTTTATCATTTTAGATAGCTTTCTCTGCTCTCTGGCGAGTGTTGCTTCTGCTTTTCTATAGTAGTGAGGCATATCCCCGGTGCGACCTTCACTGTCCACATAGAAATGAGGGCTGCTGTAATCCATACCAAGTGCCTTGTTTGTGTCTAAGACGAGAGCAGGTACTTCATCTTCGTATTCCGTGAGGATTGAAGCGTAATACTTATTGGTTGCTTCCATACTGACGGTAACACTTTTGATTTTGTAATTAGTCGGTATTTGGCGATGGAGTTTTATTTTAATAAGCCCCACTTTAGGTAGCTTCAAGGCGTTTCCGACAAAAGCAATGTTCCCGTTAATGTAGTTGGTAGTATAGGTGTTTTTCTGTGCCTTCTTGCTGTGGAATTTTGGAAAACCTATCTTCTTGTTTCGGAAGAAATTACGATAGGCGGCTTGCAGCTGCATTTGCGCATTACACAAAGCCATAGAATCAACTTCTTTGAGCCAGGGAAACTCGTCCTTGTACTGTGCCGGGGTAGTCGTAAGCAATTTGCCTGTTTTCTGGTAGTACGCGACCTTGTCAGCCAACATTCGGTTATAGATAAAACGCACACAACCAAAGGTTTTAGCAAAAAGTTTGCGTTGAGAAAGGTTGGGATAAATACGGTATTTATAGGCTTTGTTCACTTTCTTCACCACCTGAAAAAGAGGAATTTATATGACTATATTCTATCACGAAACATGGTGGAATGCAATCACTTGTTCGATAAAAAGTTTCGTAAATATATAAAGGCGGGGACTGAATCCAGATTAATATTGAAATACAGCGCTTTTCCTGCTATAATACACCCAAGTATTATCTTTCGAGGTGCGCTATGATCAATGTATGTGACATCAATGTGATGAAGCCCTTGCTGGCCGAGCACGGCTTCCATTTTTCCAAGGCCAAGGGCCAGAATTTTCTCACCCAGCGCTGGGTTCCGGAGTCCATTGCGGAGCAGGCGGGTGTGGACAGCACCGCCGGTGTGCTGGAGATCGGCCCCGGTATTGGCCCTCTGACCCAGCAGCTTTGCCTGCGGGCAAAGAAGGTCTGCGCCGTGGAACTGGACAAGCGGCTGGCGCCCATTCTGGAAAAGACCGTAGGTGAATTCGACAACCTGGAAATCATCTGGGATGATGTGCTGAATCAGGATGTGGCGGCAC
>JAZOSD010000008.1:0-3791 GCA_045656945.1 Faecousia sp.
GCGGATGGGCGCCTAATTAGGCAGCCAGAGCAACAGTTCTGTTGTCAGTTAATTTTAAAAGTTACCCATTTTATCGTGGTTAGGTGCCACGGCCCGCTTATCCAGCCTCACTACCCCCGTCGAAACCAGTACACCCCCATAGGGTAGGGCGGCATTCACCGCCCTTTTATACTGACAGGGAATTAACTGAAATTAGAATCTGCCGTAGGGATCAGGCAGCTTGTTGGGTTCGGGATAAGTCTCACCCAAAGTATCCACAGAAATGGATTTGATCTTCTGATCCTCCACAGGACGGTCGTTCATGCCGGTTGCAGTACCGGCAATGGCGTTTACAACTTCCATACCGGCAGGAACCTTGCCGAATGCAGCGTATTGACCGTCCAGATGCTTTGCATCCTGGTGCATAATGAAGAACTGACTGCCTGCACTGTTGGGGCTGGAGGACCGAGCCATAGACAGGACACCGCGCTTTAGGCGCGGGTCATTCTTAACACCGTTAAAGAAAAACTCGCCCTTAATGCAGTAGCCGGGACCACCCATACCGGTGCCGTCCGGACAGCCACCCTGAATCATAAAACCGGGGATGACGCGGTGGAAGATCAGTCCGTCGTAGTAGTTATGGTTTGCCAGATCGATGAAGTTATACACGCTCTGGGGTGCGATCTCAGGGTACAGTTCACCCTCAATAACGCCGCCGTTTTCCATTGTGATCTTAAAAGTAGGGTTTGCCATTTTAATATCTCTCCTTCATTGCACGGTCGATCTGACGCTTAGCATCCCGCTCGGCCGCTGATTGTCTTTTGTCATACAGTTTTTTACCCTTACACAGTCCCACTTTTACCTTGACCCGACTGCCTTTGAAATAAACACTCAAAGGAATGAGGGAATAGCCATCCTGCTTGACCTTGCCAAATAACTTCATAATCTCGCGCTTATGCATAAGCAATCTGCGAGGTCTGCGGGGATCGCGGTTAAAAATATTTCCGTGCTCATAGGGGGAGATGTGCATCTGGTTAATAAGCAGTTCTCCGTTTTTGATACCACACCAAGCATCCTTCAGGTTGAGTGTACCTTGGCGGATGGACTTGACTTCTGTGCCACAAAGCTCAATGCCGGCTTCGTATTCTTCTTCTATAAAATACTCGTGTCTGGCTTCCCGGTTTGTCGCCATAACTTTGATACTTTCTTTTTCCAGATTGCTCACCTCCTTATATCCTCAAAGAATTATACCATAGTTGTCAAGTTAGTTAAACAGAAATTCCTCTAATTTTTCCGGAGAATCAAAGGAAAAATCACACAGTGTACTCATTTCCTCTATGATCTGAGGGACGGATTCCTTGCTCCACGCAGCAAAGGCGATAGATACGCCTGCTTTGTTCGCCATTTGCCAGGCTGGCTTCAAATCATCCACAACAAGTATCTGGTTTTTTGTAAAGCCGTATGTAGCCATAATATGTTCCAGTGGGTAAGTGCTGGGTTTTCGCTGATGCTCTGGTAGATCCCAGCCGTAAATGCCATCCGGCAGAACACCGAAATGAGCCATATAATCCCGTGTAATATTTTCTGAACCGGAATGGGAGACCACAAATAGCATACCGCCTTCTTCTTTTTGACGGCGGATAATGCGGTCAATGCCAGGATAGGGGGCTGGAATGTGCGTTCGTATATATTCTTTCCAGCCTTGGTATTCTTCCTGAAGTTCTTTTTCTGTAAAGTTATAATTCTCCCGGCACATCCCGGCAAAACCGGGGTGATAACATCCGTGCAGATATTCTTCCAGTGTAATCGTCTGTCCCGGGCGGAACTGATCAAGGATATAGCAGAAATAGGGATAGTTAATCGTTGTTTCACTTTGTACCACTGTATCATCGTGGTCCAGTATTAAACAGGGATAGCGTAGCATTTGCGCACCTCCTTTGGTGTTATTATAGCAAACCTTCTTTCAGGAAACAACCGGAAAATTCCACTTGATTATATCGAACAAATGTACTATAATGAAAAAAACAAGGAGGTGAGCGTATTGGGAGGAATATGCCCTGTAGATGTGATTTGTGCATATAGCGCCAGCGGGGAAATTCGCCCTTTGCGCTTTCGAATGGAAGATGAAGAACATCGCCTTCTTCGGATAGATGTTGATGAAGTTATCAGTTGCCGGGAAGTTCAATATGTGGGAATAGAGGCGCAGATTTTTTTGTGTCGGGCAATGGTGAATGGAAAGAAAACCTTATTTGAACTAAAATACACCATTCGCAGTCATAGTTGGTGCTTATTGAGAAAGGTATACTAAAATGGCAGATAGAGTTATATTTCACGTAGATGCCAACAGTGCATTTTTATCCTGGTCTGCGGCTTATCGATGCAAGGTGCTTGGGGAGGAAACGGATTTGCGGGATATCCCTTCTGTAGTAGCTGGCGATAAAGAATCCCGGCACAGTATTATTCTTGCAAAAAGTACACCTGCCAAAAAGTATGGGATACAGACCGGAGAGCCACTGTTTCAGGCGCTGGAAAAGTGTCCGGAATTAAAAGTAGTCGAGCCGGATTATGCACTGTATGTGGAAGCTTCCCGGCATTTTGTGGAAATGCTTCGGCAATTTAGCCCCAATGTGGAACAATACTCTATAGATGAGGCGTGGGTGGATATGACCGGCACACAACGAATTTTTTGTGATCCCAGACTGGCGGCAGAGCAAATGCGTCGCCGAATATGGGAAGAGCTGGGGTTTACTGTGAATGTGGGCATATCCAGCAATAAGATGCTGGCAAAAATGGCGGGAGACTTTGAAAAACCAAACAAAGTCCATACGCTGTTTCCAGAAGAAATAGAAGAAAAATTTTGGCCACTTCCTGTGCGGGATTTGTTTTTGGTTGGCAGTGCCACAGAACAGAAACTAAAGAAAATGGGAATTTATACCATAGGAGATTTGGCAAACACAGAAGAAAAGGTGCTCAGAAAGCGTCTGGGTAAACATGGGCAGACCATTTGGCACTACGCAAACGGACGGAATGCAGAACTGGTTACTCCGGAACCGGCGGAGAACAAAGGCTATGGCAATTCCGTTACCACAGCAAAAGATGTAACCGGTAGGGAAGAGGGTCATCAGGTGCTTTTGAGCCTGTGTGAAACCGTAGCAATGCGTATGCGCAAGGATGGAAAAAGCGGAAGTTGTGTTTCTGTTCATTTGCGAACCAATGAATTTCATAGTTTTTCCCACCAACTTCTTCTCCACGGAGCAACCAATATCACAGAAGAACTATTTCGTGCTGCCTGTCAGGTATTTGATGAGGCATGGGATGGAAAAACGCCTCTGCGACAGCTGGGCGTTCAGGTGACGCGCCTCGCTACAGAGCCTTATCAGCAATTTGATTTTCTTTCCGGGATATCTCCTGTTAAATATGAAAAAAAATTACGGCTGGATGAAACAGTGGATCAGTTGCGCGATAAGTTTGGTGAAGATATTATCCGTCGGGCAAAATTTGCCCAAGATCCGGAGCACCATATGGCAGGAGGTTTGAGCAAAGCTCGACGCACCGGTGTTACAAAGCCTGTCCCAAAGGAATTCTAAAATGGAAATTTATACATTAAAATGAAATAATACTTGTATATTCAAACATTCTATGATATTATACATTTTGACGGTGCAGTATCCTAGTCAGAATGACCGGTTCCCAGGTAGGGCCTAAAAATCCTATGAAGGGCACATCGATGAAGTCCCTGGTGTCTGCTTTTTACGCCCAGTTTAGGGTGGATGCTGGGGGTTAAGGATTCCGGGCGCGCTCCAATGGCATGG
>JAZOSD010000009.1:0-37433 GCA_045656945.1 Faecousia sp.
TGAATGCATGCGCAGTATTTCTGCTTCCACTGCCTTTATTCTTGTATATTTTCTTTTTTGCATAACGATACCCCCTAATGTAGTTATTATCCTACATCAGGGGGTATTTTGTCTATTGTCCGATTTTACTGGTTCGGTTCAGTGCTGCCGAGGGCATTTTATTAAGGATAACGGTGATCTGTCAAAAAGCTTTGCACAAATCTTTTTCCCACACTGGGATTTATCGTTTTTTCTGTGGTTGTATATGCACGCGCACCTGTACAGACAACACTGGCTAATATGAGAGCATTGTTTTCTTTATCGATCCGAATCGAATTCCATTGCTCTGCTGTGCCGCTGTAATACACTGCTTTCAGATTTGCACAATCCGTCAGCATACCCTCCCCTATGGAATTCACACTTTCCGGAATGGTTATGCTCTTCAGACTTCCGCAATTCCGGAAAGCATTGCCGTCGATACATTCCACACTGATGGGTATTTCATATCTTCCGGACAAGGCTGCCGGTGCCATAATCAGCTCCGTTTTTTCTTTATTGAACAGCACACCACTTTGGTCACTGCTGTAAACCGGATTGTTCTTGTCTACACAAATTTCATTCAGGCTGAAGCAACCATCAAACGCATTGTTGCCAATTTGGGTCAAGCTATCGGGAATCCTGATTTCCGTCAAAGTATCACACTGTGAAAAAGCTGCCTCACCAATACGCTTAACTCCGCTTTCCACACTTAACTTGCCAAGGTTGCTACAGCCCATAAACGCATAATCCCCAATGGTTTCTACGCTCTCCGGAATTGCAACGGATGTTAAGTTTTTGCAATTGAGGAAGGCACTGTTTCCAATTGTAGTTGCGCCTTTTCCGATTGTGAGCGTTGCTAAATGCTCGCACCCATTAAACGCGTGATTTCCGATATCCGTTACACTGTCCGGGATAGTGATCCCGGTCAAATCCGTACAACTCATAAATGCAGCTGAATCGATCTGCTTTACCCCTTCCGGAACTGCATAATCTCCCCGCAACCTTAAAGGCGCTACGATCAGCTTTGTTTTATCCTTATTAAACAGCACACCACTTTGGTCACTGCTGTAACAGGAGTTGTTTTCATCCACCCAAATTCCCAACAGATCGTCACAGGAATAAAACACACTTTGACCAATATGGGACACACTTTCCGCAATGGTGATCTCTGCCAGTTTTCTGCATCCAAAAAACGCACAATCGCCAATGGTTTTTACTCCAGCTCCAATGGTTAGATCTCTTAGCTCTGTGCAGTTATAGAAGGCATATCTTCCAATGCTTTCCACACTGTCAGGGATGGCGATCCCGGTAAGTCCGGTACAATCCAGGAACACACTTTCTCCGATTTCTTTCAGGCTTTCCGGTAACAGAATCTTTTCGATGCCTTTGCAACCGGAAAAAGCTTCGTTGTCAATTTTCTTGACACCATCGGGGATACGATAGCTTCCACCTATTCCCGGGGGCATCATTATCAGCCGGGTTTGATTTTTATTAAAAAGCACCCCTCTGTAATCATTGCTGTAATAGGGGTTATCTTCTTCTACCAGGATGCCGATCAAACAGGAGCAGTCGTAAAATGCAGCTTTCCCAATTTTCGTCACACTGTTGGGTATGGTTATCTCCGTCAGTCCGGTACAACCTAAGAAAGCATAATCTGCAATGGTTCTTACGCCCTCGGCTATATTAATTTCTGTTATTCCTGTGCAATAAGCAAAGGCATATTCTTCGATTGTTCTGACGCTATCCGAAATTGTCAGTTCTGTCAGACTCAGGCAATTTAAAAATGCACTTTTACCAATGGTCCTTATACTGTCTGGGATAGTAATATCCGTCAATGCAGTACAATCCAGAAATGCGATCTTTTCAATTTTCGTTACACTATCCGGAATACTGTAGCTTCCTGACAAAGCAGGCGGTGCCAGAATCAGCCGGGTTTTATTTTTGTTGAAAAGAACGCCCCGGTCATCGCTACTGAACACAGGATTTTCCGCAACTGCCTGAATACTGCGCAGATTATAACATTCGTGAAATACATTATCTCCAAAGATTCGCACGCCCTTGGAAATCGTAATAGTCTCCAGGCTATAGCATCTGCGGAATGCGTGATCGCCAATGGTCTTGACCCGGTCTGCAAGGGTTATATTGGTCAGACTGGCACAATCCTCAAAGGCCTGCTTGCCAATACTCGTTACGGTGTTGGGTATGGATATATCCGTCAGACAGGTAGCGCCTAAGAACGCACAGTCTCCAATGGAAGTTACGCCGTCTGCGATGATGATTTTTTTAATGTATGTAAAAGCATCCTGTGCGTCATACCAAGGTGCAAAATACGGTCCCCAATTATCCATGGGTCCTGTTCCGGAGATGGACAGCGTTCCATCTTCATCCAGTGTCCAAGTCAGATTTCTTCCGCATTTTCCGCTGTTATCTATTTCGGCAGAAGCAAAAACAGGCAGCACAAATACCAGCAGACACACTACAAGTGCTGCTGAAATAAGCCGCTTCAAAATGCCCATTTTCACTTCCTCCGTTTCTTTATATATTTTATCGATTTTATTATGCCATTTCTTCGATTGTTTGTCAAGAAAGTACATTTGTAAATAAGGGCGTATTCACATTGGTGAATACGCCCTTAACATTATTTTTCCTTAAATGGGGGATCTGCAGGATAAATACCCTGGAGCTTCTGCATCACCCGGGAAACTGCATCCCGGGAATTTTTCCAATCTGCGCTTGCATTGCGGTAATCAAACTTCTGGATAAACCAGTCGATATCCTCCTGCAACCGGGAAAGATTTTCCTGCATCAGGGGCAGGATCTTCGAATAAAACCAATCGTGCTGGCTATTGGGCAGCTGTTCCTGTGCCGTTTCCATCAGTCTTGCAAAATGGCGCATACAAAAGCCTTTTCCATTTTCCACCAGTGCCCGGAATTCCGGCTCTTTGATCAGGAAAAAGAAGGTTGCAAAATATCTTTTCATACTCTCTTCTATGCTTTCGCACAAAAAGCAGCTTTCTTCCCGCTCCTTTTCCCACTGCACCAGGCTGTTTTCACTTTGGTTCTTTCCGCCGAACAAGCTCTTTTTCCCCGGTGCAGAAAATTCTGCGATCTGCTGATCCAGCTCCTTACGCATTCCCACCAGATAGGTCTGCAAAATCAGGGCATTGCCTAAGGAATTCCCATAGTCAAAAAGCTTTTTCAAGTGTGCTCCGCAAAATCCCCGGCTATCGGTTTTGCCCCGGATCACCGGTTCCATATAGGATGCCCCCGGGCCGGCTATGTAACGGATCGCCCGTTGCTCCGCCTGCCGTTCCAGATAACAAAAAGGACATTCATCCTCTGACCGAAAGGCTTCGCTGACCGGTATGGTCTCAATTTTTTCTTTCATTTTAATTCCCTCATCCGCTCCAGTGTGCGCACTGGAGCACCTTCCCCTTGGGGAAGGCTAGGGGCTGTTCCCACCGGAACAGCCCCGCTGTTTATGCATTATTTTTCCTTGGGTCTTTTGATCTTGTTGAGCTTTGCATTCATTTCCAGAAGCTCTTCCTTAGTCATTTCAATGCCCAGCATACCGCCAGCCATATTCAGCAGGCGCAGGATGGTAAAGCCACCCAGCATAGACATCATTTCAGGTCCCATTTCGAAGCCCATAGCCTCTACATTGTCGCTATCCTTCTTCTTGGGCATCAGCTTCATCATAATGCCGGCAAGCAGCATCTTGCCCTTCAGGGTTGCCATAATGGTGCTCATCTTATCATTCAGGCTCAGGTAACCTTCCGGCTCAGTAATATCGAACCAGTTGAGGATCGCACCCTTTTCCTTCAGGCGGTATGCCTCATTGAACTCGGCAATCTTATTGATCACGCTCTCATCCTTCAGTTCCCCGGCAACTGCTACCAGCTGGGTAGTGCCTGCATTGGGAACATCGAAGTAGAAGAAAGGCAGACCGTTGTGATTCTGCACGCCCAGGCTCTTGCCGTTTGCAAACAGCTCCACAGTAGGCTGGTTGGAGTAAACAGTAACCTTGGTGACATCCTCTACCCGGTCAACATACCGCTTACCGCAGATATGGACCATAGGCTCCGGATTCAGCCATGCCTTGTAAGCAAAGAAGGAGTCCTTCTTGTACTTCCGGTCAAAGGTCATCAGACCCTTGTGGTTCTGACCGTTCTCGCCACCCTCATTACGGGTATCTGCACCGAAGTCGAACATATTCCAAACGTGGGTTGCCCACAGATAGGGACGCTCGTGGATAGCCTTGATCAGCTCTTCGTGGTAGTATGCCTGATACTCCTCAGTGTAGTCACCCTGCTGGGGATTGGAGGTGTGCCAGTTCAGTGCCTCACAGCCATACTCGGAAATACCGATGGGAATGTTGGGATGGGTCTTATGGAAATTATCAAACCAGGGACCGTTCTGGGAAGTATCGCCGCCGTACCAGCCGAAGTAGTGGTTGTAGGAAACCACATCCGGGATCTGGATGTAGGGGCTGTCGATGGGACAGGGAGAAACTGCAGCGATGGTGGTCAGACGGGTCTTGTCCATCTCGTGGCACAGGTTCTGCAGAATGTTGTGGTTTTCCAGCAGATCCGGATCCTTATCGCCCTTCATAGAAATCTCATTACTCAGACCCCAAACCACAATAGAGGGGTGGTTGTAGTTCTGAACGATCAGTTCCTTCATCTGGGAAATGGTGTTCTCACGACCGGTGGGCATATGCTGGGAGATGTAGGGGATCTCAGCCCAGATCACCAGACCCTTTTCATCACACAGGTCATAAAAATACTGGTCATGCTGATAATGAGCAAGGCGGATGGTGGTTGCGCCCATTTCGCAGATCAGCTCCATATCCTCCTGGTGATGCTCAGGCAGAAGAGCGTTACCCAGACCCCAGCGGTCCTGATGGCGGCTGACGCCACGCAGGGGGTAGCTTTCGCCATTGAGGATAAAGCCCTTATCGGGATCGATCTGGAAGCTGCGGCAGCCAAAGCGGGTGCACACACTGTCGATCACCTTTCCGTCCTCGATCAGTTCTGCCTCTACGCAGTACAGATAGGGATCCTTCCGGCCGTTCCACAGGTGGACATTTTCAATGGTGTAGCTGATCTTATCCTCTGCGCTTTCCACACTGCCGATGGCATTTTCTTCCATATCATAGAAGGTGTAACGCACAGTCTGACCCATTTTAGAGCCGGTAACAAAGGTCTGCACTTCCACATTTGCATTCTTGCCGTCTACAACAGGGGTCACCATAATGCCGGGGCCGCCATAGTAGTCAAGATCAAAATGGCTCTCAGACACGCAGATGATGTTCACATCCCGGTACAGACCACCATAGAAGGTGAAGTCCGCCACCTGGGGATATACCTGATCGTTAGGCGCATTGTCCACAGCCAGGACGATCAGGGTCTTAGCCTGGATCTTCTCGGTGATATCCACACGCCAGGTGGAATAACCACCGTGGTGGGTTGCCAGCTTCTCACCGCCAACATACAGGTCGGCAGAAGAGTTTGCACCCTTGATCTCAATATAGTAACGGTCGCTCTCAGGCAGGTCTTCCTTGTTCAACTCGTGAACATAGTAGGCTGTGCCACGCCAATAGTCACTGTCGCCGTCCTGACCGTCGATAGCATTCCAGCTGTGGGGCAGGTTCACAAAATTCCATTTTTTATCCAGCGCGGTGGGGACTGCAGTGGCTTCCTTGGAAAAAGCCCACTTGCGATTGATATTCACAATCGTTCTCAATATATTTTCCTCCTTGGATCTTATCAATAATAAGGTTCGCCGGTGCTATTATAATGGAATTCTCTCCAGATTGGAAGTGGTAAAATGCAAATTTTTTATGAAACTTTTGAAACTTAGCGAATTTTCTGTTGTAAACTTGATAATTTCGTACTATAATGTCCTTAGCTTTATGGGTCAGGTCTTCCCTGCCCTAAATCACAACTTTTATTTATGGAGGAGAAAACTATGCCAATGCAAATGGGTTTCCGTTGGTACGGTGAAGGCAATGACAAGATTAAGCTGTCCGACATTAAGCAGATTCCCGGTGTGACCAGCATCGTCTGGGCACTGCATCACAAAATGCCCGGTGAGATCTGGGAGGAAGAAGAGATTGCTGAAGTCAAGAAGCAGTGTGAAGCTTATGGCTTCAACATCGATGTGGTTGAGTCTGTGAATGTTCACGACGATATCAAGATCGGTCTGCCTACCCGTGATAAGTACATCGAAAACTACAAGCAGTGTATCCGCAACCTGTCCAAATTTGGTGTTAAAGTTATCTGCTATAACTTTATGCCCATCTTCGACTGGACCCGCAGCAACCTGTTCCATCCCGTAGGCGACGGCTCTACCGCTCTGTTCTACGAAAAGGGTATGATCCAGGACGATTACAACGCTATGGCAAAATATATTCTGGACTTCACCGAGAAGTACAATATGTCCTTCCCCGGCTGGGAGCCTGAGCGTATGGCTAAGCTGGATCAGCTGTTCAAGGATTACGCAGATGTGGACCATGAAAAGCTGTGGGCAAACCTGAAGTACTTCCTGGAGGCAATTATGCCTACCTGTGAGGAGTGCGATGTGAAAATGGCGATCCATATGGACGATCCCCCCTGGGATATCTTTGGTGTGCCCCGTCTGCTCATTAACGAGGAGAATATCGACCGTTTCCTGAAAATGGTGGACAATCCCTACAACTGTTTGACCCTGTGCTCCGGTTCTCTCAACGCCGATCCCAACAACAATGTTGCCCAGATCGTCCGCAAGCACTGCGACCGGATTGCATTTGCCCATATCCGCAATGTGAAGCACTTCCCCAACGGTGACTTCAGCGAGGCCAGCCATCGCGACTGCGACGGTGACACCGGTATCCTGGATATCCTGAAGGCATATCACGATTGTGGCTTTGAAGGCTATATCCGTCCTGACCACGGCCGTCATCTGTGGGATGAGGGTCCCGGCAATGTCCGTCCCGGCTACGGTTTGTATGACCGCGCTCTGGGTATTATGTATATGCTGGGTGCCTGGGATCTGCTGGACAAGCAGGCAGGTAAATAATTTTGGAGGTAACACAAAATGGCAAATCTTCCCCTGAATATTGATTACACCGGTAAGGTGGTCGTTGTGACCGGTGCCGGTGGTCTGATCTGCGGTGCAATGGCCCGCGCTTTTGCCCAGTCCGGTGCTAAGGTCGCCTGTCTGGATTTGAACGAAGAAGCTGTTAAGAAGCTGGCAAGTGAGCTGAAGGCTGAAGGCTACATTGCAGAAGGCTACAAGGCAAATGTTCTGGAGCCCGAGGCTCTGGAGGAAGTCCATCAGGCAGTCCTCCGCGATCTGGGTCCCTGTGATATTCTGGTCAACGGTGCAGGCGGCAACAACCCCCGTGCAACCACCGACAACGAGTATCAGCACGAGGCTAAGGAAGGCGGCAAGTCCTTCTTCGATCTGGAGGCTTCCGGTGTAGACTTCGTGTTCAAGCTGAACTTCCAGGGCACTCTGCTGCCCACCCAGGCTTTTGCAAAGGATATGGTGGCTAAGAAGGCAGGCGTGATCCTGAACATTTCTTCTATGAATGCCTACACTCCCCTGACCAAGATCCCCGCTTACTCCGCTGCGAAGGCTGGTATTTCCAACTTTACCCAGTGGCTGGCTACCCACTTTGCCGGCACCGGTATCCGTTGCAACGCGATTGCTCCCGGCTTCCTGGTATCTGCACAGAACAAGGCGCTGCTGTTTAATGACGACGGCACTCCCACTGCCCGTTCTGCAAAGATTCTGGGCGGCACTCCCACCGGCCGTTTCGTAGACGCTGACGAGCTGATCGGTGCTACCCTGTTCCTGTGTGACGATAAGGCAGCCTCCGCCATCACCGGCGTGGTCCTGCCTGTGGACGCAGGCTTCGCAGCCTACTCCGGCGTGTAATAAAAATTGCGTATTCAATCTCACCGGATTGAATACGCTTTTTTTATTGACAGTTGATAACTACACGCCGTAAAAAAGAATTTATTTTCTTTGCTTATTATGCTATAATGATCAAAAACATTGAAGGGGCAAAACTATGCGAGGAAACAAACGGATGCAAAAGGTGTGGAAAAAAACACCCGTTGCCATTATTGGGATCATATCTGTTTTTGCCGTTATGCTGATGCTTTTGTGGTCCAATATAGCAAACAGCCAACAGTCCTTTCCTGCCTTTTATCCCAAGATCTACTTTTCCGGTGAGTATCGGTTGAGCGACGGACCGTGGAATACAGTTAAACCCAAACAGCACATTCCTGCTACCAAGGGAGATGTTACGCTGCAAGGTCAATTTTATATGGTTGCTCCCGATGGCGCGTATATAGGTGTTGCAGAAAAAGGTATGCTCCTGGCCTTTTACCTAAATCACATCCACCTGACTGTGGAGGAGCAGGGACAAGCACCTCACAATATGGACATTGAGCACCCTTATGCCGGCGAAGGTATGTGCGGTGAGCTTAGCATCGGCTATGAATTATTGACCGATCAGCCGCTTACCCTGACCTTCCATAATCCCCACACCTTCGGCAATGATAAAGCTATTGATATGTTCCTGACGGAATTGTCGGTATACAGCGGTCTGTCCTATGAAAATGATTTTATGAACCAGGGTGTATTGGAAAGAAATGCAGGTCTGGGTTTTGTGATCGTCGCATTTGTGCTGCTGGGTACAGCTCTGTTTTCCGCTCTGCTCCATACGGAAGGAAGCGGCAAAATTGGGCTCATCGGTATGTCCATTTTATTTGCCGGCGGCTATTTTGTATATGGTGCAAAGGGTGTGTTTTTCCGAAGCGAATCTATCATTGGAAACACTACCATTTTGGGCATATGTATGATGCTGTATGCGTTGTGTATCTGTGCACTAATCACCTCTGAGCTTGGAACAAAGCTTAAAAAAGCAGGTATCGGTGCTACTATATTTGCAGGAATGTCCTGTATGATAATGGCTGTGTTTTGTCTTGCAACCAATGTTCGTTTCTATGATACCTGGCGTTGGTGGGCATTGACCCAAAGTGTCGCAAATTTGATTCTTTTGGTTTGTCTGGCGCTGGATTCCCTGAGAGCCAAATTCGCAATAAAAATCAGAAATATTGGTGCCGGCATCCTGTTAGGTGGCATTGAAGCAGATTTTTTGGGTACGGCTTTTGGCTGGTGGCAAGGCGGTTTGATCTGCCGTTTTGTGTTTCTGGGACTGTTTGCCATTGCAATCATTCTGGTCTGGCAGATCATTCCCCGCAACATCAATGCCGTCAGAAAGGTAAAGGAAATGGAGGCGGAGCAAAAGCTGATCCGGGCACAGCTGCAGGAAAATCGCATTGCCATTATGATCAGCCAGATCCAGCCACACTTTATATACAATACCCTGGGTACGATCCAGCACCTTTGCAAGGAAGATCCGGAGCAGGCAGCAAGGCTGGTGCAAAACTTCAGTATATATTTGCGAGGAAATTTCAGTGAGCTTGATAACACAGTGCCTATTCCCTTTTCCAAGGAGTTGGAGCACGTACGCTGCTATACTGAAATCGAATTGATACGATTCCCGGATATGACGGTACGTTATGATATTCAGACAGAAGAATTTTTACTGCCGGCACTAACCGTACAGCCTCTTGTGGAAAATGCCATCAAGCACGGTCTTATGGGGTTAGAGGAAGGTGGCACAGTAACCATTTCCGCATACGAAAAGCCGACTGAATATTGCATTTGTGTATCCGATGACGGCATTGGTTTCGATGTATCCGGTTTGACAGATATGAAAAAGCACATTGGCATCCGCAATGTACGTGAGCGATTGCAGGCTATGTGTGGCGGCAGTCTGACCATAGAAAGTCAACCCGGAACCGGCACAAGTGTGCTGCTCCGGATCCCAAAGGAGGGAAAAGAAAAATGATTGCGATTGCGGTAGATGACGAGCGGCCTATGCTACAGGCACTTGCCCAGGCAGTCGAGGCGTCGCCGGATATCCGTCAGGTACATACCTTCAGCACTTGTACCTCTACGCTGGAATGGTTGGAGTACAACGCTGCCGACGTAGCTTTTCTGGATATCCATATGCGCGGCATTGGAGGTCTTGCTCTGGCTGAAAAAATCAGCCAACTGCAGCCATCCTGCAAAATTGTTTTTTGTACCGGTTATGAGCAATACGCCCTTGACGCAATCCATCTGCATTGCTCCGGCTATTTGATCAAGCCTATCACCGCTGAAGCGGTACAAAAAGAACTGGATCACATCAAGAAACAACCGTTGGGTAACAAAAAACTGACCGTAAAATGTTTTGGTTCCTTTGAGGTGTTGTGTAACGGTCGCGCGCTGACCTTTAAGCGCACAAAAGCCAAGGAATTGCTGGCGGTGCTGGTAGACCGCAACGGGGCAGGAATGACCGGAAAGCAGATCTGCGCAGTATTGTGGCCGGAGGATTCCGACGATTCTAAAAATATGGACTATTTTCGCCATTTGGTGCAGGATCTGCGCAACACGCTGGATGCAGTAGGTGCGGAAGGTGTGCTATGCCATAAGCAATACCAGTATCGCATCGATCCAGCGCAGATCAACTGCGATTATCACAACTACCTGCAATACGGAACGCCGGCTTTTTTTGGGGAATATATGACCCAATACAGCTGGGCGGAAAGCACTTGTGGTCTTTTGCGAAAATAATTTGATTTTTTACGCAGTCAGGCAACGCCTGACTGCGTTTTTGTCATAGGTTTGTCACATCCTTTGTGTTATAGTAAATTGTATAAAGGATACTTATGCAATTACGACGGTATTGACCCAACAGAAAAGATTTGTTGGCGGCAGTCTGCTGATTTCCAAGGAGGAAGATAAAATGAAAAAAACTAAGAGGATCTTTGCTTTTGCACTGTTTTTGTGCTTGCTTGTTTCCCTGCTGCCGCCCATACAGATCACACACGCAGCAGAGGTGACACAGCGCTATGAGCTGGATACGGACGGTATCGATCCCGGTGCTACCTATCTGATCGTAAATACAGCCTCCACCGGCACCGGCCACGCACTGAAATTCCACTACAGCAGCAGCTGGAGCAGAGATTTCCGCGACCAGACCCTGACGATCCAGGAGGAAAACAGCGTTACCTTTATTGAAACCGGCTTCTCCGGCGAATCTGATTGCCAGTTCCAGTTTTCTGCTGCCAATTCCGGTAAGATTACCCACGGCAGCTATGCTGTGGACTTAAGCGGCAGTCGTTTCGTAAGCGGAAACCCCTCCAACACCCTGACATTCAGCAATCAGGACGGTGGCAAGTACCTGATCTATTACTCCTCCGGCTGGAGAAACTATTATTTACGCTATAGCAATTCCGATTGGGCAAGAAATACTTCCGAATCTGTTGTATACCTGTTTAAGCTTACTGAGCATGTTGTTGGCTATGACATTACCTTCGATGGCAACGGCGCAACCTCCGGCCAGCTACCCGCAGATGCTCTGATGCTTTCTGCCGGCGATGAGTTCATTGTGCCCGCACCCAAGGAGCTTCGTAAGGACATTGGTGAAGATACCTGGCTGTTCCAGTGCTGGAACACGGCTCCGGATGCCTCCGGTACAGAATATGACATTGGCGATAAGATCATTGTAAGCGAAGACCTTGTTCTGTATGCCGACTGGTATCAACAGACCAAGCACGCCATTTCTATGATCACCTATCTTGACAATGTGGCAACGGATGTAGATAAGTTTGCCGGCTATGACAGACAGTTCTTTGCTGTTCTGGAAGGTGGCGACGGAACTTATATTCCTATGAGCCACACAGCAGAAGGTACATACACCGCAAAGGTTGCAGATAACGGCACATATACTATCTATGCAATCACCGCAGATGGCGAATACAAGCCCGTCCACGGTCACAAGATTGTTGTATTTAACCAGACAGGCACCACCGAATGTTTGCACTATAGCGTCACCTATGATCTATCTGGCGGCGAATGGGCAGAGGGTCAAGCACCTGCTGATGAAAAATACCATAGCGGTGAAACGGCGATCATTACAGAAAATCAGCCCACCAGAGATGGCTACCTCTTCGTTGGCTGGGTAGACCAGGATGGCACCCCCCGTCATCCCGGCCATCCGGTTACCATTGACCGGAAGATAGAGCTGACAGCCCAGTGGGAAAAGCTTGTTGATGTGACGGTCAATTTGGTGATTGATCACAACGCAGAAAACGGCGGTTTAGACAGAGAGGCAAGCAAACACGATGTCCGCCTTATGCTGCTCCGGGAGGAGAACGGTGTCAATACCCTTGTGGAAGAAAGAACACTCACCAGCGACTATGATCCGGCAGCGACCACCACCACATATAAAATTGTCTTTGAGGATATGCCCCAGGGTACTTACCATATCCGGGCCAACAAAGATGAGTATGTGCAATCCTCTGTGCACGAAGGTTCTCCCAATGAGGATCATACCGTTAATGTTACACTGAAATTCACACCGGAGGACAGCAACCTCTACTTTAATGTGGTGGTAAATGCAGAAA
Organism: Faecousia sp.; assembly: GCA_045656945.1. Taxonomy (GTDB): domain Bacteria; phylum Bacillota; class Clostridia; order Oscillospirales; family Oscillospiraceae; genus Faecousia. The sequence continues at coordinate 12,531 of JAZOSD010000009.1, forward strand.
ACGAAGCAGAAAAGGCGCTGATGCCCGAGGCGGTCAATGTGAAGATCTCCTACTGGGGCTACGATGATGACCAAAACCTGGGCTGGCACATCATTACCCAGCAGGAAGGTCAGAAGCTTCCTTCTACAATCGTGCTGGACAAAGAAAGCGGAACAGGAACCGGATCCTTTACCATCTTGCCCAATCGTTCCGGCACAAATATACCTTATGAGTATCGGGTGGAGGTAACCTCCTTTGTTTTGCCCGATGGCTCTGTTGTTCGAGCTTCCGGTGACAAAGTGATCTACACCCCCGATGGCTCCGGTCTGTATACCGCAGAGGTATCCGTTGAAGGTGCAGGCAGAAAGCCCACCTATCCGGATGGCAGCAACACCGATCTTTTCGGCGCTTACTTCGTAGATGATCAGCAGATGGGCGTTCCCACGGTAACTGTGGATATCAATCCTATGACGGTAACCTTTGATGCCGGCAACGGCACCGTGGGCGGCGAAAAGAAGATTGTTCTGGAAAATCAGTATCGCTATCCCGCCCTCCACGATTATGTGGCAGTGCCTAATGACTCCAAAGAGGTATTCTTTGGCTGGAAGGATGAAACCGGCAAACTGGCAGCAAATCTGGAAGATCAGCTTCTGCCCGGCGATGTGACCTACACAGCAGTTTACAGTGGAAATATTACCATTTCCGGCAATGTGGCGGCAGATGCTATCTATGATCTGGACGGCAAGAAGATCGAGGTGCCGGAATATGACCGTCCGGAAAAGGTTATGGTCATTCTGCAGAAGAAGGTTGGCGAGATCTACAATGACGTAGACGCCAAAGAAGTAGAGATCATCTATCAGATGGTGGAAGGCTACGAGTATTTGGTGGGTATTGGCGACTATAAATTCGAAAACCTGCCCAATGACGGCACAGAGTATCGCATCCAGGTGCTGTCCCTGAATTATAACGACAAATACGATCGCTACAAAAATGAAAATGATCGGGACCGGATCTATACCAAAGAGGAAGCGGTTGCGCTGGTAGATTTGCAGACAATCGAAACCTATGTGGATGTGCATCTGGATTTTGCACCGGAGGGTTATGAGCAGGCGATCTTTGTGGACGCTTCCCGCATCCACGCCGACCTGCGCCCGGATGGCGCACTGGCACAGATCCTGTACCGTGACCTGGGCGATGTTCACAACTTCAATGTGATCAGCCAGCACACGAAGGATCCTTATGGCGTTATGATGGATCTGTCTTCCGAAACTGCCACTGCAATGGATACCTTCGAGGTCTGGAACTGGCACAACAATGGTACACTCTATGAGTATCAGTTGCAGATCGACAAGGTCTACGGCAATGTGATCGGTGCTTACACGGTGGAAGGTCTGCAGTACAATGCAGACAGACCTTATACCATTGAATACGGTGCGCCCAATAACTACTTAAAGCAGAACCAGCAGGGTGGATTCGTTCTGGAAGCCAGACTGATCCCGAAGCAGTATCCCATTTATCTGGATTTGAATCTGGATGGTGCTGACAGTTCCACTGTTTACGGTATGGAGCAGTATATGGTGGACGACGGCACCGGCAACGAGCGGTTCTTGTATGTCCACACCTGGAGCTTTGCTGACGAATTTACTGCTTACCCCTACCGGGAAGGCTATGTGTTCGAGGGCTGGACTGCAGAAGACGATAATGAGGTCTATATCAAGGACGGAACGATCTACATCGGCAACACCTTAGACCACAGCATTACCCTCACCGCCAAGTGGAAGAAGCTTAGCGGCACAGATTACACCATCCGTTACCTGGAGCTGAACACCGATAAGGTGCTGCAGGGTGCAACTGCTGTTACAAATGCAGTTTTGGGTGAAAAGGTCGTGGCAGCAGAGAAGGCTGCGGCAATTGATGGCTATGCATACGCCGGCGCATATATCGATGGTGTGTATCATGACAAAGCTGAAAACCCGGCAATGACTGTCACCAATGAACCTGTGCGCAACCTGATGGTGATCTACTACCTGCCCGACGGCTCTGACGGCTACACCGAGCAGGTGGAAAGCAATCTGGAAGTTGAGAAAAGCGCAGTGCTGGAAAATGACGGTACCTATACCATCACCATGAGCACCTATACGAAGGACAACCCCATTACCACACTGATCCAGCAGAACACCCCCCTGGATGTCGCATTGGTGTTGGACCAGTCCGCATCCATTATCCAGAGCGGTTATCTGGATGAGCTGAAGTCCTCTGTGGATAACTTCATTTCCCTGATTGCAAAGCACGGCAGAAATAACGAGGTAGACCACCGCGTCGCTATTGTGGGCTACGCCGGCAGCGAAACCTCCCAGGCTTACGCAAACACCATTGCATACCCCATTGCCGGCGGTGATGCAAAGGAATGGGTCAACACCGGTGTGTTCGACTCTAATGGTGACTTCCACCCCATTACCGTTACCGGCTTTAACTACACACCTTATGAAGGTGCAGTCGATAGAAACGGCATCTATTACACTTATTCCGAAGGCGAATATCTCCTTCTGACCTATCACGAAAGCTACTACCACCTGATTACCGCAGAAGAAGCCCGTGTAGCGACCCTGGATGGCACAACCGTTTACGGCTATGTGGACGGCGGCTTTGTGGCACTGACCAGAAACTCCAGCGGTCTGTGGCTCTACGGTGACAAACAGCTGTACTCCCTGGATAAGTTCTTTACCTTCCACGAAAGCGTCTGGACCCACAGAAAGGGTACAGAACGCCGGCAGATCCATGGTTACACCGTAAACGGTGAATACAAGCCTGCGGATAACCACCAGGGTCTGTATGTTCGAGAGGAAACCAAGGCAGAAAATCCCCAGCTGAATGTGTATAAGGATGCGCTGGTGCCTGTTTCTGTTGGTGCCAACGGCTCCGGCGGTGTCAACCCCGGCCTTATCAAGGCTACCAGTTACTTAGGCTCTAACGGTCAGACCTATGTGCAGTACGGTATGCAAATGGCAAACCGTGTCTTTGCTGCAAATCCTCTGACAGGAGCAGATGCAGACCGGATCCGTATTGTGGTCGTATTTACTGACGGTATGCCTGGCAGCGGTACCTTCGATGAAGAGACCGCAAATGCAGCGATCCAGGAGTCCTATATCGCAAAGAACGATCACAAAGCTTATGTTTATACAGTCGGCCTGTATCCCAGCGCTGGTGTCAATGCAACCGACGACGAAGGCTACTTTATGAACGGCTTGTCCTCCAATTATCCCGAGGCACATAGCCTGGATGATGTTCGTACTACCGTTGTTTACAGCACTGCCGTGGACGGCTATCCCCTCAACGCAGGCGGCCCCTACTATGTCAACATAAACGGCACCTACTATGAGCTTACCTCCAAGATCTCCTATTCCAATAAAAAGTATTGGTATTGCTGGGGCTATGATGGAGCAAACGGCAGAGAAGAGATTTATCAAACCAATGACGCGGGTCAAATGAATCCCTATATCACCGGCGGCAAGGTCGGTGAGTATGTGATCTACAAGAAAACCGGCGGTGGCTATCAGGAAACTCCCTATAGCGGCTATTATTCCACAACCGACAGCGAAGGTATGCTGCAGCAGTACTTTGCAAACATCGTGCAGGAGATCACCACAAAGATCACCACCAATATTGTCCTCCACGAGGATACTATCCTCCGGGATATTATGGGTCAGGGCTTTAAGCTCACTTCCGACTCCGTAGTTACTGCCTATAAGCAAAAGGGTGTGCTTGCCGATGGTGAGGTCACCTGGTCGGATGAACTGGAGTATGTGGCATCTGTAGAAGTTCCGGACACAATGCCGAAACTGGCAAAATCTGATGAAACAACCACGATCAATTATTTATTGGATAACGGCAAAGAGGTTGTGAAGAAGGATGTTCCTTACATTCAGATCTATAACCTCGATAGCGAGAGCGCAACCAATCCGGATGCAACAGATTATGCCCCCCACACGGTGGATGTTACCGGCTATGATTTTACACAGTGGTATATCAGCGACACCCATCCGGAAGGCTACAAGATGGTGGTTACCATCACCGGTATTGAGGCACAGGATGATGTAAAGTGGGGCGTAGGCTCCAACACCAACAACGCGGAGTCCGGCTTATGGCTGCCTGCAGATGAATCTAACAACCGTCAGCTCCTGCTGCCCTTCGACCAGCCTACTACCATTTTTGTGGAACGGGCATACGTGCTGGACTACGGCAAGGAATTCACCCTTTCCGGCTGGTACTTTGACGATGAGGTTGCTGAAGATGGTTCGATCGTCAATGAAGCAAAGGCCTTGCACGTGGATTGCGACATCACCAATGGTATGAACTGGTTCGATCCGGAAAATCCCAACAAGCAAAATGCCATCAGCGGTGCTTATGGCAACACCAAGTATGGCAATGTGCAGGTGAACAAGGACGGTACAGTTACCTACAGTCCCACCACAATAAACTGGGGTGGCTGCGATCAGTTCTATGTATTCGGCAAAACCTGGAGAAAAACAGTTCTTGCCCAGAATGCCAATGAAAACGGCAATCTCTGGAACAAGGTCACTGTGATCCCCGCAAACAACATCTACTACGAGGACTCCTTTATTACCACCGATAGCACTACCAACCAGAACGGCATAGAAGGCTTTATATTCTCTGAAGGCTGGTCTGTGGCAGGAAAGGACAGTGGCAATACGGAAATTCCCGAGCATCTGGAATCCGCCCCCTATGGTGATGTCCACGGTTGGACAGACTCCCTGGGTGACGACCACAAGTTCACTGACGGCAGCGCACACGTAACCGGCTTAGACGGTGAGATAGGCGCCCTGGCAGAGCTTACCTTCACCGGTACCGGTGTGGAAGTCTACACCCACACCAATAAAAATTCCGGTATTGTTGTTGCTGCATTGTATCGCAAGGACTTCGACAGCACAGGCAATGAGGAACTGGTATTCTACGAGAGCCTTGCAATGGATAACCAGTCTGTATCTGGTGATTACTACCACATACCCACTGTTTCCTTCTCCAATCTGCCCTATGGCACCTACTATTTGATGTTGATTGCAACGGTAGCAGAGAGTGAAGAAACCGGCAAGCGGTACGAATACTACATTGACGGCATCCGGGTCTATAATCCCCTGGGCAACACAACCAATTATCAGTCTGATGTTGTTAAGTATGCCTACGGTCTGGAAACCAATGCGGTCTTTACAGAGGTCCGTGATATTCTGCTGGATTACGGCAGCTTCACTGCGGATCAGTACCAAATGGAAGGCGCAGTGTTTATCGACCAGATCAAGCCCGGACAGGAAAATGGCAACGATCAAGCAGGCACCGGCAAGCCTACCTATGAGATCGGCACATTTGAAAAATACGGACCGAAGAACGAAGTCTATTTGTCTGCCGGACAAGCAATTGTGTTGAAGGTGGCAGAGGGTAACACCTACTATGTAGGTCTAAAGAGCCTTACCGGTGCTGCGGTGACAGCCAATGTCAGCGGCATTGATCAGGCTGACCCCACAGCAATCACGTTGTCACACACCACAGATATGTATTATCAGGTAACACCTGTAGACGGCTACATTGTAATTCAAAACGGCAATACCAAAGAAGATGCAATTCTGTCTATCACCAATTTGCGTACGACCAATCTTACGACACCTGCACCCAACGGCGGTGTTCTGCCGGTCGGGCAGCAGGAAGCTATAGAAATGGCAAGCCAGTTCTCTGAATATATGATTGAAAAGGCAAACGAGATACCACAGCCCAGCGAACCGGAAGAGATAATTCCCTCTGTGGAAGAGCAAACTCAGGCAAAATTGCTTATGGCAAATACACTCTTTACATCTGTTCGCCAGTGGCTGGGAAATGAGGAGGAGGAATGAGCATGAAAAGAAATTATACAAAACCGTTGCTCACTGTAGAGTACTTCTCTTTGATGCAGTCGATTGCCCGGGAATGTAACGACTCCATTCCCGATGAACAGATGAACTATGGCGACATTGCTAACTGCGTATGGGATACCGGTAGTTTGACAGTGTTTGTTAGCAGACCTACCTGTGATATTCCCGGTGAGAATATGGGATACGGCTGCTACAACAACCCCAATGAAGGAAACTATGTTTTCCGTTCCTAAAAGAAAAGTCCCCCGGAGAAAGGTATTTCTCCGGGGGCAAGGAATACTTATGAGAGAATATTATTTGAATTTTGCAGGTTTACGCACGACACTTCGTGCTCCCTATGCATTGACAATCTCAGAAAATCTGCGGCCCTTTATGAGCCAAAAACATCTAGATACAGACTGCACCATTCAGTTGCAGTCCTGCATTCATCTGCCTCACCACTCCCCTAATGGTGTGTGGCACGGATTGGAATACTATGACAGCAGTGAAAATACTTTGCGCATTTTTCACCATGAAGGCACAAACACGGAAGCCTTTGCGGTCACACAGCTGCTGGAACAGGGAAAGGTTGAGATCTGTGTTGTGCCTGAATATCTTTCTTATTTCACAGGCACTGTAGGGATCTTTAACCGAATTGGTATGGAAACACTGCTGCTGCGGCATAATGGATTGCTGCTGCACGCTTCACTGATAAAATACGGTGGAAAGGCGATTGCTTTTGCCGGACCTTCCGGTGTGGGAAAATCCACCCAGGCGGATCTTTGGAAAGAATACCTTTCCGCTGAAATAATCAACGGTGACCGGGCTGCCCTGCGCAAAACTTCGGATGGCTGGTATGCCTATGGCTCGCCTTATGCCGGAACCTCCGGTATTTACAAAAATGACCGCGCACCCCTTGCAGGGATCGTACTGCTGGAACAGGCAGCGGAAAATTCCCTCTGCCATATGACAGCATCAGAGGCTTTTCGGCAGCTTTATCCCCAACTGTCGATCCACCAATGGGATAAGCACTTTGTGACAGAGGCAACGGATCTGCTTTTGCAGTTACTGGGGAATACGCCGGTATATTTACTCCGGTGTTACCCGGAAAAAGCAGCGGTGGAACTGGTGAAGAAAGGACTTGATTTATGAATTCCCTACCTGTAGCGCCTACCGTAACAGAATATTTGTATCGGAAGGCAACTTCTGCAGGAATGCCTTTCAGCGGAACCTTTGAACTGACCCCCGTATGCAATATGGATTGCAAGATGTGTTATGTCCGTCTTTCCCGTCAAGCGCAGGAGAAAATTGCTCCGCTGGCTAATGCAGAGCGTTGGCTGGAGCTTGCAAAGAAAGCAAAGGATGCCGGTATGCTTTACTTATTGCTGACGGGCGGTGAGCCTTTTTTGCATCCGGAATTTCAGCAAATTATGGAAGGCTTGCACAAAATGGGGCTTCTTATTTCTGTCAATTCCAATGGAACAATGATTGACAAGGACACGGTCACATGGCTGAAAGCCTGCCCTCCGGTGCGGCTCAACATCAGCTTATACGGTGCATCCAACGAAACTTATGCACAGCTATGCGGCAATCCTGTGGGATTTACACAGACCCTCAACGCGATTCACTTGTTAAAAGAAGCCGGCATCACAGTAAAACTGAACTGTAGTCTAACACCTCATAATGCAAAAGACCTTCCTAAAATGGTAGACTTTGCAAAACAAAACGATTTGATATTGCAGGTTGCAACTTATATGTTCCCACCTGTTCGCAAGGATGAAACATTGACCGGAAAAAATGACCGTTTCTCCCCCGAGGATGCAGCATATTATATGGCTTATGCCGATTATTTGACCTTAGGTAAAGAACGGTTTTTGGCACAGGAGGAACATCTTCCGGAGCTGTTTGAAACGGAAGAATTTTGTGAAGGTGACGGGGTCCGTTGCCGAGCAGGAAAGTGCAGTTTCTGGATCTCCTGGCAAGGAAAGATGATGCCCTGCGGTATGTTTCCTGAGGGAAATTCCCCCAATGTATTTAAGATACCTTTCCTGGATGCCTGGCAAACAGTAAAAGAAAATGTTTGCAATATCCGCTTGCCGGTGCAATGTGCTGCCTGTACTGTAAAAGATATCTGCCATGCCTGCGCAGCTATGGTCATTACAGAAAGTGGCAGTTTTGATGAAGTTCCCCTATACCGCTGTGATATGATGCACGCCTGTAAGGCACAGTGGAAACGGCTAAAGGAGGAAATGTGCTATGAACGAGAAAAACCGTCTTAAAATATGCATTGGTGCACTTTGTATTGTAGCTTTGATTTTGGCGGTAGTAGCAGCGGTGGCTCTTGGCAAAAAATCTCCGAAGGATCTTTCGGATATTCATCAAACAAAACCCACCATAACCACTGGCAATCAGCAAGACTCTACAAAAATCGATGGTGATTCTTCCCCGGAAACAGAAATCACCTTCCCCACAAATCAACAACAAAGTACCACAGATGACACTGAGGGTTCTTCTCAGGAAACAGACCCCTCCTCTCCCACTGAAGAGCAGATTACACTGCCGGAGGACCTTCCTTCTTCTGTGGTAATTCCTGTGGAAAAGGATCCCCAAACAGGAAAGCCGATAGGAATACAAATTCCCTGCCAAATACCGGAATATGGTCTGGTGATTGAGAAAATCGCATCCTATAAAGGTATGTTTGTGGAGGACGGTACCAATATAAACACAGAAAATGTTGCGATGCTGATGGTGGAAAATAATGGTGATTTCCCCATTGAGTACACCCAGATTCGTATTGCCTATGGACAAGAAGAACTATTATTTGACGTTTCTGCCTTGCCGGTTGGAAAAAAACTGGTAGTGCAGGAAAAAACAGGAAAGTCTATGCCTCAGGGCAATGCATCTTCGGCCTCAGCAACAATCGTCCAGCGGGCCTATATGGAAATGTCGGAGAATGTGGTTCAGGTCACTGACAATGGTAATAACACCCTGACGATTAAAAACTTGACGGACCAGACCATTCCCACCGTGCGCGTGTTTTATAAGTACTATATGGAAGACGAGGGTATTTTTGTTGGTGGCATAGCCTTTACCGTGCGTGTAACCAGACTTGGTGCCGGTTCTTCTATCACGGTACAGCCCTCACACTATACCAGTCAGACCAGCCGTGTAGTGATGGTGCTGACCTATGATACTGAGGTTTAATATGAAATTACACGGAGAATTTGTGGTTCGCCAGATTATGGATGAAATTGTGGCGATCCCGGTTGGACAGACTGCTTTGGGACTAAACGGTATGATCCTCTTAAACGATGTGAGCAAGGTGATCTGGGATTGCCTGAATGAGGGAACCGATCTTGCTGGTCTGATAACGGCAGTGACCGATGCTTTTGAGGTTTCCCCAAAGGATGCTGAAACGGATATACAGGAATTTTTGGATAAGCTGCAAAAGCTGCAGCTGCTGGACGAATAATTACGGGAGAGAATATGAAAACTGCACAAAAAAATAAGCAGGAAGAAATATTTGAGATTGATCTATCCATATTGTTGCGGGATCTGCTGCGAAGCTTTGGAAAGCTCTGGTGGCTGACCATACTGCTGGCAATCGTGTTTGCGGCAGGCGCACTGATAACGGCTGTGAAGTCTTACCGCCCTGTCTATAAGGCAGAGGCTACCTTCACAGTAGAAACCTACAACGCCACACAAAGCGGATATACATTCTTTTATGATAACCACACTGCCGCCCAGATGGCACGGACCTTCCCTTATATTTTGGATAGCGATCTATTGCTGGAGCGTGTGAAGGCAGATATGGGTGTAGAAGTACTGAAGGGAACACCCAGCGCAAAGGTGATCGACAATTCAAACCTTTTTACCTTGACTGTTACCAGTCAGGATGCACAGGCAGCTTATGACATTTTACAGTCGCTGATTCGGAACTATCCGGCAGTAGCAGAATATGTCATCGGCAAAACACAGCTGAATATAATCGACTATCCGGAGTTTCCCTCCGAACCGGATAACAGTACCCAGCACCTGAAGGCTGCAGTAAAGGGCAGTGTAATCGGTTTTGCGATGGGACTATTTGTGGTGGCGCTGTTTGCGATTTTCCGCAATACTGTGCGTCAGGAAAAAGATATTGCCGATAAATTGCAAACAAGCTGTCTTGGCACGATTCCTCTGGTCCTGCTGAAAGGAAATCGGAAATCTGCCCAGCTATCTATTCTCAACAGCAAAGTTGGTTCTCCTTTTAAGGAAAGCTTTCGGGGACTTGCGTTGCAAACTGCAAGAGCAATGGAAGAGAAACAGGTTCTGCTGATCACTGCCACCCAGGAAAATGAAGGCACATCTACAGTTTCTCGCAATCTGGCAGATGCACTGAGAGAACAGGGCAAGCAAGTCGTTCTTCTGGATAGCAATGCATTAAGAACACAGGCTTTGAAAAAAATCAATGCTGCCAGAAAAGAGGCAGACTATATTCTCATTGATGCGCCGGCGTGTAAAAACCTTTCTCAGGTCACACCCTTTGCAGAGCTGGCAGATGGGGTGTTGTATGTGATCCGGCAGGATTATACGAAGCTGCCTGCAGTACGCAATTGCTTTGAGGATCTAAACGAGTTTGAAGCCAAGCTGATCGGCTGTGTATTAAACGGTGTGCGATTTGGCATTACCGGCTATGGATACGGCTACGGTTATGGCTATGGCTATGGCTATGGCTACGGGTCTCATTACGGACGCTATGGCAATTATGGCTATGGTGAGGAAAAAGGCGGCGTGTTCGCTGCGGATGATAAAGGAAAACAATGAAAATATGTGATTTGCACACCCATATATTGCCCGGTGTGGATGATGGCGCAACTACAATGGATTATGCGTTGCAAATGCTAAAAAATGCTGCAGCCAGCGATGTGGTATTGTTGGCTGTGACTCCCCATTGCGGCAGTCTGTATGGAAATTACGCAGGTCAGGCGCTGACGGATCAGTTTTTCCGTCTGCAGCAGGCAGCTGCAAACATTCCGGTACAGCTGGTGCTGGGAGGGGAAGCCCGTGTGGATGAATATTTTCCGGAAAATCTGCAAGCAGGAAAGCTGCCTACTATCAACGGCAGCCGGTATTTGCTGACAGAATTTCCTGCAGACACGCCCCGGGAGGTTTTTCCGGATGTGCTGCAAAGTATACTGGATCAGGGATATGTCCCGCTGGTTGCCCATCCGGAGCGGTATGCCGCTGTATGTAAAGATCCCCTATGTGCTGAAAAATGGCTGGATATGGGCTGTCATTTGCAACTGACCGGCGGAAGTATTCTGGGAGAATACGGAAGATCCGTTCAAAAAGCCGCATCCTTTTTACTGCACAACGATTTGGTTGCCTGCGTTGCCAGCGATGCCCACGGCCTACATAGCCGCAGCAATTTTCTGCTGGATGTTTATGACCACTTGACTGTACATTATTCCAGACACTACGCAAAGTGTCTGATGTATGAAACACCGATGCGCATTTGCTGTAATGCGGATCTATAGAGAGAAGGTGTAATATGCGATTTTTACGAATTGCTGCTTTAATTATTTTGGCGATCAGCCTGGTATTTACCCTATGGGCAAACAAGCTATATTACAGAAACTTAAATATGGATCGCCCGGAAATTTCCAATGAGGAGGCAGTGCTGCAAATCAGCGTGCAGGACCCACCGGAAACATTGTTTCAGGGACTTTCTGCCTGGGATGAAACAGACGGAGATCTGACCGACGAGATTATGATCGCATCGGTATCCCATTTTCTGGAGCCAGGTACGGTAAGCGTGAAATATGTGGTGTTTGACAGCCATAATAATTCCGCCACCCTGACCCGCCGGGTGCATTACACAGATTATGAAGCACCTGTTTTTTCTTTGGAAAAAGCACCGGTTTACACAGTGGGCAGACCCTTTGATCTACTGGACTACATCCAGGCGACAGACTGTATCGACGGCGATATTTCCGATAATGTTCGGGTTATCTCCAATATGGTAAACAATTTCTCTGTGGGTAATTACCCGGTGGTTCTGGAGGTTTCCAATTCCTGCGGTGACACATCGCAGATTACCCTTTGGGTTACTTACGAAAGCAAAGAAAGCACTGCCATTGTCAAGCTTCATCAGAATATCGTATATGTGCAACAGGAACATACTTTTGAGCCCTTACAATGGCTTGCTACCGTAACAGATCGAAACGCCACAGCTCTGGATCGGGAAAAAATAGAAATCCAAGGCAATCTGGATGTAAATACGCCCGGTTGTTATCAGTTGGTCTATAGCTACAATGATGGTGAGCTTTCCGGATATGCTCCTCTGACTGTGGTTGTAACAGAAAGGCAGGACTAAAATGGAAGAAAAGTCGATACATTTTGATGAAATCAATCTTCACGGTCTTGTGCTTTTGTTGCTGAAAAATCTATGGGTTATCGTAGTCCTTTGCATCAGTGCGATTTTGTGCTTCACCTCTGTCAGCAGATTGGCCTACACCCCAAAATACACATCCTCTGCCACCTTTATGGTCAGCGCAAAGGACTCCACCAGCGCCTATAACTCTCTAACCACCACCCAGAGTATGGCATCGATTTTTGTGGAGGTTTTTCAGAGCAATGTGTTGCGGGAGAAAATTCAGCAACAAATGCCGGATGGCGTGTTTGACGGCACGATCAATACGGAAACCATTCCGGAAACCAACCTGCTGATCGTTAAAGTCACATCGGATGCACCGGACACTTCCTTCCGGGCTTTGAACCTGTTGGTGGAAAACTACTGCTCCATCTCCGATTATGTATTTGCTAATGCACAACTGGAAGTAATCAAAGATCCGGTGATTCCCATAGCGCCCTCTAATCCGTTGAATCTTCGGTCCAAGTATACGATCATTTCTTTGGTTGCTTTCTTGGTGACTGTTGCGGGAATTGTTTCCATCTATATGCTTCACGATACTGTAAAAACACCGAAAGCTGCAAAGCGAAAGGTGGATGCAAGACTACTGCGGACCATCAATCACGAAGAGAAGAACAAGACCCTTCGAGCGAAACTCCGTCGGAGAAACAGCGCCCCTCTGATCACCAATTCGTTGATCAAAAAGGAATTTATTGAGGATAACCTCAGCCTCTGCTCTACGCTGGAATATCAGGCTCGTAAGCGGGGACAGAAAGTGATTATGATCACAAGCGTGGGAGAAAACGAAGGCAAGTCTACGATCGCCGCCAATATTGCACTGGCACTGGCAGAAAAAGACCGGCGAGTCGTTTTGCTGGATTGTGACTTCCGGAAGCCTTCCTTGCACAAGATATTTGAAATATCTGTGCAGAAGGCACAAACCCTCACAACTTACCTCTATCAGGAAAATATTGATCCTGCATCCTGTCTCGTTGACGCAAAGAAATACGGGATCACCCTGGGACTCAGCCAGAATTCCGGCAGAAACATTACCAAACTGCTTAACAACGGCAAGCTCCCCCTGCTGCTACAGCAGCTTCGTACCCAAGTGGATTATATCATATTGGACACGCCGCCTATGTTGGCTGCTGCCGACGCAGAGGCTCTGGCAGCTATGGCAGACACTGCACTGCTGGTGGTGCGTGCAGACTATATGACCACCTATTCTATAAACGAGGGCCTTGATCGCTTGCGCAAAAGCGCACCGGATGTCTGCGGCATAGTGCTCAACAACTACCGAAAGTCAATATTCTAAAAAAACACTTGTGGCACCTTCCTTACGGAAAGTACCACAAGTGCTTTTTATTTCACAGTTTCAATTTTGTCGTTTCGGATACGGTAAATTAAGTGGCTGATCTCCAATACGCTGGGGCGGTGTGTGGTGATAATACAGGTTCGTCCCTTTTGGGAACGCATAATATTCTCCAGTACCTTTTGTTCTGTTTCAATATCCAAAGCGCTTGTAGCCTCGTCAAGCAGAAGAATGGGTGCGTTGGAAAGAAGTGCTCTGGCTATACACAACCGCTGCAATTGTCCTTCTGAAAAGCCGCCACCCCGTTCCCGTACCGGAGTGTCCAGACCAAGGGGGAGTGTCTGGATAAAATCCTCTGCGCAAGCAAGCCGAAGAACATCGTGCAGTTGCGCATCTGTGGCATCCGGACGAATCATCTGCAGATTTTCCCGGACTGTACCGGAAAAGAAGGTGTTCCCCTGGGGAACATAGGCAAACAACGCTCTTGTAGAAGCAGATACATCTATCCGACTTCCATCCCCTGCGCAGATCTCCAGTGTGCCATTTTTGGGGCGAACAATCCCCAGCAAAAGACGCAGCAAGGTAGTCTTTCCTTCTCCGGACGGGCCTACGAAGGTAACGATCTGTCCAGCGCAGGCGGAAAAACTGCTGTCACGCAATACGGATATACCGTCCTCATAATGATAAGAAAGCTCTGTAGCTTCTATATTCAAAGGAGAGTCGGCATATTTTTTGATAAATGCATCCGCCTCAACAGCGTCGCTGCGGTCCTCAGGGGGCAATTCCATCAGCACCATAATCCGCCTTGCAGAGGTTGCCGCGTTGATCGCACTGGGAATCAGTCCTGCCAATGCAGAAAAAGCACCGCTTAGAGAGCCGGACAACTGCAAAAACAGGGTCATTGTACCGTAGGTAATGTATCCGGACCAGAGCCGGTAAATGCTCCAGGAGAAGCACACCAGCGCCACCACTGTACCAATCAAAGACATCAATGTGTTTTTGCGAATCGAAAAGCGGTTGTAGTCCATCGACACTTCCTTAACCTGCTGCTGTAGCTTTCGGTGTTTTTGGCTGTAGGTTTCGGTTCGGTCAAAAGATTTGATTAGTTGGATATTCTGAAAGGATTCCTCGTTAAAGATCATCATCTCACTGCTCAGCTGCCGCATTTTTTGATTATGATGACGCATCATTTTGATCACATACCGGCTCATCAGCAGTGTGACCGGTGCGCTGAGCAGGGCCAGCAGTGCCAGTGTGGCATCGTAGTAAAGGATCACACCCAGAGTGCCGCCAAATTGCAAAAGCCGGGAAATCAGCTCCGGAACCCATCCCAGAACGCTTGAAGACACCGTGGAGACATCTCCCGCTACGCGAGTCAGAATATCGCCGGAATGGTAGGCAGACAATGCCTCCCAGTCGGTGATCAGCAGCTTGTCATAGACCTGTGCAGTGATTTGCTGATTGACGCGGATGCTCACTTGCGCACTGATTCTGCTGGAGATCGCCCGGACAGCAATTTGAAACAATTGCATAAGCACAAAAAACACAAGGGCCATAATAATGCCGTTTGTATTAAAGCCTGTAACTGCGTCAATGATGTATTTGCTAAGAATGCTGCCGCTCAAACTGATTGCTGTGCCCAGCACACCCACAAATATATACCAAAGTACTTCCTTTTTGTAATGCAGACTGTATCTGCTGAGCCAGCCAAGCTCCTGTAGCATTTCCCGCAAAGAGCGGGATCGGAAGAATTGTTGTATCTTTCCCATTCGTTATTCCTCGATCGTTATATGTTCTTTTCAAAATTATAACATACAAGAAATATTTCCGCAAGGGGACATCCCCGCTACCTTCCTTCGCCACTATCCCGCCCACAAGAACGGGCAGCTGAACATCAGCGAATTGGCAGACTTAAGCGACATCAGCCGCACCACCGCCTACAAATACAAGGGCCTTTTGGAAGCATAAAAAGACAGGGAGCCGTGGTGGCTCCCTGTTAGTTTGTTTTACAAACCGAGGATTTGTCTTTTCTTTGTGTCAAATTCCTCTTGTGTGATAACACCCATATCAAGCAGTTCTTTCAATTTCTTGATAGTTTCAAGTTGTTCGTCTGTGGGTGCTGCGGGCGTAGTATTAGCGGGTATGGCTTCCGGCGTTCTATTTCCTAATAACTCCTTGGCTATTCCAACTACTTCTCTTGTAGTAGAAGCCGCCTTTGAAGTGGATGATGACTTTTTACCAAAACCGCCAAGCAGAGAACCCGCCAAACCGTTTTCAAGGACATTTTTTACTGTGCTAACGGTGTTGATGCCTAGTGTATCATCAACAAGACCTACGGCCCCTTTGAACTTATCAGCACCACGCTCCGCAGCAGTTTTTCCGGTAAGTAAGCGTAAAGCGGCATTTACAAACTTACTTGCTTCAAACATTGACTCAAAAACTGCCGCCACTTCGCCACAGGACAAAAACACTTCTACACGAGAGTTCTTTTGCTTGATCTGTGGGGCATCGTTATAGAATTTGATTTCACTAACGGGATATGTTTCAACTTCAACTTGGCTTTTTGCGAAGAATTTGTGGATTGTGATAACGAAAACCAAGTTCAAGTTTGTGAGAATGAGTTCGGCAGAACCGTTTCTTTTTTCAAGACTAACATTTCCCTGATACAAAACAGTTTCATTAGATTGAAGTGTGTAGTTTGTCATAAGTATCTCCTTGTTCTGTTGTAGTTTCAAAACAGGCTATGTTTTTTTCGCGAGGTTTTTCAGAATTATAACACAGCAATTGACATATTTCAACCGTATAACCCCTTTTCTCTTTCCTTTTGGTATGTTATACTCACAGAAAACCGCAAAGGTTGGGGTGCTATGGAATTACCTCAACGAAAGATAAACCGAATACCGGAATATGACTACAGCACCAATGGCGCTTATTTTATCACAATTTGCACCCAGGACCGCAAAAAAATATTATCAAAAATCTCTGTAGGGACAGGCGTCCTCGACTGTCCGTTGATACATTTATTGCCGCACGGAGAAATTGCCGATAAATATATACGACAATTGGATGATTTCTATAATCACATTTCCGTAGATCGATATGTGATTATGCCGGATCACATACATATTTTGTTATCCGTTCAGAACGGACAGTCGGGGACGCCTGTCCCTACGGGCGAAGATCAGATCGACAATAAAAATTCTACGGTATCAAAGTTTGTAAGCACATTCAAGCGGTTTTGCAATAAGGAATACGGAGAAAATATATGGCAAAGCCGATATTACGACCATGTGATTCGCAATCAGCGAGATTATGATGAAATATGGCAATGCATCGAGAATAATCCCCGAAAATGGGTCATAGAAAAACGAGGGTATGAATAACCATCCCCTCGTAGGAGACGGGTTTCTGTCCCACCTGATCGCGAAAATCTTATATTGGACAAAATAACAGACCGCATCCTTTCGTGTAAAATGGCGAAAAAGGATGCGGTTTATGATTATATAAGGTGGCTGCCTTCGGCAGCGGGATGCTGCTGTCCTGTTGCGATGCCCGGCAGAAACTTCGCCTGACAAAGCAGTCTCGTTTCTCGCCGACCGCTGCCACTCGCTCAGGTCGCTTCTCCCGCCCCCGGCGGCGCTCCCATCGCTCCCCAAATTTGAACTGGCTATTAAAAATAGGATGAGGTCGCCGTCCAAGGCTAGCAGCTCCAAAAAAAAGACCAAGTCTTTCGACTTGGTCTTTTTTTTGGGGCTGCTAGCCAGATTTGAACTGGCGACCTCATCCTTACCAAGGATGCGCTCTACCGACTGAGCTATAGCAGCATTTGTAGACAGCTTTGGTATTATATCGTATTGCGGCGCAATTGTCAATACCTTTTTGCGTTTTTTTCGTTTTATTTTGCCCAATATAGGCACATTAAAAGGAACGGCACACAGGCCGTTCCCTACAACGCGATATCCGCCCAATGGGGCAACGCAGAAAATGATTGCATTTTCCCTTTATGCTGGAAAGTGATTCGGCAGGAAAAGAGCATTGGCTCCGTTTCCTTTGCTTTTGAGCCGTATTTGTGGTCTCCCACCAGTGGATATCCCCGGCTGGAAAACTGGACGCGGATCTGGTGGCTACGCCCCGTATGCAGGCGCACAAGAACCAATGAGCGCTCCCCTTCTGTCAGCCGCTTAAATTCCAGCCGTGCTTTTTTTACACCCGCTCGCTGGCGGTTCACAACAAACACCTTATTTTTTCGGCTATCCTTAAACAGAAGGTCCTCCCAGTCACCGGTTTCCGGAGGTGTGCTATGGACGATCGCCACATATTCTTTCACCATCCGGTTTTCCTGTATCTCTCTGGACAGCCTTGCTGCAGCGGCTTTCGTGCGGGCATAGACCATCACACCGCCTACATTCTTATCCAGCCGGTGCAATGTAAAAATCTCTCCCCCAAGCTGTTGCTTTAATATCTGAGGTACATCGTGTTCTGCATCTACGCCTACTGGTTTGACGCACACTGCTATTTCATTATCTGCATAAAGAATCTCCATAGGAGTCCTCCGTATGTAAATGTCTTAGTATCAAAAAACTCTGTTGCCAAGCAACAGAGCTTTTATGGTCCGGACGACAGGATTCGAACCTGCGGCATCTTCGGCAGCGCCGCCGGTTTGCGGTGCCCGATAAAATCTGCGGGCTTGCGCTTTTTCCTTGATTTTATCGACCGCTGCACCAAAAACGCACAGCTTCATCTGCCACCGGCAGCGCCGTGCGTTTTTGCCCAAAGCAAGTGCCTTGCTTTGCTCGCAAGATACCGTTTGATCTCTATTGCTCTAAAAATTCAGCCGAAGATCACCACAGAGGTAATCTTCGGCTGAATGGTCCGGACGACAGGATTCGAACCTGCGGCATCTTGCTCCCAAAGCAAGCGCTCTACCAAACTGAGCCACGTCCGGATAAGGTTACCGGGTAGCATTATACCCTATTTGAAAGAAAAAAGCAATAGAAAAAATGCTGAAGAAAAAATTCTTCGGCAGTTTTCAGATTGTCAAAGAACCGCCAAATCGTCAAAACAAAGGTATGAAAATTGAGGGGAAAGAGGCTCCCTTGTGTAAAGGGAGCTGTCAATTGCCGATGTTAGGCAATTGACTGAGGGATTGAAAAGTGCTTGCTTTGCAAGATGTTTTGACTTACTGCCGGGTTCGCCCTCTACCGTATCAACATACGCCGACGAGTGCGAACCCGTTGTCTTTGGCGCTTCTTTGACCTCTGACAGTCTGTCAAAAACTACTTTTTTGACAGACTGAAAACTGCCGGAGAAAAAATTCTCCGGCAGTTTTGTTTTTTCTTAGTAGTTTTCTGCGTGAACTTCGAAGTAGCTCTTGGGATGTGCACAGGTGGGGCACAGCTCGGGAGCATTGGTGCCAACCACCAGATGACCGCAGTTGCGGCACTCCCAAACCTTAACTTCGCTCTTTGCAAAGACCTGAGCAGTTTCCACATTCTTCAGAAGGGCGCGATAACGCTCCTCGTGGTGACGCTCGATCTCAGCCACCAGACGGAACTTAGCTGCCAGCTCCGGGAAGCCTTCCTTCTCAGCGGTTTCAGCAAAGCCTGCATACATATCGGTCCACTCATAGTTCTCGCCCTCAGCGGCGTGTCCCAGGTTCTCAGCGGTATCGCCAATACCGGCCAGCTCCTTGAACCACATCTTAGCGTGTTCCTTCTCGTTATCAGCGGTCTTCAGGAACAGTGCTGCGATCTGCTCAAAGCCTTCCTTCTTTGCCTTGGATGCAAAATAGGTGTACTTATTGCGAGCCATAGATTCGCCAGCAAAAGCTGCTTCCAGGTTCTTTTCGGTCTGAGTGCCTGCATATTTATTTGCCATTTTTGATTCCTCCTAGGTATAATTTGATATGACCACTATAACACGGCACAAAAATATTTTCAAGTAGTTAATTGAGCAAATACACCCCGAAATTCAAATAGCCTGCAAAGGTCACCCAAAGTAAATATGGGATCAGCAGATCCCCGGCAAGCTTATCCAATTTTGAAAATCGGATCATCGTCAAATAGATCAGCATCCACATTGCCACCAGTATCAAAAAGGCAAGCATATACCGATTTAAGCCGAAGAAAACAGGCGACCACAAAAAATTCAGCACTAGCTGCGCCCAATAAATATGCTGTGCTTTTTTGATTTCCTTTGGGTCTGCTCCGGATTGCGTTATGCGATAGGCAGCGTATCCCATCAGCAGGTAGAGAATTGTCCATACCACAGGAAATATCCAACCCGGTGGCGACAGCGGCGGCTGGTTTATTCCTTTATAATTGTCCATTCCCCCGCTTAATAGCGCGCTTAGTCCCCCTACTGCCAAAGGCAGAGCCAAATTCCACAATAGCTTTTTAACGTTTACTTTCATTATCATCCCTCCTGATAACACTCTATTTCGTCCGTCCGGTCGAAATCTATCGAAATTTTGGTTGTCAGACAAAATATTTGGCATTATAATATAAGAGGAGGGATGATTTATGGGATGTAACAATTGCAGTGGGAATTGTGGCAGTTGTGGCGGATGCTCTGCCACATTAGAGCTGACAGCCGGTGAGGTCAGCATTCTCAAAGCCTTGGGGCAGTATTCTTTTTTGCCGGTAGCACGGCGCGCAGATAATATGGTTCCGGTTTATCTGGAGGAACAGGAATACACCAAGGAAGAATATAGTTTGATCTTGCAGTGTCTGGAGAAAAAAAGCCTGATCGATCTGGATTATTCTGCCAAACTATCCGGCGCGGATATGTCCGCCTATCAAGGATATCCTGTTCACGGCAGTATGGCACTGACCCAGCGGGGGCAAAATGTTTTGGACCTTCTGGAATTACAAGGTTTTATAGAAGAAAGCAAATAAAATGCTTGACAGACCCAATGGATAATGGTATAATTTCCATTGCTACGGCAATCAGGCACGAGCGAACTTATGGGCCCTTAGCTCAGTTGGTTAGAGCCTCCGGCTCATAACCGGATAGTCCCGGGTTCGAATCCCTGAGGGCCCACCAGCATAAAACAGGCATCTGCCTTTTATATATAGGGGTATAGCTCAATTGGTAGAGCGGCGGTCTCCAAAACCGTAGGCTCAGGGTTCAAGTCCTTGTGCCCCTGCCAAGAAACAGTCAGTAAATCTTACGATTACTGACTGTTTTCTTTTATTTTCCGAACTTTTTGAGCTAGTTTGTTTCGAAAACGGGAACTCGATAAAGGTTTTTCCCTTATTTTTCCCTTATAGACCGTTTTCGGAGTTTAATTGCTCGTAAAATTTTTGCATACGATTTGCGCTTTCCTGGCGCATCTTTTGGGTCACGTGTCCGTACACATCCAAGGTGAATTGTGCGGTTGCGTGGCCTAAATTTGCCTGCACGGTTTTGATATCATCACCGGCATACAGGGAGGAAACAGCGAAGCTGTGGCGCAAATCGTGGAAACGGGCATCATCAGAAATCCCGGCTCTTTGAGAAATCTTTTTGAAATGCTTGACCACCGTACGGCGGACAAGATATTTTCCCAAAGCATCGGTGAACACCAGATTGAACTGATTGTTCCATATACTCCCTGCCTGCGCCTGTTCTATCTGTTGCCGCTGCCGCTGATTGCGGAGGGCATCTATAACAATAGGCGCAGGAAGGATGGTGCGGTTCTTACCGCTTTTGGGCGTCTCCAAAAAGTAGTCGCCGTCTTTGCACTGCAGCTGTTGCTTGACTGTGATGATACCGGAATTAAAATCAACACATTCCCAGGCCAGACCCAGTAGTTCTCCTTGGCGCATACCGGTGAACATGGCCACGATGAACAGGTTGCAGTAATCATCCTGTTCTGCTTCTTTCAGCAGACGGGCGATTTCCTCCGGTTCTAACGGCTTGATCTCCGGCTTAGTGACCTTCGGTAGCTTGCAGGCATCTGCGGGGTTGCGAGAAAGGTAATCGCAGGCGATTGCTTGCTGAAGGGCACAGTGCAGAATTCCGTGAAGGTTCTTAACTGTCTTGGGCGACAGTCCTGAAGCGGACAGAGAGTTGTAAAACCGCTGGATGGTGTGGGTGTCCAGTGCATCCAATCTGACTGCACCCAAAGCAGGTTTGAAGTGTTTCTGCACCTGCTTGTTGTAATTGTGCTTGGTCAGAGGTTTTACACTGTTCAGATACTCGGCAACCCAAATATCCAGCCATTGAGCGACTGTCATTTTACAGGGCGCTTTGTATGTGCCTGCGTCGAGTTCAGCCATAGCGGCTCTCAGCTTTTGGGCAACAACCTTTTTGGATTTATCGGTGATGCTGCGTTGGATTTGCTTGCCTGTTCCGGGATCGAAACCGGCAGTATAACGCGCTTCGTAATAGGTATAGGTTTTACCATTGACCTCTCTTGTGATCTTTCGGATAGAACCCATACCCGAGGTGGATTTTTTGCTTTGCGGCATAAATATTACTCCTTTCGTTGCCGCATAGCAGGTACACCTATATTATACCATACGAGCGGTCTTATCGCAACGAGATTAGTGCTTGCTCAGGTAGTCAACCACCGCTTCCAGAGGGATGCGGTAGTTGCGTCCCACACGGACACTATGAATTACTCCGGAACGGACTAATTCGTAGGCGGTGTTATGACTGATTACCAATATTTCAGCCACCTGTCTTACGCAGAGGACAGGTGGATATTTATTTTGCAGGTTAGATGATGTCATAGAATCAACCTCCTCTGTCATCGAACCAATAGGCTTGGAAAAGAGTGCCGTCGTGGAGCAGAAAGCGACCACGGGCATCTTTGGGGATTTGTTCCGCTGCGGCGGTACTATCCAGGATAATTTGTGACAGGATGGTGTCAGCACGGCCACAGATCCGGCAGTTCACATTGTTCTTGATCTGACCGGAAAGAATGTTGGCATCCGGACGCTGAGTGGCAAGGATCAGGTGAATGCCAAAGGCACGGCCTTGTCTGGCAATCATAGCGAGCTTACTTTCGATTTTACGTACAACTTCTTTTTGATCACCAGATAGGCCGGTTTTGTCCAACACCTCTGCAATCTCATCACAGGCGAAGATATACCGTGGCAGGTCTTCTCCTGTGGTTTCGTTGTAACAGTCAATGTTGGGCTGTCCGGAGGCTGCCAGCAAGGTTTTACGCTGCCGCAGCTCATCTACAAGTTCGGTAAGAAGTGCGAGAGTGGATTCTTCCTCAATGCACATACGACATTGCTTGTGCCAAATGGGTGGAAAATCCACACCGCCTTTGAAATCGGCGATAGAAACAATTGCACCTTTCTTTAATGCCTGCATAAGGAGTAGCTTCAGTAGAACACTTTTACCGCTGCCGGTAGATCCACCAAGCAGGATGTGGGGTACTTTCACAAGATCTACTGTGACAGGTCCGGTAAAGCTCTCTCCCAACGCCAGCATAAAGGGATTGTGTGAGAGGAACTTATCGTTCCAGTCTATCACTTCCGGCAGATCGGTTTTGGCAGGAACGGTATAGAGCAGAATACGGCTTTTCCCAGACCCATATTTCATTTTGACGATGGTGATGTCCAGGATAGTCTCAATTGCTGCCTGCTTGTCCTCCCAGGTCTTGAGTGGTATTCCTTGAGAGCTGAACTCCCAGACTGAAATACGGGGATTCTGTTTGTCCTTGTACTTCCGCTTGAGAGATGGAACCATATCGGTATGGTTCACAAGGCCGATGCTTCGCAGCTGATCCTGCGCAGCCTTCTTACCAAGGGGAAACAGAATGAGTATGGAGAGGAATGCTCCGCCAACCAGCAGGTATACCGCAAAGATATGCTGCATCACAAAACTGGCTATAGGCGAAAGCAACGCAGTAGTCTCTGCGGTCCGCACAATCTCATCCTGCTTGCTCCATACCAGAAATGCTCCCAGAATGTAGAGTAAAGCAAAAATGAGTTTCACAGGCGCGTCGAAGGTAGAGCTGGGTCTGGGGAAATGTTCCCGGAGACTGGAACGGCGTTGCAGCCGTTCCTTTTCAAACCGTCTCATAAGGCACCTCCCGGATTGTACCATCCCGTCTAAACTCCGTTACCGTATGGATCCGTCGCAAAAACGCATTCCATGTTTCCATCTCTTGCTTTTGGATATCGGGATATTGAGCCTCCAGAGGAATGTTGGAGGTGATGTAAACCGTATCAAAACAGGCGATTCGGTCGTGATAGCGGGCAGGTAGCATCAGCGGATAGATATCCAGCAGATTAAGCATCATAGAAATGGGTATCTGGTGGTGGAATTCTTCAAACACCAATACCGACTGTCCCTTGTATGCATCAAACTGGACATTCCCTCTGGAAGGATAATGGGTGATACGGCAGATTTCCTCTGGAGGGTGCTTTTCATAGATGCTCCGGGTTTTGCCAGTACCGCTGTCTCCCCAAAGATAATGGACCTTGATAAACCGGTTTTCGGTTAAATACTTTTCAAACCGGATATCCTGACGGAGTTTATCGATGTGCTCCAGATGGAAAGCAAAGCTGGGATCAATAGCAAGGATCTCCTTGTTGCTCATACCGTCCTTAACGCATTGCAGAAGCCTAGCGTATTTAGGACTTTTCTCAGAGGCCTCATCAGGTAATTCGCCGAACTCCTTGAAAGTACCTTCCACACTGGTTTCGGATTTGCGGGATTCTGCCCACTTGCCTTCCTTTCGGATGTAGTCCCGATTCTCCTGTGCTGTTCCGTAGGCCTTGTCAATATGGGCGGTAGGAAACCTTTTCTTGACAGTGCCGAACCGCATAGGCGAGGATGAGTACAGGAAAAGGTGCGTGTGATACGTCCCGGATTCACCAATCTCATCTGCCAGGCACATATAGTCAGGATTAAACTTCTGTGCCCGGTCGATGATCTCGTCGTGGGACATACCGTGGTCTTGGGGGTTGTTGATGGTCAACAGCCATTTGCGTGATTGGGTATAGCTTTCGTACATAGCTCAATTCTCCTCCTTCTTGCTACTGCTACTTCGCTCGCATAGGTAATACTAACCTATGCGAGCGGGGACGCTCCCGCGTGAGGCCGGGGGATATTTTTCTTTAGGGAAAAATATTTACCCCCAGCCGCCCCGCGGGATTGTCCACAACGAACAGGTGGAATTAATCCACGGGGAAGATACCGCTGGCTTCCGCAGAGAACTGGAGCTTGCCCTGAGACTCATAGCCGGTGACGACCAGGTCGGTAAACTCCACATCCACAAAGCCTTCCGGCTGTTCCATCTGCTGAGGTCCGACGATGCGCACACTCAGCTTTTCCAGGCGATGTTCTGCCAGGCACACCACATAGCGGTAACCGGT
>JAZOSD010000010.1:0-52610 GCA_045656945.1 Faecousia sp.
AATATCGCAAATGCTGTAAATTCATATGCTCACCCCAATTAGAATTTTTCTCTTATTTTACGAACAACTTCGTCGCCTACCTGCGAGGTTGTTGCAGTGCCGTTCATATCCGGGGTCAGCACATGCTTCTCTACCAGCATTTCCTCGATAATACCAATGAGTTTATCTTCCCATTCTGGGTATCCCAAATGGTTCAGCATTTGGGCACAGGACCAAACGGTAGCCAGGGGGTTGGCAATTTGCTTTCCGGCAATATCCGGCGCAGATCCATGGATCGGCTCAAACATGGAGGGGAAGTTTCGTTCAGGGTTAATATTAGCACCGGCAGCCAAACCCATGCCTCCGGAAATGGCGGCGCCAAGATCCGTCAAAATATCACCAAACAAATTAGAGGTTACCACGATTTCAAAGCGTTTAGGATCTTTCACCATAAACATACTTGCAGCATCTACAAGATAACTGTAGGTTTTTACATCGGGATAATCCTTTGCCACTTCTGCAAAAATCTGATCCCAGAAGACCATAGAGTAGTTTAAGGCATTGCCCTTGCTGATGCTGGTTAGAGATTTTCCTTCCTTACGGGCAAGGTCAAAGGCATAGCGGATCACTCGCTCGCAGCCCTTTCTGGAGAAAACACCATTTTGAATGACAACCTCATTAGACTGACCGGGATATAACCAGCTTCCGCTTCCGGCATATTCACCTTCGCTGTTTTCGCGAATAAATACCATGTCAATATCTTCACAGCGAACATCCTTCAGGGGTGTGGGAGCGCCCTTCAAAAGCTTCACAGGCCGGATGTTAATATATTGATCAAACTTTTTGCGAATAACAAGTAGCAAGTCCCACAGGGAAATGTGATCCGGTACACCGGGGTATCCTACTGCACCCAAGAAAATGGCATCATAATTTTTCAGCGTTTCCATTCCGTCGTCAGCCATCATTTTTCCGTTTTCTAAATAATACTGGCAGCCCCAGGGGAAATGGGTGAAGTCAAAGGAAAAACGACCGTCGACCTGACTGACAGCTTTTAATACCTTTACACCTTCTGCCAATACCTCCGGACCGATACCGTCTCCTGCAATAACAGCAATTTTATGTTCCATAAAGCACCTCCGTTTTTTTGATAAGAATAACATAAATATAGATATTTGAAAAGCACAAAAATATAATCAAGTTATTATTAAAATTGATAACTATATGATGAGAAGTATTTAGTCCTAATGGAACACGAATGTATGGATCCTAAGTTGACACAAGCAGAAGGTTTTATTCTTGGTGTTGGTGCAAAGATGTTTACGATTGCCGGTCCTGTTATTGTATATGGCGTGAGTGCTGGATATGTAAAATGGTAACGGGCAGTTAATAACCGCCTTTACAAATGCTACCGTACGATACTATAATAATGGGACAGACGGAATGAGGGTGATGGAGTGTATAAGACTTCTAACGAGTATTATAAGGAAAAATATGGCTACAAGGTGTATAAGCTTTCTCTGGACGGCGGCTTTACCTGCCCCAATCGGGACGGAAAGATTTCTACCGGTGGGTGTATTTTCTGCTCTGCATTGGGCGGAGGAGAATTTGCAGAACGGGGATGCAATATTCCCCAGCAACTGGAAAAGGCAAAATCCCGGGTTGCGGCAAAAATCAAAGAGGGAAAATATATTGCTTATTTCCAGTCCTTTACCAATACCTACGCGCCTGCAGAAAAGTTAAAAACCTTGTTTTCCCAAGCCATTGCCCCGGAATATATTGTGGGGCTGAACATTGCCACCCGCCCGGATTGCTTACCGGATGATGTGGTGGAGCTATTAAAAGAATTAAACGCAATTAAGCCGGTGACGGTAGAACTGGGGTTGCAAACATCCAATGATTCAGTGGCAAAATACATAAACCGGGGATATGAAACGGCAGTGTATGCAGATGCAGTTGACCGACTGAAAAATGCGGGGTTAGAAGTAATTACCCACATTATTATTGGACTGCCTGATGATGACCCGGTGGCAACCACCCGCTACACAGTAGCCTGCGGCACAGATGGCGTGAAATTTCACCTGTTGCACATTCTCAAAAACACCCGCCTCGGGGAAGAATACGAACAGGGAAGGGTAAATGCACTTTCTTTGGAGGAATATGCCCGGGTCTTAAAGGACTGTATTTTGGTTTTACCGCCTGAAACGGTGGTGCATCGGATCACCGGTGACGGCGCAAAAAAGGACCTGATTGCCCCGCTGTGGTCAGCAGATAAAAAGAAAACCTTAAATTATTTGCACAACTACCTAAAAAAGGCTTGATCCTCGGATCAAGCCTTTTTTCAAAATGTTACATTCAGCAATTCTTGGAAGTCATAGATGTAGAAATCATTGGCTTCTTTCATTTGCTCCACATAGTCCCGGGAAGAGTCGTCATAGACACCGCAGACCTTCATACCGGCAGCTTTGGCGGTCAGGTCAGCACCCAGGTTATCATCCAAAAACAAAACCTCGTCAACCGCTCTGTTCATTTTTTCTGCGGCGCGCACATAGATCTGGGGATCTGCTTTGGTGGTGTTAAAATCGTCGCAGGACCAGATGTTGTCAAACAGCTCCCACAGACCCAGCCGTTTCAGGCAGGCATCCAGTGTGATGTGGGGACTGGCGGTGAGCACATTCAGGCTTGCGCCCCGGTTTTTTAGCTCCCGGAGAACCTCCGGAACATTGGCTTTCGGGGGGATGGTATGAAAATAAGCGTCCATCATATAGTCTTTCATAACGCCCATCAGCTGCTCTTTGGACATCGGTACACCCATCTGCTCAATATAGTAGTCTGCAGTTCCACTCAGTCCCAAAGGGGTTATGATCTTGATGATGTTATTTTCGTAGGAGATGCCGTTTTCGTCCAGAATACGCAGCATCGCAGAAACAAAGGTGGGCATAGAGTCCACCAATGTTCCGTCAAAATCGAATAGATAGGCTTTTTCCATTTTACAGAAGATCCTTTATATAGTAGGGACGGGTAACGGCGTAAGTGCCATCCGGTGCAGTGACGGTGATGTAGAGGAATGCATCGGGATCGTCTTTGGTTTTCTCAAGGATGGTGTCAAGCTGGAATTCTGCCTCCCGGAGGGGTTGATCCTCGGCAAGGACAATACCTGCCCGCCGTCCGTAGGTTTCCATACGGATACTTTGCGCATCGGAGCAAGCTACCTTCAACACAGTTCCTTCAAAAGTCAAGTCTGTGATCTGGGGACCGCAGGACATATAAAAATCGCCCTTTTCCAGTGCTTCGATGACACGATCGTAAGTAAGCTCCTTTGCGCCCACCATAATCCAGGACTGACCCAGTGCTCTGGGGAAATGCATATCATCTGTGCCTACGGGGAAAATGCAATTACCCTGGTTCAAAAGATCCTTGTAGACCCGGATGTTATTTTCATTATGTCCAAGCATACAGCACTCAGTGTTTCGCACTTCCATTCCCCAAAGACCCTTCAGGGGTGCATAGTCCGGAAAAGTCTGGCAGGACCAGGTGGGGTGGTTATACATCACCAGGAAGCCCTTTTCATTGGCCTTTGCGATCATAGCGTTAATAGACTCCGGATTGCACTGAATGTCCATATTGTCGTACTGGATTTGGCTGTCCAATTCCTCCGCAACCGTAAACCAGCGATATCGCTTAGCCGGGAACCAGAGATTGTCCGGCTTTTTAGCAATCAGATTCAGGTGATAAGTTTGTCCTTCATATTTTTTATAATGCTCACTGTTGATGTTGATCTCAACACCGGTGAGCATCAGAAAGTCCGGTTCAGTCATATCAGAGTGATTGACAATGGTGTTATGGTCTGTCATACAGAGAATTTGATAGCCAAGTGCTTTATAGGCATCCTTTACTTCCTGACAGGACAATGTGCCATCGGAGATGGTGCTGTGGGTATGGAGATTTGCTTTGTAATATTGGTTTTGCGGCAAAAGGTGCTTTATATTCGCCATTTTAGAACCCTCCATAAAAGTTTTTCTACATCGTACCACAAACTGCAGCTTTTTGCAAGGCATCCTTGACAAAGGACCTTTTTCATACTACACTGTATCGGTATTAAAAATAACGGGAGAAAAAATGAAACAGGCAATTCAGCTTTCAGATCATTTTGGCTACGGGCGGCTGATCCGCTTTACAATGCCGCCGGTGCTGATGATGATCTTTACATCCATATACGGTGTGGTGGATGGCTATTTTGTGTCCAACTTCGTGGGCAAAACGCCCTTTGCGGCGGTCAATTTTATAATGCCCTTCTTGATGGTGGTAGGCGCTCTGGGCTTTATGTTCGGTACAGGCGGCAGCGCCCTGATCGCCAAAACAATGGGAGAGGGTGACCGGAAAAAGGCGCAGGAGATCTTTTCTCTTCTGGTGTATGCAACGGTGGTCAGCGGCGCCCTGATCGCAGTGGTGAGCATCCTGTTTTTAAGACCCATTGCATCCTTCCTGGGGGCAACAGGACAACTGCTGGATGACTGCGTTACTTATGGCAGGATCATTTTAGCGGCACTTCCTTTTTTAATGGTTCAGTATGCCTTCTCCAGCTTTGTGATCACTGCGGAAAAACCGAAATTGGGGTTGTGGCTGACCATTGCCGCAGGCGTAACCAATATGGTAGGGGACTATTTGTTTATGGCAGTGCTCCACTGGGGTGTTGTGGGCGCAGCTTTGGCAACTGCCACCGGACAGGTGGTGGGCGGTGTGATCCCTCTTGTGTATTTCGCACGGAAAAACACAAGCTGTCTGCAAATCAAAAAGCCTAAGTGGGATTCCTTTGCCATTTTGCGCACCTGTACCAACGGCTCGTCGGAGCTGATGAGCAATATTTCCATGTCCCTGGTGGGAATGCTCTATAATGCCCAGCTTATGAAATATGCCGGGGAAAACGGTGTGGCGGCATACGGCACCATTATGTATGTCAACTTTATTTTTATTTCGGTTTTTATCGGCTATGCAACCGGCGTTGCACCGGTGATCAGCTTCCACTATGGAGCAGACAACATAGGAGAGGTAAAGGGATTACTGAAACGAAGCACTGTGCTGGTGCTGATCGCTTCCGTTGTGATGTTTGCGATAGCGACAGGTTTGGCAATGCCTTTGGCGAAAATCTTTGTAGGCTACGATCCGGTGCTGCTGGATATGACAGTCCACGCATTTGAAATTTATGCCTTTATGTTCCTGTTTGCAGGCTTCGCTATTTTCGGCTCAGCATTTTTCACCGCCCTCAACGATGGCTTGACCTCGGCACTGATCTCCTTTTTAAGAACACTGCTGTTTCAGTCTGCGGCAGTACTGCTGCTGCCCCTGGTGCTGGAACTGGATGGTATCTGGTATTCAGCTGTCCTTGCGGAAGTGATGGCAGTGGTGGTTACCGTGGTATTCTTGCTTAAAAAACGCAAAAAGTATGGGTATTAGCCTCCCTTGTGTAAAGGGAGCCTTTGCACCAGTGAGGAATAAGGAAAACCGACCTATGATTGTACCATAGGTCGGTTTAACTGATTTTGGGAAATATGAACTTATGATCTGTAGGTTCCGCATTTTTTGCACTGACTGTAATTCATACTGTTTTCGGTCTTGCATTTTCCGCAAATCCAGGTGTTATTTTCAGAAATAGGAGTTATGTCAGTATTCGAAGCGATTTCATCCAGTTTGCTGTATAATACCAGGTCAGGCAATGCAGCGACCATACAGTAGCCGGCTACACCTAAAAAGAAACAAGCCCAAAAATAAGGTGATTTATCGTATCCTTTTTGTGCGGCGTAATCAGCAAAAGTAGATGCGATTGCACCGTGAATAAACAATACGATGACTGCAATCAGTATATACCAACCCATAATATATCTCCTTTCTGCTTTACACAACTGTAAATTTATCGGCAAGAATATTTTATCACAGGTTTTTTGATTATGCAACACTTGCATTTTTATATGCCGGTGGTATAATGTGTCTATCTGACAAAAAGAGGCAAAGACTATGCGCATTATTGATATCCATACCCATGTATATCCCCATCCGGTTGCCCAGAAGGCTACCGACACCATAGCGGATTTTTATGAGCTAGCAGGTGCGGGGATGAACGGCACGGTAGAAATGCTTCGCAGCCGGGGAAAAGAGGCTGGCATTTCCCAGTTCGTTGTTCTGCCGGTGGCAGTACTGCCGGAGAGAACACGGCATATTAACGATTTTATTTTGGAGCAGGCTGCTGCTTACGATGATTTCGTGTGCTTCGGCACGATCCACGCAGAGCAGGCGGATGTTGCCGGTGAGGCGCAGTACATTCTGGACAAAGGCTTACGGGGCGTGAAAATGCATCCGGATTTCCAGCATTTTACCATTGACGATCCCCGGCTGTTTCCTGCCTATGAGACCATTGCCGGTCGTGTTCCGGTAATTTTTCATATGGGTGACATCCGTTATGATTATTCCCAGCCTGCCCGGCTTCGGCATATTTTGGAATTGTTTCCAAAGCTGGAGGCAATCGGTTCTCACTTTGGCGGTTATAAAATGTATGAGGAAGCCTATCGCCAGTTAAAGGACACCAACTGTATTTTCGATATTTCCAGCTCCCTGATGTTTATGGAAGAGGGAATGGCGGAGGATTATATCAACCGCTATGGCGCAGAACGGATGGCTTACGGTACAGATTATCCTCTGTGGGATCCGGTTGTGGAAGTCCAGCGGTTCATGCAGCTGAAGCTATCTGCCGATCAGCTGGAGCAGATCGCCTGGAAAACCGCCCATAATTTCCTGAAATTATAAAAAGGATTGCGTTTATGAATTCCTATGAAAAAGCACAAGCGCTGGTAGCACAGCTGATCCAGCGGAAATGGCATATTTCCTTTGCAGAGTCCTGCACCGGCGGTCTGGTGGCGGCAGGAATCGTGGATGTACCGGATGCATCAAAAGTATTTGATCTATCCTTTGTGACATACGCCAACGATGCGAAAATCAAGTATGTGGATGTATCTGCAGATACCATTGCCCAATACGGCGTTGTGAGCGAACCGGTTGCTGCCCAAATGGCAGCAGGGGCAGCAAAAGCGGCATCAGCGCAGGTTGGTGTGGGCATTACCGGTGTGGCAGGCCCAAGCGGCGGCACAGCCCAGAAGCCTGTGGGAATGGTCTGCTTTGGATTTTTTGTGGACGGAGAGATTTACACAAGGACTGTGCAGTTTGGCAATATGGGAAGATCGGAAGTCCGCCAAAAAAGTGTGGATTTCGTGTACGATACCCTAATGGAATTTCTTACTAACAAATAATTAAAATACGGCGGAAGAATGCCTTGTGGGGGGACGGTTTTTCCGTCCTGTTTGGTTATGGTGTTTTTCTGCAATCGTAGGGCGGGGGCTTGCTCCCGCCGAGTGGAATATCATACTTTCTCTCCGGTGAGAAAGTATGCAAAGAACCGCCGAGGACCTCCCGTATGGTCCTCGGACTCTCCAGACGGCCTAAGGGGAAAACGGCATACTTTTTTGTTATCTAACATTTCCTCCGTTTCCCCCTTAGGAATCCCCTTTAACAGGTTAGTCTTAACGCAAATAAAATGGACGATTGCAAACACTCTTTTGCAATCGTCCATTTTTTGGAATACTTATTTACCAACCTTAACGCGCCAGCCCTTATTGTCGGGCAGCTTGCCCAGCTGAATGCCGGTGATGGTTTCATAAAGCTTCATACTCAAAGGTCCGGTCTCACCATTTGCGATGGTCATAACCTCGTCCTTGTAGCGCAGCTTGCCAACGGGAGAGATAACGGCAGCCGTACCGGTGCCCCAAACCTCTTCCAGAATGCCGTTTTTCTGAGCTTCCAGCAGCTCGTCAGCAGAGATCTTTCTTTCTTCCACTTCATAACCCCAGTCCTTGCAAAGCTGGATGGTGGAGTCACGGGTGATACCGGGCAGAATAGAACCGCTAAGGGCGGGGGTGACAACCTTGCCGCCGATCTTGAAGAAGATGTTCATAGCGCCAACCTCTTCGATGTACTTGCGCTCTACACCGTCCAGCCACAGAACCTGGGAGAAGCCGGCATCGTGTGCCTTCTGCTGTGCGATCAGGCTGGCTGCATAGTTGCCGCCGGTTTTGGCAAAGCCAATACCACCGCGAACTGCACGAACATACTCATCCTCGATCCAGATGCCCACAGGAGCCAAACCGCTTTCGTAGTAAGCACCACTGGGGGAGAGAATTACCATAAACAGGTAAGTCTTGGAGGGAGCAACACCTAAAAATTCATCGGTTGCGATGATGAAGGGGCGGATATACAGGGAAGTGCCGGGCTCAGTGGGGATCCAGTCACGATCCACATCCACAACAGCACTGACAGCCTGCACAAAGTCCTCCACAGGCAGCTGGGGGATCACCAGACGGTCGTTGGTGTTATTGGTGCGCTTTGCATTCATATCCGGACGGAACAGGTATACATTGCCGTCAGGATTTTTGTATGCCTTCAGGCCTTCAAACATTTCCTGACCGTAGTGGAACACCATTGCAGAGGGGTCCAGGGAAATGTTTTGATAGGGAACGATTCTGGGATCGTGCCAACCCTGACCTTCTGTATAGTTCATCATAAACATATGATCTGTGAAGATCTTGCCAAAGCCAAGCTTTGTGCCGGGTGCAGGCTTCTGCTTGGGATTTTGTGTGCGTTCAATTTTAATATCCAGCATAGTGATCTCTCCTTAGTAATCGTAGCCGATCTGCAGTGCCTTCAGGTTTGCATCGATCAGATTTGCCTTCTTAGCGGGGATAAAGGCCTCCAGTGTCTGCTGATTGCCCTCAAAGGGTACAGCAGCGCTCTCTTTGAGAACCTTGCCTGCCAGGATCATATTGGCAAGGCTACTAAAGCCTGCGTCCTTGGCAAGCTGGGTTGCGGGAATGTAAAACACTTCCACATCGGTGCGCTCTACCTTCATATCGATGAGGGTGGAGTCCACAAAGATCTTGCCACCGGGAACTACGGAGTCCACGAACTTCTGCAGGCTGGGCAGGTTCATTGCTACCAGCACATCCGGGGTGGTGATAATGGGAGAGCCCACAGGAGAGTCGGACAGGACGATGCTGCAGTTTGCAGTGCCGCCACGCATCTCAGGACCGTAGGAAGGCAGCCAGGAAACCTGCATATTTTCGGTCAGACCCTTGTAAGCAAGGAATTTACCGGCAAACAGGACACCCTGTCCGCCAAAGCCTGCAATCAGAATTTGAGTTGTTTTCATTTTGCAGCCTCCTTTGCAGCGGTGCGATCCTTATAGACACCGATGGGATAGTAGGGGAGCATATCGCTTTCCACCCACTTAAGTGCCTGCTGAGGCGTCATACCCCAGTTGGTGGGGCAGGCGGACACAACTTCTACAAGGCTGAAGCCCTTGCCTTCCATCTGGTTCTGGAAAGCCTTTTTAATTGCCTTCTTGGCGTTCAAAACATTTTTTACATTGTTCACAGCTACGCGGGTGATGTACTCAGGGCCTTCCAGAGTAGAAAGCATTTCGCAGACCTTGATAGGCCAGCCGCAGTGGTTTACATCACGGCCGTAGGGACTGGGCTGGGTGACCTGTCCGGGCAGGGAGGTGGGAGCCATCTGACCGCCGGTCATACCGTAAATAGCGTTGTTAACGAAGATAACAGTGATGTTTTCGTTACGGGCAGCAGCATGGACAGTTTCCGCCATACCGATAGATGCCAGGTCACCGTCACCCTGATAGGTAAAGACGATGTTCTCAGGACGGCAGCGCTTAATACCGGTGGCAGTAGCGGGTGCACGGCCGTGAGCAGCCTCGATCATATCCACATTAAAATAGTCATAAGCCATAACAGCGCAGCCAACAGGGGCAACACCAATGGTAATGCCTTCAATGCCCAGTTCGTCAATGGCTTCTGCCACCAGACGGTGGATGATGCCGTGGGGACAACCGGGGCAGTAGTGCAGAGGCACATCTGCCAAAGACTTGGGTTTTTCAAATACAGTAGCCATCTTTTAGAACTCTCCTTTCTGTGCCTTGCGGATGCTGTCAAGCACTTCCTCAGGGCTGGGGATCATACCGCCGCAACGGCAGCACAGGGAAACAGGTTTCTTGCACTGGGTATACAGACGAACATCCTCGATCATCTGACCCATATTCAGCTCAACACAAACAAAGGACTTAACCTTGTCAGCAGCTTTCTGCAGTGCATCCTTGGGGAAGGGCCACAGGGTGAT
The DNA here is from genome assembly GCA_045656945.1 of Faecousia sp. Lineage (GTDB taxonomy): Bacteria > Bacillota > Clostridia > Oscillospirales > Oscillospiraceae > Faecousia. The sequence continues at coordinate 10,207 of JAZOSD010000010.1, forward strand.
GGGGCGGATCAGACCGACCTTAATACCCTCTGCACGGGCAGCAACCACTGCATTCTTAGCCACACGGGAGGCAATACCGAAGGCAACCACGCAGTACTCTGCGTCTTCCATCATATACTCTTCCCACATAGCTTCGTTTTCTTCCACGATCTTATAGCGCTCAAACCGCTCGAAGTTCTTCACTTCCAGCTCGTCAGGCTTTAAGTACAGGGAGTTGACCACATTGTGCTTGCGCTGGCACTTGGTGCCGGTCAGTGCCCAAGGCTTTTCAAAGGTCTTGATTTCGGTGTCCTCAAAGGAGATAGGCTCCATCATCTGACCGATGGTGCCGTCAGCCAAAATCATAGAAGTCATCAGGTACTTGTCAGCCAGCTCGAAGCCCTTGATGGTCAGGCTTGCCATTTCCTGAACGGAAGCGGGAGCCAAAACGATCATCCGGTAGTCACCGTGACCGCCGCCCTTGGTTGCCTGGAAATAGTCGGACTGGGAAGGCTGGATGCCGCCAAGACCGGGGCCGCCACGCTGCACATTGACTACCAGCGCAGGCACATCGGAACCGGCAATATAGCTAAGGCCTTCTGCCTTCAGGGAAATTCCGGGGCTGGAGGAGGAGGTCATAACACGCATACCTGCAGCGGCAGCGCCATAGACCATATTGATAGATGCGATTTCACTTTCAGCCTGCAGGAATACGCCGCCGATTTTGGGCATTTTCTTAGCCATATAAGCAGCGATTTCTGTCTGGGGGGTGATGGGGTAACCGAAGTAGTGCCGGCAGCCTGCCCGAATAGCGGCTTCCGCAATGGCTTCGTTGCCCTTCATAAGTACTCTTTGTGCCATAAAGCGCGCCTCCTTACTTTTCTACGGTGATGATGCAGTCCGGGCACATAGTAGCGCAGAATGCGCAGCCAATGCACTTGTCGGGCTGAGCCATCTCAGCGGGAGAATATCCCTTTTTGTTGATCTTATCTGCAGCAATGGTGAGGCAGCCCTTGGGGCAAGCATCTACGCACAGGCCGCAGCCTTTACACAGGTCGGTTTGAAAGGTGAGTTTTGCCATACTAAATTCCTCCTGGAAGGTCAAAATATTTTTCCTGCAAACGCAGTGGGAAAACGTTGGGAAGATCCAGCTGCTTTGCCACACCCGCCTCGGCAGTGTGGGCAAACACAGGCAGACCGCTGAGCTTGCTTAGCTCTTCTATGTAGGAAAGGGAGTCTAAAACTGTTTCGGCAGTGGTCTCCGGTCCTAAATTGGAATTGTTGATAATGTCTGTAAACTGCAAGCCGCAGGCAGTTTCAATTTCCCGCATAACTTCCAGTGCCTCTTCGGCAGTGGTGGTCAGGGGACGGCAGCAGTTGGCAACGAAGATCATCCGGTAGCTATTTTCTTCTTTGATGGAAGGCACATAGCGACCCAGTGCGTAAGCACCCCGGTCATCGCCGCCAATGTCCATCACGCCATAAATGCTTTTGTCCTGCACCAGCCGGTACGCCTCTGCCGGCAACGCAGGCAGATCCACATTGGTGTTGGCAAACTGGGGGGAGATCAGGGTCACACCCGCCTCCGTCAGCTCCTTTGCGCTGTCCTTGGTGCGGAAGTAGGGATTGACAATGTCCAAATCTGCGATGCAGACGGATTTACCTTCCTTAGCCAATGCGATTGCGTAGTTTACAGCAATATTTGTCTTGCCGGAGCCGTAATGCCCGGCAAATAAGGTTAATCTTTTATGTTCCATAATTACAGTTGCTTGCGGATGATTTTTCCGCTGGTAGTCTTAGGCAGACTTTCTCTAAATTCCACGATACGGGGATATTTATAGGGAGCGGTGCGGGACTTGACATAGTCCTGAATTTCTTTTTTCAGGGCATCTGTTCCTTCTGTGCCGGAAACAAGCACGATGGAAGCCTTAACCACCTGACCGCGGATCTCATCCGGTGCAGCAGAAACACCGCACTCGAGAACATAGGGAAGCTCCATAATGACGTTTTCGATCTCGAAAGGTCCGATCCGGTAACCGGAGGACTTGATCACATCATCCGCTCTGCCTACATACCACAGGAAGCCATCCTCGTCCATCCAGGCAAGGTCACCGGTGTGATACCAGCCGTCCCGCCAGGTTTCCTTGGTTACTTCCTCATTGCCTTCGTAGGCATAGCTTAAGCCGCAGGGCAGACCCTGTGCAATGTTGATACAAACTTCACCCGGCTCACCCCGTTCCACTTCGTTGCCGTCGGCATCCAGAAGATGCACATCGTACAGGGGAACAGGCTTGCCCATAGAGCCAATCTTGTGGCTTTGTCCGGTGAGGTTACCGATGATAATGGTGCTTTCGGACTGACCAAAGCCTTCCTTAATGGAAAGACCGGTGTGTTCCTTGAACTTGCGGTAGACCTCAGGGTTCAGCGCCTCGCCTGCAGTGGAGGCGTGCTCAATGCTGGAAAGGTCAAAGCGGGAAATATCCTGCTTAATGAGCATCCGGTACATTGTGGGAGGTGCGCAGAAGGTGGTGATATGATGCTTTGCAAACATGGGCAGGATCTTTTCAGCATCGAAGCGGTCAAAGTCATAGACAAAGATAGCTGCCTCGCAAAGCCACTGACCGTAGAGCTTGCCCCACATGGACTTTGCCCAACCGGTATCGGAGATGGTCAGGTGCAGACCGTCCGGATTGACCCGGTGCCAGTATTTGGCGGTAATAAAGTGACCTAAGGGGTACTTATAGTTGTGGGCAGCCAGCTTGGGATAACCGGAAGTGCCGGATGTGAAGAACATCAGCATCGGATCGCTGCCGCAGGGAGCGTCCTCGGTACGGTTATAGTGGGAAGAATACATGGGGAATTCTTCGTTGAAATCGTGCCAGCCTTCCCGGCTGCCATTTACCATAATTTTATGTTCCAGCGCAGGAGACTTGGCAGCAGCTGCATCCACAGAATCTGCCACATCACCGTCAGCGGTGCAGAGGATCGCCTTTACATTGCCAGCGGCAAAGCGGTAGGTCAGATCCTTTTCCAGCAGCTGATTGGTGGCGGGAATCGCGATCGCACCCAGCTTGTGCAGACCCAGAACCGCAAACCAGAACTGATAGTGACGCTTCAAAATCAGCATCACCCGGTCGCCCCGCTTGATGCCCAGTGCCTTAAAGTAGTTGGCAGCCCGGGCGGACTCCTTCTTCATATCCTGGAAGGTGAAACGACGCTCTGTGCCGTCCTCGGCAATGTGGAGCATTGCCAGCTTTTCCGGCTTGTTGGTGCCCAGATCGTCGATGATATCAAAGGCAAAGTTGAAATTATCTTCATTTTTGAATGCAATCTTTGTCAGACTGCCATTTTCCTCAGTGGGAATGATAAAGTTGTGATATACCCGGCTTTGTTCGTCGGATGCTGCCGGTTTTACATCGGAGATATCCAGTGCAGCAGCCTGCTCTTCCTCACGGGCGGCAGAATTGCTGAGCACGATAGCATAGAAAGCACAGTCCTCACCGCCTGCGGCAGTCATACCGTGGGGCGTGCCGGAATCGTAGTAAATACAGTCACCGGGGTGAAGGATCTCTGTCTTGCCGCCAATCTGGATCTTCATTTGACCCCGGATGACGATATCGCACTCCTGACCTTCGTGGGTCACCAGCTCGATCTCTTCATTTTCTGCACCGGGGCGGTACTTAAGCTCCATATAAAGAGGCAGCGCAATACGGTTGCGGAAACCTGCAGCCAGGTTAAAGCCTACCATATTATGTGCTTCCTCAATTCGCTGACCCTCACCCTTACGGGTCAGAGCATAGGAACGCAGCTTGGGGCTGTGACCTTCCAGCAAGTCGCCCATATCCACGCCGAAGATCAGTACGCAGCGATACAGAAAAGCAATGCTCAAGTTTTTGCTGCCAGCCTCACAGGCTATGTATTCTTCTACGGAAATGCCGGTGCGCTGGGCCATTTCTTCCACAGTAAAACCGCAGATTTGGCGCAGTTCCCGGATACGGCCTGCTACTTCCAGCAGTTTCCGATCCATATCTGTCATCATATTGTCCATATTACACCTCAAAAAAGCAAAAATGCCCGTCTCAAAGATGATTCCTTGAGACGAGCATTCATAATACCCGCGGTACCACTCAAATTGCATCTGCCTCGCAGCAGATACCCCTTATGGGTGCATCACACCCGGCACTGACGCAGCCTGCGCGCGGAGGTTCTACGGCAAAATCTGCTTTCTTCCTCCCGGCTCCGAAGCGACAAGCAACTGCACCTGCAATGGCTTTCACCAACCGCCATTTCTCTCTATGCAGGGGTATGCAGCTGCACCTCTTCATCTACACCGTATACTATTAAGAAATCATACCACTTATATGTCTGTTTGTCAAGAATCGGAAAGGCTTTTTATAGCTTATTGCGGATGATCTTTCCGCTGATGGTTTTGGGCAGTTCGTCACGGAACACCACAATGCGGGGATACTTATAGGGAGCAGTGTGGGTTTTGACATAGTTCTGGATTTCTTTTTTCAGTTCCTCTGTGCCTTCTACACCGGGAACCAGAACGATGGATGCCTTAACCACTTGACCTCTGACCTCGTCCGGGGCAGCAGAAACACCGCACTCGAGAACATAGGGAAGCTCCATAATGGTAGATTCGATCTCGAAGGGTCCGATTCGGTAGCCGGAGGACTTGATCACATCGTCGGCTCTGCCAACATACCAGTAATAGCCGTCCTCATCCCGCCAAGCCACATCGCCGGTGCGGTACATACCGTCGTGCCAAACATTGTCGGTGGCTTCCTGGTTGAGATAATAACCCAAAAATACACCGCAGGTGGGTTTGGGGTCGGTGCGGATGACGATCTCACCGTTGATACCGTCCTCCACAGGATTGCCGTCAGCATCCACAATATCAATGCCGTAGCCGGGGATCGGCTTACCCATTGCACCGGGCTTGATTTCTGTGCCGAAAAGATTGGCAATGCCAAGGGTCATTTCGGTCTGACCAAAGCCTTCGTGGATGCGCAGACCGGTAGATTTTTCGAACTGATAGAACACTTCCGGATTCAGTGCCTCACCGGCAGTGGTTGCGTGTTTGATGGAGCTTAAGTCAAAGCGGGAAAGATCCTGCTTAATGAGCATCCGGTACATCGTGGGAGGTGCGCAGAAGGTGGTGATGTTATACTTTGCAAACATGGGCAGGATCTTTTCTGCATCGAAACGATCAAAGTCATAGGTGAAGATCGCACCCTCGCACAGCCACTGACCGTAGAGCTTGCCCCACAGAGCCTTGCCCCAGCCGGTTTCGGAAATGGTAAAGTGCAGGCCCTCCGGCTTGCACAAATGCCAGTAGCGGGCAGTGACATAGTGACCTAAAGCATATTTATAGGAATGCATAGCCATCTTGGGATAGCCGGTAGTGCCGGAAGTAAAGAGCATCAGCATAGGATCGTCACCGCAGGGTGCATCCTCTGCGCGCACATACCGGCGGCTGAACAGACCGTATTCTTCGTTAAAGTCGTGCCAGCCTTCCCGCTTGCCGCCAACCAGAACCCTTGTCAGATTCATTCCGCTGACCTTTTCTGCCAGCTCTGCCTGTTCGGCAGTGTTGCCATCGGCTGTGCAGAGGATTGCGCTGACACCGCCTGCCTGGAAGCGATAGGTAAAGTCGTGCTCCATCAGCTGATTGGTGGCGGGAATCGCCACTGCGCCCAGCTTGTGCAGACCCAGGATGGCAAACCAGAACTGGTAGTGACGCTTAAGCACCAGCATCACCCGGTCACCCCGCTTGATGCCCAGACTCTTAAAGTAGTTGGCACACTGGGAGGAGGCGTCCTTCATATCCTTAAAGGTGAAGCGACGCTCAGTCATATCATCGGAAATGTGCACCATAGCCAGCTTGTCCGGGTCTTTCCGGGCAATGGCGTCTACTGTATCGAAAGCGAAGTTGTAACGGTCGGTATTGGCAAAATTGATACCGGTCATACAGCCGTTTTCATCTTCAATGCCCTGAACAAATTCATTGCAAAGAAGGCGCTGGGCAGTCATATCGGAAACAGCATGCTGAGAGGGAAGCTTCATAGAGGTATCCCGCTTGTCACTTGCCATAACCATAGACAGGAAAATACAGTCATTTCCTTCAACAGCGATCATACCGTGGGGTGTGGAGGATTTGTAGAAAATAGAATCGCCCTCGTGAAGCACTTCCTCGTGATCACCGATGCGGATACGCAATGCACCCTTAATGACCATATTAAATTCCTGACCGTCGTGGGTGACGGTGTGGATGGGCTGATCCTGCAGCTCCTCGGAATATTGATAAGTAACATAGTAAGGGGTTGCCAGCTTGCTGCGGAACATCGGTGCCATATCCTGAATGGTGATGCCGTCCTCGCTGGCGGTGGTCAGACCCTTGCCTTTGCGGGTGACAGTGTAGCCACTGAGCTTTGCGCTGTGACCTTCCAAAAGAACTGTGATCTCAATGCCGTAGGCTTTGGCACATTTGTGTATAAAAGTAAAGGGCAGATCCACTGTGCCGGATTCATACAGCTGATAAGTATCCAAAGAAACCTCTGTCATATCTGCCATAGCCTGCTGGCTAAAGCCTAAGATCTCACGCATCTCCCGAATACGGGCAGCAATATCCATTAGTTGGGTTGCAGTGTTTTGATTTGTCATAGAGATCATTCCTTTCATATTAATCAATGAAGATAATAAAAAACGCCTCAAGAAACAAAGTTCTTGAGACGAGCAAATTATACCCGCGGTACCACTCAAATTGCGCCCAAAGACGCCCCTTCACGCTCCAACAAGCGCTATCCCTTAACGCGGGCATACGGGAGGACTTACTGCAAAAAAGGTTCAGCTCTCCGGCTCGGAAGTGATTGTTTCGGACGCTTTGTTACCGGTTTTCACCTAACACCGGCTCTCTGGAAACTACGGCTGTCCGACCGTCTTCGTCAAAGCTTTTTGTATATTTGCAAACATTCTAACACGTCCGCGCGGAAAAGTCAAATGTTTTTACCACAAAGAAACAGGAAAATTTATTCCAATTTTTGTGTAAATTTGCAAATCTCCATAATTTATATTGTTTTAGTTGACAAATACCACTGTTTATGCTTAAATATCTATATTAAAATACGTTGACGGAAAACTTGTCCTTTTAGAATTCTGATTCAGAGAGCCGGCGGCTGGTGTGAGCCGGAGCAGATAAAAAGGATGATCTGGTTCCTGAGTTGATCTTGTAAACGCCTTTCGGTTAGTAATAAGATACGGCAGCCCCCGTTACCGGGCAGGACTTTGTTGGAAGTCCGTAAGTGACTCTTTTCGGAGAGTAATCAGGGTGGTACCGCGAAGCATTCTTCGTCCCTGAGGCAGATTAGCCTCAGGGATTTTATTTTATATGTAAGGAGAAACATTATGAACAGAATTAAGATCAGCGATGTAACAATGAAGCAGGAGGGACGGGATCTGGCCCTGTCTTTTAAGGAGAAGATCGAACTGGCGAAGCTTCTGGATAAGCTGGATGTTTCTGTTATTGAATTGGAAGGCATTCGCAGCAGTAAGATCGATAGTCTTCGGATCAAGTCTATTGCTTCGGCAGTGCAGTCCAGCGTTCTGGCAGTGCCGGTGCAGCTGGATGCAATGAGTGTGGAGGAGACCTGGAATGCCCTTCGCACGGCAAAGCATCCCAGATTGCAGGTGTGCGCTTCTGTCAGCTCCGTGCAGATGGAATACCTGTACCACAAGAAAACCGATGCAATGCTTCAGGCGGTCAGTCAAACAGTAGCTGACTGTAAGGCCCTTTGCCCGGATGTGGAATTTGTGGCAGACGATGCTACCCGTAGTGATCCTGCTTTCCTTGCCCAGATATTAACTGCTGCGATTGGACAGGGTGCCAATACGGTTACAGTTTGTGATACAGCCGGCACAATGATGCCGGAGGAATTTGCCGCTTTTATTAAGGGACTGTATGAAGCCGTTCCTGCCCTTTCGGATGTGACACTGGGTGTTTCCTGCGCCAATGCACTTTCTATGGCAGATGCCTGTGTGATTGCTGCTGCCTGTCAGGGTGCCGGTGAACTGAAAACCGCAGCCTATCCTGTGGAAACGGCATCTTTGGCAAATGTTTCCCGGATCATCAATGCCCGGGGCGACAGCTTTGGCGCAACCTGCTCTGTTCGTGTGACCCAGCTGAGCCGCACCGTCAACCAGATCACCTGGATGTGCCAGAGCGGTCACAGCAAATGCGCATCTGCTACCGGCAATATGCAGGAAGAGGATGCGGATATTTACCTCACTGCCCACGATGATTTAACAGGTGTTCTCAAGGCAGTGGAGCGGATGGGTTACGATCTTTCCGAAGAGGATGGAAGCAAGGTTTACGAAGCATTTCAGACCATTGCTGCCAAGAAAGAGAAGGTCAGTGCCAAGGAGCTGGATGCCATTGTAGCCTCTGCGGCAATGCAGGTTCCGTCCACTTATCGTCTGGATACCTATGTGATCAATGCCGGTAATACCGTAGCGGCAACCGCACATTTGAAGTTATATAAAAATGATGCAACCATGGAGGGCGTCAGCATTGGTGACGGCCCGATCGATGCGGCATTTTTGGCAATCGAATCCATTACCGGTTGCCATTATGAGCTGGACGATTTCCAGATCCAGTCTGTGACCGAAGGCCGGGAGGCTATGGGTCAGGCAGTGGTAAAGCTCCGTGCAGAGGGCAAGCTGTTCTCCGGCAAGGGTATTTCCACGGACATTGTGGGCGCAAGTATTTATGCCTACATCAATGCACTTAATAAGATTGTTTATGAGGAGGAAACTGTATGAATCTCTCCTTTTCTACCCGAGGCTGGCCGGAACTGAGCTGGAACGATATGATCGAAACCGCTCTGGAAATGGGTTTTAACGGCATTGAAGTATATAATTTGCCGAAGTTTGATCCTATGACCGAGAAGGGCGGACCTTTCCATAAGCATAAGGTCGCTGCCACGGTGCGTCAGCTTCGTGACCGGAAACTGACCATTCCCTGTTTTGATACTTCTGTCGATCTGTCTGCAGATGATAGCTGTGTGGAAACCCTGAAGGGACTTATGGAAGTTGCCCACGATGCCCATGTGGGCTATGTGGTGGCGGTTGCACTGCAGGACAATGAGGAGCAGGTGCGCAAAAACCTTGCTGTATTAGAGCCTGCCGCAGAAAAAATCGGCGTAAGCTTGCTGATCAAGACCAGCGGTATTTATGCAGATACCGCCCGGTTGCGGAAAATGCTGGAGGGTTTTGCCAGCGACTATATGGGTGCATTGTGGGATATGCACCACACCTATCGGGATTTCTCCGAAAGTGCAGATACAACCATTAAAAATTTAGGCACTTATGTCAAGCACGTCCATTTGCGGGACTCGGACGATGACAACGCCTATAACCTGATCGGTGAGGGAACACTGCCTGTGGCGGAAAAGATCCGTGCCCTTTCCTCCATTAACTACGATGGCTTTGTTTCTCTGGAATGGAAGCCGGAGTGGATGGAGGAATTGCAGGATAAGGATGTGATCTTCCCCCATTTTGTAAACTTTATGAGTCGTTTCGGCAGTACCCGCAGCCGGAAAAAATCTTTGTATTACAACCACGATGGCTCCGGTCAGTATGTGTGGAAAAAGGACGATCTGATCGACCTGACCTTCCCCCAAGTACTGGACCGGATGGTAGAGGAATTTCCGGATCAGTATGCTTTTAAGTACACGACTTTGGATTATACCCGTACTTACGAGCAGTTCCGGGAGGATGTGGATAACTTTGCCCGGGCACTGGTTTCCTTGGGCGTGCGTCCCGGTATGAAGGTAGCAATCTGGGCAACCAATGTGCCTGCCTGGTACATTACCTTCTGGGCAACCACCAAGATCGGTGCAGTGCTGGTTACAGTGAATACTGCCTATAAGATCCACGAAGCAGAATACCTGCTGCGCCAGTCCGATACACACACATTGGTGATGATCGAGTCTGCACTGGACTCCAATTATAAGAATATTATCAATGAGATCTGTCCGGAAATTGCAGGTACAAAGGCTGGCAATCCCTTGCACTGTAAGCGGTTGCCCTTCCTGCGCAATGTGATCACTGTGGACTTCAGCCAGCCGGGCAGCCTGACCTTCCAGGAGGCAATGGACCGTGCAGACCTGACCCCCATTGAGGAAGTTAACCGGATGGCGGCGAATGTCCGTCCGGACGATGTGTGCAATATGCAGTATACCTCCGGTACAACCGGCTTCCCCAAGGGTGTTATGCTGACCCATTATAATGTTGTGAATAACGGTAAGTGTATTGGTGACCGGATGGGTCTGTCCACAGCTGACCGGATGATGATCCAGGTGCCTATGTTCCACTGCTTTGGTATGACTCTGTCTATGACCTCTGCAATGACCCACGGTGCAACCATGTGTCCCATGCCTTATTTCTCTGCAAAGGCGTCCCTTGCCTGTATCAATCAGGAGCGGATTACTTGCTTTAACGGTGTGCCGACGATGTTTATTGCAATGTTCAACCATCCGGATTACCGGAAAACCGACTTTAGCTATATGCGCACCGGCATTATGGCAGGCGCAGGCTGTCCTCCGGAGCTGATGCGTCGGGCAGCACAGCCGGACGAGATGAATATGTATGGCATTGTTTCTGTTTATGGACAGACAGAGTGCGCTCCCGGTAATACCATGTCCTCCTGGACCGACTCTCTGGAGGTGCGCACAGAAACCGTTGGCTATGACTTCCCCCATGTCCAGTGTAAGATCATCGATCCGGAAACAGGTGAGGAAGTAGGTCCTGGCGTTAATGGCGAATTCTGCGCCCGTGGCTATAACACCATGAAGGGTTACTACAAAATGCCACAGGCTACTGCTGAGACCATTGATGCCGATGGCTGGCTGCATTCCGGTGACCTTGCCTGCAAGGATGAAAACGGCAACTACCGCATTACCGGCAGACTGAAGGATATGATCATCCGTGGCGGTGAGAACATCTACCCCAAGGAGATCGAGGAATTTATCTACACCCATCCCGGGGTTAAGGATGTGCAGGTGATCGGTGTGCCGGATAAGAAGTACGGCGAGGAAATCTTTGCAAGCATTATCCTGAAGGAAAAGGGCAGTGTGACCGAGGAAGAAATGCTTTCTTATATCCGTGCAAGTATGGCACGGCACAAAGTGCCGAAATACATTGAGTTTGTGGATGCATTTCCTATGAATGCTGCCGGCAAAGTCCTTAAGTATAAAATGCGTGAGGACGCTGCCAAGCGTTATAATCTGACAGGTGACGGCTCTGATACTGCCGGCCCGGGCAAATAAAAACAACGGGGGCGATGGTTCATTAGAGCCATCGCCCCCCGCTTTATCAAATTTCAGTTTATCTATGCCTTCCCCTGGCGGTACTTTCTTGTTTCGCTTTTATTTTCCAGTCAGCTCTTTTCGCTTGGTACGGCGGACGCGGTTAATATGCCGCTGGAAATCACCCTTTGCGATCAATTCTGCCAAAACATACTGGATATAAGTGGGAACGGTGCAGGCAGAGTCACCGAATTGCTGTTCATATTGATCTGCCAAAAGGGGCGGCAGAACCATATATCCTACACGCAAGGAAGGAGAAATGGTTTTGGAAAAGGTGTTCATATAGATCACGTTGTTTAGCTTTGTGTGAGAAAACAGGGTTTCTTCCGGCTTTGTGGAAACGGAAAATTCCGATTCAAAATCATCTTCGATAATCAGCCGGTTTCCCATTTCTGCCCAACGGAGATATTCGTGACGCTTGGAGGCAGAGGCGGTGACACCGCTGGGAAAGCTGCGGTATGGGGAGATGTGCAGAATATCAGCCCGGCACGCTTTTAGTGCCTCTGTTTCAATGCCGTCACTGCCTAAAGGCAACTTTTCAATAGAAACATTTGCTTGCGTATATACCTGCTCAATTCGGTGGTAAGAGGGTATTTCAATGGCATATACCTTGCTGCGCCCCAAAAGCTGAATAAGCTGGGAATAAAGATGCTCTGCACCGGAACCGATAATGATCTGCCGGGCATCTGCAAGGATCCCCCGGCTTTGGGCAAGATAGATTCGTATAGCATCCCGGAGTGCAAGGCAGCCACCGTTGGGAGAACGCTCCAAAATGCACTCTCCCATATCACTGATCACACTGCGCATGGTTTTTGCCAGCACAGAAAAGGGGAAGGTGACCGAAGAATCGCTGTTATAGGAATAGGCAGAAAGGGAGAAATTTTGAGAGGTTGCCGGCGCAAAACCGTCATCCTTCCGGAATATCACATAGTAACCACTTCTTTGCCGGGATTCCACATAGCCTTCGTCGCAAAGAAGCTCATAGGCGTGTTCTACCGTAATGCTGCTCACACTGGTGTCTGCCGACAATATGCGCTTGGAAGGAAGCTTGCTGCCTGCAGGATAGATGCCATTTACAATGTCATCCCGTAATCTGATATAAAGCTGCAGGTAGGCAGGTGATTTGTTTTCTTTATCAATAATATATTTCATCTGATACCATCCTTTTTGAAATTAAAGATGATTTGATATTACCAGATTATTATATACAATAGCTTGCACTTGTGCAATAGAAATCTCCGGTGTTAAATGATTTAGAAAATTCTCCGGTCTGTCAAAAATATATTTTAACTTAGGCGTACCATACTTTCTCTCCGGCGAGAAAGTATGCAAAGAGCCGCCGAGGACCTTCCGTATGGTCCTCGGACTCTCCAGACGGCCTAAGGGGGACACGGATCGGATTTATAATATCCAACATATTCTCCGCGTCCCCCTTAGGAAACCCCTTGATAACATGGCAAAATGCATTTTGAAGGCGTTGGGATTTTTTTACACTTAAAAAATCTCCGGTGTCCAATTAAGACACCGGAGAAAATTTTTATTCAGCTTCAAAATCAGCATCGTCTGCAGCGGCTGCATCTTCAGCAGCTTCTGCTTCTACAGCCTCGCAGCAGCAATCATCGCCGCAGCAACAGCAACACTTTTCTTTGCACCAGTAAAACAGACTTTTTGCCCAGGCAACGATCTTGTCGCCGTATGTGGCAATTACATAAACAATACCGGCTACAACAGCAAGGGCGGCAAGGATTTTCAAAACGGTATTAAAAACTTTCATTGTGAAACCTCCTTAATTTTGTTTTCTACATTCAGTATAACCAACCAAAGAGAAAAAAGCAATAAAAATCTTGTAAAAATTAAAGATATCCGTACATACCCCGGACGCTGACCTCTCCGGAGCAGACGGTTTTTACACTGCCGTCGTTAAATCGAACGATCAGACCGCCTGCAATATCCAGCTCCAGGGCAGTACCGTAGCCTATTTCCTCACCCCGCACTACAACCACATCCTGTCCCAGTGTGATGCAGTCCTTCCGGTAGCAATCCATCATCGCTGCTTTTTTCGTAAGCAGCGTTTGGTCCATATCTACCAGCGCTTCTATCATTTTTCCAGCCAGATATGCCGGTATTACCTGTTTGCCGGTGACCATAGATAAGGAAGCTGCCATATCCTGAATTTCCGGCGGAAAATCGGACTGTGACTGGCAGCAATTAATGCCAATGCCCACAATGGCATAGTCCACAAGACCGGTGCTGGGATCAGGTCGAAGTTCTGTGAGAATACCGCCCAGCTTTTTCTTGCCGAACACCAGGTCGTTGATCCACTTGATTTTAGGACGGAAACCCGCAGCTTTTTCTACCGCATCGCACATTGCCACAGCAGCAGCACAGGTTAGATGCATCAGATCTTCCGGGAGGCAGTTGGGGCGGAGAATGACCGACAGATAAACGCCCATACCCGCGGGAGAAGAAAAACTTCTGCCCAGCCTGCCTCTGCCGCCGGTCTGGTGACCTGCGATCAGGACAGTTCCGTGGGGCGCGCCTTCCTTGGCAAGTTCTTTTGCTTTTGTGTTGGTAGAGTCAATGGTGTCATACCAATACAGAGTGTCCCGCCAGGGACACTCTGCAGATAATTGGGATAAAATGTATTCTTTCATTTTAATCAATGTCACGGACAATTTCCTGGGGAGGATTGTCCAGAATTTCAGGATGCCGCAAAATGCTGCGGTAATGCTTAAAGAAGGCTGCGTAATAGTATCCGTCTACAATACGCTCGTCCAGAACGAACTTTACATCGATATACTTTTTCTGGACAACGCTTCCGTCTTCTTCCACTTCCAGCGCCCGGCGTTTACAGCCGAATGCACCGAAAACAGGCAGGTTACCGAAGTCGTACAGATGGTGATAAATGGGTCGAATACCCAAAGAACCCATAGAGGTGAAGAACAGACTTCCGTGGAAGGGACTTAGCTCCAGCAGGATTTTGGGAAGCAGACCAAAGTAATCCAACAATTTCAGCAGCCAAACCACAAACTTGAGGACAACACTGGGAATCAGATTCAGGTAGCCAATCAGGTTGTCCAGGTTGGAGTCCAGCTCCTGGGTAGCCTTTACACCTTCAACAGCGGCGTTGAGCTTGTTATACACATCCTCGGCAGTGTCCCGGGGATTGAGATGAACCTTAATGGAGGTGTCGGGAGAATCCACAGTCATTTCTTTTTTGATGACCATACAGTACTGAATATCCTCGCCCCGGGAATAGACCTTCTGACCGGAAATGAAACGGTTGAGCTGGGGATATTTGGCTACGCCCCGGACATAAGCAGCCAGCAGAACGTGGGTGATGCCAAAATCTGTCAGACCTTCCTTGCGCTTTTGGCGGATATAGCGTTCAATATGGGAGATCTCAAAAGACTCTTCAAAGAGGTTGGAGCAGGTGTTGCGCTCCACCTGAAAATAGGCAGTGATCTGCGCCATAGGTGCCAAGGTGCGGATACGGCGTCCGTCACTGCGGTCACCCCAGGTGGGGTGATATTCCCCGGCGGGATGGACACGGATGGCAAACACCATAAATAAAAATCCCAGTGTCATCAAACAATCGGGAACAAGATGCATCAGCTCGTTGTAATTGCCTGCCAATAAAGCAGCACGGTTTAAGTACAGCAATGCTGCGCAGGGGAAGGCAAGCAACGGGATCAGCACCAGTGTCAGCTTTTCCTTTCCGGAGGTGATCTGCGTGTAGATCACGGCGATGAACAGCAGTGCAATGATATACAGTGCCATTACAAGCTTGTCAAAGCCAAAGCCGGCGAAGGCAAAGCAGTAGTAGATCGCGTACATCCAGACAGGGATCGCTGTTTTGTAGAATTGTTCTTTGCCGTTAAGAAGGGCGATGAGCACAAAAAGCAGGGATGCCACCATCGGCAGAACGATTTGACTCCACACGAAAAGTGAATCTCCGGCCCCTTTCACACCGGGGATCACAATGCGGGCCACTGCCGAGCATACCATACAAAGTGCCATCAGCCAGGTCAGCACGTTTTTGCGGCTGATGTAAAAATGTACTTTCTTTTCCATAACGATGCCATTATAACAATATTCGACAAATTTGGCAAGAAAAAATCAAAGACTGTCTTTTACAGCAGCGATGTATTCCGGAGCAGTGCCACAGCAGCCGCCCAGCAATGTAGCACCGGAAGCAACGCAGTCTTTCAGAATGCTTGCAAATTCAGAAGGCAGCATAGGGTAGTGGGGGAGGTTATCTTCGCCGATCACCGGATTTCCCGCATTGGGCTTGCAAACCAGCGGACCTTTAACAGATCTGCGCAGCTTGCTTACCAGATAAGGGGTCATCATATCCGCTGCCACACAGTTAAAGCCAACGGCAGCTGCGCCCATTTCTTCCAGATTGTGAAGGACCGGACCAGCATCCATACCGGAAAACAGGCTGCCGTCCGCCTGCATTGTGAAGGTATATAAAGCAGCACCGGCACCTTCTAACTCTGCGGCCGTTAAAATTGCCTCTGCCTCCTGGGGGTAGAGCAGCGTTTCTGCGGCTAACAGGTCAGCACCGCCATCCATCAGGCCTTTGATCTGACGGCGGTAGTTTTCCACCAGCAGGTCAAAATTATCAGGATCCCAGCTTTCTGTAAAGGTAGCAAGGGTAGTCAGGTTTCCAGCCACCAGACAATTTGGTGCGGCAGAGCGGGTCAGGCTGACAAGATGGGCATTGATCGCTTCTGTCTGTTTGTGGAGATTTACCTTTTCCAAGGCAATAGGCTGTGCCTGAAAGGTGGGGGCATACAGAATCTGGCTGCCTGCCTGCGCATATTGTCGCTGCAAAGCAACCAGCTTTTCCGGATTGGCAAGAATCCATTCTTCCGAGCAGCAACCACGGGGCATACCCACTTTTTGCAGATTTGAGCCGGTTGCACCGTCCAGAAGCCGCACACCTTCGGCAATTTTGTGATGAAACTGTTCTTTTGTAAGCATAGTATCGTCCTCATTTATGAATACATTGAAAATATTATAAGCTAAACGGGGAAAGATTGCAACAAAGATTGACGGCATTACGAAAATCTGCTAAACTGAAGAAAATTAAAAAAGGAGCTGGCATTTTTATGAAAAAGACTATCTTAAGAGAATATGCACGGCTGATTGCCCGTGTGGGCGCAAATGTGCAGAAGGGTCAGGAGGTTTTGATCCATGCAGATCTGGATCAGCCGGAATTTGTAAAGCTTCTGGTGGAGGAGTGCTACAAGGCTAAGGCAAAGGAAGTGACTGTCCTTTGGAATTACCAGCCTTTGCAGAAAATCCACACACGATACCAGACGGTAAAAACTCTGGGTGAGGTGAAGGAGTGGCAAAAGGCACGGCAGCAGCATTACTGTGATGTACTACCTTGCCGTATCCACCTGATCAGTGAAGATCCCGATGGCCTGAAGGGCGTGAATATGAAGAAAATGTCACAGGCACGGCAGCTGACCTATCCTATTTTGAAGCCCTATATCGATCAGCGGGAAAATAAGCAGCAGTGGTGTATTGCAGCAGTTCCCGGTGCTGCCTGGGCAAAGAAGGTGTTCCCGGGTCTGCCCAAGGGCAAGGCAATGGAAAAGCTGTGGGAGGCAATTTTGTTTACTTCCCGGGTAAACGAAGATCCTATCGGCGCCTGGGAAAAGCACAATGCCGACCTGAAGGCACGCTGTGATTATCTCAACAGTCTGGGCATTGAAAGCCTGCATTATACTGCAGATAATGGCACAGATCTGACCGTTGGTCTGATTGCGGAAAGCCGTTTCTGCGGCGGTGGCGATACCAGTCTGCAAGGCATTTACTTTAACCCCAATATTCCCACTGAGGAATGCTTTATTTCTCCCAAGCGGGGTGAGGCAGAGGGTATCGTTTATTCCACAAAGCCTCTTTCTTATCAAGGTCAGCTGATTGAGAATTTCTGGATGCGCTTTGAAGGCGGCAAGGTGGTAGAAAGCGGTGCAGAGAAGGGCGCAGAGTTGTTGGCAACCTTGATCGGTATGGACGAGGGTGCAGCCTATTTGGGTGAATGTGCGCTTGTTCCTGAGAAAAGTCCTATTGCTGAAAGCGGTCTGCTGTTCTACAACACGCTGTTTGATGAAAATGCAGCCTGCCATCTGGCAATCGGTATGGGCTTTGCCGATACCATTGTGGATTTCCAGAATAAGACCTTGGAGGAATGTCGCCAGCTGGGCATCAACGATTCTATGGTCCACGAGGACTTTATGATCGGCTGCAGCTCTATGAATATTGATGCAAAGACCCGCGACGGCAAGACAGTTCCCATTTTCCGGAATGGCAACTGGGCATTTTAATTTTGGTTATCTCCCAAAATTGATCATTGTCTGAATAGCGGTTCTTTCACCACAAAACCTCTTTTTTAGACCTTGAAATACACAAAGTATGTCTGCGGTCAAAAAAAAGAGTCTTTGAGGCAAAATTCCTCGCTATCAGCTAAATGATCTATTTTGATCGGCAACCAGGAAATCGTTTTTGTGACTTATCCGATAAAAAACAAAAAAAATAAAAAAAAGACTTGCAATCTGAAACTATCTGTGGTATGATATGCGGGCGATTGAAGATTGCTAGGGCAATTGCGCCCTTTTATGCTACAAGAAAGAGGTGAACGATATGAAGGAAGGTATCCATCCCAATTACGAACAGACTACAATTCGTTGCGCTTGTGGTAACGTTTTTACAACCGGTTCTACTAAGGCTGACATCAGAGTTGAAATCTGCTCCAAGTGCCACCCTTTCTACACCGGCAAGCAGAAGCTGGTTGACACCGGTGGACGTGTTGATCGTTTCAACAAGAGATTCAATTTGAAGTAAGACGAAACCGCACTGTTTACAGTGCGGTTTTTTCTTTTACCTCTTGTCTGTGTGGCGTATTGTGTGGTATAATAAAGAAAATTATACTGGAGGCATTATGGAATCGAATTTTGAGAAAAAGCAGGAGCGGGCGGTGCTGGTTGGCCTGAATGCAGACTGCTCCAAAAAAGAACAAACTGCCACCGATGAAACACTGGAAGAGCTGGAGGCGCTTCTGGAAACAGCCGGCGGCTTTTGCACCGGAAAAATTTTGCAAAATCGCCACACCCCGGATTCTCACAGCTTTATCGGTGAGGGCAAGGCTCAGGAAGTGAAGATGCTGGTGGAATTCACCGAAGCGACAATGGTGGTTTTCGACAATGAACTCTCTCCCGGTCATATTCGCGCATTGGAAGAGATTTTTGGCGTGACGGTGCTGGACCGCAGTGCGTTGATTTTGGATATTTTTGCCCAGCGGGCAAAAACAAAAGAGGGTAGACTCCAGGTGGAGCTTGCCCAGTATAAATATTTACTGCCCCGGCTGTCCGGTATGGGCAAGAGCTTGTCCCGTCAGGGCGGTGGCATTGGTACCCGTGGCCCCGGTGAAACAAAGCTGGAAACAGACCGCCGTCATATCCGGGAGCGGATCGCCCGGTTGCAGTCGGAGCTGGAGCAGGTGCGGCAGGTGCGAGGTGTACAGCGGGAGCGCCGGATGAAAAATTCCGTGCCGGTGGTTGCCATTGTGGGCTACACCAATGCGGGAAAATCCACCCTCTTAAACCAATTGACCGGTGCAGGAATTCCTGCCAACAACCGGCTTTTTGATACACTGGACACCACTTCCCGGCAGCTGACTGTGTCAGAGAATCTGGATGTGGTGTTAAGCGATACGGTTGGCTTTATTGCAAAGCTTCCCCACCATCTGGTAGATGCCTTCCGGGCAACCTTGGAGGAGCTGGAATATGCAGATCTTTTGCTGCACGTCATCGATGCCTCCGACCCGAACCGGGAGGAGCATATCCAGGTGGTAGACGGTCTGATCCGTAAGCTGGCAAAGGAAGGCACAAAGGTGCTGCAGTGCTATAATAAAGCAGACCTTGTCAGCCCGGAGGATATCCCCATTGGGGAAGATGTGGTGAAGATATCCGCAGCTAAGGGCGAGGGAATGGATGACCTGCTGAAGGCAATTGAAAATGCCCTTGGCCATAGCCGTCACCATATTGTTGTTACCCTTCCGTACAGTATGGGCGGTATGCTGGATACCCTTCATAGCAGCGCACAAGTGCTGGGGGTGGATTATACTGGTGAGGGAATCGTGGTGGAAACCATCGTCGACCCCATTTTGTACGGAAAGCTTAGGGAGTATATCACAAAGGAGTGCTGAGTTTGGACGAATATTTAGTGCCAACAGCGTTCGGTGAGGACGAATTTATTGAAAAAAGATCCCGTTTTATCGGCAGAGTCTGGCCTGTGGAAACAGAGGAAGAGGCACTGGCGAAAATTCAGGAAATGAAAAAGCAACACGCAGATGCTACCCATAATTGCTGGGCATATATCATTAAGGATGGTCCGATGCGCTTTTCCGATGACGGTGAGCCGGGGGGAACAGCGGGAAATCCTATGATGCAGGTGCTGCAAAAAGAAGAGGTCTTTAATGTAGTCTGCGTGGTGACCCGGTACTTTGGCGGTGTTTTGCTGGGTGCAGGTGGCTTGGTGCGTGCCTACACCAAAGGGGCAAAGATTGCTGTAGATGCTGCGGGAAAGTCTATGAAACGGGTGTGGTCGGTGCTGTATGTACCCTGTCCCTACACCTTTTATGAGCGGGTAAAGCTGGAAGTGGCGGCTTTTGACGGCATTATCCGGGATACCCAGTTCGGTGCTGAGGTGGAGCTGGAAATTCTGGTGTCCCAGGAAAAGGCACAGGCGTTTTTTGACCGATTGACGGATATGACCTCCGGCACTGTGGAAGGAATGGAAACCGGACAGGAATACCGTGCGTTTCCTGTCTTACTTAAGGGGGAAGAGCAATGACATTACGGGAAGAAATGGAGCAGCAGGAACATAAAAAGCTAAGTCCCAAAGCGGCATTTTCCGATGAAAGCCGCGGACGCCTTCGTCCTCTGGAAGAGGAGGAAGAGGATGTTCGCACCAGCTATCAGCGGGATACGGACCGGATCGTTCACTGCAAAGCTTTTCGACGGCTGATGCATAAAACACAGGTGTTCCTCAGCCCGGAGGGTGACCATTACCGAACCCGTATGACTCATACCATTGAGGTTGCCCGCATTGCCAGAACCATTGCAAGAGCCTTGAACCTGAACGAGGATTTGACAGAGGCGGCAGCGATGGGACATGATCTGGGACACACCCCCTTTGGTCACGCCGGAGAAGGTGCGCTTAGTGAAGTGATGGGTCAGCGGTTTTGCCACAATGAGCAGAGCCTGCGTGTAGTGGACATACTGGAAAACGGCGGTGCAGGGCTGAACCTGACCTATGAAGTCCGGATGGGCATTCTGGGGCATACCGGTGCATTTGTTCCGGAAACGATGGAATGTCAGATCGTCCGTCGGGCAGACCAGATCGCCTATGTGAACCACGATATTGACGATGCCATCCGTGCGGGAATTCTTACCAATGAGGATATCCCCAAGGAAATCGGAAAAATATTGGGAAAGACCCATTCCCAGCGGATCAACACCCTGGTATGCGATATGGTTAACACTTCCCGTGAGGCAGGTGTGATCACCTTGTCCCCGGAAGTGGACAAGGCACTGGCAGATCTGCGCAGTTTTATGTTCGAGAAGGTTTATCGCAACCCCATTGCGAAGGGAGAGGAAAACAAGGCAAAGGATATGCTCAAGCGGCTGTATGAGTATTACTACACCCATCCGGAGTCCATTCCGGAGGATTTTCAACCCCAGCTGTCCTTTGACGGAATGGAGCGAACCGTCTGCGACTACATTGCCGGAATGACCGATCACTATGCAGTGGATAAATATATGGAACTTTTTATTCCTATGGGCTGGAATGTTCGGGGATAATATGATATAATAAATTATTCATTTACGAAAGGAGGCGGAGCGCTTGGCTTTTCCCCAGTCATTTATTGATGAGCTGATTGCCAGAAATCCTATTGAGGATGTGGTAGGACAATATGTGAGCCTGAAGCGATCCGGCTCCAATATGTTTGGTCTGTGCCCCTTCCACGGGGAAAAGACCGCATCCTTCTCCGTTGCTCCGGATAAGGGCATTTACTATTGCTTCGGCTGCCACAAAGGCGGCGGTGCAGTGAATTTTATGATGGAAGTGGAAGGACTTTCCTATCCGGATGCAGTCCGGTCCCTTGCAAAACGGGCAGGAATGGAAGTTCCTGAGGACGAGCAGTACCAGAGCCGCTATCGCAAACAGGAACGGCTGTGGGCGCTGATGAAAGAAGCGGGACGGTTTTTCTATGAGCAGCTTTATGCTCCTGCAGGCGCGGAGTGCTTAGCTTATGTGCAAAAGCGGGGATTGACAAAATCCATTGTTACCCGGTTTGGAATCGGCTTTGCGCCCAATTCCTGGAACGCCCTTGTGGATGCAATGCGCAAAAAGGGGTATACCGATCAGGAACTGAAGGATGCAGATCTGGTTGGAGAGAAAAACGGCAGAATTTATGACCGTTTCCGTAACCGGCTGATGTTCCCTATTTTCGATGTGCGGGGCAATGTGATCGGCTTTGGCGGACGGGTGCTGGATGACTCTAAGCCGAAGTATCTCAACTCCAATGAAACGTTGATTTTTAATAAGCGCAAAAATCTCTTTGGAATGAATTTTGCGAAAAATACCAAGCAGCCAAACATCATTCTGGTTGAAGGCAATATCGATGTGGTGGCACTGCACCAATTTGGCTTTGACAATGCAGTGGCATCTTTGGGTACATCCTTAACAGACGAACAGGTGACACTCCTGAGCCGATATACGGAGCAGGTGGTGCTGACCTATGATACAGACGAAGCCGGACAGCGGGCTGCCCAGCGGGCGATTCCTATGCTGGAAAAGGCAGGACTGAAAGTAAAAGTCCTGCAAATGAAGGATGCAAAGGACCCGGATGAATTTTTGCATAAGTTTGGTGCAGACCGGTTTAAGCTACTGCTGGAGGATAGCTCCGATCGGGTAGAATATCAGTTAAATGCCATCCGCCAGAAATACGATTTGAAGGTGGATGCAGAAAAAGTAGCCTTTGTACAGGAAGCTGCCGGTCTTATTTGTACACTGGACAGCTCCGTGAAACGGGAAGTTTACGGTGGTCGAGTGGCAGAGGCAGCAGGCATCAGTATGGATGCGATGAAGCTGGAAGTGAACAAGGCATTTAAGCGACGCACGGCAATGGAAAAGAAAAAGCAGGAGAAAATCGACCTGGCACCCATCCGGGCATTGCAGCCGAAGGAACGGTCTATCCGTTATGATAATATGAAGTCGGCAATGGCAGAGGAGGGCGTAATTGCGCAGATTTTCCGCGAGCCGGCACTTCTGGATCAGGCACAGAAGCTTACGGAGAAGGATTTTTCTGTAGCTTTGTTTGGAAGGGCGTTCTCCCAACTCAGTGCCCGACAAAAACAAGGGCTGGACATCAGCATTGGCGTACTGGAGGATATGACACCGGAGGAGATTTCCCACATTACCGGTGTTGTTCAGCGGCATCAGGGTCCGGTGAATCAGGCTGCTTTTACTGACTGCCTGAATATCATTTTGTCAGAGGGTCAAAGCTCCCGGGTCAGCACCGATGATGACCTGCTGGCACTGCGGGAAAAGCTGAAGGCAAAAAAAGGAACAAATCTATGACATTGGAAAAGGAACAAGCTGCCACAACCGTCACAGGGGAGGATGTATCTCAGTATTTGCAGGACATCCGGCAGTTTCCACTGCTGACGCCCCAGGAAGAAAAAGAATTGGCGGTGCGCTGTGCAGCCGGAGATGAAGAAGCAATTCGCCGGATGGTTAATTCCAACCTGCGTTTGGTGGTTTCTGTGGCGAAGGGGTATATTGGTCGGGGTGCTCCTCTTCTGGATATGATCCAGGAGGGAAGTATCGGACTTGTTACAGCCGCAAGAAAGTTTGATCCCGGTATGGAAAACCGCTTTTCCACCTATGCCACCAAATGGATACGTCATGGGGTGAGCCGGTGTGTTATGGAGCATGCGGGGCTGATCCATATACCTCGCTATACTGCGGACAAGATCAAAAAGCTTTTGCAGGCAAAGCGGCAGCTACAGCAGTCCGGCAAAAGCGTGGATATGGAAGAACTGGCGAGGATTAGCGGTATTCCGGCAAAAAAAGCGGAGCAGCTTTTGGGACTTTTACCGGAAATCTGGTCTTTGGATGCCCCGGTTGGGGAAGATGACAGTGCGCTGGGTTTTCTTCTGGAGGATGCCCGCACACCGGAGCCGGGAGAGGAAATGATCAAACAGGAGCTTAAGCAGATTTTGGAAGAAATGATGCAAAAGCTCACGCCACGGCAACAGCAGGTGCTGCGGCTGCGGTTTGGTATGGATGAAGGGGAATGCCGCTCCTTAAGCGAAGTGGGAAGTCTTTTGGGTATTACCAAAGAACGGGCCAGACAAATCGAACACGAAGCCATGGACAAGCTGAAAAAGCTGGGCACCGGCTTCGGACTTGAAGATTTTTTGGAATAAATTAAAAAGTATAGATATAAGGAAGGTTTTACTTATGGGAAAAACTTATGCGATTGCCATTGATGGCCCTGCCGGTGCAGGTAAAAGTACGATTGCAAAGGCTCTTGCCAAAGAACTGGGTTTCTGCTATGTGGATACAGGAGCAATCTACCGTACGGTTGCATATTTTCTGGATCTGCTGGGCGTCAGCCCCAAGGATGCAGACGGCGTGGAGCGGTATCTGGATGAGCTGACCATCGGCATCGAGTACGATGAAGAAGGAAAGCAGCATATGATTATGAACGGAATGGATGTATCCGGTGAGATCCGCACCCAGGATATTTCCCAAAAGGCATCTTTGGTTTCCGCCTATCCCATTGTCCGGGAGATGCTTTTGGATATGCAGCGGGATGTGGCAAAGAAGAATAATGTGTTTATGGATGGCAGAGATATCGGCACTGTGGTGCTGCCTAAGGCAGATGTGAAGATCTTCCTGACTGCTTCTGTGGAAGTGCGGGCAAAGCGTCGCTATGATGAACTGATTGAAAAGGGTCAGAAGGCAGTGCTTACCCAGATCCAGAAGGAGATCGAGCAGCGGGATTATCAGGATACCCATCGCCCCATTGCACCGCTGAAGATGGCAAAGGACTCTGTGAAGCTGGACACTTCTGATCTGGATATTCCCGGTGTGCTTGCTGCAATGAAGAAGATCATCGGGGAGAAGATCCCGCTATGAGTGTCCGGGTAGCAAAAAGTGCAGGCTTTTGCTTTGGTGTTAACCGGGCAGTGGAGTTGGTAGAACAGGCTGCTAAAAGCGGTGACCGGGTGTGCACCCTTGGTCCAATCATTCACAATCGTCATGCAGTGGCACATTTTGAAAAAATGGGTGTGCGGGTGATCGAAAAACCGGAGGAGGCCAATCCCGGCGATACAGTTATTATCCGGTCTCACGGTGTGACCCGGGCTGTGTATGAAGAACTGGAAAGCCGGCGCGTGGAAATTGTGGATGCGACTTGTCCTTTTGTTAAGCGTATCCACGGTATCGTCAGCAAAGCAGAAGAGGAAGGCAGATTGCCCATTATCATCGGCACAAGAGCCCATCCGGAGGTGGAAGGTATTGCCGGATGGTGC
Organism: Faecousia sp.; assembly: GCA_045656945.1. Lineage (GTDB taxonomy): Bacteria > Bacillota > Clostridia > Oscillospirales > Oscillospiraceae > Faecousia. Next base: position 35,174 of record JAZOSD010000010.1, read on the forward strand.
AATGATTGTCGGATATTTGAATCTTCCAGAGAACTGGAAGATTGGATAAATTTGGAAAAAAACAGGACGAATTTGCCAATTTGCATAGTTTGCCAAACCACATCCACAGAAAACTTGTGGAATTCGTGCGTTGAAATTGCAAAAAAACAGTTTACTAACGTAAAAATTTTTGATACAATATGTAAAGCTACTGAATCTCGACAGCGTGAGGCGGCGGAGATTGCCGCTGGATGTCAGGCTATGGTGGTGGTGGGGGATACTCACAGCTCCAACACCGGGCGCTTAGCAAGCATTTGTCGGGAGCACTGCGAAAAGGTCGTTTTGGTGGATAACGCCACGGAACTTGACCCGGATTTCTTTCGCGGTGTATCTGAGGTCGGAGTCACTGCCGGAGCGTCTACCCCGGCGTGGATTATAAAGGAGGTCAATAAGACTATGAGCGAAATTACGAATGTTGAGGCTGTACAGGAGGAGAACTTTGAGGCACTTCTGGAGCAGTCCATCAAGACTTTAAATACAGGAGATAAGGTTACTGGCATTGTTACCGGCATCGGCACTACCGAAGTCCAGATCGATCTGGGCACTAAGCATGCCGGCTACATTCCTTATGATGAAGTCAGCGCAGACCCCACCGTGAAGCCTGAGGATATCCTGAAGGTTGGCGATGAGATCGAAGTCTTTGTCGTTCGCGTGAACGATCAGGAAGGCACCTGCCAGCTGCCCAAGAAGAAGCTGGACGGCATGAAGGTTTGGGACGAAATGGCTACATGGTGCGAGGAGAAGGCTACCGTTGAAGGTAAGATTACCGAGGAAAACAAGGGCGGCCTGGTTGCTACCATTAAGGGCATCCGTGTGTTCATCCCCGCTTCCCAGTCCGGTATTGCCAAGGGCGGCGATATGGCTGGTATGGTTGGTCAGACTGTTGAAATGAAGATCACCGAGGTGAACCGTGCACGCCGTCGCGTGATCGGTTCTATCCGCGCTGTTTCTGCTGAAGGCCGCAAGGCTGCACAGGAGAAGCTGTGGAGCGAGATCGAAGTTGGCGCTAAGTACCACGGCACTGTTAAGTCTCTGACTTCCTACGGTGCATTCGTGGACATCGGCGGTGTTGACGGTATGGTTCACGTTTCCGAGCTGAGCTGGAACCGCATTAAGACTCCCGCTGAAGTTGTCAGCGTAGGCGACGAGATCGATGTTTATGTGATCTCCTACGATCCCGAGAAGCGTAAGATCTCTCTGGGCTACAAGACTGCTGAGATGAATCCCTGGAATCAGTTTATGACCGGCTACAGCATCGGTGATGTTGTGGATGCAAAGATCGTTAAGCTGATGACCTTCGGTGCATTTGCACAGATCATCCCCGGCGTTGACGGCCTGATCCACATTTCTCAGATCGCTAACGAGCGCATCGGCAAGCCTGAGGACGTTCTGACTGAGGGTCAGGAGGTTCAGGTGAAGATCACCGATATCGACGCTGAGAACAAGCGCATCTCCCTGTCCATCCGTGCTCTGCTGGAGGTGGCTCCTGAAGAGGCAGAGGCAGAGGCTGAGGAAGAGGCTGTGGCAGAAGAAGCACCCGCTGAGGAAGCTGCTGAATAATTTCATAAATACATACCGGAGCCGTCAGGTTCCGGTATTTTTAATTTGGAGGTACTTATATGGTAAAGCATATTGTTATCTACACACTCAAAGACGGCGTCAATAAGCCGGAGGCTGTGGAGCTGATCCGCTCTGTGTTAGAACCGCTGGTTGGAAAAATCCCGGGACTTATGAAAATGGAGATCCGTGCCTGCTATCAGGGCGGTATGGACTATTGCCTGTACTCCGAGTTTGATTGCAAGGAGTCCCTTGCCAATTATGCAGAGCATCCTGCCCATCTGGAAGCAAAGGATCATTTCTGGACGATGCTTGATAGCAGAGTTTGTGCAGATTACGAGGTGTAAGGTATGAAAGCTGTTGTTACTGTGGTAGGCAAGGATCGGGTAGGTATTATTGCTGCCGTTTGCACCCATCTTGCAAATTTTCAAATCAATGTACTGGATATCAGCCAGACCGTTATGGAAGGCTATTTTACAATGATGATGGTGGTGGATACTTCTGCCAGCGCACTGCCTTTGGCTGAGCTTGCACAGCGGTTGGAGGAGGCTGGAAAAGAAATGAATCTGTCCATCCGTCTGCAAAGAGAAGATATTTTTGATGCGATGCATCGGGTGTGAGGATAGACTATGCTGAATCTAAAGGATGTTTTATATACCCAGGATATGATCGACAAGCGGCATTTGGATATCCGCACCATCACAATGGGTATTTCTCTTTTGGACTGCGCCCACGAGGATGTGGAGATCTGCGCCCAAAGGATCTATGATAAGATCACCCGCCGGGCAGAGAATCTTGTGAAGGTGGGTCAGGAAATAGAGTGGGAATTTGGTATTCCCATTGTGAACAAGCGAATTTCTGTAACCCCCATTGCCATTGTGGGAAATAGCTGTAAGACAGACTCCTATGTTCCCCTTGCCATAGCAATGGACAAGGCGGCAAAGGAGTGCGGCGTTAATTTTATCGGCGGTTTTTCTGCACTGGTGCAGAAGGGTGCTACCAAAGGCGACTGGATCTTGATGGACTCCATTCCGGAAGCAATGAAGGCAACAGAGCGGGTATGTTCCAGTGTGAATGTAGGTTCTACCAAAGCCGGTATCAATATGGATGCTGTGGCGAAAATGGGTCAAATCATCAAGCAGACTGCCCAGTTAACTGCCGATGATGACGGCTTAGGCTGTGCAAAGTTAGTGGTGTTTGCCAATGCGGTAGAGGACAATCCCTTTATGGCAGGCGCATTTCACGGTGTAGGCGAGCCGGAGTGCGTACTTAATGTAGGTGTTTCCGGACCGGGCGTTGTTTACCACGCTCTGCAAGGCGTCAAGGGCGAACCCTTTGATGTGGTGGCAGAAACCATTAAAAAGACTGCCTTCCGGATTACCCGGATGGGACAGATCGTGGGCGTGGAGGCATCCAAGCGGTTGGATGTACCCTTTGGCATTGTGGACCTGAGCTTGGCACCCACACCTGCAGTGGGTGACAGTGTGGCGAGAATCCTGGAGGAAATGGGTCTGGAGGTTTGCGGAACCCACGGCACAACGGCTGCATTGGCACTACTTAACGATGCGGTGAAAAAAGGCGGCGTTATGGCAAGTAACCACGTGGGTGGACTGTCCGGTGCATTCATTCCGGTTTCCGAGGATGAAGGTATGATCGCTGCCGCAGAGGCAGGTGTGCTGCAGCTGGATAAGCTGGAGGCAATGACCTGTGTTTGCTCCGTTGGCTTGGATATGATCGCAGTTCCCGGTGATACCCCGGCAGAAACCATTTCTGCCATCATTGCAGATGAAGCAGCGATCGGTATGGTCAACAGTAAAACTACTGCGGTTCGTATTATCCCGGCACCGGGTAAGAAGGTAGGCGACCGGGTGGAAATGGGCGGACTTTTGGGCAGCGCACCGGTAATGCCGGTACATAGCCAGTCCAGCTGCGATTTTATTGCCCGGGGCGGCAGGATCCCCGCACCCTTGCAAAGCTTGAAAAACTAATGAAATGTGCGTGTTCTGTTTACGGAGAACACGCACATTTTCTGTGGAAAAACTTGATACTTTTGTACTGGAAATCTAAAATTGGATGTGATATGATAATGAAAATCGGAAAGGGGTGCACAAATGGGAAGACCTGTTATTTATACTTTGTCTTTTGAGACACTGGACAGACGGCAATACCCGGTTTATGCGCAAAAAGTGGTATATACTGCCAAATCAAAAAGCACTCCGCATCGGCATGATTTTGCCCAGATCTGGTACTGCTATAAAGGTCGGTATTATCATCAGGTAGAGGATAAAGTATACGATTGTCCGGAAGGCTCTGTCATTTTGCTGCCTATGGGTACTGCCCATAATTTTTGGGCGGAAGCAGATACCCAGTTGTTGAATCTGGATATCCGTCAGGATTTTTTGGATATGAAAGCGCCGGGTCAGCACCTGAATTCTGCGATCAATTTGTTTCTTCCCCAGTTTTTTGATGAATTAAAACTATCCTTTGACTATTATAAAGTGCTGGGGCAGGATTCCCGACGGATTTGGGAGCAGATGGTCTCCTGGCTTGCGATGCTCAATTATGCCCCTTCGGACATAGCAACCTTAGGAGAAGTCCGGGACGGAATGGAAAAACTGTTTTCTGTTCCGGAATATGCGGTTGCGGATAAGATTACGGAGAAGGCCGTCCGTCTATTGCAAACCCGGGTCAGTCCCATCCTCCGGATCATAAATTACTTAAATAAGCATTATCCGGAAAAGATTACCGACGAGATCCTTCAACAGGAAGGAAATGTCAGCCGGGCAGTGATGTATCGATATTTTAAGCGGGTTATGAACACCACTTATGCAAGCTTTTTGCAGTATCTGCGGTCGCGCCATGCCCATATCTGTATGCGTGAGACGATTTATTCCCTTACAGATATTGCAGAGCTTTGCGGCTTTTATGATGTATACCATATGTCCCGGGTCTATGCCAAATGCACCGGCGTTACATTAAGTAAACAGCGGGATAAAATGGAAGCCTGCCGGAAGGAACGGGAAGGAATGGAATAAGCCATCAAAAGGAACAGCCTGTGTGCTGTTCCTTTTTTGAATTTTAGATTTTTTGCAAACGGAAAAATCGATACGATTTTACATCGAAAGAGTGTGGATATGTGTGGTATAGTAACGATGTAATGTAAAATGGTGAAAGGATAGGGAGTTTCACCTGGATGTATTATGCATTTTTACCATAATTTTTTCATTAGGAGGAAATATTATGAAAAAGAATTTCACTCGCCTGATGGCAGCACTTATGCTTGTGTGTATGCTGCTGTCAATGGTCGTTCCTGCAACCTTTGCGGAAGACCCCGCACAGCCGGAAACGTTAGAATACAACTTCCAGCTGTACGGAAATACTGATTTCCAGGCTGATGCAACCGACTATTCGGTGGATGCTGCCACCGGTCGCATCGCTGCCAATTTTGATGCAAACGGAAAATATGACGGTAGCACCAGAGTTTATACATGGTTCTACAATAACTACGGCACAAAGATCAACTGGGGCATTGAGACCTCCAGTGGTCAGTATGCTACCGTGAAGGATTATTACTTCCGCGGCACAAACAATCAGGGCCTGCGCCTTCTGACAGGTGACAGCAAGTTCGTTTCCCTGCGTATTGCTGTCCCTACACCCGGCGATTATAATATGAACCTGAAAGTTGGTTCTACTGCAAGTGTTGCCGATGTTTATATCTTCCCGGCAACCACTGCCTATGGATCCAAGACCCTTACCCCCGCCAATGCTATTACAGCTGCAATGGCGGACACAGCAAATCTTGTTAAGGAAAATGTAGACCTGACCGCTGAGGGCAATATCTCTCTGGGCAAAAAGAGCTTTGCCACTGCCGGTGATTATATCGTCGTATTCAAAGCTGACGGTAATTTTGCCAACGGTGTGGTGCTGCGCTCCCTGACCCTGACCCCGGCTGCAAACGCACCGGAGGGAACAACTGCACCCCAGACAACAGCTCCTATGGAAACTACCGCACCGGAAGCTTTGGGCACAGATGTGGACTTTAAGTTTGATGTGGTCAATGACTATGCCGCCCAGTGCAGCGGTGTCAGCGGAAAGTACTATACAAACACCTACAGTGACGGAACGGTTGCCGATTATATGGCATCCTTGTATCCGGATACCCTGAACTGGAAGTATGAAGGAAGCGATACCGGGGAAGTACCCCAGATCCGCATCCGGGCAGCGGAAGGTCTGCGGCTTTACGGTGATGCTAATAACTGGATCGCATTCCGCCTGACCGGTATTACCGAAGGCATTTATGACATTAACATCACCAGCACAGGCGGCGGCAATACGGTTGCGGCATACCTGATTCCTGACAGCCAGGCGCTGGACATTGCGGCCGGCTTAACCGCAGAAAACCTGCTGAAGGCAGATGTGACTACCACAGCAACTTTGGCAGAGAACAAGGCCCTTTCCGGCGGGGACTACATTGTGGTCTTTAAGACAACTGCCCAGGCCGGCAACAAGTATTACCGGATCGCAAAGCTGAGCTTCACTGCGGTTACTGAGGAAATTCCTGAGGAAACGACCACCGCACCTGTGGAGACCACCACTGCTCCTGAGGAGACCACCACAGCTCCCGAGGTAGCGAACCCTGTTCCCCACAGCTTTGACTTCAAGCTGGAAACCAATGATACTTATATGGCTTATGTAAAGGAAGAGCTTGTGAAAGCAGGCGCACCGGCAGATACCGTTGTTTCGAATCATACACTCTATAAGGCAGAAGCTTCCGGAAAGTCTACAATTCCTTATAAGTGGTTTAATACCGCCTTCCCCAAAACTGTCAATTGGGGCGTTGAAGGTGTGGATAGCGAGCAGTCTGGCAAGTTTGGTGCAGACTACTATGTGGAAACAGTTAACCGGAACGGTTTGCGTGTCTCTCTGGGTAAGACTACGGATGGCAAGGCAGGCTGGGCAGCTTTCCGCATCAAAGTGAATGCTGCAGGCATTTATAAGATCGACCTGAATATGCTTCCCGGCAGCGACTCTAACCATATCGCAACCGGCGATATTCTGGATCTGTATATCTTTGAGAAATTTGAGAAGTATTATCCCAATGCGGACAATACTGCCCAGATCGGTGAACATCTGGGAGAAGAGACCTATGCAGGCAGTTTGACCTATGACGAAAGCAAGACTTCCTATACCATCCGCAGCGGCTATACCTTCCCCAAAGCGGGCGAATATGTGATCGTGCTCAGAGAGCGTGCAGTCGATATCTGCCGCTATGCTCATTTGGACACCTTGACCCTGACACCTTCCGACACCGCGGATAATGTGGAAGTGCCCGATGACCTGCCCAAGAAAGAGGAGTTTATTCCTCCCGAGCCGGATAAGGACGGCGATTTTACCTTTGATGTGGTCACCAACTATCCCACCATTTGCGGTGGCTTTAATGTGGTTACCTATACCAATAGTGCCAAGAATAAGTCCGGTAATGTAATTCTGGATGAAAACGGAAAGCAGATGTCCACCGAGGCTTATATGGCAAGCCTGTATGCTCAGGAATACATTGACTGGGTGCTGGAAAGCTATTCCTTCCAGAACGGCAAGGGCGTGGACAATCTGATGCTCCGCCAGAATGAGGGTATGCGTATCTACGGTGCAGCTGGCGACTGGGCAGCGTTCCGATTGTCTGTTCCCACTGCCGGAGAATATAACCTGAAACTGACCGGTACCGGCACCAATACAGCAAGTCTTTACCTGGTGAAATACACCGAGGGTATGGAGATTGCAAAAGCAATGACCGAGGAAAACCTGCTGGTTGCCAATGTTTCCAGCGCAAAAGAGGTTGCTGTACAGGAAAAGGCAAAACTGGAAGCAGGGGACTACATCCTGATCGTGGAGCAAAAAAAGGTCTCCAATCCGGATAAGGCATACTGGTCCTTAAGCCGCCTGCAACTGGAAACCTGGAAGCCCAAGGAAGCAAAGCCTATGACCGACAAAATGGTCTATGACTTCGATATGGTGGCTATGGATTCCCGTTTCCTGAAGAAGAGAATCACCAACCGTTTGGAAACCGGCGGCAAGAGAGGCGATATCGTAATCGGGGAGCTGTACGAAGCAGGCAAACTCCATTGGAAATATGAAAATACCGGTGCAGGCAATACGGATATGACCTTCCGGGAAAATGCACTGCGTATTCGTTCCAAGACCATCAACTATAATTCCATTGAAGATGCGTTTGTTGCATTCCGCATTAAAAACCCCGGCACAGGAAAGTATGATGTGCGCCTGACCAGTGGCGGTGCAAGCTTTGCTTGTATGAATGTATATATCCTTCCCCTGAAGAACACAATGGTTCTGACTCCGGAGCAGATCAAAGCAGAAATGACAAAGGACAACCTGCTGGTTGCCAATGCCCGGGTGGATGCGGCAGATACCTTCTATCTGGGAGATTACACCTTCGGTATGGAAGACGAATATCTGCTGGTATTTGAACTTACCAAGGGTACTGCCTTCTTCTTAAACAAGGTGGAACTGACAAAGGATGGTATGGTTGCAGACAGCACAATTTTGTACGGCAAGACCTATAAGGGAATTGTGTACGATCTGGACCTTGCGGACGCTATGGACGGCATTTACCCCGAGTCCAAGGTCTATATGCCCGATGTGATCGACGATATGAACACCCGCTGGAGAAACGGCACAATGAACTGGAAGTGGGTCAACGCCAGCGACGGACTGTCCGGTTCTACCCCCGCAACTGAGTATGATCCTACTACCAACCTGCGTTTCTACCGTGCCGGTGGTATGCGTTTGTACAGCGCACCGGACAGTTGGATGGCATTGAAGATCAAGAGCCCCGGCAGCGGTGACTTTACCATTACCCTTAACCACGCTACCATGGCAAACAGTGGTACGATTGCAATGTATATCCTGCCTGCTGACACGGATATTAACAAGCTCTGGGAAGCAACCGACCCGGAAAACCGGGTAGGTAAGGTGTACCTGGGCAACGAAGATGGCGGCAGTGCCATTGAAGATGGCAAGACTTCCTTTGTAGGTTACTGGAACTTCGAAGCCGGCAAGGAATATATCCTAGTCATTGAAGGCTACGAAAAGTCCCGGTTTAACTCCAAGCACTGCTATATGAACCTGTCCCAGATCATTATGGAGCGGGGCATTGTCAGTTACAAAACTGCAGAGGACGAAAAGCGTGTTGAACCCATCACGGTCCTGGAAAATGCAGTTCCTGTTATGGACCTGGGTACCTATGGCGCTTGTGCAGAAATTAACGGTCACGACTATATGTTCCTGCCGGTAGAAGGCGGCTATATGCCGGTTTATGACCTGGATACCTATACGCTGGTAGATAATGTCAAAACCGATGTCAGTTATACCCGTAATGTAGGCGTTACCCCCGATAATAAGATTGTTCTTGCCCATGCCGGCAAGTTCCTGGGCATTTACGATCCTTATACCAAGGAATATGAAAAGTCTCCCGTCTTCAGCGCTACTCCCGGTCTGGAAGAGGTTGGCGTTTTGGATGGCATCGCCATCGATGAAAACGGCACCATCTGGCTGGGCAGTCACTATGGTGCGACTGTGTTTACCTATAACATCGAAACCCGTGAGTTTAAGAGTTACGGTCAGCCGGTTGGCTATCAGGTAAACCTCCACGGTATCATGTGCAAGGATGGCTACCTGTACGGTGCTGCCAGCGGTGCAACCGAGTCTGTTGTGTTCAAAATGGATTGCGCCACCGGCAAGCTGGTTGCAAAGCAGGATATTACCCACTTGATGGGCACAGCAGAGTATATTCACTCGGTGAACCTGATCGATGAGTATATCATTCTGGGTGGTTCTTATCTGGCAGGTGCGATCGTGCTGATGCAGGATACTTTGGAACTGACGGAGATCCCCGGTCTTGTGAACCACCCCAACCTGAATGTTTCCGAGGAAATTAATGGCAAGCATTATATGGTTCTGCAGGGCTACGGTCTTTACGAGTACGACAAGGCTACCAAGACCGTTTCCAAGACTCCCGGCTTCGGCACTTCCGGCGTTGGTTTCCGTACCGGCGGTTTGCAGACTTACGGCACTTCCCTGATCACCATTGACGGCGATCCCTGTCTGGTGACCTATTCCGGCGGTCAGCCCAAGCACTTTAATCTGAACACTCAGGAGTACTACTCCTATGAAGGCCTGATGAAGCCGGAGCACGGCAAGGGCGGTGCGAAGGTTCGTGGCTTCGTAAGTTGGGCTGAGGGCACCAATCAGTTCTCCTTCGGTGCATTTAATACCACACTGTGTACCGTATTTAACACCGAAACCGGAAAGGTAGACTACTACTATAACACCGGTGGACAGACCGATAGTCAGGTTTGGTACGAGGGTAAGCTTTACGCAGGTAACTATTCTTCCACAACCCTGAACGAGATCTATCCCGACCCCAACAACCTGACAAACGAAGTTATTCAGCGTTGGAGACTGGATCACGAAGAGACCGGCCAGAAGCGTATCCATACGCTAACAGCCGGCGACGGTTATGTGTTTGCCGGTACAACGCCCGACTCCAATCTCAGCGGTGGCGGTATCACCGTTTACGATACCCGCACCGGTCGCTGGAAGTTCTACCGCAACCCCGTTGAAAACGGCTCCATTATGAGCCTTGCATACCACGATGAACTGGTATACGGTGCTACCTCTTGTAGCGGCGGCTCCGGCTCTGGCTGGAAAGATGGTCTTTCCGCAGTTGTCTTTGTGTACGACTATAAGAACAACGAAACGGTAGCCGTTCTGGATCCCAGAGATTACATTAAGGGTCTTGCAAGTCCTGTTTACCATGTGCGTTGCGTGGTGCCGGATCCCAATGTTGAGGAAAACGGCAGAATTTGGAGTATGGTCTCCGAAACGTTGTTCTGCTTCACCTTCGATAAGGAAACCAAGAAGTTTGATGTACAGGAAGTCATCTCCTTCGATAAGAGCACCTATGCCAGCGACTCTACCAACAACTGGTTCCCCAAGACCATCCTCTTTGATGCAGAGCGCAATTACATTTACGCCGCCTTCCACGGAAACGGCGGTACACAGCGGATTGAACTTTCCGACTGGAATGCAGAAATTGGCTCTATTCAGGTCAAGTCCAACATGCGCATTATGTCCGACATTGTGGAAAGTAGCTTTATGGTGATGGGCGAGGACGGAAACCTCTACTACGGTTATAATACCTCCCTGAAGATGCTTCCCCTGAATGTTACTGATGAGGACTGGGCAATTTCCCAAAAGGTTGACGATTTGATTCTTGCCATCGGCGAGGAGATCACTGTGGAGTCTGAAGCGGCCATCCGCACTGCCCGCAGTGCTTACGAGAACCTTTCCTGGCGCTATAAGACACTGGTCCAGAAACTGGAGACCCTCCAGGAAGCAGAATCTGACATTCTGGAACGGAAGATCGATACCATTGTTCTCGAGGATATTACCGCAGAGAGTTTCCCTGCAATGACAGAACTGCTGGATGAATATCTGGGCCTGAATGCTCGCCAGCAGCGCTATGTGAAGAACTATGCACAGCTGAAGGAAGCCTACGACAAGGCATCTGACTTAAACGATCAGAAGATCGCGGCTGCTTTGCAAAAGCGAATTGATGCGCTGGCCGATAAGTTCCCCCTGACTCTGGACAATGAGCCGGAGGTGGTGGAAATCCGTGGGGACTACAAGCAGCTGACAGGTAAGCAGGCAATGCTGGTGGATACCACCATCCTGGAAGATGCAGAAGCACAGATCGCAGTGCTCAGAGCGGAATTTGTCAAGTATGTGGAAAGCCTGATCCAGAAGATCCCTGCAGAGATCACCCTGGATGCTGAGCCTGCCATCGTAGCTGCAAGAGAAGCAGCGGATAAACTGTATGTTGCCGAGCGTAAGGAAGTTTCCTACTCCAAGCTGACAAGTGCAGAGGGCAAGCTGAGAACCCTGAAAAATGCCAAGGCAAAAGCCGAGGAAGTGGATGCCCTGATTGATGCCATCGGTATCGTCACCCTGGGCGATAAGGAGCGGATCGCTGAGGCAAGAGAAGCCTACGATGCACTCAACGGCACAGCCCTGACCTTTGTCACAAAGACAAAGAAACTGGAAACTGCCGAGTTCATTTTGAAGGCTTTGCAGACCTGGGGAATCCCCGCAATTACAGTAGTCAATGCAGGCATTGTCTTTGCAGTACTTTGGTTCGTACCTTCCCTTCACGCAAAGGTCTTTAAGACCAAAAAGAAGGAAGAAGCAGAATCAATTGACAATTGATAATTGACATTCGTTTTGCATTTTAATTCACCCGTTTCCTTCCCTAAATAGTAAGACCCCGGCAGATCTGCCGGGGTCTTACTGTTTTTTTAATATATCCTATAATATATATTTCCTATATGAAAGAATGTATTGTAAAATATTGTCTATGTGTTGTATAATAGTAGAAAAAATAAAAAGGAAGTGTTTTTCTTGGATCTCGTTTCTCTGCTGGTTTTGGTAGCAGCCATTGTGCTTGCCTTTGTGTGCAAGGTCAATACCGGCTTGGTGGCTATGGCAGCTGCGCTGATCATTGGCCGCTGTGCAGGTGTTGCGGATAAGGCACTGCTTAAAAGCTTTGACAGCAATCTGTTTTTGATGCTGTTGGGTGTTATGTACTTATTTTGCATTGCACAGGAAAACAAAACCTTGGATCTGCTGGCAAAAAAATCCATCGCTCTGTGCCGTGGAAATGTAAGGTTGTTCCCCATTATTATGTTTGTTGTTGCAGCAGTTCTCTCTGCCATTGGCCCCGGACTGATCTCCGTTACAGCACTGGTTGCTGCTATTTCTGTTGCACTGGCAAAGCAATCCGGCATTGATCCCATTAAGTTGCTGCCCTTTGGCACACTTGGTTCTTTTGCCGGTGGTCTTTCTCCCATCACCCCTTCCGGACTGGTTGCAATCAGCAAAGCAGAAGAAGCCGGCATTATGGGTCTGGGCGTGCCTCTGATGGTAAAAATGGCGATCACCTGTACCGCCTTTGCTGTGATTTTATACTTCTTTGTTTTCAAATGGCACAAGGAGAAGGGTTGCCAGAATACTGCCCAGGAAGGGGAGAAGATCCCTGCATTTTCCGGAAAGCAATGGCTGACCCTTGGCGGCATCGTGGTGGTTGCTGCCCTTGCCACACTCTTTAACATCAATGTTGGTCTGTCTTCCTTTGCTGTGGCTGTGGTGCTGACTGTGTGCAAGGCTGCAGATGAGAGTGTTGTTATGAAGAAAGTGCCCTGGAACACTTTGATAATGATCACCGGTGTTGGTATTTTGATTTCTCTGGTAACGGAGCTGGGCGGCATTGATCTGCTGAGAACTGCTTTGAGTAAGATTATGGGTATCAAGACTGCATCTGCCATTATGACCGTTCTGGCAGGCGTAATGTCCTGGTTCTCCTCTGCTTCCGGTGTGGTTATGCCTACCCTGATCCCAACTGTGCCCGGTATTACAGAGACTTTGTCCGGTGCAAGTGCAATGGACATTACAGTTGGCTTGTGTATCGGCGCCCATATGGCAGCACTGAGCCCCTTGTCCAGCTGTGGTGGATTGATGCTCTCTGCATTTTCTTCTTCCGAAGGGGTTACTGCAGAGGACAGAAACCGAACTTTTGTGAAGCTGTTTATTATGTCTGCAACCGGCGTTCTCTTTGCCGCAGTGCTTGCACTGTTGGGTTTGTACCGCTAAACGAATATAAAAAGGAGGCGTCCATTGGACACCTCCTTTTTACAGGTATTTATAAAACTTTCTGGATAAAATCCCAGATCATAGGACCGAAAACAGTAACGCCGTTTTCATCCCTGGTGGTACAATAAGCGCAGTGGGTGCCATGCATCACAATGTGGTCAAAGTTTTCGTAGCCGAAATGTTTCATTGTGCCAACCACAAGCTGCATCTGCTCCGGACGGTTTTTCATATCGTTGTCAGATACGATAAAGCGCATAGGCGGATAGCTTTCCTGTGTGCCCATGTGGAAGAGGGGTGCGGACTCGTCCACAATGATTCGTTTGGGATCAATGCCCCGCTCTTTCAGAATGTTAAAATGGGCAGTCGGCTGACCGGCATCGTGAAGGTAACCGGAGACCTTAGAGGGCTCAAGACCGGCTTCTGTCAGATACTTAGGATCGAAGCACAGCATCATAGAAAGATAACCGCCGGCAGAGCTACCACCCATAAACAGTTTGTCGCAGGAAAGATTTTCCTGCATATAGTTGTATGTAAAGGCAGCTGCCTTTGCACTGTCACAAATAAACTCCGGATATTTTGCTTCCGGGTACAGCCGGTAATTGGCAGAAAATACTGCCACATTTCGATCGGTCAAATAGGTGGAAAAAATCTCTGCTGCCTGCTTGCTGCCTTTTGCCAATCCACCGCCGTGGAAGTACAAAAACACAGCTTTCACTTCGCCCTCAGGCAGGTAAATATCCAGAACCTGACGCTCGTGTGCGTTGCCGTATGCGATATTTTCAATCTTTTTCATTTGTAATCACCTCTAAGTGATTATACCACAGGAAAAAACTTTTTCAACAGGATATGTTTGTTCCAATGTGTGTGATCCTTGTCTAAAACCGTCAATCCTTAAATTCCCAAAGGACTTCACGGATGATCTCACTGACCGTGGGGTGGGGGAAGATAATCTGACGGGCATCATTTACCCGCAACTGCATTTCAATCATTTCTGCAGCACCCCAGATGATCTCTCCAGAGTAGCTGCCGATGAGATGCACACCCAGAATATTACGCTTTTTCTTGTCAATTAAAATCTTGCACAGACCGTCTGCACCGTCGTTTTCTGCCACGAACCGACCGGAATACAGCATCGAAAGCTTTTTGACCTCATAATCTCTGCCCTTAGCTTTGCAATCTTCCTCGGTCATACCCACAGAGGCAATTTCCGGCTGTGTATAGATTACAGAAGGATTGGCATTGTAGCGCATTGCATCCGGTTTTCCAAACAGATTATTCACAGCCACTTCTGCCTCTCGGTAGGCGGTATGGGCAAGCATATGATGTCCATTTACATCTCCAATGGCATATACACCGGGTACATTGGTGCGGCACATTGCGTCAGTGGTAATACCGGTTTTCTCACAGGCAACCCCAATGGTTTCCAGACCAAGATCAGTGATGTTTGCCCGGCGACCAATAGACAAAAGGACTTTATCTGCCTTTATGGCAATTTTATCACCGGAGGGCGCTTCTGCCCACACGGTGCCCGGCTCTACGGACAGACATTTGTGGCTCAAAAGGAATGTGATACCTCTGCGTTCCAGTTCCTTTTGCAGCATATTGCCAATTTCCCGGTCCGTAGGACCGGCAATGTGATCCAGCATTTCAATGACGGTTACCTGAGCACCAACAGTAGCATAGTAAGCTGCCATTTCCAAACCGATCACACCACCGCCGATCACAGTCAGCTTTTCAGGAATTTGCGTCAGCTCCAGCACTTCCCGGTTGGTCATTACAAAACTGCCTAAATTCTCTTGCACACCGGGGATCGGCGGCACTGCGGCAGAAGATCCGGTTGCAATGATCAGATTTTTAGCGGAATAATCCATACCTGCTGCCCGGACTGTAAAGCTGTCTGCGGTTTTGCCGGTGATGACGGCTTCTTCCATCACAACATTTACCCCGCAGGACCGCATTTTGGCCTTCACTCCGGAAACCAGTGTGCGAACAACCTTTGCCTTGCGGGCAATAACTGCTTTTTGATCGATGGTCACATCCTTGCAGCTGATGCCGTAGGCTGCGCTGTGCTTGGCGTGGTCATAGTACTTTGCAGAATTCAGCAGTGCCTTGGAGGGAATGCAGCCTTCGTTCAGACAGACACCGCCCAAAGCGCGTTTTTCAAACAGTAAGGTTTTCTTTCCGCTGTGGGCAGCACGCTCTGCGGCAAGATAACCACCGGGTCCTCCGCCAATTACAATCAGATCATATTGTTCCATATTGGCACACCTCCTACAGATTCTAAGGATATTATATGATTATTTTAGCCATATAGCAATAAAAATATATAAATGATCGAAACAGTAGATTCCTACAGACGATCGTGCTATAATAAAAACATCCAATGATCAGGAGAACAGCTATGGAACTAAATTACGGCATTTTAAGTACATCGTCTATCGCACCCCGATTTATCAGCGCGGTGCGTGAGAGTGGAAAGGGCAAAATTGTGGCACTTTCTTCCCGCTTTCTGGAAAAAGCGCAGGAAAAGGCTGTGCTTTGGGGAATCCCCAAAGCCTATGGCTCTCACGAAGAATTGCTGCAGGATAAAAATGTGAATATCGTTTATATTTCCAATGTAAACGCGCAGCATTACCCTTGGGCAAAGGCGGCACTCCTTGCGGGCAAGCATGTAATTTGTGAAAAGCCTTGTACGATCACTGAGGCACACACTAAACAGCTGTATGAACTGGCAGAGGAAAAGGGACTTTTCTTTATGGAGGCCCAGAAAATGCTGTTTTTGCCGGCAGTTTTGGAGGCGAAAAGACGGCTGGGAGAACTGGGGGAAATTACAATGGTGGAATTAAACCACAGCTTTTCTCCCGGTTATAACGACTGGGTGTATAATAAAGAGGCTGGTGGCGGTCCACTGCTTACCAGTGGCGTCTATGCTATGGAACTGATATACTGGATGTTTGGTAAAATTACAGATATCAGCGGCAAGGCGAGCAAGCTTCCCAATGGGGTAGAGTGGCAATATATCCTTTCCGGACAAACGGAAAACGGGGTGCTGTTCTCTGCAAAAAATACCACCCGGGCGGTTCTGGATAATACCTGCCGTATTTATGGGGAAAAGGGAAGTATAGAACTACCCAACTATTGGAAAGCAAGAAAGGTAATTTTCCGAATTGACGGCAAAACGGAGGAACAGGAATACCCTTGTCAGCACGAGCTGGTCTACGAAGTGAAGCATATTGCCGAATGTTTAGAAAAAGGACTGCAAAGCAGTCCGGTCATTACAAAGGAACTTTCCGTGGCGGCTATCGCTGCCCTTGAAAAAGTGAAAGAAAATTGGTAGAGGAGATTATTATGGACTTTTTTGAATTGGCAAAATCCCGCTGGTCAGTGCGTTCTTTTCAGGATAAACCTATCGAGGAAGAGAAAATGCAGATGATCCTGGAGGCAGGTCGTTTTGCGCCTACGGCAAAGAATAAGCAGCCTCAGCGTATCTATGTGGCGAAAAGCGAAGAAGCACGAAAAAAGCTGGCATCCGTCTGCCGCTGCACTTGGGATGCGCCGGTGATTTTGGTTGTGTGCTATGATCTGGAGCGCCAGATCAAAAGATCGCTGACTCCTGGCGGCACAACCGGTGAAATGGACGCATCCATCGTCTGCACCCATATGATGCTCCAGGCCTGGGACCTGGGAATCGGTTCCTGCTGGGTTGGCTATTATAACGACGATGAGGTGGCATCTGTCTTGGGCCTTCCGGAGCATATCCACGTGGCGGCGCTGCTGCCTATGGGCTACCCTGCCGATGATGCAAAACCCATTGATATGCATTTCCAATCCCGGGAACTTTCCGATATGGTGGAAGAAATTTGAAAAATAAAAGAGGAGGTAAAAAACCTCCTCTTTTATATTAGCGGCAAAGCCGCTGTATCTCAACGTTGCGAATGATATGCTGTTGCTTTCACAATGAATAAAAAATCCAAGTCCGAAGACTTGGATTTTTTTGGTGCGGATGACAGGACTCGAACCTGCACGTCGAAGACAGAGGAACCTAAATCCACCGAGTCTACCAATTCCACCACATCCGCATATTTAATTAAGCAATATAGAAAAAGGTTACGAAGAGGCT
>JAZOSD010000011.1:0-3715 GCA_045656945.1 Faecousia sp.
CCAACACCGCAACAGTTAAGAAACTGATTCCCTACAAATAAGCGAAGGAGGATACTGAGAAATGGCAAGAGTTAAAGGCGCAATGATGACGCGCAAGAGAAGAAATGCTACCCTGAAGCTGGCTAAGGGCTACTGGGGTTCTAAGTCCAAGCACTTTAAGATGGCTAAGCAGCAGGTGATGAAGTCCGGCAACTACGCTTTCGTTGGCCGTAAGCTGAAGAAGCGTGACTACCGTAGACTGTGGATCACCCGTATCTCCGCTGCTGTTAAGCCCTTCGGTTTGAACTATTCCACCTTTATGAACGGTGTGAAGAAGGCTGGCATTGAGATGAATCGCAAGAGCCTGTCCGAAATGGCTATCCAGGACGCAGCTGCATTCGCTGCTCTGGTTGAGAAGGCTAAGGCTGCTCTCTAATTTGCATTAAAAATCGTGGTACAAACGTACCACGATTTTTTGCATCAGGCGCAAATTTGTAGGGGCGATTATCAATCGCCCGCGGGCGGTCACAGACCGCCCCTACATTCGCAGGATGTAGATCATTACATAGTTTTAGGGCGTGTTGCAAAATGATGCAACGCGCCCTTTGACAAACTGCGCTGGGACGGATTTCCTTTTCTTTCTTGGATAAAATCTCTTTTCATCGAAGCAAAAATATGGTATGATATGTGCAGTTAAAAGCAAAGGAATGATTTTATGACTGTTACCAATGATATTCGCTATATTGGCGTGAATGACCGGCAGGTAGATCTGTTTGAAGGCCAGTATCTTGTTCCCAACGGAATTTCCTATAATTCCTATGTGATTTTGGATGAAAAGATCGCAGTTATGGACACGGTGGATCAGAATTTCACCCATCAGTGGCTGGATAATCTCCAGAAGGTGCTGGGGGACAGAACACCGGATTACCTGATCGTCCAACATATGGAACCGGATCACTCTGCCAATGTGGCGCAGTTTTTGTCCATTTACCCGGATGCAACGGTAGTGGCATCCACAAAAGCCTTTACAATGATTTCCCAGTTCTTTGGAGAAGATTATGTAAACCGCAGAATCGTAGTAGGCGAAGGAGATACCCTGTGTCTGGGTAAGCATACCCTGACCTTTGTGACTGCCCCTATGGTCCACTGGCCGGAAGTGATCGTTACTTATGATTCTTATGATAAGGTGCTGTTTTCTGCAGATGGCTTCGGAAAATTCGGCACTTGGGACACCCAGGAGGATTGGGACGATGAATCCCGCCGGTACTTCATCGGTATCGTGGGCAAGTACGGACCGCAGGTGCAGGCACTGCTTAAAAAGGCAGCAGGACTGGAAATTTCCATGATCTGTCCTCTCCATGGTCCGGTGCTGAAGGAAAATTTAGGGCATTATCTGAACTTATATGATATCTGGTCCTCTTATCGGGTAGAGAAGGAGGGCGTTGTGATCGCCTATACTTCCATTTACGGAAACACCAAAAAAGCAGTGGAAAAGCTTGCCCAGAGCCTGCAGGCAAAGGGCTGTCCCAATGTCACTGTTTATGACCTTGCCCGGTGCGATATGGCGCAGGCGGTAGCAGATGCTTTCCGCTATGGCAAGCTGGTGCTGGCAACCACCACATATAATGCAGATGTGTTCCCCTATATGAAAACCTTTATCCATAAGCTCACCGAGCGGAATTTCCAGAATCGTACCGTTGCCTTTATGGAAAATGGCTCCTGGGCACCCCTGGCTGCCAAGGTGATGCTGGGGATGTTGGAAAAATCCAAGAATATCACCTATACAGATACCACAGTGCGCATCCTGTCCGCCCTCAGCACCGAAAGCCTTGCCCAGATTGAGGAGCTTTCTGAGGAGCTGTGCATGGAGTATCTTGCCCGCCGGGATGAAACTGCCAATAAAAATGACCTGAGCGCCCTGTTTAATATCGGTTATGGTTTGTATGTGGTGACCACCAATGACGGCACACGGGATAACGGTCTGATCGTCAACACGGTTACCCAGCTTACCGACAACCCAAACCGGGTGGCAGTGACAGTCAATAAGCAAAATTATTCCCATCATATTATCAAGCAGACGGGGATTCTGAATGTAAACTGTCTGGATGTGTCTGCACCCTTTGATGTGTTCCGGAATTTCGGATTCCAAAGTGGCCGGGCAGTTGATAAATTTGCGGAAATCCCGGAGCTGAGAAGCGATAATGGCTTGCGTTTTCTGCCGATGTACATTAACTCCTTTATGAGCCTGAAGGTGGAAAGCACGGTAGATTTGGACACCCATACAATGTTCATCTGCTCAGTTACTGAGGCAAGAGTAATGTCCGATAAGGAAACAATGACCTACACTTACTATCTGGACAAGGTAAAGCCACAGCCGGAAACAGAAGGCAAGAAGGGCTATGTGTGCAAGATCTGCGGATGGGTCTATGAGGGAGAACCCCTGCCGGAGGATATTGTGTGTCCTTTGTGCAAACACGGTGCTGCCGATTTTGAACCAATTGCGTAAAAGGAAGTTGTGACGATGGAATATTTGGTAAATACCCCTTGCGGTATGGTGCGAGGATGTGCGGGAAGAAATGGAGCAACGGCATTTAAGGGCATTCGTTATGCTACGGCTGACCGCTGGGAGTACCCTAAGCAGGTTACTGCCTGGGAGGGCGTATATGATGCTACGGAGTTTGGAAAATGCTGCTACCAGCCGGAAGCCTTTCCTGCAAATAGGGTTGCAGGCCGGAATTTTTATCATCACGAATTCCGGGAAGGCGAGACATACGAATACAGCGAAGACTGTTTGTTTCTCAACATCTACACGCCCAAAAACGCTAAAAACGGCGACAAATGTCCGGTTCTGCTTTACATTCATGGCGGTGCATTTAGTGGCGGCAGAGCACACGAAAAGCATTTTCGGGATCCGGTTTGGACGGATCACGGCGTGATTGGTGTTACCATTCATTATCGTTTAGGGCCTTTTGGGTTTCTGTGCCTGCCGGATGTGCCGGGAAACTACGGCTTATATGACCAGATGACCGCAATCAAATGGGTAAAGGATAATATTTCCGCCTTTGGCGGTGACCCGGAAAATATTACGATTATGGGACAAAGCGCTGGTGCAGTAGCAGTGCAGCAACTTTGCCGGAGTCCCTTAACGGAAGGCTTGTTCCAAAGGGCAGTTATGTCCAGCGGTGGCGGCAATCCCTCCGGGTTCACCCTGGAAAAGCGAGAAAATCGATATGCCTACTGGAAGACCTTCCAAAAACATGCTGGATGTGAGAACATAGCCCAGTTGCGGGCGTTGACGCCAAAACAGATCCTTGATGCAGACCAATTAACAAAGAAGGAATTAAAGGGCAGAGGATACTATCCTTGCTTTGATGAGGTGTTCTTAACGGAAGGTGCGAAGCCTCACAAAATTCCTTATATGATTGGCGCAACCAGCGAGGATATTATGATGCCGGAACTTCAGGAAGTGGCAAAGCAATATGCAGATGCCCAGGAAAAAGACAGTTTTGTCTGGTATTTTAACCGCAAACTTCCCGGGGATGACAAGGGCGCATTTCATACCGCAGATATCTGGTACTGGTTTGGCACGATGGCGCGTTGCTGGCGGCCTATGGAAGAAAAGGACTATACCCTAAGCCGGCAAATGGTCCAGTATCTTTGCAACTTTGTCCGTTCCGGTGACCCCAATGACGGCAAACTGCCCCAGTGGCGAGCATCCCAAAAGGAAGACCCGGCA
>JAZOSD010000012.1:0-18958 GCA_045656945.1 Faecousia sp.
TGCAAGTATGCAACGATGAAGCCAAGAGAGTTGAGAATGATCCAAGTGATCACAATTCTTTTGAGCCACTGGGTTGCTTCATCCACTGCACGCTGATTACGCGAAACCATTCGAATAATCAGAGCAATGGCACCCACTGTGACTGCCACAATGGTACTGATCGCCACAATCTGACCGTAAATGTCCTGCATAATCGCTGAGAAGCGATCCCAGATCGTTGCGGCCATGACAGGATGCATCGAGCAAATCATAGCCGATGCCATACCGACGAGCGACCAGTAAGCGGACTTAATTTGGTTTCCGCCCAGTCTGAGTTTCTTTACCATGCCTGTGTACCTCCTTTCGAAAAAATGGCATAAAAAATACGCCTTAAAAACTTCGGAGAGTGAAGTTCTCAAGACGTTATTTATACCGTGCCCGTGTCTATCTACACTTTTGCACGATACAAGTATAGCACATTTACATTCCCTTGTCATCGGCAAAAAATCGTCTTTTTATAGGCAAAAAATAGGCACGAAATAGGCGCCCCTAAAAGTCAGTCCAAATTCTCCATCAATGTGAGAACATCGAACCACATATCAACCTCTGCGATGGGGGCTGCCCACAAACGAATTGAAAGAATTGTGATTGCCTGCTGACGAAGACGATAATAGGTTCGTGACGACATCTTAAGCTTTTCAAGTAGCTCGGTGTGGAAGTATCTTTCCGGTCCAAGATATGTAAGATAAATCAGCTCATACAGGCGCTCACCATTACCAGGCTTTTGTTTGAGCACAGTTAAGGCCATTTCCAGCTTATCAATCAGCAATCTCGACTTTTCCACGCCTTCCAATCGTCCTGCAAGCTTTTTATTGCCCAGGGCAAGCTCGGTATCTACGTGTTCAAGCAGCATATCGATCCCTTCGAATGGTTTATCCAGTTCTTCAGCGATGGTTTCCGGCATCATCTCAAGGATCCACTTGAAAGAACGATAGTGCTGCAGAAGAACCTGCGTGTTGTGGAAAGCAGTTCTGCGTCTTTTCTGCTGGGCATTGCGAACTCTCGTGTTGTCGATCTCGTGATCACCCAATATCCCACGCTTTGTAAGAAGTGAGATAAAAGCGTCTGACTGCTGAAGTATTTTATTCTCTTGCTGTTCATACAGCGAATTTTCGTCCGGTTTCGGGCTCATATGTAAACATCTCCTTTGCTATTTGGGTTATATCCATGGGCGCACATGGCCCACGGATTTTACTCGTATCTTCAACTACAGGAGGGTATATATAATTACTCCTGCAGTCATATATACAGTTCCTACAATTCGAGTGAGAAAAATACGCGCGTAATTTATATACGTCGAAAAGTGCAACGCGATTTTGCGATACCTTTTCTTCAGGTTCAAAAGCACATTCAGAAATAAGCTGATAGCTGTAAAGGGCAATGAGTCTGCCGATATGTTCGCTATCAGAGCCCACTTTCTGCGTTTTCTTGCCCAAAATGCGTATTTCGGCAATTATACGCTCAATTTTCTCAGACTCGGGTAATGAAACCTCTGTATCTGTGGGATACAGCATATTAAAAATGAGACAGCCGTAAGATCCGGGAAGACGATGCAGCACAAAAGCATCCCTATACTTTTGGAAAAAGCGCCACACTTTAGTCTTCTCCCAGTTCCAACGTCGGCCCAGGGTTTCCAAAGTCATAACGGCACCGTATCTGCCAAATTGAATTGTCGGTGCCAAAAAGGAAAACGCATTGTTCTCGTCCTCGGATACCGTGTGGCACCAGAGATCAAGCCATGCGTCTGCTTCCTCAAATACATAATTCTGTTGTACAAGTCTGTCTGTGATGCCACGAGGGAGGCAGAGGAAGCCATAACCCTCTGTGGCATATACTGTTCCATCCATGCACTCAGCTCCGGAACAGCTGATAACCCAATCCTTGATTTCATAATTGAGTTTCTTTGTCTTACTGTCGAGCTTGTAACTGACAAATCCAAGTTCAGACAGCTTATTAAGCGTCTCAAGGCTCTGTGCGCGGCTTCTGAGGCCGAGAATGCTCTTTAGCCCCACAACGCCACCAGACCACATTCCTGGCCTTACAGCGTTAATATGGCCGCAATAAGAGGCTTGTCCCTTACGGAACGCAGCACGAGACGCCAGTTTTGCCCATGCACCCATTACGCCTTTACCTTCCGGCAGGTGGTTGCGTGGCAACTTTACCCATTGATACTTCATTAAGCATTTCATAAGGGACAACTCCTTTCTTCAGTTTGTAGGTGAGGGAATACCCTCAATCTTTAATTCTTACGTGTAAGCCGTTCAGCTTTGCGAGATAGACTCCTTTTAGATACCAGAAGTCACCAAGCTCAATTGTGGTTGGAACCCACACATCTCCGATCTTGACCTCAAGTGGCTCACCACAGTGCAATCCACCGTAGTAATCCAGCAAATCAAATCGGATGTCCATTCGACCACTCTCGTGGTCATAGATAAGTACACCTTCTCTCATATTATCTCCTTTCTAAGTTTGGAAAATAAAAAGCCAGGCAGGGTAGCTAATCCTGTCTGGCTTTGTGGCAGTATTGAATTTTGCTGGTTGGCTTGTACGATCCTCCTTTAACGATATAATACAAACTTATCCGCGCAGATAATCTCCCTTGTCGTGGTCAATGACTTGGGCTAACGCCGGAAAACCCTTTATTTACGGGCTTTTCCTGTGTTGTTTCTATTATAACACACTCACATACCCTGGACGATGCCACCGGTGGTGGCAAGGAGGGTGGGGTCGGTGATTTTCAGGAGCATATTCCGGCAGGCGGTTTTTGTGTTTGGATAGATTTTCAGAATTTCCACAGAATATTCCTGAAGGCCCTGATCCCGGACGGTGGAACGGATGGTGGCAGGACCGGTTTGTGCAGTGCCGGTGGGGATCGCAGACTCCCCGGCAGGAAGGTTTATATTTCCGAAAACACCTTGCTGGGAATTTTTGGACAGGGTGCCTAAAATTTGTTCTCCTTTTAAGCATCCGACGATTTGACCCGGTTCACCGACCATCCCTTTTTTAATGGACACAATAGAGGCAGGATAGGCAGTGCCCTCTTGCATTGGCAACAGATCGCCCTTTCCGGTGTTCACACCGTGACCCAGACAGCCGAAGCTGCCGGTGTCCGGATCGTAATAGGTGACAGTACCCACACCGGTGGTGCCTTGCTTCAGGTACACACCCAGTCGCGGGCCGCTTTGGGTAATGTTGGGTCGCAGCTTCAAATTTTTTGTTTTTCCATCCCGCAGAACAGATACATCGATCTGTCCGTCAGATCGGGTCAGGGCATCGCGCACATCTTCCGCGCAGGTTACTTTATGATCATCGATTTTTATGATTTTGTCCCCCACCTTTAATCCGGCGGATCGGGCATTGCTGCCGGAATCTTCATCAAAGGCAGCAACGGTCACGGTGTTGTCCTTTAGCTGCAGACCGATCAGCTGACCGCCGGGGATCAGGAACGCGGCTGCGCTGGTGCTTTCACACAATAGAAATATACCAAAGAGCATCGCAGCCAAACGACTTGCCATTTTTTTCATTTTCAGCCCTCCTGTTGCAATCAAACTTTGCTTTTTTAATATTCCTCGCAGGCAGGTTTGTAACCGATGCAAAAGTCGAAAAAAGAGGGCACAATTGGAACAATTAACAGATTTTATAACAAGAAGAAATTATATAAATTTCTGTTTATCGGGCCGTAGGGGCGATTCACGAATCGCCCGCGGGTCATTCGTGAATGACCCCTACGGTTTGTCGAGATGTTCATAACATCTCGACAAACTGAAATTTGGTTATCATATCGGCTACAGCATTTGCCCATTGACAAAGTAGGTAAATAATGCTAAAATCACCTACGAAGTTACTAGGTTGATCCTTATGGAGGAAAAATATATGCAAGTTTATGCGGATAACGCTGCAACGACCAAGATCAGTGATCATGCGTTGCAGGCAATGATGCCCTGTTTTCATACGGTATACGGCAACCCTTCCAGCCTGCACACAGTAGGTCAGGAGGCAAAGGAAGTGCTGGAGGACGCCCGGGCGAGAGTAGCAAAGTGTTTAGGCTGTGAAGCCCGGGAGATCATTTTCACCTCCGGCGGCAGCGAGGCAGATAATCAGGCAATTTTGTCGGCTGCCTACTTTGGAGCGCGCAAGGGCAAAAAGCACATTATTTCCACTGCGTTTGAGCATCACGCTGTGCTGCACACCCTGAACAAGCTGGAAAAAGAAGGCTTTGAAATCACCCTTCTGGATGTGAAGGAAGGACACAATGTAACCGCTGCACAGGTGGAAAAGGCAATCCGGGAGGATACCTGCCTGGTCACCTGTATGTATGCCAATAACGAGATCGGTTCTATCCTGCCCATTGAGGAAATCGGTGCAGTTTGTAAGGCTGCCGGTGTATATTTCCACACCGATGCGGTGCAGGCGGCAGGTCACCTGCACATTGATGTGAAGGCACAAAATATTGATATGCTCAGCCTGTCCGGTCATAAATTCCACGGCCCCCGGGGTGTGGGTGCATTGTATGTCCGTCGGGGCATTCCCCTTGTAAATGTAATCGAGGGCGGCGCCCAGGAGCGGGGCAAGCGTGCCGGCACAGAAAACCTGCCTGCCATCGTGGGTATGGCTGCAGCACTGGAGGACGCCTGCGCCAATCTGGAAGAAAACAACCGGAAGGTCACCGCAATGCGGGATAAGCTGATTGCCGGTCTTTCGAAGATTCCCCACTGCGCTCTTAACGGTGATCCTAAAAATCGCCTGCCCGGTAATGTAAGCTTCTGCTTTGAGGGCATTGAAGGTGAGGCACTGCTGCTGCTTCTGGATATGAAGGGTATTTGTGCATCCTCCGGCTCTGCCTGTACCTCTGGCTCTCTGGATCCCAGCCATGTGCTGCTGGCCATCGGCAGGGTACACGATGTGGCGCACGGCTCTTTGCGTTTGTCCCTTTGCCACTACAACACCGACGAAGAAATCGACCACATCCTTGCATCCGTGCCGGAAGTGGTGCAGACTCTACGGAATATGTCCCCAGTGTGGCGGGATCTGCAAAACGGCGAAAGAGAATACATTCTCTAAATACAATCATAATAAATAATTTTGCATTTTGCATTTTGCACTTTGCATTTTTATACGACCGAAGGGAGAAAAATTATGGCTTTATACAGTGAAGTTGTTATGGATCACTTTATGCACCCCCGGAATGTGGGCGTGATCGAAGATGCCAGCGGTGTGGGTACCGTGGGCAACGCCAAATGCGGCGACATTATGAAAATCTATTTGAAAATTGAAAACGATGTGATCGTAGATGTGAAGTTTGAAACCTTTGGCTGCGGCTCCGCCATTGCATCTTCCTCTATGGCGACTGAGATGATCAAGGGCAAGCCGATCAGCGATGCCATGCAGCTGACCAATCAGGCAGTTGCAGAGGCGTTGGACGGTCTGCCTGCCCACAAGCTCCACTGCTCTGTGCTGGCAGAGGAGGCAATCAAGTCTGCCTTGAAGGATTACTACGATAAAAACGGCATTGCCTACGATAAAAAGCTGTTCCCCGACTGCGAAAACTGCGGTCACTGCCACGAGTAAGCTATGATCGTATCAACAAAAGGGCGGTATGCCCTGCGGGTGATGGTGCGCTTTGCGCTGATCGGAGCAGAAAAATATGTTCCCCTGAAAGAGATCGCAGAAGCGGAAAATATCAGCCAGAAGTATTTGGAGTCTATTATGACCACCTTAAGCAAGGCTGGCTTTGTGGATGCCGTTCACGGAAAAGGCGGCGGCTACCGCTTAAACCGGAAGCCGGAGGAATATACCGTTGGCAGCATTTTGAAGCTGACAGAAGGCTCACTGGCAGCGGTGTCCTGCACCACACAAGGTCCGGCAGCCTGCTCCCGGAGCACCTGCTGTCAGACAAAGCCTATGTGGGAAAAGCTGGATCGGATGATCGATGGCTTTTTCGAAGGAATCACACTGGCAGATTTATTGGAAGAATCAAACAAATGATTTAGGAGGATAAGAATATGGCAATTTTAGCACCCTCTGTATTGGCAGCGGATTTTGCAAATATGGAACGGGATATGAAAATGACAGAGGCAGCCGGTGCAAAGTGGCTGCATTTGGATATTATGGACGGTCAATTCGTGCCCAATATGTCCTTTGGTCCGGATATGGTCAAGGCGATCCGTCGGGTGTCCACTGCGGTTTTGGATGTGCATCTGATGATCGACCGCCCCATTCGCTACATAGAAAATTTCTGCAAGGCTGGCGCAGACTATCTGACCATCCATTTGGAGGCAGATACAGAAGAAAATAACATGGCAGCCCTGGAGAAGATCCGCTCCTTTGGTGTAAAGCCGGGCATTGTGGTAAAACCCAAGACACCTGCAGAGGCATTGGCACCTTATATCGATAAGGTGGATATGATCCTGGTGATGACAGTGGAGCCTGGCTTTGGCGGTCAGAGCTTTATGGCAGATATGATGCCTAAGGTGAAGAAGATCCGCCAGATGCTGGACGAAAAGAATCCTGCCTGCCATCTGGAAGTGGATGGCGGTGTGGACAGAAACACCGCACCGATCTGCAAAGAAAACGGTGCAAATGTGCTGGTTGCCGGTTCTGCCTTCTATAAAGCAGAGGACAAGGCTGATTTCACCAAAGCACTGGAAGCGTAAAAGGAATATTGCAGGGGAGGGGCAATGCCCCTCCCATTTTTTTATGTGTGCCGTTCCGTTTGTCCACCTGGGTGGACACGCTCCCCCTTTGGGGGAGCTGGCACGGCAAAGCCGTGTCTGAGAGGGGAAATAACAATCCGTTTTCCCTTGTAGGGAACGGCCTGTGTGCCGTTCCGTTGATTCGGCTCGTGATATAGAATTGTCCATTGTCTATTGTCAATTATCCATTGTCAATTGGGCAACTGCGCAACAAACAGAAAATTGACGAATGACAGGAGATGCTTTTTAGAGGCATCTCTTTTTTTGTGCAGATTGTTGCAAAAATGCTAAAAGTACTTATGCAAGTACACAAATGTTACTAAAATTGACCTGCACCCCTTGACAAGTACTCGAACAAGTACTAATATAGGGGACAGAAAGTACTTAACCAAGTACAAACTCAAGGAGGTGTTATATGTATACGCAAGAGTGTAACTTTATTCGAAGAGAAAGAAAACCCACCAGACAGCAGCGACCGTTACCCCCGGTGGATATGCAGGCGATGCTGCCTCTGGGGTGGTGTGTCCGGTGCGGCGCAGAAATATTTCATCCCAAAAGTGTTTTATGTGAAAGATGCAAGCGCATTGAAAGGAGGAGTCGCAATGTTAAGAGAAAAAAATCCCAGTCCCTGTCTGACTTGTACCAGGGTAGCTGATCCCAGAAACTGCGAAAATAAAAATTGCCAAAAATGGCAAAAGTGGTTTTTAGGACGCTGGGAGCAGATACATAATTACCCCAGAGTGAAAATGGAGCAGGTGCAGCTGCAGCCGGTGGGGGTAAATATTGGGGGCATCCATTATGCTGCGCCCCATCAGGTGCGGGGGTATTTGGAAAAAGATCCTTGCGTGGAATGTTTATGCAATCAAAATTTATGTAGTACGCCTTGCCGGGTGCGAAGAGCCTGGGAGGACGCAAAAAAGGAGGTATTTTTATGAATTGGAAAGCAGAAGCAATGGAGAAGCTGCGTCGCTATGATGCAATGCGGCAAGCAATGGTGAACCTGCCGGAGGAGATCCGGCGGCTGGAGGCAGAGGCCTACAGTCTGCGGGGGATGCGCATGGAAAACGATCCGGTAAAGGATGGGGGAGGACGACAGGAGGATGTCCTTCTTTCCAATCTGGTCTGCCGGCAAGAGTTATCTGCCACATTGGAGCAGACCGGAAACTGGCTGCGGGTCGCAGACCGGGCAATGGCGGCACTGACCCCGGAGGAAAAGCTGATCCTTCACCGGCTTTATATTTATCCGGAACGGGGCAGTGTGGACAGACTCTGCGGGGAATTGAATGTGGAGCAGTCCAGCATTTACCGCAAGCGGGATAAAGCACTGCGGAAATTCACCTATGCCCTTTACGGAGCTTGTGAAAGCTGAATGATCATACTTTCTCTCCGGCGAGAAAGTATGCAAAGAGCCGCCGAGGACCTCCCGTATGGTCCTCGGACTCCCCAGACGGCCCAAGGGGGAAGCGAATAGGATTAGCAAAATCTTTCCCCTCCTTCGCTTCCCCCTTAGGAATCCCCTTGGTATATTTCTTGGAGTCAAATCTCTATACAAAAGGGTAATCTCATAGCAGAAATGAATTTTTAGAAAAAAGTTATTGCAAGCTGAAAGTTTTTGTAAAAAACTTGCAAATTTTTCAAAAAACCTCCCTATAAGAAATGTAAGCATATACAATTATGACTTTTCTGGCACTTAGTACTTGCATTTTGCCTGCTGATTTGCTAAACTAAGGATAACTTTTTATTTGGAGGTAACCAATATGTCTTATGTAGACGAGATTTTTGACCGGGTGAAGCAGCAAAACCCCGGTCAGCCGGAGTTCCATCAGGCAGTGGAAGAGGTTCTGGAATCTCTGCGCCCCGTGGTGGAAATGAACGAAGAGAAGTATCGCCGTGAAGCTCTGCTGGAGCGGTTGACTACCCCTGAGCGTGTGATTATGTTCAGCGTACCCTGGGTGGATGACAAGGGTCAGGTGCAGGTCAACAACGGTTACCGTGTGCAGTACAACGGTGCCATCGGTCCTTACAAGGGCGGCATCCGTTTCCATCCCTCTGTGAACCTGAGCATCCTCAAGTTCCTGGGCTTTGAGCAGATCTTCAAAAACTCCCTGACCGGTTTGCCCATGGGCGGCGGTAAGGGCGGTGCTGACTTCGACCCCAAGGGCAAGTCCGACCGGGAAGTGATGGCTTTCTGCCAGAGCTTTATCAATGAGCTGTATAAGCACATTGGCCCTGACACTGACGTGCCTGCAGGCGATATCGGTGTTGGCGCCCGTGAAGTTGGCTATATGTTCGGTCAGTATCGCAAGCTGACCACTGCATTCCAGGGTGTTTTCACCGGCAAGGGTCTGTCCTTCGGTGGTTCTCTGGCCCGTAAGGAAGCAACCGGCTACGGTCTTCTGTACCTGACGCAGGAAATGCTCAAGTGCAACGGCCATGAGCTGGCTGGCAAGATCGTGGCAGTGTCCGGTGCCGGTAACGTTGCTACTTATGCCATCCAGAAGGCATGGCAGCTGGGCGCAAAGCCTGTGACCTGCTCCGATTCCACCGGCTGGATCTACGATCCCGAGGGCATCGATGTGGAGCTTTTGAAGGATGTTAAGGAAGTTCGCCGTGCAAGACTGACTGAGTATGCAAAGGCTCGTCCCAGCGCACAGTACCACGAGGGCAAGGGCGTTTGGAGCGTTAAGTGCGATGTGGCACTGCCCTGCGCAACCCAGAACGAGCTGCTGCTGGAAGATGCTAAGATGCTGGTAGCCAACGGCTGTATGGCAGTTGCTGAGGGCGCAAATATGCCCACAAGCCTGGAGGCTACCAAGTACCTGCAGGAGAGCGGTCTTCTGTTCTGCCCCGGTAAGGCAGCAAACGCCGGCGGCGTAGCAACCTCCGGTCTGGAAATGAGCCAGAACTCCGGCCGCAGAAGCTGGAGCTTTGAAGAAGTGGACAATATCCTTCAGGGTATTATGGTGGGTATTTTCCACAGTGTGGATGAGGCTGCTAAGAAGAGCGGCGTTCCCGGTAACTATGTCACCGGTGCAAACGTGGCAGGGTTCCTGAAGGTTGCCGATGCTATGATGGCACAGGGCGTTATCTAAAAAACTAAGTTTGCCCTGACGGGCAAGTGAAGTTGCCTTAAGGCAGTGATGTTACTTCGTAGTGAAGTTTGCTTCGCAAGTGTTTTCTGAGCAAATTTTACAAATAAAAGAGAGAGGCAAATGCCTCTCTCTTTTTACTTATTTGGGGATTCCGTTTTTGCGGTCGTAGAGGATCAGCAGGCTGCCGTCTTTTACAGAGATTTCTGATGGTTGCCCTGTGAAGTGGTTGCTGACCCCTAAGGGGAAACCGGCAGTCAGCGTGCCGTTTTCCAGGGGATAATGCAGGCCTTTGATGGTAACGCCGTTGGCGTCTTTTCCCAGACAGAACACAGAAATAATTCCCTGCGCATTGGCATCAAAGCGGATGGTGCTGTTTTTTACCACAGTGGCAAGGTAGGTGGTGCCGATCAGCCAGCCTTCTGCACCGTTGTCGGCCAGAAATTGCAAGGTTTGAAAATTGGCAACGGTGTGGTCCAGCCGTGGTCCGTCCAGACTTCCGTATAGTAAAAAGCGCTTATACCCCAGCTTTAAGCCGTGGCGGACGGCAAGCATAGAATCCGTATCGTCCTTTTCCACCGGAAAAATTTTTGCATTTTCCGGAACATATCCCAGAGAGTCAAAATCGCCAAGAACCCCATCCGGCGTAAGTCCCAGCTGCTGCAGATGGGCAAAGCCGCCATCTGCAGCGATCAGCAGATCCTCCGGATTTATGGATTCGAGAAGTCCGGTAAATTCCCCGGCATTGACAATGACGCAAGTTCCCATTCCAGCACCTTCTTTCTTATGTTTAGTTTAGCACATTTGGGAGAAAAATACAATGCTGCAAAATCTCTGGTTGAAAACCGGGAAAAAACTGGTACAATAGAGTTGATATGAAAAGGGGAGTCTAACTATGCTGGATAAGTTGGCGGCGGTTGCGAACCGTTTTGAAGAAATATGCGCCCGGTCGGAGCAGCCGGACTTTTATAATGATCCCAAAAAGGCAGCGGCTATCTTGCGGGAGAGAAATGATTTAGAGCCGATCATTGAGGCCTATCACGCCTATCGCGCCGCGGAGCGGGATATGAAGGATGCGGAGGAGCTGATGGCAGATCCGGAGATGAAGGAGCTGTGTCAGGAAACCTATCAGGCGGCAAAGCAAAAGAAGGAAGAACTTTACCAGCAGCTGCAGATTTTGCTGCTTCCCAAAGATCCCAACGATGATAAAAGTGTCATTATGGAGATCCGTGGCGGTGTTGGCGGTGAGGAAAGTGCGCTGTTTGCCCACAGCCTGTTTCGGATGTACTCTATGTATGCGGCAAAAATGGGCTGGACCATTGAGCTGATGAACTATAACGATACGGAATTGGGCGGTGTGAAGGAAGCGGATTTCGTCATTAACGGTCGGGGTGCCTATTCCCGGCTGAAATATGAATCCGGTGTCCACCGTGTCCAGCGTGTGCCGGAAACAGAGTCCGGCGGCCGTGTCCACACCTCCACAGCTACGGTGGCGGTGCTGCCGGAAATGGAAGAGGTAGATGTGCAGATAAATCCTGCGGACATTGAAATGCAGGTGTACCGGGCATCCGGTGCGGGCGGTCAGCATGTTAACAAAACAAGCTCTGCGGTGCGGCTAATCCACAAGCCCAGCGGCATTGTGGTTGCCTGTCAGGAAGAGCGCAGTCAGGTGCAGAACCGGGAAAAGTGTATGCGGATGCTGGCATCCAAGCTGTATGAAATTGAGCAGGAGCGTATCACCTCGGAAAATGACGGTATGCGCCGCTCTCAGGTGGGTACGGGTATGCGCAACGAGCGCATCCGCACCTATAATTTCCCTCAGGGTCGTGTGACAGACCATCGGATCGGACTGACCTTGTATAAAATCGACCAGATTATGGACGGCAACATTGAAGAGATCATCGATGCCCTCGCCACTGCCGACCAGGCAGAGAAGCTGAAGAATGAAAAGGCTTCTCCTTGAGGAGAAGCTGTCAGCGCAGCTGACTGATGAGGTGTTACTGTATCATAGCAATGCGTGATCCATTGGTTTCCACCTCATCCGTCAAAAATCAAAGATTTTTGCCACCTTCTCCTCAAGGAGAAGGCTTTATGAGGAGAACAACGATGAATGAGCAATATAATGCAAAACTTACTCCCTATGCATCTAAATTGCGCAAAGAGATGACAAAGGAAGAACGCCATTTATGGTATGATTGTTTGAAGCTTTTGCCTGTTACAGTTCATCGGCAAAAAGTCCTGGGTGATTATATTGTAGATTTTTATATTGCTTCTGCCAAGATTGTTATCGAATTGGATGGATCGCAGCATTACGAAGATGAACATAAGAAAAAAGATGAACAACGAGATGCGCGTTTAAGAGAAATTGGCTGCACAGTGCTGCGATACTCGAATGCGGATATCAATTTACGGTTTAACAGTGTTTGCCAAGATATATATAATCACTTAAACGAGTTAATTGACATTAAATAAAAGATTATGGAACACCGCATCAGTCGCTTTCAGCGACAGCTCTCGTTTCCGGAGAAGCCGTTGGTGCGGAAAGAGGAAAATATATGGAATTTATCACAAATTCTCCGGAAGAAACGGAGAAAGTAGGGTATGCGCTGGGGCAGGTTGTAAAACCCGGAACGGTGCTGGCATATACAGGCGATCTGGGCGCGGGAAAGACTGCGTTTACCCGGGGCCTTGCCAGAGGTCTGGGGGCAACGGAAGCCGTGACCAGTCCTACTTATACCATTGTAAATGAATATCTGTCCGGACGGATGCCTTTGTTCCACTTTGATATGTACCGTCTTCACAGTGCCGATGACCTTTGGGATATCGGCTGGGAGGATTACCTGGAGCGGGGCGGTGTGTGTGCCGTGGAATGGAGCGAAAATGTAGAAGACGCCATGGAAGGTGCCGTGCGCATCTGCATTGAAAAGACCGGGGAGGAATCCCGTCGCATTACCATCGAAGGAGGGGAAGCACTTGCGGATATTAGCCTTTGAAACATCTGCCAAAGCAGCATCTGTTGCACTGATGGACGGAGAAAAGCTGCTGGGCGAAAGCTATCAGAATACAGGCTTGACCCACAGCCAGACGCTGCTGCAAATGGCAGAGGACCTGCTGGAAACCTGTGGCTTCACCCCCGGAGAAATTGAGGCAGTGGCGGTTGCGGCAGGACCGGGCAGCTTTACCGGTGTGCGCATTGGCGTGGCAGCGGCAAAGGGCTTTGCCTGGGGCGGGGAGCTTCCCTGCTGCGGTGTGTCCACGCTGGAGGCAATGGCACTGAATTTGGGGGTACATAGCGGCTATGTGCTGCCGGTGATGGATGCCAGAAGAAATCAGGTCTACACAGCAACCTTTTATGCAGAGAATGGTGTGCTCATCCGAAAGACAGAAGATCGTGCCATTGCGCTGGAAGAATTGAAGGAAGAAATAAAAAATCTGTCAGAACCTGTTTTTTTAGTTGGAGATGGCAGCATTTTGTGTTATAATACCTTAAAAGAGGAAGTTCCTTCCCTTGTTTGTCCCCCGGAACACCGGATGCACCAGCGTGCGGCAGGTGTGGGACTATCTGCAAACAGAATGCTTGCAGCAGGGGAAAAATGCGATGCCGCCTCCCTTGCACCCAATTATCTGCGCCTGTCCCAGGCGGAACGGGAACGATTGGAGCGGCAGAGTCAAAAGTAATTCCAGCGGGGCAGACCCGCAGCTAAAGATATAAAGGAGAAAAGTTGTTATGAGCAAGGTAGTCGTATTGGATCATCCGCTGATCCAGCACAAGCTGGCAATTTTGCGCAGTCAGCGCACCAGCGTCAAGGAATTCCGGGAACTCATCAGTGAGGTTGCAGGCCTGATGTGCTATGAGGCAACCCGCAATCTGCCCACCAGAGAGGTGGAAGTGCAGACACCTGTGGCAGTGGCAAAATGCCGGATGCTGGCAGGCAAGAAGCTGGCGATCATCCCCATTCTCCGTGCCGGTCTTGGTATGGTGGACTCCATGGTGGATATGATCCCCTCTGCAAAGATCGGTCACATCGGTCTGTACCGTGACCCCGAGACCCATCTGCCTGTGGAGTATTACTGCAAGCTGCCTGATGACATTGGAAACCGACGGGTATTTGTGGTAGACCCTATGCTGGCTACCGGCGGCAGTGCGGTTGCAGCCATTGACTTTTTGAAGAGCCACGGCTGTAAGAACATTGTTATGATGAATATCATTGGCTGCCCCGAGGGTGTGGCAGCAGTGCAGAAGGCACATCCGGATGTGGATATCTATCTGGCAGCTCTGGATGAAAAGCTGAACGAACACGCTTACATTGTTCCCGGTCTGGGCGATGCCGGCGACCGTATCTTCGGCACAAAGTAAACAGGAAAAAAGGGTGCGTTGCAAAACGCACCCTTTTATAATGCAAAATGCAAAATGCAATGTAGGGCGGCAATCAGCAGCCTGTTTATCCCACGGTGCCACAATTTGCCACAGGTTTCCACAGGCATCCACAGGATATCCACAGGTTTATCCCCGTTTTATCAGGATGGAAAAAAAACGGGAAGATTTTTCCGGTGACTCCTTATATAATGGCGACGAAAACAAAAAACACCATTTGAAAGGAGAAAAACACTATGAGAAAGCAATTCACCTTCTATCGTTCTTTTTGGGAAAGCGCGGAAAAATTAAAGACAAAGCGGGAAAAACTGGAATTTTTTGAGTTGCTCTGCCGCTATGCCCTGGATGAAATTGAACCGGACTTAAATGGAAATAACTCAGGCGCTGCAACGGTTTTCTGTGCCATCCGCCCCACGCTGGAACGGGCGCACAGGCGGTCAAAAAGTATACTGACCGGCAACAACTTGTACTAACTAGATAAAGGAAAAGGTAAAGATAAAGTAAAATATATAGATAATAGTTATAGTCATAGTTACAGATATAGGGATGTGGAAAACCGGAAAATTCGTTTTTTGCAATAAAAGATAAAAATATCGTGAAATAGTAGTTGAATTTATTTGTTTGGTGTGATACGATATAGAAGTATCGATATGGGTGGAGTATGCCCATTGCAAAATAGATTAGAAATATCGGAGGTAAGCAACAAGAATGTCTGTAATGGAAATTATGGAAAAACGCAGCGCATTTTCTTTTGAAGTGTTCCCCTCAAAGACGGATGTGGGCATGGAAAAACTTTGCGGTGAGGGCGGTGTACTGGAGCAACTGTATACCCTGAACCCGGACTACATCTCCTGCACCTATGGCGCAGGCGGTACCAATGTAGGTAAGAACCTGGAAGTGCTGGACAAGATTGTTAAGGATGGTAAGACCACCGGCGTGACCCACTTCACCTGCATCGGCAATACAAAAGAAGGTATTAAAGAGCAGCTGCAGACCTATCTGGATCACGGCATCGATCATATGCTGGCGCTCCGTGGCGACCTGCCCTTTGGCTGGACCGGCACCGGCGGCGATCTGCACTATGCTACCGAGCTGGTTAAGTTCGTTCGTCAGGAGTTTGGCGAGAAGTTTACCATCGCTGTTGCCGGCTCTCCCGAGGGCCACATTGCCTGCCGCAGCCTGGAAGCTGACATTGCTTTTTTGAAGCAGAAGCAGGACAACGGCGCTGACTACATTATGACTCAGCTGTGCTGGGATATGGATCAGTTCCGCTACTGGCTGGACGCAATCCGTGCTGCCGGCATCTGGATGCCTGTGGATGTGGGTATTATGCCCATCCTGGATCAGGCTGCTACCATCAATATGGCTCTGTCCCGCAACGGCTGCGTAATGCCCAGAGAGCTGTGCGAGATCATTTCCAAGAACTGGATCTTCCCCAACCCCTTCGTAAAGGATCCCTTCGACGCAGATGTGGAAGGCAAGAAGGAGAGCTTCCGGAAGGCCGGTATCGAATACACCATCCGTCAGATCGACGAGTACCGCGCTTGCGGCATCGACGGCATCCATCTGTATGCACTCAATAAGTACGACGATGTTGCTTACATTGCTAAGGAAGCCGGTCTGCTGGACCTGATCTAAGGAGCAGCTATGCCTCATACCATTGCGGTTGCCGGTAAGGGCGGTGTGGGTAAAACCACCACCTGCGGCATGATGATTGATTATCTTTGCAAGAAAAAGCAAGGTCCTGTTCTGGTGGTAGATGCAGACGCAAACAGCAACCTCAATGAGGTTCTGGGTGTGGAAGCGGGGATCACCCTGGGCACCATCCGGGAAGAGATGGCACAGGCTGAGCTCAAAGGCACTTTGCCTGCGGGTATGACCAAAGCGGATTATGCGCAGTTTAAGTTCAACTCGGCACTGATCGAGGAGGACGATTTCGATATGATCGTTATGGGTCGCACCCAGGGCAAGGGTTGCTATTGCTTCGTAAATGGCGTACTGAAAACCCAGGTGGACAAGTACGCAAATAACTACAAATATGTGGTTATGGACAACGAAGCGGGACTGGAGCATGTGGCGCGGGGAACACTCCCCCATGTGGACACCATGCTTCTGATTTCCGATTGCTCCCGCCGGGGTATCCAGGCGGCAGCAAGAGTGGCACAGACCATCGAAGAAATGGAACTCAAGCCCGAAAAGCTGGGCTTGATCGTAAACCGTGCGCCGGACGGAATTCTGGACGAAGGCGTCAAGGCTGAGATCGAAAAATACGGTCTTACCTTGCTCGGTGTCCTTCCTCAGGACGAAAGCGTGTACCGCTGCGACTGCGACGGTGAGCCTTCTGCCAAGCTGCCGGACAGCAATCCTGTAAAGATGGCGCTTGCTACCATTATGCAGTCCATTGGACTATAAAAATTATTTTATCAATTTTGCATTTTGCATTTTGCACTTAAAATTTAAGGGGGAAAACAAAATGTCTTTTACACCTAAGACGCAGCCTTTTAGCGGCAAGATCAATGCCGTGACCTTGGGCACCGGTGACAATGCAATCGTTATCGGTGGTCAGAATGTGCTGCCTTTCTACACTTTCGATGCACCTATTGAGAATGCACCGAAGATCGGCATCGAAGTTTCCGATGCTATGGACGGCTGGGATCTGCCCGGTCTGCAGGAGCTGTACGCCGGCTGCACCACTATGGCTGAGCGTGCCAAGAAGGCAGAAGCAGTGGAAGGCGTAGACTTCCTGTGCCTGCACTTTGAGTCTGCTGATCCCAACGGTGAAAACCGTGCAACTGCTGATTGCGTTGCTGACGCTGTTGCAGTAGCAGAAGCTTGCTCCAAGCCCATCGTGGTCATTGGCTGCAAGAACCTGGAAAAGGACGGCGAGCTGCTGGGCGCAATTGCTGACGCACTGCGCGGCAAGAACATTCTGTGCATGAGTGCAAAGCAGGAAAACTGCAAGACCGTGGGTGCTTCCGTTGTTCTGGCTTCCAGCCAGAAGGTTGGCGCAGAAACCGCTGACGATATCAACCTGGCAAAGCAGCTGAACATTATGCTCAAGAAGGACGCTAACGTTGCTGCTGACAACATTGTGATGGACATCGGTACTGCTGCTGTTGGCTACGGCTATGAGTATGCAGCTTCCACCTTCGACCGCATCCGTCTGGCTGCACTGGCTCAGTCCGATGAGGACCTGCAGATGCCCATTCTGGCTGCTGTTTCTCTGGATACCTACGGCGTTAAGGAATCCACCGCATCCGAAGAGGATGAGCCCGCTTGGGGCAGCCGTGAGGAGCGCGCCATCAATATGGAGATCTCCACTGCTGCTGCTGACCTGACCGGCGGTGCTGACGCTGTTGTTCTGCGTCACCCTGCAACCATTGCAACCATCAAGCAGTTCATCAGTGAACTGATCTAATCGGAAAAGGAGGATACATATTATGGCTTTGAAAGGTCTTGACATCTTTAAGATTTCCCCTAAGAAAAACTGTAAGGAGTGCGGCAGCCCCACCTGTATGGCTTTCTGTATGAAGGTGGCTCAGGGTGCTGTGGAAATCGACAAGTGCCCCTACTTCTCCGATGAAGCGAAGGCTATGCTCAACGAGCAGACTGCACCTCCCATGAAGACTCTCACCGTTGGTGAGCACAAGCTGGGCGGTGAAACCGTTCTGTTCCGTCACGAAAAGACTCTGGTCAGCAAGAACCTGTACGCTGCTTCCGTCTGCACCTGCATGGACGAGGCTACTGTGGAAGCTAAGCTTGCAGACCTGCAGAAGATCGACTACGAGCGTATCGGCGAGCGTATGTATGTGGAATTCGTTCAGGTTGCCAACAACCAGAATGATCCTGCTGTGTATGCTGCCCTGGTTAAGAAGGCTGCAGCTACCGGCCGTGCCCTGATCCTGGAGTGCTGGGATGTGGAGTGCGCTAAGGCAGCTCTGGAGGTCTGCGGCAAGGATGTGATCCTGGACGGTGCAACTCCCGACAACTGGGAAGCTATGAACGCTCTGGCTACTTCCGCTGGCGTAGTTCTGGGTGTTTGGGCAGAAAACATCTCCGACCTGTATGACACCGTTAAGAACCTGGAGAACGCAGGCAACAAGAACCTGGTTCTGGATGTAACCGCTAAGACTGCTAAGGAAACCCTGGCAAATGCTGTTAATGTCCGCCGCACTGCATTGAAGGACGGCGACCGCAGCTTCGGTTACCCCTCCATCGTGAACATTGCTAAGATCGCTAAGGGCAACGAGCGTCTGCAGACTGCTTACGCTTCTATGTTCACTGAGAAGTATGCATCTATCATCGTAATGAGCGGCATGTCCTATGCACAGGCTCTGCCTCTGTACGGCCTGCGCCAGAACATCTACACCGATCCTCAGAAGCCCATGAAGGTGGAAGCTAAGATCTATCCCCTCAACGGTGCTGACGAGAACAGCCCCTGCGCTCTGACTGTTGACTTCGCACTGACCTACTTCCTGGTCTCCGGCGAGCTGGAGCGCGCAAACCAGCCTGTGAACCTGATCATCACCGATGCATCCGGTATGTCCGTTTTGACTGCATGGGCTGCAGGTAAGCTGTCCTCCTCCACCATCAAGAAGACTTTTGATGAGCTGGACATCGAGAACAAGATCAAGAACCGTACCCTGATCATCCCCGGTAAGGTTGCTGTTATGAAGGGCGAGATCCAGGAGAAGCTGCCTAACTGGAATGTTGTGGTTGGTCCTCTGGAGGCTGTTCAGCTGCCCAAGTATATGAAGGATAAG
>JAZOSD010000013.1:0-14579 GCA_045656945.1 Faecousia sp.
AAGGTCATCAAGAATGGCAAGGGCAAGAAGATCGACGTCCTGAAGTACAAGGCTAAGAAGAACGAGAAGAAGAAGATCGGTCATCGTCAGCCCTATACCAAGGTGGAGATCACCAAGATCGCTCTGTAATTATGACTAGATGCGAATTTTTTACTGAGGAAGACAGAATCACAGGTTTCTCTGTGTCCGGTCATAGCGGCTATGCCGAGGCTGGTGCAGATATCGTTTGTGCAGCTGTCTCCGCTGTTGTGACTATGGCAGAAGCCACCATCAATGATGTGTGTGGCGCAAAAGCCAAGGTCCGGGTCAAGGACGAGGATGCTCGTATTACTCTGACCCTCCCCGCTTCCTGCGACGAAGAAGAGTCTGTTCAGGCAGTGCTTGCCGGAATGATGATTACTTTGTGCAATATGCGGGATGAATATCCGGATTATATCGAAGTTTTGGAGGTGTAACACCATGCTGAAAATTGGTATTCAGTTTTTTGCTCACCATAAGGGCGGCGGTTCTACTAAGAACGGTCGTGATTCTGAGGCAAAGCGCCTGGGCGTAAAGCGTGCTGACGGTCAGTTCGTTCTGGCTGGCAACATCCTGGTTCGCCAGAGAGGCACTCATATCCATCCCGGTGTCAATGTCGGTATCGGCAGTGATGACACTTTGTTCGCTCTGGTTGACGGTACTGTCAAGTTTGAGCGCAAGGGCAAGGATCGCCGTCAGTGCTCCGTGTACGCTGTGGAGCAGTAAGGTCGTAAATGGGGCGTGTTGCAATGCAACACGCCTTTTTACTTGAGTTGAAAGTTGAAAATTGAAAGTTGAAAATTGTGGTATTTGCTTACGCAAATGATATATAATAAATGCCCGTAGGGCATACCTTAATTTTCAATTTTCCATTTTGAATTTTCAATTTTTAGGGTACCTCATAAAAAGGAGGCTTTTACTATGGAAATGTTTGTAGATAAAGTGCGAATTACGGTC
Source organism: Faecousia sp. (assembly GCA_045656945.1). Classification (GTDB taxonomy): domain Bacteria; phylum Bacillota; class Clostridia; order Oscillospirales; family Oscillospiraceae; genus Faecousia. The sequence goes on from JAZOSD010000013.1 coordinate 976, forward strand.
ATCGGCGGTCGCGGCGGTGACGGTGCGGTGGCTTTCCACCGGGAAAAGTATGTGGCAGCCGGCGGCCCGGACGGTGGCGATGGCGGTCATGGCGGCAGTGTGATTTTGCGTGTCAATGACAACCTGTCCACGCTGCTGGATTTTCGCTATAAGCGCAAGTATGCTGCCCAGGCAGGTCAAAACGGTCAGGGCAGAAAAATGAGCGGCAAGCGGGGCGAACCCCTGATCATTCAGGTGCCCAGAGGCACAGTGGTCCGGGATGCAGAGTCCGGTGCGATCATTGTGGATATGTCCACCGGTGAGGATTTTATCCTTGCCAAAGGCGGTCGCGGTGGCTGGGGTAACGCCCACTATGCCACACCTACCCGGCAAGATCCCCGGTTTGCAAAGGCTGGTTTGAAGGGTCAGGAGCGGGATGTGGTGCTGGAGCTGAAGCTTTTGGCAGATGTGGGTCTGGTCGGTTTCCCCAATGTGGGCAAATCCACCCTTTTGTCTGTCACCTCCAATGCCCGCCCCAAGATTGCCAACTATCACTTTACCACCCTGTTCCCCAATCTGGGCGTTATTTATGTAGACGAGGGCGTGTCCTTCGTTATGGCAGATATCCCCGGTATTATTGAGGGTGCGGCAGAGGGCGCAGGCTTAGGTCACGACTTCCTGCGGCATATTGACCGCTGCCGTCTGCTGGTTCATGTGATCGATGTGTCCGGCAGTGAGGGCAGAGATCCTGTGGAGGATTTTGATGCCATTTGTGCAGAGCTGCAAAACTATTCTGTGGATTTAAGCAACCGTCCTATGATCGTAGCAGCCAATAAGACCGATCTGCTGATGCCGGAAAGCGACAATCTGGAGCGTCTGCGTAAGCACGTGGAAGCGGCAGGCTGTGAATTGTACGAAATTTCTGCAGGTACGACCCAAGGCACAAGAAACCTGATGCGCGTGGTGGCAGAAAAGCTGCGCACACTGCCTCCGGTCACCATTTACGAACCGGAGTATGTGGAGGTGGTTGCACCTGTCGGTGATCCTTCCGAGCTGGAGATCGAGCATCTGGGCAACACCTGGCTGGTTACCGGAACCTGGCTGGAGCGGCTGATCATCAATATCAATTTTGATGATTATGAGTCTAGAAACTACTTCGATCAGCAGCTGCGCAAGTGCGGTCTGTTTGCCAGACTGGAGGAAATGGGCATCCAGGATGGGGATGTGGTGGATATTTACGATATGGAATTTGAATATCAGAGATAAAGCTGAGATATCATACTTTCTCACCGACGAGAAAGTATGCAAAGAGTCGCCGAGGACCTTCCGTATGGTCCTCGGACTCCCCAGACGGCTTAAGGGGGAAGTGGATCGGATATGCAACAAATGGCATTTCCTCCACTTCCCCCTTAGGAATCCCTTTAGGGGATCGGATGAAAGTGTTTTACAATATTTTGTTGTGAAGTTTGTTCTTGGGACTAAAAAACATTTGCCATTTTCGATTATTTGCGATATAATGATAGCGCCACCGAAAAGGTGGCGCTATTATGATTTTGTTGGGGGAATTTGCGGTGATTTGGAACTTAAATCAGATAAACTTCAAGGCTTTCGGTACAATTTTGCCTGAAAAAGAGCAGGCATTTACACAAATCAACTTCCACAGCGTATCCCTCATACCGGAAAAAACATTTATTTATCAGTGCAGCGAAGATGTGCTTCTAAGCAGCGACTTTGGTCAGACCATTCTTTCTGTGTCTGCAGATGGAGAGACCTTCCGGGACTTTTATTTAGATAAGCAGGTATGGGTGCAAAAGGGCATTTGGTTTGCCCTGACTGCGCTGCATACCAATGCCAGTGCCAAAATTGGCGGTGTGGATACACTCCAGCCTGTTGAAATCCGGGAGGCAGGCAGCTTTGAAATTCGTCCCCAACTGCGGGTGGACTGCATCTATACCTTTTTCTATCACGAAAAGGAGCAGGGCTTTATTTTCCCGGGTGAGTCCCACAATATGCTGGAGCTGACCTATGTGGATCAGGGTACTATGCATTCTGTAGCAGATGGACAGGATCTGCTGCTGGAGCAGGGGGATATGGTTCTGTATGCGCCCGGTCAATGGCATATGCAGTACTCTGATATTGGGGTTGCGCCTCGTTATGTAACCATTTCCTTTGATGTGTCCGGCTATGATATTTCCAGACTTACCAACCGGAAATTCCGTTCTCCCCAGAAGGCAATCGTCCTGATGCAGCAGATGCTCCACGAGCAGGAGAGAATGGGTAAGGCTGCCAATGATATGATCATCTGCCTGCTGACCACCATGCTCATTACCCTTCTGCGGACAGCGGAGCAGCCCAACGACCGGATACAGCCGCTTCACTGTGTGAATAATGAAAATGAAATTATTCGCCGTGCCCAGCAGTATATCAGCCAGCATGTGCGGGAAAAAATGTCAGTGACACAGGTGGCGAAAATGACGGATGTGAGCACCAGTTATTTGACTGCGCTGTTTCACAAGCATCTGCAGATCGCTCCCGGTGAGTATATTCGCCGGATCAAGCTTCAGGAGAGCAAGCAGATGATCCGGGAGGGAAACCGGAACTTTACGGAGATCGCAGCAGCACTGCAATATTCTACGATCCATCATTTCTCCCGGCAGTTTAAGGAAAAATTCGGCATCACCCCTTCGGAATACGCAAAGTCAGTGAAATAAATTTTTATTTGCCTTCCCCTGGGGGAAAGTGGCAAAAATCTTTGATTTTTGACGGATGAGGGAAATACTATAGTTGAAATTGTAGTGGGCGGTACTTTCTTGTCCCGCCAAGAAAGTACCCAAAGAATGCGGCTGGGTAGGGTTTGAGTGCCTTGCTCCCGCAAGGCAAGCCACCTCCCCAGACCCCACCAGGCGCGCACTTACGAGGGTGCAAACAAGCGTATTCGCGTTTTTTGAATGTACAGTCAATTTGGGATGAATTGTGCGTGTTTAAGGAAATGGCAACAGGTGGCTTGTTCTTGATTTATGATACGATTGTACTGTAAAAGATTAGATTGGAGTTACTATGGAATTTAAGGTTTTAGCGGTTGGTGATGTGGTGGGAAATCCCGGTATGGATCGGGTGTGCCGCAGCCTTCGGTATTTAAAACAAAAGACAAGTGCAGATTTTGTGATCGTCAACGGGGAAAATGCCAGCGTGGTTGGTATCACACCCCGGCAGGCAGAGGAAATCTTTGATGCAGGTGCAGATGTGATCACCCTGGGCAATCACACCTTCGGCAAGCGGGAGATCGTGGATTATATGGACGATAATTCCCGGATCCTGCGCCCGGCAAACTATGCGCCCCAGGCACCGGGAAGGGGCTGGGGGATCTACGATTCCAAAGCAGGTCCGGTGGCAGTGATCGATCTGCAAGGGCGGGTGAATATGGATTACACCCCGGATAATCCTTTCCTGCAGGTGGAAAAGATCTTAAAAAACATAGATACCAAGCTGATTTTTGTAGAGCTTCACGCAGAGGCAACTTCAGAAAAGCTGGCTATGGGCTATATGCTGGACGGAAAAATCAGTGCCTTGTGGGGTACCCACACCCATGTGCCTACCGCAGATGCCCAGGTTCTGCCCAAGGGAACAGGCTATGTGACGGATCTGGGAATGACCGGACCGAAGCATTCGGTATTGGGCATTCGACCGGAGCTTTCCATCGCCAAATTCCGGGGTGACCTGACCAGCCGTTATCAGTGGGCAGACGGACCTACAAAAATGGAAGCAGTCCTCTTTACAATCGACACAGCTACAGGTCTGTGTCAAAAGGCAGAAAGGGTGGATATAGAATGAAAATTTTGCACAGTGCAGACTGGCATCTGGATGCGCCTCTGAGTTCCTTGGATGAAAAAGCGGCGCAGGCACTGCGTGGCCAGATGAAGAAAATACCGGAAAAGATTGCCTCTCTTTGCAAACAGGAACAGTGCGATCTGATGCTTTTGACCGGTGATTTATTTGACGGCGCATGGAGTCGGAGCACCCTTGAAAATGTAAAAGAAGTGCTGGGAAAGCTGGATATTCCCGTAGTCATTACACCCGGTAACCACGATTTTTGCGCACCGGGCAGTCCTTATTTGGAACAGTGGCCGGAAAATGTGCATATTTTCAAGAAATCCCAGATAGAAAGTATTGTTTTGCCGGAGCTTAACTGCCGGATCTACGGTGGCGGTTATGAGGCAATGGATTGCCCGGCACTGCTCAAGCGCTTCCGGGCAGAGGGCGAGGAGCAATGGCACATCGGTGCGCTCCATGCAGAAGCAGGCAATGCCAATTCTACTTACTGCCCCATCACAAAATATCAGGTGCAGGAGTCCGGACTGGATTATTTGGCACTGGGACATATTCACAAGCAGGGAAGCCTCCCCGGTGGAGAAACAGTTTGTGTCTGGCCCGGCTGTCCTATGGGTCACGGCTTTGACGAAACCGGTGAAAAAGGTGTGCTGATTGCCACTTTGGATGAGGGCGTCAGTGTGCGCTTTGTGATGCTGGATACCCCCAGATTTTATGACGAGGATGTGGATGTGAGCGAAGATCCGGTTTCTGCGCTGGCTGGAATTTTGCCTGCGGTGGAAAGTCAGGATTTTTACCGGGTGACCCTTTCCGGTTATAGTAGCGGCTTGGATTTACAAGCTTTGCAGGCGGCATTTTCCCATATTCCCAATCTTCAGCTGCGGGATGAAACCCAGCCGGAGGTAGACCTGTGGAGCAATACCAATGAGGACTCCCTGGAGGGACTGCTGTTTGCGGCACTGAAGGAAACGGTGGACAGTACTAGTCCGGAGGCTGCAAACCGGGCAATGCTGGCGGCACGAATTTGCCGCAGAATTTTAGACGGTCAGGAGGTAAAGCTGCCATGAGAATTTATTCTATGACTGCTACCTTCGGCAAGCTTAACCACGAAACATTGACCCTGCAACCGGGACTGAATGTAATTTGCGCGCCCAATGAATGGGGAAAAAGTACATGGTGCGCATTTCTTGTGAATATGCTGTATGGAATCGATACCCGCGCCCGGGCAACCGGCAATGCTGTGCCGGATAAGGAGCGGTATGCCCCCTGGTCCGGTGCGCCTATGTCCGGAAGAATTGAGCTGAACTGGAATGGGCGGGATATTACCATTGAACGGACCTCCAATGCCCGTACGCCTTTGGGTGTGTTCCGGGCGTACGAAACAGAAAGCGGACTGGATGTGGAGGAGCTGACTGCCGCCAACTGCGGACAGATGCTTCTGGGCGTGGAGCGCAGCGTATTTTCCCGGGCTGGCTTTATTCGCCTGACAGACCTGCCGGTGGAGCAGGATGATGCACTCCGTCGCAGACTGAACAATCTGGTGACCACCGGTGACGAAAGTGGCACTGCAGACCGGCTGGGACAGACCTTGCGGGATTTGAAAAATAAATGCCGCTCCAACAAAGCAAACGGATTGATTCCGGAGGCTGAGCAGCGGCGGGATGATATTCGCCGGCAGCTGGATAGCTTGCAGGATCTGCAGCAGCGGACAGAAAGCTTGCAGAATCGCGGGCAGGAGCTGGAGGAACAGATCCATCAGTTAGAGAATCATAAACAGGCATTGGACTATGCCAAGTATCAGGAAGAAAAGGAAAAGCTGCAATCTGCCAAGCAGGCACTGGCAGAAGCAAAAAAACGGCAGGAAGCCTTAAAGCAGGAAGTATCCCAACTTCCGGAGGGTGCGGAAACTCAGCTTTTGCAAAGGGCAGATCAGCTGATGCAGGAGCAGCTTCGCCTGCAGGCACAGCGGGAAACCCTTCCCCAGCTGCCCCAAAAGCCTGAGGTTTCACCGATTTTTGCAGCGTTGACGCCAGCAGAAGCCTTGGCACAGGTGCAAAAGGATTTTGAAAGCTGGAAGCTTTTGCAGAAGAAAAAGCACACCGGCGGGGTGGTTGCTGCTGTTGTATCGGCACTGGCTGCTATTGGTGCATTGGCACTGCTTACAGCCCCCTTGTCCTTTGCAATTGCCGGGGTAGCTGCGGTGGCAGCAGTAGCTGGGGGTGTTTTAACGATTCGCGGAAAAAGCAAGGCTCGTAAGGAAATGGAGCAGCTGGAAGGAAAATATCCCGGAAAAGCACCGGAAACCTGGCTGGCTGAGGCGCAGTCCTATGCCCGGGAAATGGATGGTTATGCCCAGTCTGTGCAGGAGCATACCGCGCGGGAAGAAAGTCTTTCCCAAAAGGAAAAGGAGCTAAACCAGCAAATTTTGGACTTTGCAGGGGAAAAGACACTGGCACAAAAGCAGCAGCAGCTTCAGCAGGCACAACGCCTGCGGGAGGATTTGGAAAAGGCAACGCGGGAAGTTTTGCAGGCTGAGGAATTTGTGAAGACTTTGGAAGAAATGACCCAGCCTGTTCAGGAGCCTCAAGAAATGGATGTGCTTAGCTACTCCTATCGCCAGACAGTGGATATTTTGGACAGTGCCAGATTTGAACAGCGGCAGGTGCAGCTGAAAAAAGCAGAATGTGACGGTCAGCGGCAGCTGCAGGGTCATCAGGCACAGCTGCGCAGTGATTTGGAAAGGGAAAAGCAGCGTATCACCCGACTGGAAGATTATTACAGTGCCATTGAAATGGCACAGGCGGCTCTTTCCAAAGCTGGTGCAGCACTTCAGCGGCGATTTGCGCCTAAGATTTCCAAGCGCACCCAGCAGCTATTTCAGGGGATGACTGCAGATCGCTACAAGAAAGTGGTTATGGCTGAGGATATGCGGCTGAGCATAGCGGCAGAAGATGAGGACACCCTTCGGGATGCCCAGCGTCGTAGCGACGGCACAGTAGACCAGCTTTATCTGGCACTGCGTCTGGCAGTTGCCGGAGAACTGACACCGGATGCACCGGTGGTGCTGGACGATGCATTGGTTCGTTTTGACGATGACCGCCTGGCTGCAGCAATGAAGATCCTTGCAGAAGAAGCAAAGGAAAAACAGGTGATTCTCTTTACTTGCCAGAATCGGGAAAAGGATATATCAGAAAAATAAATATCCCATATTTTGGTAATTTTACTAAAATGAAATGTAAAAATATTCCGTTTTTTAGTAAATACTCTTGACATCCGGAGTGAAATAGGATAGAATCTCATTTTAATCTGGGAGGTAGATGTATGGAATTAAGAGAAGTTACTTATTTAGCAGTTGCCATTCGCATTTTTAGCGCAATCTTCCTTGGCGGTATGATTGGTTTGGAGCGAGGACTGAAAAACCGCCCGGCAGGCTTGCGTACTTATATGCTGGTTTGCACCGGTGCTTGTTTGATTATGCTGACCAATCAATATATTTTCCAGTTTTTTGGAACAGGTGACCCGGTGCGTATGGGTGCGCAGGTAGTTAGCGGTATTGGCTTCCTTGGTGGTGGTACGATCATCATTACCCGCCATAGCCGCATTAAGGGCTTGACTACTGCCGCAGGTCTTTGGGCATCTGCAGCGGTGGGTCTGGCTTTGGGCATCGGTTTTTACGAGGCTGCTGTTATAGGCGGCGTTGCGATTTTTGTGATTATGACCCTTCTGCAGAAGTGGGATAACAAAATGCACAGTATGGCAAGACGGATCGACATCTATGTGGAACTGGATAAGGATATGTCCCTGGGCGATTTTTTGCGTATGGTTCGGGAAAAGGACTTGAACGCAAGCAATGTCCAGCGGGAAAACAGTTCTGCAAAGGAAGAAGTGATCCGGGCATACTCCTGCACCCTGATCGCCCAGCGGCGGTATAGGCACCAGGAACTGCTTGATCAGATCAATGATATCCCCGGTGTGGTATTTGTGGAAGAACTTTAATAATAAAATGGTGCGTTATAAAGCGCACCATTTTTTATCCAATGGACAAATTTCTATTTATCGATGTGCTCTTGTAGGGGCGGCGCACTGCACCGCCCCTACATTAACGGTTCGACAAACTGAAATTTGACTTTATGACGGGAAATACACAATGTGTTGCAAAGCACAAAATGGTTTGGTATAATAAGTAAAATCCGTCTTTTGGGAGGCGCTGAGATACTATGAACATTATCATTGCAGGCGGTGGCAAGGTGGGTCTGACACTGGCACGACAGTTGGCTGCGGAAGGACACAACCTGACCCTGATCGACCGGGATAACCATGTTCTGGAAACTGCGGTAGAGCAGTATGATGCAATTGCCGTTTTGGGAAACTGTGCGTCAAAAGAGGTTCTTTTGCGGGCAGGTGTGACTGGTGCGGATCTTTTGATCGCGGTGACCAATGCAGACGAAGTAAATCTTCTGTGCTGTATGACCGGACACGGTCTAAGCAGCAATCTGCATACCATTGCCCGTATTCGCAATCCGGAATACGCCGATCAGGTTATGACCATGCGGGATGTGTTCCCCCTGTCTATGACGGTCAATCCGGAACGGCGTGCAGCGGTGGAAATTGAACGGCTGCTTCGTTTCCCGGGATTTCTGCGACGGGATTCCTTTGCCAAGGGTCGCACGGAGATCGTAGAGCTTCGCATTGGCAAGGATAGTAAGCTTTGCGATGTTTCCTTAAGTGATATGAGTAGCATTGTAAAATGCCATGCGCTGGTGTGTGCAGTTCTGCGAGCCGGCAATGCCGTTGCCCCCAGCGGTAACTTTGTGCTGCGGGAGGGTGACCGGATTTTTGTAACCGCACCGAAGGAAAACTTGACCACACTACTGAAAAACCTGGGCATTATCACCCGGAAGGTGCGCAATGTGATGCTTTGCGGCGGTGGACGTGTCAGCTATTATTTGGCAAGCTTTTTGGAAAAGGACGGAATTTCTGTTCAGCTTCTGGAAAAGAATCGGGCTCGTTGTGTGGAATTGGCACAGTTGCTTCCCAAAACTTCCGTGATCCATGCCGATTGCAGCAGTCAGATTACCTTGGAAGAACAGGGAATTGGAGATTGCGATGCACTGGTGACCCTTACCGGTATGGATGAAACCAATATGGTGATTTCCTTGTATGGCGGAAGCCGGGGTGTTCCGCAAATTATCACCAAGCTGAGCCGGGGAGAAAACAGCAGCATTGGCGATTCTATGGCGTTGGGCAGTATGATCTGTCCCAAGGAGCTGTGCTGCAACCAAATCGTCCGCTATGTGCGGGCAATGGGAAATCAGACCGGCGCAGCGGTATCTGTCCACGCCATTGCAGACGGACAGGTAGAGGCTGTGGAATTTTTGGTGGATGAAACAACCAAAAACTGCAATGTTCCCCTGAAGGAAATGAAGCTTCGCCCCAATGTGCTGGTGGTGAGCATTACCCACGGCGCTCAGACCCAGATCCCCAACGGTGATGCTGTGTTCCAGCAGGGAGATACGGTCGTGGTGGTCACCAGCGGCAGAGGTGTGCTGCAGAAGCTTAACGATATTTTTGCCTGAAAGAACGAATTATTATGAATGTTAAGATGATAGGGCGGTTTCTCGCCCAGATTATCTCTGTAGAAGCGGTGTTTCTGCTGCCGGCACTGGCGATCAGCCTGGGGTGCGGTGAGTGGGATGCAGTGACAGGATTTCTATATACACTGGTAATTATGGTGGCAGTGGCAGGGATTTTATTTCTGTTTTGCCGCAAGGCGGGGCGGCTGTTTGGCGCAAGAGAAGGCTTTGTGTGCGTCAGCTTCAGCTGGATCACCTTAAGCTTGCTGGGATGCTTGCCCTTCTGGCTTTCCGGACGGATTCCCGGGTTTGTGGATGCACTCTTTGAGATCGTATCCGGCTTCACCACCACCGGCGCATCTATTTTGCCGGAAGTGGAGAGTATGCCCAAGGGTTTGCTGTACTGGCGCAGCTTCAGCCATTGGCTGGGCGGTATGGGTGTGCTGGTGTTTTTGCTGGCAGTGGCACCCAGCAGCGGCAAAGGCAGTGGCTTTACGATGCATCTGCTGCGGGCAGAAAGTCCCGGTCCTGATGTGGGAAAGCTTGTGCCGAAAATGCGGCAAACGGCTATGATCCTGTATATTATCTATGTGGTTATGACCGTGCTGAATATCATTTTCCTTTTGTGTGGAAAAATGCCTTTGTTTGAAGCAGTGTGTACCGCATTCGGCACTGCGGGAACCGGTGGCTTCGGTATTAAAAATGATTCTATAGCAAGCTACAGCCCCTATATTCAAAATGTGACAACGGTGTTTATGCTGCTGTTTGGCGTGAACTTCAGCTGCTATTACCTGATTTTGCTGCGGCAGATCAAGGGCGTATTTAAGGATGAGGAGCTGCGGCTGTATATTGGCATTGTCATTGTGGCAGTGGGACTTATTTTCTGGAATATCCGGGATCTGTACGCAACAGCCGGGGAGACGCTGCGCCACGCAGGCTTCCAGGTGGCGTCCATTATGACGACCACCGGCTATGCTACCACAGACTTTGACCTGTGGCCCAGTTTTTCCAAGACGATTTTGCTGATGCTAATGGTGATCGGTGCCTGTGCCGGCTCTACCGGTGGCGGCATTAAGGTGGCAAGAGTTTTGCTGCTGTTTAAGATCCTGCGTCGGAATATCCGGCAGATCCTTAATCCCCAAAAGGTGCAGATCGTCCGCAACAACGGACGGCCTATGGATGAGAAGGTGCTCTCCAACACCAATGCGTACCTGGCAGCCTATGTGATTATTTTGATTTTAAGCTTTTTGCTGATTTCTTTGGACGGCTTCTCCACAGGAACAAACTTGTCAGCAGTGCTGGCTTGCTTCAATAATATAGGCCCCGGACTGGAGGCAGTAGGACCTACCTGCAATTTCGGGGCGTACAGTGTATTTTCAAAGATTATTTTGATCATTGATATGCTGGCGGGCAGACTGGAAATATTCCCGATGCTGGTGCTACTGAGCCGCAGCACCTGGAATGGACGGAAATAAAAAAGAAATGACCCTTGATCGTGCATCTTCCGATTGCTACGATCAAGGGTCATTTCTGTTCACTCTTAGTATCTAACATCATTGGTTAACCTCTCTTTCTACGGGATCGACTTAGCTTTCCACTTGTTTCATTTCTTCCACGCACTACATTTTTTGCATATATCCCATCAGCGGGATGATCTTATGTGGGGTAAGCTTTTACATGAGGAAAACTTTGTCTTGCTCACTTTTTTGATCAACTTGTTATTTTCTGATCCGCTTTTTAACCCAGTTTATTTGGTAAAGAGTTTTTTAATTGTTCTAATGACTTCGTTCACTTACATCTATGTTTTTTGTGGGGATCAGAATGGTTTTGATCTTTTATGAGCTTGGAAGGATTTTACTTGTACATTGGTATCACCCTTTCTGACTATAAGATAACACAACTTTTGTGTGTTTGCAAGTTGGAAAATTGTACAAAATAACGAATAGTCTTTCGTACAAAGTCATAAATATTTCAGGAGAAAACAGAAAACCGTTGACAGATGGAAATAAATATTATACAATAATTTTGTTGGGCGCGATGCAAAATTTGCATCGCGCCCATACTTTATTCGCATAAATGATCGGCAAGAGCGTCGAAGAAGGCTTTGTTGGAGGGACACTCTGTCTGGTTTGGGAAGTATTTGCGCCAGACGATTTTATCCCGCGTTTTCCAGGCATCCTGGATGACTGCCCGGATCGCCCGTTCTACGGCAGATGCAGTTCTGGAAAACTGTTTGCCAACAGCTGCGTACAAAGCGGCATCCAGGCACTGTTCCCGATCCTGATAATATAAGGGAAGCAGCACACATAACTGCCGGCTGCCGATTCGTTGGGTGGCAAAGTTCAGCATATGAAGAAGCTCCAAAGTCTGGGTCTGCAAATTTGGTTTTGTGTGATTATTTTCCCAATGGTTTACCATAGCCGTCACCTGCACCCGCAGGGCATTCAGGCTGGGACTGATCATCAGATATCCGACCTGCAGCTCCTGACAGGCGGCTTCAATATGGGACGAAAGGATCGTGGTCGTGGCGATGGTTACCGGCGGTACGGTTGCAGCTTCCCGCAAAACCGTTAGTCCGTCCTTAAAGGGAAGCAGGAGATTGATAATCAGCACTTGCGGCTGGAATTCGTTCAGCAGCTCCAAAGCGGTTTCTCCATCCTGACAAGTTACTATTTCAAATTCTGCAGAAAAGATCTGCTGGACGACAGACAGAAAAACTTCATCACTGTCTGCAATCATAAACCGATACACAATCATCACCTCCCGGGAATTAAGATACCACGATATCCGAAGATTTGCAAGATAACAATTTCCGACATTTTCCGACCATAATCGATCATTGACATTTTAGGGGATTTATGAGAAAATAGGACAAGAAATTTGAAAAATTAAGGGGATTATATTATGTTCCAATCCAGAACCAATACCTGCGGCGAGCTGCGCATTGCCGATGCAGGAAAATCCGTCACCTTAGTGGGCTGGCTGGAGAATATCCGTGAGGTAGGCTCCAACTTTGCGTTCTTAGTGCTGCGGGATTACTACGGCACTACCCAGATCGTGGTGGAAACAGAAGAAATGATGAATGTGATTAAGTCTGTGAACAAGGAGTCTACCATCTCGGTGACCGGTGTTGTCCGTGAGCGTGAGAGCAAGAATCCCAAGCAGGCAACCGGCGATATTGAAGTCGTTCCTGAGAAAATCGAAATTCTGGGCAAGTGTATCCACAATCAGCTGCCCTTTGAGATCAATAAGAGTAAGGACGCAGACGAGAATGTGCGCCTGAAGTACCGGTATCTGGACCTGCGCAATCCTGCTGTGAAGCAGAATATTATTCTGCGCTGTCAGGTGGTTGCGGAGCTGCGCCGGCTGATGACCGAGCAGGGCTTCCTGGAAATGACCACGCCCATCCTCACTGCATCTTCTCCCGAAGGTGCCCGTGATTATCTGGTTCCTGCCAGAAACCACCCCGGCAAGTTCTATGCACTGCCGCAGGCACCTCAGCAGTTCAAGCAGCTGCTGATGACCTCCGGTTTTGACCGCTATTTCCAGATCGCACCTTGCTTCCGTGACGAGGATGCCCGTGCTGACCGTACTCCCGGTGAGTTCTACCAGATGGATATGGAAATGGCATTTGCTTCTCAGGCAGATGTGCTGCACATTTTGGAAACTGTGCTGGTGCCCGTATTTGAGAAGTTTGGCAAGTATAAGCGGATCTCTCCCGCACCCTTCCGTCACATTCCCTTTAACGAGGCAATGGAGCGCTACGGCTCTGATAAGCCGGATCTGCGTATCGACTTGGAAATTCAGGACATTACCGCTGCCGTTGCCGGAACAGAATTTGGCCCGTTCCAGAATGCAGTTGTAAAGGCTGTGGCTGTGGATAACTTCACAGAGGGTCGCAAGTGGATCGATAAGCTCCTTGCTGACGTGGAAGTGCAGACCGGCAATAAGTGCTGCTGGTTCAAGGTGGACGAAAACGGAGAGCTGACCGGTGGCATTTCCAAGTTCCTGGGCGAGCAGAAGGCTGCCCTGACAGAAGCACTTGACCTGAAGCCCGGCAGCTTTGTATGTATGGCAGCAGGCAAGAAAACCGCTGCGCAGAAAACTGCAGGCGTGATCCGTACTATGATGGGTCGCCGCATCCCCGGTCACTTCGACGAGGAGCAGTATGCAATGTGCTGGATCGTAGACTTCCCCATGTACGAAATGGGCGAGGAATCCGGT
>JAZOSD010000014.1:0-9194 GCA_045656945.1 Faecousia sp.
ATCAATGCCATCCAGGGTTTCCATTCCGATATCCCGCCAGATAATGCGAACACTTTCTACCCGATATCCCATATCCGTATCCAAAGGGACAGTAATGGTCTTATCCGGGTCATCTGCTTCCGGTTGCCACCAAGTGAGCACGCTGTCATCCTGAGCGTAAATGCCATCCCGTCCGGGCGCGGCACTGGATACCTTAGGAATTTGCATAAATGTGAGCGGTAGCAATCCAACACTGTTACCCAGCTCCGGCTTTTCCAGAACACCGGGGGCATACTGGGGTGTTTCTGTCACTTCTGGGCAGAACAGCTCTCCGTTTTCATCAATACCAATGGGGTCCATACCAATCCGACGTTCTAAGCAATAATGATGGCAGAAAATAGAGGTGTAAAATACCCACCAAGTGTTGTTAGGGCCCTCGGTAATACAACCGTGACCGGCCCCCCGGACAAGACCGTGACACTTACAGGTCAATGGATCGTGCCGGGTCTGCATCCGAAATCCGGATAAAGGACCTTCATCGGAATAAGCCACACCGTTGGCGTAGGTACTAAACCGGGTGCCAGAACCAGAGTAGAGCAGATAATACCGGGAACCGATTTTCTTCATCCACTGACCTTCCACCCAACCAATGCGGGGGTTCTGGTTATGCTCGCCAAACCGCTGCCATTTTACAGAAGGATCAAAACGATTGATCCATACAGGCTCGTGAAGGAGACACCAAGGCTTCTCAGGATCACACTCAGCACCCAAAGTGCCGGTGTACACCTTCACTTCTCCATTTTCCGGAGGCTGCATTCCAAACCAGTAGAAATACAAACGGTCTCCATCTGCCAGATAGCAACCATCCGCAACTTTCATCTGGTTTCCATTGTGGTCTGTCAGATAACCGGCAAGGCTAAAGGGTCCGAGAGGATCGTCTGCAACATACACTTCGTGCAGTCCATGGCCGGAAAGATACCACTTTCCCCGAAACTGTACCACAGCAGGGCTGTAACGGAGATTTGACACACCGATATCTACGTGACGCCAGTTTACAAAATCCTCAGTAACATAGGCCACAGCATAGCTGGGGTACATAATCCACTTGCCGTCGTGATAAATCACACTGGGATCAGAGATGGAGCGATAGTCAGCACCGGTTCTGGGATCCCGCTTTCCTATATCATAGTCTAACCAGCGACCACTTTTTACATCTTCAATGGAAAGTGGATTACAATAGGTAGGTTTTCTATTCATATTTTTCTCCTTTCAACATAAAAAAGTTCTATAAAAAATCGCCAGTTCTAGGCCGGGATATCCGGAAAAGATCTGGCGATTATCCTGCAGTCGCTTGTACTTTATCACAGGAGTCAATAATCTTCAAGGTCATTATTTAGCAAAAAAAACGTCCATTTTTGCGCGGTACTGTCTAGGGGTGGATCCAAAAAATGTACGGAAAAGGCGGTGGAAATGGCTGGTATTTTCATAGCCAACCGCAAGGGAAATATCCCCCACCGGCAGATTGGTATTTTTGAGCAGGAAGGCCGCTTGGAGCATCCGTTTTTCCTGAACCATATCCAGAAATGTCTTGCCGGTTTTTTGACGGATTAACCTAGACAGGTGATAAACGTCATATCCCATACGGGAAGCAGCTTCTAACAAGGACGCTGTTCGGAAATTCTCTTCAATATAACGATGCAGCCAAACCAAATCCCCTTGTTCCTCGTTCTGACAGGAAATTCGTTCGGTGTAGTTCAATAGTTGCAAAAACAGCAGACCAAGCGTGGTTTGATTGATCTGGCGTTTGTTGGGTGCACCAAAAACCAGCGTCCAGAGCATATTTTCCACCAGATTCTGAACCGGGAGCACATCTGCTACCCGAAAATGGAAATACTCAGAGGACTCCTTTCCCTGGCACAGGCTGTCCAGAATAAACCGCCGAAGGGGTGTTTCCTCAATGCCAAGCATAGCCAGGCTTCTGTCAAAAAATTCAGGCATAATGATAAAATTCACTGCAATATCTCCTTCTCCTGCAGGCTCGATTTCCTGAACTGTACCAGGACCCAGCAGCAAAAGTTCACCGGTGCGCAGCTCCACTCGCTCACCGTTCATTCTGTGAATTGTAGAACCGGAACACATATAGATCATCTCTATGTAATCATGGGTGTGAGGCGGAAAATAGGCAAACCGGGTATGGGGACGGACGGCAATCAGTTTTCCCGGCTCCAAAAGTCTTGCTGCATATACTCGGTTGGTCGCAACATCATTATATACGGACCAGTCGACCCGACTGTCGTTCTGGCAACAGCTTTCCTCCTCTGCAGTAATTGGACTCAGCTTTTCCAATATCTCTTGTGCAATCATAACGACGACTCCTTTCCATAAGTGCCATCCAAAAAACCGGAACAACACAGACTGTTTTTCTTTTCACCTAGCTACCCTTTGTTTTCGTCACATTATCTAATACCTTGTCTGTATATTGTATACTATCTCTATTGTCACAGTCAAGGGTGTCCTTGATTTCTGTTGGCTTGGAGTGCTTCCCCATTTATGAATACGTAATCAAACCTATTCTGTATGCACCCAACTTAGATCATTTGAAGCAGGCCCACGAAAGAATATTCCAAACAATTCGTATCGCACAGCCGACGCTCCCGATTTTAATTCTATCCAGACTTAAATATACACTCACTCCCCTGGAAATTGAGCGGTGTTCTATCATTCGTGCTATCTACAAAAACGCCCTTGCCCAAGGCGATCAAAATGTATATTTCCTGGATGGTAAACAGCTTATGGCTTTAGTAGAAGACAATGGTGCTGTAGATGATACACATCCAAACGACTGGTTTTTTACGGAATTGCAAACTCCTCAAGTGCGCTTATAGAAAAGATTATTTGACGCTGATTTCTTGCTGCAAAAGCCGCCTGGCGGCGGATGGGCGGCGGGGGCGACCAAAACATACAGAAACAGTTGCAAATGGATACGTCTTGGCAAAAGCGAACAAAAAATACGCCTGTGTTCCAGTTTTCTTGGAAACACAGGGGTTTTAGCCGTTTTGGCGACGACACAATACGCGAAGGCGGGACTTGAAGGCGTGTTATGTCAACTGACCTCTTCAATCGACTGGCAAAGACCGGTCTTCTTCCTCATTTGGACGACCGGTTGCACAAAAATCACTATTGCAAACTTTGGCTCATCCCATCATTACAAACCGCCGCATCCTTATTCGTCAGCACCAATACTGATCTCTTTCTGCAAGGAATCCAAATCGTCCTTGTGTTTCGTTACCTTGGGATGTTTTCCGGGTTATTTCATCAATACTGTAAGCTCTTTTGCATTCATATCATAACCTCCAAAAAGTAATAGCCAGACGGCATTGCAACCATCTGGCTAATGTTCTGATATATATTTGTAAAATCAAACAGTACAGGGTTTTGTCTTCTTATTGGAAACGATCAGGAAACAAGTTCAGGGCATTTTTCCACAAAATATTTTCCTTGTCTTCCTGCGAAATATTTGCCAATGCAATTCTGGGATAAGAATAGGCACAAGAATAGGTGTCGGTACCAAACAAGATTTTCTCTGAACCTACACAGCTGACGGCATATTCAACAATGTTGTTCATACTGCTACCTCCAGCAGAAGTGTCAACATAGATGTTTCCGTTCTTTGCATTGGCTACGGCCTCAATGTGTTCCATGGAACTCAAATGAGCAATAATCAGCTTCATGCCGGGGTGTTTGTCAGCAAACTTCGGCATTTCCGGGATATGCTGGGGGTGCATCAGCATCACTGCCTTATGCTTTTCGGCAAAGGCAAACAGGGCATCTGCATAGTCAAGAATGTCATAACCGTGGTAAGTTGGGTGGATCTTAATTCCCAAAACCTTTGGGTGTCCCAGCATCTGCTCGGCCTGCTCGTAGGACGTTTCCTGACGAGGATCAACGACGACCCACTGGTACATCCACGGTGTTTCTTTCACAAGCTGATGCAGGTACTCGTTTTCCTCGTAAACACATTCGGGATGATGCAATACGGCGGCGTAGGTGGACATGCCTACATATGGGATGCCAAAGCGGTCGTAATTAGCCCTCATGAATTCCAGTGTGCGGTTGTGGATAGGTGCTTGGGGGCAATCGAAGGGAGAGCCGTGATTAAAATGGGAATGAATATCAATGGGCGGGTGGGCAAAGTCAGGCAGAATGATGGGCATTGGAGTTCTCCTTTCCACATTCACAGGTCCATATCCTTTAGCGAAAATTTCCGAATGCCTAACCGTGTCAAGCAGAAGCCATCCTCTGTGCCGCCGCGGCAGTAGGATACCAGCAGACCACCGTCGTTGGTGAAGCACATAGACGGGTAGCAAAAGCCTCTGTCTTCGTCGGCTTCGATAATATAGCATTGGCCCCAGGTTTTACCGTCGTCAGTGCTTTTGCGAATGACCAAAGGATTTCGACCGCCGTGAGAGGCGGGGCTGGTAACACGGCCGTTATAGGTGGGGATGGGGTTATAAATTGCATATAGAGCACCATCCGGCCCGTATTCCATCTCCATAGGGGATCGGGGCGAGGTGAATACTGACGGTGCCGGTGGTGTGAAGGTCTTTAGTCCGTCATAGGAATAGCTTTCATACTGATAGCCCATATTGGTGCGCATCCACAAACGCAGGCTTCCGTCCTTGTGCTCTAAAATCCCCGGCTCTTCCATACCACGGTCGTTAGCAAAGGGCAGATCCAGTATCGTTTCCTGTCGGCGAAAGGTTGTGCCATCGTCCTCGGAAACAAAAACCGTGGACACAAAATGTCTAAGCGTGTCCATATAAGCTGCAGGATATACAAGCCTTCCGTCCGACAGACGGACCAGTCGGTCATTGTTGAAGATATAATACCCCGTAGGTGCGTAAAAGCCACACTGTTCAGTCTTAAAATGGTTGCCATCAGATGTTAGCACACGGCACAGGACTGAATAAACACCCTCCAGTGTACGCTCTTTCCCGGGTGCAAAGCGCTTTGCCAAAAAGTAAAAGCCGATTTTACCGTCTGCCTGCCGAATGGCAGAAACGGACATCACATTTTCTGCGCCCAATTCCTCGGCAGTAGCGATGATCTCCGGCTCACTCCAGGTTTCTCCTTCGTTGGATGATCGGATGAGCGCAATATCACTGGGCTGATGATCGTGCCAGCTATCCCCGGAATACCGGCTGTAGGCAAACAGAATCGTACCATCGTCCATCCGAACAAAAGAACCCTCACTGTTACGGGGATTTCCCTTTTGGGGAATGAAATCCAGCACTATTTTTGTGTTAAGCTGTTCCATTATATAAACCTCTTGTTATTGCCTATGAAAGCAATATTGGGCAGCACCGGTTTCGGGATCATAGTGTTCCATTTCAAAGCGCAGACTACCTACACGGGACAGTGTTTCCATTACTACAGAAGTGGTCATAGAGAACCATTGGGAAACCTCTCGTCCGGTTGCTCTTAAATGCGTTACCGCAGGACAGGCAGAAACTTTTACACTAAGGAAATTTTCCGACTTCCGTACGGTCAGCACATCTTCTGCCTTTTCCAGCTTGTAGGTTTCCCGGATCTTATCTGCAATGGCAGAAAGACCTCTGGTTTTTATGTTCTCGATCACTTTCTTATATACATTGCGGGTATAGATTTCCAGGTACTCCTCTACTGCTTCCGTGCCGTAGTTCATTCCTAAGTATTCGATACCCATATTCATACTGCTATGAAAATCCGGGTGGAAATACTCAAGTTCCTTGGATTTATACTCCAGCACCACTGTGTCCTCGTCCATAGTCATAACACCCTTGAATATTTTCGGGTCATAAATAACGCTGGTGCAAGCCGCCCGATCTACTTCAGTAAAATCATAAAACCAACTAAAGCCACATTCTTCCAAAGCTGCACGGTAATAATCGCAATGGTCGCAATAATGGGGATAAGGCTCAATTCCGAGCTCGTCCTTCATCTGCAGCAGTCGACCCTTAGATGGACAATAGTGCATAATGCTCTTGATCCAGCCCTCTTTCAGGTTCATAATCCGGGTTACATCCGCAGACTCCTCTGACAGTGTACCGGACCAATAATCCCATGCACCCTTTAACCCATCTTTTTTTAGAAAATTGATAAGGGGAATTCCCTTGCCATCCGGCTTAAAAAGATATGTCCAAAACTTTTGCACTTCCGGATAACCGTAAAGATTTTCAATATACTTAAACAGTTCGCTGTACGCGGGGATAAATTCTGTGCAAGAAATCATATGTAGCCTCCGTTTGTATCAGATTTCTCCCAATGCCTTCATTGCCGCAGTAACGCTTTCCTTCTGCTGGTCGGGAATGTCCTTGTGGTAATCATAGCCAAAGATACCGCCACAGCCCAACAGATTCATTGCGTGGGAATATGCCATCATCAGATTGCCGGTAGTAATAAACAGATCCCGCAGTGCCAAAATGCTGTCCAGTGCTTCACCGGCTGCAGCCATATCCCCGGCAGCCAGAGCGTCGTACATTTTCTTGGAGGTCTTGGGAACACAAGAGAACATACCGTCCAAATTTTTATCAATTCCGTATTTGTAAGCAATATCAAACTCATCGATGTTACTAAACATCTGGCTGAAATCTACAGGCTTTTCCTCGTCCCGCATCAGCACTCTGTGGGTCACCAAATTACCAGATTTGATACCCTTAATGTTGGGATTCTTCCACAGGCGTTTGACTGTTGCAGGTAAAGTAGCGGTCTTTGTAACCACCGCCAGATCATATAAGTAAACAGGCAGCTTTGCCTTATTTGCGATGGTGTTATAAAACTCAAAAACATCGTCCTGGGTGCAGGCACTGTAGTAAGGAACGGTGGAAACGATGCCGTCAATACCGGAAATTCCCTCCAGTTCTGCCACACGATCCATAACCCTGTGGATGGATACATCGGTCACACCAACCAGCACAGGCACTCTGCCCTTTGCAGCCTCGGCACTGCAGGCAGCCACCTTGGCATATTCTGCGTTTTTCAGGTATGTCATCTGGCCCATAGAGCCCATAACCAGCAGTCCGGATGCTCCGGCCTGAATCTGCTGTTCGATCTGCAGTGCCATACTGTCGGCACAGAAAATTCCCTCTTTGTCCAGTGGCGTACCCAGCGCCGTATAAAAACCTTTTTTCATAATTCCTCCGTCAATGGTAATGGTATTATTTCTTTTATACTTTCATTTTACAGATGCTTAAAATTAATGTCAACAGCAGGATGGACATCTTCAGTAATTTATGTCCACTTTTATGTGATACAACGCACGCACAGGGTTGACATCTGAAATATCTTAGGGTATCTTTTTGGTAAGAGGTGAGATGCTATGAAACGCTCTGTCAAAACGATTTCTTTAGAGTATGGAGATGCTCGAATCAAGTTTTATGAGATCGAACTAAAAATCACCAGTACCAATATACCTTATTTACATAGCCACTGCTACTATGAACTTCATTTTCTTACAGGCGACACCTTTGCCTGCAGTCTGAAAGACAAGGAAATCAAACTCAATCGCAATGAATTTATCATTGTACCCCCAGATCTGCTTCACCGCACAACCAAAGGAACTGCTCCTCATGAAAAGCAGTTTGTAATTTCCATGTCCATTGACAAAGTAAAGGATTCTGCAGGTTTTTACGATGCCTTTATTTCAGCACTGGATCAGTATGCGCTTAAGCCCATTTCTTTTCCTGCCCATTTGGAAAACACCCTTTCCGGATTTATACAAAGCAATCACTATGATGATGTATTGGGTTATCTTCAGTTAAAGGCTGCAGCAGCAGAATTCGTATCCTGGCTCTTCGGTCGGTTGTTGACAGAAAAAATACCGTTAGATGTAGGTCCTGACAACATTATGATCCTCATCGACAATATGATAAACAGACCGGACATCACCCTCGATGAGATCGCTGCCGCTACCAACTATTCAAAGCGTCATATCTCCCGTTTGATTGAACAGCGCTACGGATGCACCATATCTGTACTGCGGCGTCAAAATAAAATTCAGGCCTTGCCGGAAGAAAATAAGAAGAACAAGAAAAAATCTAAGGATTAAGAAAATTCTAAACGCATATATGGAAACAAACGAAGGAGGCAGCCTGTTTTAGACTGCCTCCTTCGTTTTAAATATGCGCCAGGTTTTTGAATTCTGTAGGGGTCATACCGGTGACCTTGTGAAAAACCCGGGAGAAATACTGGGGATTATCAAAGGACAAATATTCTGAGATTTGTGCAAAATTCAGATCACTCTCCCGGATCAATCGTTTTGCCTCTTCAATTTTCGCAGATGTTATATAAGCCGCTAAGGAAGAACCGGTTTCCATCCGGAAACGCTTATTTAAATAACTGCGGCTATAGTCAAATTCATCACAAATATTTTGATCATTGACCAGGCGATTCATTCTCTGGATCTTGCCAACTGGTTTATTGGAGATGAGCCAGTAGAAGTGCAAGCCCATATTGCCAACAGAGGTCACTCCATTATGGAGGTAGATGACACAGGTGAAGGCTTTATCCGCTATAAAAACGGCGCAACCCTTTCCTTCTGGGCAATGAATAACTACGGCTGTGATGAACCCATTGAAATCCGTCTGCTTTGCGAACATGGCAAGGTGGTTATGAGTTATGACGATGCCAGAATTGAATTTAACGACGGAACGGTGCTTTCCACCAGTCAGCAGTCCGACGGGATCTACTATGAAGGCGGTAAAGACTATTGGGGCTTCCGCCACATTCGCCAGATCCAGGACTTCTATAAAGCAGTTGAAGCAAAAAAAGAACCGTTTATCAGCGGCAAAGAGGCACTGAAAATTCAAAAACTGATTTGCGCTATTTATGAAAGCGGCAAAACCGGCAAAACCGTGGTCCTTCCCTAATAAAAAGCACCCCTTGGTGTCCAACGCGTTTGGTCACCAAGGGGTTTTACCTGTCCTGGGCAGGATGTACTTGCAAAAAAAGAGACAGCCTTACGACTGTCTCTATGGTGCGCGAGGGGAACTTGGTTGCATTTTACATTCCGCAGGTGTGCAGAATGTAAAATAAATGTAGCCACCAGTGTTTGCACTGGTGGCAGCAACCTGCCACTGGCAGGTTGCGATTGGATTATTCAAGTCCCACCTCTTCTTGCGCACCAGATAAAAAAGGACAGCCCTTCGGATGTCCTTTTTTATCTGGTGCGCGAGGCG
>JAZOSD010000015.1:0-9506 GCA_045656945.1 Faecousia sp.
AACCTCTGCCACGAAATTGCAGACGGGTTTCCGCATTGGCTTCCGGGTAAAATTTGGTAAGTTGGATACGGTCGGCGGTGACGAAGGCCACAAAGGATATAAAGTGCTGCTTGGTCATGGAGTGGGGGATAGAGATAAAATGCTCGTCCTCCACTTTTTCTATGGCAATTTCGTGGGCATCGTCACCATCCTCTGCCTCCAAAGGGGGCAGCGTGATGCCGCAACAGCTGACTACCGCACTTCCGGTGCTGTAGATGATGTTTCCGCAGATGGGACAGACATAGAATTTACACCGCAGCATATTGGCAGAAAGGTTTTGATTGGCAATATGTTCTCCATTCATCAGTTCAATCACAGAGATTCCCAAAGCCTGCGCCAAGGGCTGCAGCAAAGAAATGTCCGGCAGACCTTTGGCAGTTTCCCATTTGGAAACGGTTTTGCTGCTAACGCCGATTTTCTCTGCCAGTTCCGCCTGGGTCAAATTTCGGTTCTCCCGCAATTTTTTAATGGTTGCGCCTGTTATATAGGTGTTCATACGCCCACATCCTTTCGCTTTCAATATACCACGGAGCAGCTGCACCGGCAACCTATGCTCCGTAGATATTACAGCGGGGTGAATTCGTAGATGTAGGTGACTGTGCCGTTGCAGTAGGTGTAACGGATCTGTCCGTCCTCTAAGGTTTCCTGAACAAATTTGTCAAAGTCTTTTCCGTGCTTGGTACGGACAAAATCATCCGGGTGGATCAGCTCGGCTTCCTCAAAGTAGGTTTGGGGATGGGCAGAGCCGGAACAGCCATTTAGAAATGTGGCAACGATCTCGTATTCTTGCATAAAAGTGCCTCCTGTTTGTTTAGTCTGCGCATAGTGTACAATATTTTTTCTGAAATTTCAAACAAAAGTGCTTTTGAAATCCAAAAAAATAGAAGCTATAATATAAGTATAGAAAATCCGTAAAGCAGTGGATGACTTATATATTTGCACGGGTAGAAAAAAAGGTCAATAGCAAGGGCCAGTTGCATAATTCGGATTAAAATGATTTGATGCTACGCATCATAAATTGAGGCAATGCCTCATAATTTCTCGCTGGGCTCCATGATTTGAATTGCCCCGTAAAATGTGCCGTAAGGCACATTCATACCGTCAGGCAAATCGTGGCAAAGCCAATTCATGCCCCAAAAGGGCAATTCATTGGGCTCGTTGCAAAATGCAACGAGCCCTCTTTTGTGTTGTGTATGGTGGGTTTGCGTGATATAATTGGCGTAAAGAGGTGATTCGATGATTCTCTATGCAATTATTATGTTTGCAACCGCCGTGCTTTTTGGCATTGTGGCTGTGCAGATATACAAAGGAAAGACGGATATGATCCACGATTATCACCAGTCTAAAGTAAAAGATAAGGCAGGCTACGGAAAAGCATTCGGGAAAGCCTTTGGTGTGATCGCAGGTGCTGTGGCAATAAGTGGCGGAGTCTCCCTGATGGGAGAAATGGGAATGAAGATCTCCGTAGCGGTGCTGTTCATTGGCTTGACAGCAGGCATTTTTGCAATTTTCCGGGTGCAGAAAAAGTATAACGGCGGTGTGTTCTAAAATGGATAATTATGAATTGCAAGTGGATATGGCTAAGGAGATCTTTCTTCAGTATGATCAGGCGCAAATGATCTCTAAATTTTCCCTGAAAGCAGATGAGAAATATATCTACCTGACCTATTTGTACACCCCATGCCGTATTCACAGATACAGGGGAAGTGTTGAGGAATATATCGGAAAAACCTGGCAGGAATGCCGAAATTTCAGCACAGTGATGACCCTCTATGATTTGCTGTGTTACCATAAGGGGGAAAACGCCCCGGCACTGGCAAACCAGTGGTGTACGGTGGGCACATTTGTGATCACCGGTGTGACCCAGACCGACACCTACACAAAGAAATATGCCCGGTTTTTTGATGGCAAGCTGGAAAACCTGAAAAAGGCGGCAGAAAAACTGGGGGGAGTATTAAAGACCCCTGTGGCGGGTGCAGATCTGACTTGTAAAATTCCGGTGACACCTTTCTTTCCGGTGCTGTTGCAGTTCTGGGAAGGAGACGAGGAATTTCCACCCAAGCTGCTGATTTTATGGGATCGGAATACGGATCAGTATATGCATTTTGAAACCACCTTTTATTTGCAGGGGGATTTGTTGGAACGGCTGAAATGCTGTATGGAGGCGTGTGTATGAAACTTTTGTCAGAAGCTTTGATTAAATTTTTCTGCGGACTGTTTCTCGTAGGTCTGCTGATCTTCTTGCCAGCCGGCACACTCCGGTATACCTACGGCTGGCTGCTGCTTGGCCTGCTTTTTGTGCCTATGCTGATCGCCGGATTTGTGATGCTTGCCAAGTCTCCGGAATTTCTGAAAAAACGACTGGATGCCAAGGAAAAGCAGGCGGCGCAAAAAGGCGTCATTGCCCTTTCCGGACTTATGTTTGTTGCCGGCTTTGTGGTGGCGGGTCTGGACTTCCGCTTCGGCTGGTCAGCAATGCCTGTGTGGGTAGTGGTTGCAGCTTCTGCGCTGTTTTTGGTCGCCTATGGGCTGTACGCAGAGGTGATGCGGGAAAATGCTTATTTAAGCCGAACCATCCGGGTAGAAGAAGGGCAGACCGTGGTGGATACCGGTCTTTATGGCGTTGTCCGCCATCCAATGTACGCGGTGACGATCTTGCTGTTTTTCATGATTCCGCTGGTGCTGGGGTCCTGGTATGGTCTGATTGCCTTCGGGTTCTATCCTGCAATTATCATTGTCCGTTTGAAGGATGAGGAAAAGCTGCTGACAAAAGAGCTTCCCGGTTATGTCCAGTATCAAAAGAAAGTAAAATACAGACTGATTCCTTTTGTCTGGTAAATTCCAGGGGCGATTTACAAATCGCCCCTGGCAGAGTGTCAAAGAACCCCCAAATCGTCAAAACATAGAATTATCTAATGGTAACAGACAAAGCCTTCTCCTAGAGGAGAAGGTGGCAAAAATCTATTGATTTTTGACGGATGAGGTGGAAAATGCTTGCTACGCAAGCTGTTTTGACTTACTGCGCATCTCGCCCTCTACCGTATCCACATACGCCGACGAGTGCGAGATGCTTGTCTTTGGCGCTCCTTTGACCTCTGTAGTCTGTCAAAAACTACTTTTTTGACAGACTTCCAGGGGCGATTTACAAATCGCCCCTGGAATCACTAAGAAGCTTGTTGAGTTTGTCCGCTTTCCTTTTCTCAATGGTGTAGATGATAAGCCAGATCAGGGCATAGCCTGCAAGGAAAATGCCGCTGAAAATTAAAATGGGAACAAGGGAATTTTCCAGCCAATGGTTCAGTAAATAAGTGAGAAGATAGACAATGTATAATGCGCCACCGTGAAGCAGGATCATCATAGACAGCGGCAACTGTTCCATTTGATAAACAGAGGTCATACCGGCAGACACAAAGGCAAGCAGGGAGATGGACAGAATCCCCAAACAAACCTCTCTGGGTGTCAGGGATTCTACCGCACCGGTTGCACCCAGTATGCCATAGATGATGGCTAACACCAAAGGTCCACCGGCGGCACAGATCAGCCCTCTAAGCAAGAATTCCTTCCAAAACTTCTTCATTTTGCTTCCAACCTCCTTTTGATTTGAGTAAAGCAGCGCCGGGAAACATATTCTGTGTAACCGCACTTGAAAACCGCATCCACACTGCCGGCAACGGTAACCGTGAACCGGTCCAGGGCATTTTCGTTGGCAAGCGTGCTTTTGTTAATGCGAATAAAAGATGCGGGAAGTATTTTCTCCAATTCGTAGAGCCGCAGCTTCAATCGATAATGATGATTTTGAGAGTCAATGGCATAAGTCTTGCCATCCAGTACGGTAATGCACTCTATTTGAGAAACAGACAGCATTTTGATGTCGTCCTCGGTGTAGCCGGGGATGCGATCTGTGCCTGTGTGTTTTTGAATCAGCGATTGGATTTCGTTTATTAAAGGGGAGTGTCCGTGGACAGTTGCTACCACTTCTTCCTCTTTTTCTTTGTCAATGATCAGCCTGAATTTCATAAGTCCACCTCCGGTACGGTTATTGTATCACGGATGGGGGCAAAAATGTTGAAAAATGTATCCATCGGTATTTTGTGCGCCCTAAACGGCAAAAGCCCCCCGGGGGAGCAGGTGATACCCCTTGTTTTTTATTTGCGCCTAAGCCATTTCCACAGCTTCTTGATGCCGATCAGTAAAGCAGACAGAATGCCGGTTTTGATTATAAAGCTAACCAACACAATGAGGATGATCGGCAGAAAGTCAGCGGGGGACAAGTGCCGATAGGCAGAAAAATCTCCGGTTAAGAGATTGATTGCAATCAGTATAACGGCAACAGAGGCTAGGATCCATTTGGTTTTCATTGCAGTTTCCCTATGTAGAGATCAATCACTTCCTTGGCAAATGCACCAGTGCCTGCACCGCCTACCTTGTCGATATTCTCAGTCATACTGCCACCGCCTGCGTAGCTTTTTGCAAGACTTGCCAGAATTTGGGGCGTGCAGGTGTAGTAATTGGCTGTAAAAAAGTCCTGCAATTCCTTTGCCCAGGCCTGTGCTTCCCGGCAGCCGGGATCACAGGGACGTAGTTTGCCCAGCTTTGCAAAAAAATCCATTACTTGCGCCCCCAGGTCCTTTTCCTGTTGGGCAGTGCGTCCGGCAGATTTTTTCGCGAATTCCTGATAAGCGTCCGTCTTGCCGTACAGTGCCTTTGCCTGTGTGCTGTATTCATCTATTTTCTTAGGGTCAAATCCTTCAAAGCTCATATATTTCACTCCTACCGTTAACATTCCTTTGGCAAGGGCAATCCGGTTCTGCAGTTGGTCCACACGCCCTTGCATCAGCATTATTTGCTTTTCCAAAACTCGGTTTCGGTCAAAGTCAGGGGCGTGGAGAATGCCTGCGATCTCCCGGAGGGAAAGACCCAGCTCCCGGAACACAAGAATCATATAAAGCTGATCTATTGCATCTTCATCATAGAGCCGATAGCCTGCGTTGGTGATTTGTGAGGGCTTCAATAGACCAATGGTATCGTAGTGGTGCAATGCCCGGATGCTGACCCCGGTGAGATCACGCACTTCTTTCACAGTTTTCATTCTGCTCCCTCCTGACAAAGCTATTATAAACTATGACGCAGTGTGAGAGTCAAGAGGTTTTTAGAAATTATTTGTTGTAGGAGAGGCTATTAGCCTCCCAATGCAAGCTTACAAAAATAAAGAAATCCAAGCGGGCGGGTCCCTATGTACCAACGATCGAAATATATGTAGGGGACGAAGCCTCGACGTCCCGCAATATCGGTTTTGTGCCTGGGTTGGCGGAACGGATGTATCCGTTCCGACCATCGATTATGATTGGGGCGATACAGAGGGAAGATTGCCCAGATTGTTGTTCTCACTGCCGTCAGGAATGGACTTCAGGTATTCCGTGTCCCCACGGTGGGCAATGCCCACACCGGCGATCTGTCCCTGCTTTGCCATATCCACCGCTTGCTGCTTTTCCACAAGGCTGTTGTCAGATAGCTGATAGCCGGTGATCCTGCCGCCCTCTTTCACCAGTCCGACGATTCGTTTTGCATTGGCGTTCGCCTGCGGAATCTGATCCAACGTCTGCTTTACAAGTTCCTGTCCGTCCATATAAATCCACTCCTTTTACACTATTGTTTGCGTGTTGTTGTGGATTATACAAAAAGGTGTGGACAAGAAGAAAATCGTGATCAAAGTATGGAAGTAACATTCACACCGGATTGGGAAAACTGGGTGTAATACAATAATTTGCTAGCAGTAAAGTACATATCTTTGCAAAAAGTCCTGATAGCCATTGGCTACCAGGACTTTTTGCAAATAGGTAAAATCAACCCGCGGACTTCTTGAATGCCATCGTGCTCCAGTGGCGGACAAAATGAATATAATTGGATAAAATGGTCTAAATAGTCTAAAAATCAAGAATAAAAATACATTATGTGATAACTGGTATACAGTGTTTCGTCGTGTTTCAAGAATAATTCAAGAAAAAAAGTTGCGGGCTAACGCAAAAGTTGCGGGCAGTCTGCACGAGAAAGGACGAAACTATGGAATACTTATCTGCAAGGGAAACCGCTGAAAAATGGGGCGTTTCCATGACTATGATCAGAAGATACTGCACGCAGGGCAGAATCCCCGGTGCGGTATACCGGGATGGTGTTTGGTGCATCCCAGAGGACGCAATCCGTCCCACACGGACAGTTTTGGAGTATACATCGGAGACTGAGTTGCCAGAACTAGCCAAAAAGCTGCAAAATCAGAAGAAAAAGCGGAATTTTCACGGTTTGTACGATTTTGCGGTAATTAACCTTACATACTCGTCTTCCCGTATGGCGAGCTGTCGTTTAACACGCCAGCAGGTGGAATCTATCTTCCGGAAAGGAAAGATACGGGAGTCCTTCGAGCCTATGAAGGTGTCTGATGTGATCGAGGTGCTGAACCATATCCATTGTGTGGATTACATCCTGGATCATGTGATGGAGCCTCTGAGCCAGAAACTGATTCGTAAGCTTCATCAGATCCTGATGACCGGTACTGTGGATGAGTACCGGGAGCAGGTTCGGCCTGGAGAGTACCGGACGCCAACATCCAGGGCCCGGGATCGTAAGCTGCTGCCAGCAGGTCAAATCCATTCCAGTCTGGGAGAACTGATCACAAGCTATGAGCGCCAGACTGAAATTGAACGGAATCACATCCTGGACTTCCACGTTCGGTTCGAGGAGATCTTCCCCTTCGAGGATGGAAACGGTCGTGTTGGCAGACTCATTCTGTTTAAGGAATGCCTGCGCCACGACATTATGCCGTTTATCATCGACGACAAGCGGAGATCTCGGTATTTACGTGGTCTAAAAGAATGGCACGACGACCGGTACGAACTGGTAGACGTCGTGATGGAAGCCCAGGATCGCTTCGAGGCTCAAGTGGAGTTGCAGAAGCTGCGTGCTGCAGGCCAGCTTTACCTGCCTGCTGATTATAAGGAGGACTGAACAATGGATATGAAGAAATACTTAGCCGCCCTGCAGGCAAAGGAAGCCACCCAGCAGGTAAACTTCGGTAACGATGCCGACACAGTACTGGGAATGCTATGCAGTACCTATTACGAGTTAAACTGCAATGCAGATACCGACGAGGTTAAGCAGGCCTTCGACGAACTCTATCAGGCAATGACCGGCAAAATCCTCAAGGAAAAAGATGAGGTCATCTACGCCACCTGTCGCCTCTGTAGCCTTCACCAACAAACCGGCTTCATCGACGGCCTCCGCCTCGGCCTCAAACTCGCCCAAGAGCTAAACACTTAACCTCCCAACGCAACAGGGCCACCCGGTTTCCCCGGATGGCCCTGATTTTGCAGGCGATAATCCTTGGAGTACTACTTGTCATATGACAAGTAGTCAGCATTGTTTTACATACAGCCGCCCATGGTAAGGATAACCATTGTGTGTTTATATCCCTTGTTCTTGCTACTGCATTCCATGACAATATAATAGTCGTCGTCACCCTCAGCCCTTACAACAATACCCTGAGAATACGGAGTTTTCCAGAGTGGCTTAACACCGTAATAGGGAGCAACCACTTCGTTTGTTGGATTTGGTGCATCTAAATTAAATCCATTTTCATACAACCATGCATGGTAGTTCTTAATTGCCGGGGGTGCCCCCATTATTTGAAACGACATCATTGTCGCAATTTGAAATTCGGTTTCTTTCTCAAGATCAATCACATATTTTTCTGTAGGGTCAAGTACGTATTTATCTACCGAAGTCCGTTGCTGCAAACCATCATTGAGTTTAATCTTCTTCATAGGTATCTCCTTCTTCACTCACCGTTTGGCCGTGTTCCAGCATAAGGTTGATTTTGAGATACAAACCTATCTACCTCAAGGAATGCCTTGCCTAGCTCATTTAAACTAAGCACCATCATATACTCAGCGACTTCCCCTGAATGGTCGCGACTTCGCATCGGACTAAGCTTTTTATGAAAGTCTTCAAACGAATCACCTACAACTAACCATTCGTCGTCTTCTTCATCATAGTAACAGTGCAACTCATGCCAAAGATCCAGATCACTTTCTTCAAAAAAATCGTCATCGGCAGAAAAGTTTGCCCAGGGGAACAGTCGCGGAAAAACCTCAGTGTACGGCGTAAACGGGAACCAATATGGATACGAATATTTAACGATACTCTTTCCGTCATCCACAATCAATTCTGTGTTACCTTTGCCACTACTCTTATTTATCCATTCTGTTGAATGTAGCTTGATTTCTCCACCATCGCGAAGAATCTCCATGAATTTCTTTTGAGACAACAAGAAGTTATAGTTCGTGATATGCTGTGGTAAATTCGAAAACGAAATAAGCGTTTCGTTCGACTGCTCGGTTAAGAATACTTGCTTTATTGGGACTTTGACAAAGAAACCTTTTCCTGTTCCTCCGTTAGTTCTTTCTATGGTTTCGTTTGTTAGCTTTTGCCAGATACACATATCATCGTCCGGATTATACAAAACTACAATACAAGGTAAAGAGTTCTTAGTCCAATAGTTGTATTGCCTTTCGTTGATATCTCGGAAGATGACACACTTATCTTTTTGCTCTTTAAACCAACTTGGTCCAGACTTTATTTGTAGTGCAAGAAGTTGTTTTGATTCTCCAGTTGGTTCGGTTAACTCCATATGGGCATCAATACCAACATCATTAATCGGCTGTTCACGAAACAACCAATTATTATCTTCGGCAATTAGACCGCAGTAATGTACACCCTTTCGTTCAGTGGAATTTGCCATGTGTAGTCCCCCTTTTCAGCCAGGTAAGAATAATAGTTGCAGTATCTTATTTTAAAATTCAACGGCCACCTTAATAACCATATCCAGCTTGTTTTCAAAGAGGTGGTAAGCCTCCTCGATATCCTCCAACTTATAACGGTGGGTGATCAGTGGGGTGGTGTCGATTTTGCCTGCTTCGATGAGAGCGAGGATCTCGGCGCAGTCGCAGCCATCGACACCGCCAGTTTTGAAGGTCAGGTTTTTGCCGTACATATCAGGCAGGGGTAAGGTCTGGGTTTCGTCGTAGAGAGCAACCACTGTGACGATGGCATTGGGGCGGGCGCATTCCCAGGCCAGCCGGAAGGTGTCCCTGCCGCCTGCCACTTCCAGCACCACATCGGCGCCGCCGTGATCGGAATTTGCCAGGGTGAAAGCCTTGCAATCTTCGGGGACGCAGGTCAGAACTTCGGGGTAATGCTCCCGGACAAATGCGATGCGGGCCGGGTCTTTTTCGCAGACGATGATCCGCTTGGGATTCTTCAGCATGACGCACAGCAGCGTGCAGATGCCCGTGGGACCCGCGCCGATGATGAGGACGGTATCCTCCTCGGTGATTTCGGAGATCCGGGCGGCCCAGAAGCCGGTGGCCAGCACATCACCCACGAAGAGCGCCTGCTCATCGGTGACGGAGTCGGGG
>JAZOSD010000016.1:0-63327 GCA_045656945.1 Faecousia sp.
AAAGACTTTCCCTGATATGGGCATACGTTTTATCAGTTTGAATGATGATTATGACAGCAGTAACGAAAATGCCGATTCAACATCTTTGATGATGCCTTTGAAAATGGTCATGAATGACTTCTACGTAAAGGATATTTCAAAGAAAATCAGATCAAGCATTAACGCAAAAATGGAATCAAATGAATATCTACCTTCGAGTAGTAGTATTCCGTATGGATATATTAGAAACCCTGAGGAAAATACTTTTGATATTGATGTAGAAGCTCTTATTGTAATCAGGCAGATATTTGCCCTCAAGGTCGAAGGTAAAAGTTCGCTGTATATCGCCAAATATTTAAACGAAAAGAATATTCCTTCCCCTGGAAGACTTCGTTTTATTCGAGGCTTAAATACAAGCTCGAAATATGAAACTTCAATTTGGGGGCACAAAACAGTTACGAAGATATTGACGGACCCGGTGTATACTGGATCTCGTATTCATGGTAAAGTGAAGCGAGATAAGGTTGGTTTGGATAAGACACGCAGACCTGAAAGCGAATGGATGATAATTGAAAATGCGCATCCAGCAATCATTGAAAAAGAGTTGTTTGTTAAAGTACAAGGTATACTTGAAGCCGAAAAAAGTAAACGTACAGAATTCGTAAAAAGACCTGATGTTGGGCTCGATACCAGAGAACTCCTACGTGGAAAAATATTCTGTGCAGATTGCGGTTCCATTATGATGGGTGGAAAAGGCTGTGCAAGGAATAATTCCAAATTACCAAGTCGTGTGTATTTTAATTGCAATAATTATGTAAAAACGCAGCATATACATTGCTCAAATCATTATATTAATCAGAATATCGTAATTGAAAAGCTAACCGGTCTTTTGGATAAACAGGTTCAAATGGCAATTGATGTTGAGAATTTTATTTTTGATATCCTAAAAAGACCGGATGTACTTGCTCATCAGTCCGGTGCAGAGAATAAATTTGCAGAAATCAGAGCAAGACGAAATAATATTGAGGCAAAAATGGAGCAATTGATGCAGGATCTAATAGACCAGATTATCGATCGCTCAGAATATGATATTATGAAGCAACGTTTGGACCATAATCTTGAACTTCTGCTTGAAGAAGAGGCAAAAGCAATTGAGGAAACGAAATCCCTTAATGTTGCTGTGACATCCACTCAACGCTGGATAAAAGCGCTGAAGCAGTATCATAAAATTCCGGAGATTACTCGGGAAATCGTAGAGGTTCTTGTAGATAAAATTTATGTGACTAAGGATAAAAATTTGAGGATAATCCTTAACTACGCAGATCCATACAAGGATTTATACGATTATCTTAAGAAAGTGGAGGAGTTGAAGGATGCAGTTTGATGAGAAGATTAATATCAGCTATTTGCGATTGTCAAAAGAAGACGGTGATATGGAATCTGGCTCTATCGCAGAAAGTTGCAGTATTAGTTCTCAGAGAAAATGCATACAAAATTACCTGGAACGGAATTGCTTGGAACCGAATTCTTTTGAGGAAATTATCGATGACGGTTACTCAGGTACCAATATGGACCGCCCTGGTATGAATCGTCTTATCCGTCTTGTTGCTGCAGGAAAAGTACGATGTGTTATAGTTCGTGATCTTTCTCGGTTTGCGAGAAATTATCTTGAGGCAGGCCATTATTTAGAGTTTGTATTTCCTGTTCATAATGTTAGATTTATTTCTATCAATGACCAATACGACAGTTTTGATTATAAGGATACAACCGGTGGTTTTGAAATTGCCATTAAGAATCTTATGAATCAAATGTATAGTAAGGATCTATCAAGGAAAATCAAAACTGTTGTTGACGCTAAGAAGCTGAACGGTGAATTTGTATATGGGACAGCGCCATACGGCTACAAAAAAGGTAAAAAGAAGAATACTATTGAAGTTGATGACGCAGTGGCTCATATTGTAAGAAATATTTTTACATGGGCAGCAAGCGGAGTTACAATTACTCAAATTGCAAATAAGTTGAATAAGGATGGAGTCGTTACACCGTCTGTATATCTGGCTCCGGTCAGGGGAAAGTATAAAATAAGAGAATTTTGGACCTTTGAATCAATTAGGAACATCCTTGCAAACCGTATTTATACCGGAGATACTGTTCCCTTTAAATCTCACGTTGTCTGTGTGGGCAGCAATCGGGTAAAACAAATCCCTGAGGATGAGCAGATTGTAATACCGTGTACACACGAAGCAATAATATCGCGTGAATTGTTTTATCAGGCAAGAACTGTGATAAAATCATCACCCAAGAGAGGACACAAAGATAGCCAATATCTATTTACTTCTGTTTTAACGTGCTCTTGCTGTGGGAATAAGCTTTCAAAAGGAAAAGCACAAAACAAGTATTGGCGCTGTTCATCACATCGTTATACCGACACTACAGAATGTTCCGAAGTGAAGATTAAGGAGAGTGTTCTTGAGAAAATTTTGATAAATGCGATCAATACCCAGTGCAAACTTCTGGATTTGAAAATAACTAAGATCAGGAATGCAAGCCATCTGATGAAGAGTAGTGAGCAAATAGCCAAAGAAGAAGTTACTGCCTTAAGAAAAGAGATTTCATCTTTGGAAGAATCGAAGCTTGAACTGTACGAGAGCTGCATTGACGGAAAAATATCTCGTGAAGAATATTTGCAACTGAAAGAGGCAATGTTAAAGCGAATTGAGAAACTGCGTTTAGATATAAAAATTGCAGAAAATAAGCTTGAGAAGCTACAGGAAGATTTACGCTTATGTATGTCTCAGGTCAATGAATCATCATCGGTAACAATTTACAGCGAAATTAAAAAATTAACGCCGGAACTTGTAAAGGAGTTGGTTAGGAATATCATAGTTAAGTCTGATGGCTCTATAAGAATCGAATGGAATTATTCAGATCAAATTCAATTGCTAGTTGGAAATAGCTCTGAAATCATCGGTATTGCAGTATAGGAATTAGCAAGTTGTAGCCATTATAAATCACTAAATATAATGTAATAGCGGATGTACTATTCTACAAAGTTACATTGAAAATATACTCATTTTAGTATTTCTCCTTCTTTTTTGGTCAAAATGAGCATTTTTGAGTCGAAAATGGCCTAAAAATCGCCAAAAATTAGTTGTTGTATCCCTCTTGACACACTCGTGAGCGGCTCGCCCATCATCCAAGACGGAAAACTAGTTGGTGCAGTGACCCATGTCCTCGTCAACGACCCCACCACTGGCTACGGCATCTTCATTGAAAACATGCTGGACGCAGCAGCGTAATTAAGGCGGGCAATTCCCCGCCTTTTCTTTCTGGAAAATATGTAAAGCACACTTGACATTCTAAATACAATATGCTATACTGTTAATGTAAAGTAAGCTTTACATTTAGTA
Organism: Faecousia sp.; assembly: GCA_045656945.1. Classification (GTDB taxonomy): domain Bacteria; phylum Bacillota; class Clostridia; order Oscillospirales; family Oscillospiraceae; genus Faecousia. The sequence continues at coordinate 3,390 of JAZOSD010000016.1, forward strand.
AGGAGGTGCCTTATGAAGAACAAAATCGAGAACATAAGAAAAGAGCAGGGAATCTTACAGGATGAAATGGCAAAAGCTTTGGGTGTTTCCCGGCAGACTATCAGCTCTTTGGAAAACGGACGGTATAATCCGTCTATCATGCTAGCATATAAGATAGCAAAATACTTTGGGATGACCATTGAAGATATATTCGTTTTTGAAGAGGAGGAGATTTAAATGAAAAACGATAGAAGAATGATAGCTTATATTATCTATATAATCTTTGGCGCAGTTCTGATGGTTCTTGGAATGCTGGAGGTTGTGGATTCCTTCTGGAGCGGAATGGGCGGTGCATTAATCGCTATGGGAGCAGTTCGTGTAATCCAGTTTCTGCGCTACAAAAAAGACGAATCTTATCGCGAAAAATGGGATGTGGAGACACAGGACGAGCGCAACCATTTTATCCGCAACAAAGCGTGGGCATGGGCCGGATATCTGTTTGTTTTGATCGCAGCCATCTGTGCCATTGTTTTCAAGTTGCTGGGTCAGGATCTGCTCTCAATAACGGCAGGCTTTGCCGTCAGCATTCTGGTGCTTCTTTACTGGGTCTGTTACTTGGTGCTGAAAAAGAAATATTGATACCGTTTTATACAGCGCAGGCGGCGATATACCGCTTGCGCTGTTTGTCATTCTAGAAATTAACACTTGCGCATCCCCCAAAATCAGAATTTGTCGAAAGTGAGAGAAAATTTAAAAGCGACCGGTTTCGACATTTCATCTATGTCAAGTTAAGGACAGCGGTTGATAGGTGTAAAAACCTGCCTTTTACCCGCAAAAGCGCATAAAAACCATAGAAAAACACAAAATTCTTTTGTCCCCTACTTGACACAGAAGTGTCCGGGTCGCCGATTATTCAGGACGGGGAGCGATGCGACCGCCGCCGGTGGCGGATGAAGGGAGCTGAGCGAGTGGCAGCGGTCGATAAAATCGAGGATCAGCGTAAGCCCGAAGATTTTATCGGGCACCGCAACAGGAAAACTGGTCGGTGCGGTGACTCATGTCCTGGTCAACGACCCCACAACGGGATATGGCATCTTTATTGAAAACATGTTAGATGCTGCGGCATAACGGGCGATCGCAGATCGCCCCTACAACAGAATCGATACACACCGTAGGGGCGAACTGTGTTCGCCCGCGGGCGGCAGATTGCCGCCCCTACACCTGTGAACCCGCATTTCCAATGTAGGGGCGGTTATCAACCGCCCGTTTTTTATTGCCAATTCAACCGCCTTATGGTATGATAAAAGAAAAAGGGGTGTAAAACTATGAAATTCAAAATGGTTCACGAAAACTACAATGTTGCCAATCTGCAGAAATCTATGGCTTTCTATGAAAAAGCACTGGGTCTTACGGAGGTCAGGCGCATTCAGGGCGACGGTTTTACAATTGTTTATATAGGTAATGCGGAAAGTTCCTTTGTATTGGAGCTGACTCAGCTGGACGATCATCCTCAGGCATACAATCTGGGTGAATGTGAATTCCATCTGGCTTTTGAAGCTGAGGACTTTGACGCGGCTCACAAGCTCCACGAAGAAATGGGCTGCATTTGCTATGAAAATCCGGCAATGGGCATTTATTTCATCACCGATCCGGACGGATACTGGCTGGAGATCGTGCCCTCCAAAAACAGATAAAACCGGTTTTCTATAAAAGAAGTTGCGCCGCAGTAGGTAAAATGCCTCCCTTATTACATCTATAGAAAAAAACAAGTAAGCATATCCGCAACAAACAATGCCCCCCCGGTGCGGCTGCACCGGGGGGGGCGTTGTATCGTTTTGATTTTATTAGCCAATATTGTACTTGTAATACTGACCGGCAATATACAGTGTCACGGTCACAGAACCATTCTCCACTTCAGCGGGAACTTCCGCCAGATAGTAGATCACGCCGCTATCCAGAGGAGCAATTGCGTACTGGCTGGGATAGCCATTCAGGTCAGCGCCGCCGTCCTCTTCCAGAACACCGAAAGTGGTGTACTTATACTTGCCGTTGTACTCACAGGAAACGCCTGCGATAGCATCGTACTTCAGATCAGAGCCCTTCAGGTTCTTGACGTTCAGCTTGACGATCAGGTAAGTCTTTCCGCTGGCTGCTTCGTAGTAGCTATAATAGCCATCGGGAATAGGGGGATACAGAGTATTGGAGAAGTAAACATCCTCCAATGTTGCGCTGAGAGTAGCATCGTCGGTAATTACATCGCCCTTGTTCAGGGTCTTGATCTGGCTCTCAAACTGAGCCAGGCCAACTGTTGCAGTCTGGGTTTCTGTGCCCACGATTGCAGAAATTACCATACTGTCGGTAGAAGAAGCCTCGGGAACCTGGAACAGGTAGTACAGTCTTGCAGTGCCCAGTGCAGCGATGGGGGTAATATTTGCATAACCCAGACCTGCGCCGCCGTCCTCTTCCACAACGCAGTTGCCGGCGAAGGTAGTGCCGCCAATGTCCATTGTAACCTTCATCAGGTTCTCAGCATCCACAGAAGCAGTGCCGATATTCTTCACATCCATCACAGCCACCACATAGATATTACCTGCGGTAGCTTCATAGTGTGTATAAACACTGCTGGGCTTGGGAGGCATAACATCGTTCGTTGTGTAGATGTTCACCAGAGTATACTCCACACTGCCGCCGATAGTGTTGGCTGCGGTGGTGGACATCTCCGCTGCAGCAGGTACAGTTGTTTCTGCCGGAGCAGGATTTGCATCGTTGGGAGTAGCTGTGCCACCGTTATTGACAGGCTTGTTGTCTTCTGCGGGAGAACCGGAAGGAGCGCAAGCACACAGCGACAGAACAGTAGCAAGGGCCAGTACGAAAGCGATAATCTTTTTCATTTGACTTTATCCTCTCTGAAATTTATAATTGGGGTAATTGTGCTGATTTCATTATACCCCCCCAGCAGGAATTGTCAAGTATAATTGCCTTTTTCGCCCTTTTACGTACAGGGCGTTGCAGCTTTTCCTCTTTCCCTTTATAATAGAAGAAAAAACAGAAAGTGAGCAATAGATAATGAATCAAAAATTCTCATTGGAAGTAAGCTCTGCCCTCCTGCACATTCTGGCGATGGTGTTTATGCTCTGCGATCATCTTTGGGGAACGATCATCCCCGGAAACGACTGGCTGACTTGCATTGGACGGCTTGCCTTCCCTATTTTTGCTTTTATGCTGGTGGAAGGATATTTCCACACCAAAAATCTGAAAAAATATCTCGGCAGACTCCTCCTGTTTGCGCTTCTGTCCGAAATCCCCTTTAATCTGGCCATTGGCAGCCGCGCCTTTTATCCCATCCACCAAAATGTTCTGTGGACCTTTCTCATTTCCCTCCTGCTGGTACACTGGAATGAAAAAGCAAAGAAGTCCGGAAAGCTTTTCAAGGAAATTGTGGTAGCACTTGCTTCCCTGCTTTCTGCCTGCATTGCGGGAATCCTCACCTTTGTGGATTATAACCATTATGGCATTTTGACCGTTCTTGTGTTTTATTTCCTGCGGGGGCGCAAGTGGTGGAATTATTTGGGGCAGCTGATCTGCCTGTGGTATATCAATGTGGAAATGATGGGCGGTCTTGGTTACGAGCTTTCCCTTTGGGGAAAAGACTTTTTCCTTTCTCAGCAAACCTTTGCGTTGCTGGCACTGATTCCCATCTGGCTCTACCAGGGCAAGCAAGGACATCATTCAAAACCCTTCCAGTATTTCTGCTATGCCTTCTATCCGGCGCATCTTTTGATCTTAGGAGTTCTAAAAATCTTCCTGTAAAACAGTTACGGCGGGAGCAATGATATGCTCCCTCCGTTTATTTTGTCTTAGAAATTGTTCAATAAATATTTTTCAGCTGCGGCAGACCACAAGCCGTTATTTTCCTTTACAAGGGTATCCAAGGTTTTGAACCGGGTATCTGTTTCGCCCAAGACTGCAAAATCTGCAATGGCAGTCAGGGGCAGATTGATATGGGTATAGATCAGCTTTTTGCCGCCGGAGATATGGGGCAAATTCACTGTAGTGTCGATTGCCGCATCCATACCGCCGATGTGGGTGATCATCACCGCCGGATCGATCTTCCCTTCTCCAATCAGGCGGACAATATCCTGCATATCCTCCATGGTAGAGCCACTGGTTCCGGAAACATGGTGCTGCTTATAATGGACATTGTAGAAATTAAATTTTGCACTGAATTTCTGATCCAGAGGACCTGCAAAGAAGTTCAGGCAGCCGTCAAAGCCTAAGATCTCATCCCCCAGCTCCACAACCGCAGGAACAGGGGCATAGACAAACACATCGTCAAATTCGCCCCCAGCCAGTGCCACCAATTCCTCTGCAGAAGTGGAATTGCTGAAAATCAGGGTAATTCCGTCCTCAGCCGCCTTTTCCGGACTGAAAATTGTCTTTGCACGGTTTAATCTTTCCCCATCCAGATCTGTCACTACCACTACAGAAGGCTTTACCGGTCCGTGGAGGGCAAGGTCGATGGCAACCAGACCCATCGGACCGCAGCCAGCCAAAATTGCCACTTTGCCGCCCGGCTTCAGGTTGGCATAGGGATTGCTGTTTTCATCCAGGTGCAAGCTGCCCTTATAGCCGCGGATCACGCAGGAAGCCGGCTCGATCAGGCTGCCCTTGAAAAAGCAGTCGCTATTGAGCTTCATTAAGTAGCCGTTTTCAATAATATGGTCATATACAACAGAATAGGTAGATACGCCGCCGATTTCTCCAAAGGTATAGCCAACAGTCTGCATACCTCCTAAATAGGACAGCACCGGAGGCATCACCACTTTATCCCCCACTGCATACTGATCCTTCCAGCGATCGGTAACTTCCACCACTTCAGCGCAAAATTCGTGACCGATGATTGCCGGATGCTCCGCCACATCATCAGGAACACGCAGGTGCTTTGCACCCTGTTTTACGGTTTTATAAGTGGACATACACACGCTGTCGGAAATGACTTTAATTAAAATCTCACCGTTTTTCAGCGGAGGAAGCTCAAATTCCTCCAGACGGATATCATTCTCGCCATACAGGCGCACTGCCTTTGTTTTCATTTGCATTTCCTCCCTTAGATACGCCCTGCGCTGCCGAAGGTTCTTACCTTATCCCGCACCACAGCTTTCATCATTTCCCTTGCATCTTCAAATACAATAAAGGGCCAGGTAGCAGGATTCTCCACAGAATTGAGCTTGTCTTTCAATCCCTTATTCATAGCTGCCACCACATCGGAGAAAATGTTGATCTTGGTAATGCCGTGACGGATGGCATTTTGCATCTGGTCATCCGGCGTACCGCTGCCACCGTGAAGCACCAGGGGGCGATCGCAAACCGCGGTGATCTCGTCCAGCCGGTCAATGCGCAGGGCGGGTGTTTTTTTATACACACCGTGGGCTGTGCCGATGGCAACCGCCAAGGCATCCACATCGGTGATCTCAATAAACTTCACCACTTCTTCCGGCACTGTCAGGCTTTCTCCCGGGTCGGTGTCTGTGCCGGTTTCGCTGATTGATCCCACGCTGGCATTGCCCACATGTCCCAGCTCCGCCTCCACAGAAATGCCCCGGCTATGGGCATATTTTGCAACCTCAGCAGTATTCTTGGCGTTCTCCTCAAAGGGCAGAACAGAGCCGTCGTACATTACAGAGCTGAAGCCTGCGTCGATGGCATCCTTAATCAGACCAAATTCCGTTGCGTGGTCCAAATGGAAGCACACAGGAATCTCAAAGAAATTGGACGCTTCCTTTACCATAGAGGCAATCAGGGGCAAGCCTTTTCCCTTCAGATCTACCCCCAGACCCATCAGCAGAGCCGGAGACCGTTCCTCCTGACAAGCCTCCAGAACTGCCCGCATCATCTCGTAGTTGCTGATATCAAATGCAGGAATCGCATAGTGCTTTTCTTTTGCATCTGCCAGCATTTCTTTCATAGAAACCAACATAAGACATACTCCTTCTATTTTGATAGTTGCATCATAGCACAGTCGTTAACATTTGTCAATTACATTTGTTAATTGACATTGCCCTCTTGAAATGATAAAATAAAACAAACAGGGAGGGCAGAATATGCAAAACGAAAAGATGCTGATGTATGAAGCAGCAACCCTTTATTATGATAAAAAGCTGACACAGCAGGAAATTGCCCACTGTATGAAGCTTTCCCGGCAAACGGTATCCAAGCTGCTAAACGATGCCCTGCGGGAAAACATTGTGGAAATTACAATCCACAACCCGGAAAAGGATCGTCAGGCGCTGGAAAAGCAAATTTGCAGTGTGTTTGGTATTGATCGCTGTGTAGTCTGCAATGTGGCAAGCAGGGATGACTCCATTCGCCGGCTGATGACGGTGAAAGCCGCCGCCCAATATATTTTGCCGATCATTCAAAAAGGCAATTTGAAAATCGGACTGTCCTGGGGACGGACCATTGACGAGTTTATCCGACTCCTCCCCCATACTGCCACCAGTGGCAACACGGTGTTCCCCCTGTTTGGTGCTACCGACCACGAAACATCATACTTTTCTTCCAACGAGCTGGCACGGAGTATGGCAGATAAAATCGGAGCCCGGCTGCAGTGTGCCTGGTTTCCCTACCGCACCGACAGTGAAGAGGACTGTGTTTTACTCAAAAAGCTTTCCTATTACAACAAGATGCAGGCTTTGTGGAGCAGTGCCGACCTTGTGATTTTGGGAATCGGCAATACAGAAACACTGGAAAATCTGGCAAATACCTTCGGCTACAGTGAAAAGCATTCCCAAGCCATTGGGGATCTTGCAACCCATTTCTTTGACAATAACGGACAGCTTGTCCATTTATACGACAACACATTGTGTGCATCGGAAGAAGATATTCAAGCGGCAAAACAGTCCATCGCCATTGCCTGCGGCAAAGAAAAAGCCCAAGCCATTGCCGGCGCACTGCGCACCCAAATGATCAACACGCTGATCACCGACGAATACACCGCCAAGGAAATTCTGGCACATTCTTAAATATGCCAATAGGGCATATTTCAAAATTCACAAAGACTACGGTAGAATTTGTAGAGGCGATTATCAATCGCCCGCGGGCGGTCACAGACCGCCCCTACATCCGCAGGATGTAGATAATTACATAGTTTTAGGGCGCGTTGCAAAATGATGCAACGCGCCCTTTGCCTTATTCACTTAACAGAATATTCCGGATGGAATCCAAATCACTCTGGGGCACACCAATCTCCGTAGTCAGGAAAGTAACGATTTTTTCCTGCAGTGTATCCCCTTCATAGGTGCGCAAGCCTTCGATTACCACATCCATCGCTACAGAGCCTGCATATTGCTTTTTGAAATAACCGGTACGCTGATGTTCCCGAATCATATCCTCTTCGGACATATTCAGGATGCCCTGGAGCAAGAACACAATCGTTCCGGTGCGGTCTGCGCCATAGGTGCAGTGCAAATACATCGGATAATTTTCCGGCTTTGCCAGATCGGCAAAAATATTGGCAAGAGAATCCCGATAGGATGTTTTGAAAATTTCCCCATACTGGGGCGCTGTGTAAAACTTATGGCCTATATTTTCTCCCAACCGAGATTCGTAAGTGCCGCTAAAGAGCTCTGTCTCCCGCAGGTCCATATCATACACAAAGCCAAAGGTTTTCTGCACTTCTTCTATCGCCTTTTTGGGGATAAAGTATTGTCTTTCCACCAATCCGTCGATCTCTGCTCCCCGAATGATCAAGCCCTGCTTCACAGTCTTTCCATCCTGTGTCACATAGCCGCCGAGATCCCGGGTGTTTTTTGCCCCTTCGATGGATATAAACCGGGTAGACTGCGCCGTGTTGAATTGACCTTGGTGAATTTCTTCTCCAGCGATCACTTTCCAATAGTACTTGGTTCCGGTTTTCAGGTTATCAATAAAGATCCTTTTTTTGTTTTCCGGTAATTCATACTGATCCGCATTCTCAAATTCTGCATTTTCGCTGATCAGCAAGGTCGCAGATACATTATCGATCACATAGGTAAATTCAAAGGAGCGATAGGGGTCTCCCCCTTCGATTGCCTGTTGCGCTGTCACTTCTCCCTGATACAACTGCAAAGCTGTATCAGAACACAGCAAAACCTCTCCCTCTTCAGGCAAAAGAATCTGAACATTTGTAACTTCCGTAGCCGCTTCTGTTACAGCTTCGGTGGCAGCATTGGTCGTTTCTTCTGCCGGTTTCTGCGCAGATCTGTAAGGCTTAATTTTTTGGGATGCCAGTGCACCAAGTACCATCAGCAAAAGGATCGACACACCAATATTGATCCATCTGAACTGCTCTCTGCTAAGTTTCTTTTTCCTGCTTGTGTTCTTTTTCCGCGGAATATAGGAGCCTTCGATCAGCTTGTAATCTTCTCCAAATTTATAGGTTCCCCGCTTCAGGATATGATTGGTCATTTCTCTATGGACACTGTGCCGCCCTTTCACTGCCCGACCTCTGGATCCAATATAATAGATATCCCCATCTACTTTGATCACACCGGCGTGATAGGGCTCGTCATTTCTATAATATATCAGTTCCTCATTTTCATAGAACAATCCGTTTTTCATTGGGTTTCCCCTTTCTTTTACTGCTGCATAATCATTTTTTCAAATTGTAAAACAGCATTTTCGTTATGAAAGTGTTTCTGCGCCAGTTGTTCTTTTTTCTTTTGCAACAAGCCGGGTTCTTCCAGCAAGGCGCAAAGTCCTTGCCGCATACCTTCCTCAGAATTCTCGCACACCCAGCCAAATCCGGTTTTCTCGATCATTTCCCTGGCAGAGGAGGTTTCTGTGGATAAGACAGGTGTTGCTAAACAAGCCGCCTCGCCCACTACCAGGGGCGCTGCCTCGCTGTTTGAAGGAATGAAAAGCAAATCTGCTTTTTTTATATAGCCGTATGGATTTTCCATCTCGCCGCACAAGGTCACATAGGGTGAAAGCTTTTCCTGCTCCAGCAGTTTCCATATCTGCTGATACTGCACGCCGTCACCGATAATATAATACTGTATTTTTTCTTTCAGCGCCCCCAGCTTGGCTATGACTCGCAGCGCCCGGGGAACACCCTTTTCTTTTCCAAAGCGTGCTACGGTAACAATGTTGATTTTATCCGGCTGCATAGCCGGGGAAGCATCCTGCGCCATTTGCTGAATTTTTTCAAAATCGTGGCAATTTTGCACTACCTTTACTTTTTCTGTTAAAGCAGGATTTTCCTGTATAAACACATCCGCACAGCCTTTGGAACAGGCGGCAATGGTATCAAAACGGGCATACTGCTTTGCGTTTTGGGCAGTGTTTGCGCCACAGCGGGCATAGTCGCAATGTAAAAAAGCGATTTTTTGCTTTGCCTGTGTGTGCCTTAACACAAATTCATTGCAGCCGCCGTAGAAGCCTTTGTCTATGCTGTTGTGCAAATAAGAAATTGCCACATCATAGTCGCCCAGCTGCTTTTGTCCCAGCGCCATCAGTGCAATGGCATATTTTCTTCCGAAAATCCGGGAAATGGCTGCATAAAAGGATCTTCCCAGCTTATCCTGCCACCGCACAGTATCCTGTCTTTTCATACCCAGATACCGGTAACCGGATTTTGGTGCGATCACCCGAATGTCCGGCGGTAGCTCTTTTTTCAGCTGCCCGCCGGGATAAAACAGCAGCAGCGTAATGTCATAGCGATTGCGGATCTCCCAAAGCAGGCTCACAAGTGCCTTCTGGACACCGCCCATATGCATATTATTATTAACGATCAGAATTTTCTTCATATGTTTTCATTTTCATTGTTTTTATCAAGCCGATTATTTTTTCACGCTTCCATATTGCAGCTGCGCCCATTACCAGCAGCAAGCTATAACGGATCAGGGCGTGGGGATAAAACAGCATTGTCATCGCCGTGCCGCCCAGAAGTGCAGCACCCAGACCAACAATAATTTTAGGATCGTAGATCTTTGCTTCGTCCAGATAGGTATTGGTGATTTTCTTCATAATCCGGTAATGGGTGAATGCATACAGGATAAAGCAAAGCAAGGTAGTATATCCTGCTGCTACAAAGCCAAATTTCGGAATCAGGATGGCATTGAGCGCAATATTCAAAATCGCATTAACGATGGTTGCAGCCGTTACATAGCCGGTTTTTTCGAAATAAAATTCAAAGGTTACAAACAAATCGTAAAGGAAGGAAAAATAGACGCTCACTGTAACCGGGGGAATGACCCACAAGGCAGCCTGATAACTTTCCGGTGCCATAATGCGCAAAATCTCTGGAGCGCCAAGGACTACTGCCAAATTCAGCAGTGCGATCACCCCAAGAACAGAATAGGAAACCTTTCCAATACTTTGATAATTCTTTGCTTTTAAGCTTTTGTAGATCCAGGGATTCATTGTGGCAGATACCGAGGTATTGAGTATTTGCAGCACCATTGCAATGGTATATGCCACAGTATAATAAGCCGCTTCCGACGGGCCGCAAATATAGCTAATCATTAATCTGTCCGATTGGTTGAACACGATCTGCGACAAATAGTGCGGTAGCAGCGGGATGTTAAATTTCAAGGCATACAGCCAGTATTTTTTGTTAAAGAACTGACGGCCTTTTTTGAAAATGGATATATAAAGTCCTGTAAACAGAACCAGATTGATCGCTGCTGTGGATAAAATCCGTGACTCTGCCTGATAGATTTTTTCAGCCTGCAAAACACAAATGATGCCCAGCAGTGGTTTCAGGATCACATAGGTCAGTGTCAGGATCACCAGCTTTTGGTAGCGGTAGGCAACCTTCTGGCGGTTCATCCAGAATTGATAAGCGATCTGCCCCCACGCTTCCACCAGCATTGCCGCCACCATAACGGTGGAGATGCCCAGCAGATCATTCACCAAATTGTGAAAAAGTCCGTAAATCACAGTCCACACAAGGATGCAGGTCGTGGACAGACCCAGCATTGCAGAAGAAAACCGATCCTGATCTTCCTCATTTTTTACAAGTCCTCTGACATATACACCTGCAGCCAAATTCAGCGTCACAATGATCTGGACAATGCTAAGCCAGGTATGATATACACTGAAGCTTCCATACTCCGCCTCCGTCATAATGCGGGTGAAAATGGGGGTCGTCAGCATAGAAATGCCCTTTTGCAGAAAACCGCACAGGAGAAACCACAAAGATGCTTTTACCGGGGCTGTTAAATTGTTATATCGATCTGCCAGTTTTTTTAACATATCCAAACCCCATCTGTCTTTTAGAGCTGCTCAAAGGAAGTGTAATATTTCAAATTTGCCTGCCTTTTTTCTTCCGGCGGCAGCTGCATATAGTCGCCATAAAGTCCGGACAGGTACTCCTGATATTTTTTTGGCGCATAAAAAAAACGCCCTTCAAATTCCAGCAGAACAGGCTGGGAAAATATCTCTGTCGGCATACACTCCTTCTCATAGGCATAGCCGCCGGCCATAGAGCAAACATATTTTGTTTTGCTTCCATTATATTTCTGCATTTTCTTTTGCTGATACCGGTTCAGCCAGGGAATCGGAATCCATAGCAGCATTGCTGCGAAGGTATAATGCACCAATCTGCGCCAACGCTTAAAGGAATAGCAATACATCATCCGCTTATCCTTAAGGCGACGGATGCCGTATAAAAGCTTTGCGTGCTGATGTCTTTCTTTTTCATCATCCGGAGCATTGTCCAACGGAAAAACATCAATATACACACCCAGCTTCATTGGCTTGGGATTTACCGGGTCGTAGCGATAGACCAGCTTTGTTTTCTTGTGGGTAATCAGCGCATGGGGGCGCATATAATTGCGGCAGCTTTCGTGGTCGATATAGCCATACTGCGCATCTAACTGCTCTTGACACACCTGCTTAAACCGTTCATAATCCGCCCGGGGCATCACCACATCCATATCCAGATCCCAGGGGATAAAGCCTTTGTGCCGCACAGCTCCAAGGAGCGTTCCATATGCTATGTAGTAGCAAATGTTGTTTTCTATGCAGATCCGGTGAACTTCATCCATCAGTTCCAGCTGAATTTCACCAATTTTTCTCAGTTCTTCCTGCGTCATAACGCAATCTCATCCTTTTGTAAACTTTCTGTTTGCAACATAGGGTGTCAGGGTGGGAAAGGCTTTGATTCCTTCATTCATCAGTGAAAGGATCCTTTTTGCCGCCACACCGCTTTTTTTATGCAGCTTCGCAGCAAAATACCATTTGATCCAATGCTTTCCCTTGGGAAATGCGCACATCAGCAGTGCGCCATAGTCATAGAAAAATTTATCTGTATATCCGGCAAACCAGCTGGAACGATCTCTTTGGCAAGTCCCCAAAACATAGCTATGGGAGTATACCTTTAATTTTTTACGAAAACATTCCCGCAAAAACAGCGTGTCCTCACCGCAGCTATACTGGCAGCCACCGCCAAAAAGTGGAGAGAAGGAAAGGCTGTATTTTTCTACCGCGCTGCGCCGAATGGCAATTCTGCACGCGCCAAAACGCATGGCATTCCAAATGTGGCGGCGTTTGCACGGTTCTATTCTCCGGGCACTGATCGTGCCGTTTCGGGTCATATCCATTCCAAAGGCGATCACATCTGCATCGGTCAGCTCCAAAAAAGCCTTTTCTACCGCTGCCAGTGCGCCGTCATAATACCGAACGTCATCGTCTGCAAACAGCAAAATATCGCCCTTAGCATTGCCCAGAGCAATATTTCGGTTAACACCCACACCTTTTGTGGCAGAGCAGATCATACGAACTGCGCCAAATTGGCTTTCCTGCTCCTGATAGCCCCATATTCCATTCTGGTTGGCGATCAGGCAATTGCCCTGCACATTCATTTTTTCAGAAAGCTGCAGGTCCTGTTGCCCCATTGTTGCCACAAGAACTTCAACCACGGCAGTCATCATCCCTTACTCTAATTTTTCCTTTTGATCTATATAAATAAGCTTTGTAAGAACGGGTGGTATCGCAAAGGGAGAATTGGTGATGGGACACCTGCTGTTCCTTTGGAAGCTCCTCCCGCCAGGCACCGTATTTTCTGGTGAAATAGCCATCGTAATTTTCAGGAATACGCACAGAAAGTCCTTCAAAAGTGCTCTTTGTACCTGTTCCGTATTCTGATGCCGGAGAATACTCCAGCTTGCCCTGCCAGTTGCCGTGATTGCAAATCAGCAAAGAACTGCCGCAGGGATATTTCTTTAGCATTTTTTCATAACGGTGCATAATGGCGCTAAGGCAAAACAGCCGGTAGCCAAAGCGATAGGCAAAGCAGCGCATTTTATTATAGATCCATTTGCGGATTTCGAACAGTTTCCTTTCTAAAGTGCCTTCCGGATATCCATCCAGAGGAAAGATGTCCAAAAAAATGCCCTGATGGATGGGAAGCTGCAAAAACTGTGTTTCGATCAGTGTGGTTTGGGTGTTTACCAGCTTTGTCATCAGCAGGGGAAAGGCTTTGTTCGTATGCAAATTCTGCAACGCCATATGCTCCGGCAGCAGTGCCGGCGCTTCCCGTAAAAACCGTTCGTAGTCCTCTCGCTCCATTGCCACATCCACATCGTCATCCCAGGGAATGAAGCCGCCGTACTTCACTGCACCCAACGCAGAGCCGCACACAAGGAAATAGGGAATATCCAGCTTTTCACAAATTTCCACAAACTGACACAGCAGTTCAAAAGAAACCTTTTGAATCTCTGTCATTTGGCATTCACTCCTTGTCAGTCTTCTTGGCAATACAGCTTCCGCAGCACTTCTGCGGAATGGAAAATCGAAAATCTGGATCGGGCAACGATTTGGGCATATTGACATCTATCCCCTGGTGCATCCAGCGCCTTTACAATTTCCTCTGCCCAATTGTCTGCATCTTCTGTCAGTTGGCAAAAATGCACCCGGTCTGTAAGAACGGTTTCCTCTGTGATCCGGTGGGACAAAAAGCAGGGCAAGCCTGCCGCCTGTGCTTCTACGCCCACCAGAGGAAGACCCTCCCATAAGCTGGGCAAGCAAAAGGCATCCATTGCACTGTACCAGTCAGCCGCATTTTCTTTTTTGCCGGTATAGATCATATCCTCTGCCACCCCTAACCGGGATGCCGTATTCTTAACATCTTCCAAAAGTTCACCGTCACCGATGATCAAAAGCTTAACATCAGCCGACAGCTTTTTCTTTGCCGCTTGCAGAATTTTCGGCAGATACTCAGGATTCTTCTGGGTAAACAGCCGACCAACAAATCCCAGCACGACGGTCTTTTCTTCAATCCCTAACTGGTTTCTCAGCTGTTTTCTTGTTTCTTCATTATATTGATAGCGATCTGTGTCGATGGCATTGGGGATCACTTCAAAGGATTTCTTTCCAAACATCCATCTGCCAGCCTCTGTGCCGCAGGCAAGACGCGTTACCGGAAGGGATCGCAGATATCCAACATTGAGCCTGTGCAAAAGCTTTCTGTGTATTCCCACCGTTTGCGTGTTATGGGAATGGACGAACACCTGCACATTGCCTTTGCACGCCGCCATCACCGGCACCGGATTGGCAGCAGAAAGCATATGGATATGTACGCAGGAGTAGCCCCCTTCCGCGATGATCTTCCGGATCTGACGAAAGGCAAGCAACGGATGCTTTCTGGAATCTTTTAAGGTATATATTTTGCTTCCCTCTGCAAGAAGCTTCCGGGAATTCGCCAGACCGTAGCCCTGCAAATCTACATAATCAAATATGATCCCCTGATTTTTCAGTTGCTCTGCATAATTAAACACAAAGCTTTCAACACCGCCGGGATTGGCGGTCAGTCCCAATTGTAAAACTCTCATAAACTTAAATACTTACGAAATCCTGCAAGTGTGTAATTGACAAATACAAAAACCGCCTGATAAAGCGGAAGGTGCAAATAGTGTCTGTAGATCCGCCACCGGTTTTTCGCTGCCTTCATTTTATTGAAGGATCGGGAATTTTCCAAATACCGCCATTTCAGCAGCAGCTGGGTACATCCCACCGCTTTATTGCCGTCTTTGAGTATATCCAGTCCTAAAATATAGTCCTCGTGAAAAAACTCCGTGTTAAACAGATATTTTTTGGCAATTGCAGACCGGAGCAGCATAGAAGAACACTGGATATAGTTCTCCTTCAAAATATCTTCAAAACAGGCCGTGGGGGAAACCATATAATCCTTCCGGACTTTTTCGCCGTCTATGCCGATAATTTCATAGGAGCAATAACACAAATCTGCATTTTCTGCCTCCAGCATTTCCAGCTGCTTCCGGAGCTTCTGGGGATGCCAAAGATCGTCGCTGTCCAAAAAGGCAATATACTTTCCCTTTGCCAAATCGATTCCTCTGTTCCGGGTTTTGGCTACGCCCAGATTCACATCATTGCGCAGTACACAGATCCGGGGGTCTTTCTGCCGCAGCGCTGCTTCATAGGTTCCGTCGGTGGAGCAATCGTCGATCACCAGCAATTCCCAATCGGATATGCTCTGTGATACAACGGAAGCAATGGCGCCTTCTATAAAGCGCTCTGCATTATATGCCGGCATAATCACAGAAACCAATGGGGCTGCACTTTGGGTGTCTATTTGCATCTTTTTATCCTCGTACAGGTTTTTCTTATCTTGCGCCTTTGCCGCTGAGCACCGTGCCAATGGTTACGAACATAATTTTAATGTCCCACCAGAAATTGGCGTTTTCCACATAGTTCAGTTCCATTTCTATCCGCTGCTCATAGCTGCAGTCATTGCGGGCATACGCCTGCCAGTAACCGGTCAGGCCCGGTATCACACTGAGAAACTTCTCTTTATCTTCCCCGTATTTTTCCAGTTCCTTTGCCACGATGGGCCGGGGGCCAACGATAGAAAGCTCGCCTTTGAGCACATTGATAAGCTGGGGCAGCTCATCCATACTGCTCTTGCGGAGGAATTTTCCCACTTTTGTAATTCTGGGATCATTTTCCAATTTGAAATTCTTTTCCCATTCTGCCTTTTGTTCCTCTGTAAAAGACTGGAACATCCGATCTGCGTCCTTATACATAGAACGGAATTTAAGAAGTGGCAGGTCCTTGCCATTTTTTCCCATCCGATGATGTATGTAAACCGGAGAACCGGGGGACTCCAATCGAATCAGCAATGCCACGATCGCCATAGGAATTAAAGTCAGTATTAAACCAATTGCAGAAATTATAATATCCAAGACCCGCTTGGTGATCCGGTAGCTTTTTTTGTGGCTGCTATAGGTGCTGTATTCTGTTGCGCCGTGTTTTTCTTCTGTGCAAACTGTTTTGACATCAGATGAAATCATTGGCAAACCACATTCCTTTCTATTTCTATAATATCATCTGTTTCGATACTATATCCTATCCATAGGCGCAGTATCTCTACTTTACATTAATTATATATTATATACGCCAAGTCCACCTTCCGTCAAGCCTTTTCCATAGGCTATTGCAAATTTGGGTTTTCTCACAACATATTTAATAAATAACGGATATTTATCGATATTTTTTGAAAAATTCAAAAAATGGCACAAATAGGGGTTGCATTTCCTGAAAAAAGTGCTATGATAACCAGACAATCGACGAACCGAAACCAACAGGCTTCTTTTAACGGGGTGATAATCGTGAGAAGAAAAGACGTAAACATGTTGTCCGGTAATATCACGAAGGGACTTTTGGCAATCTCCCTTCCGCTGATGGTTCAGAATGTGCTGACATCGCTATTCAATATTATCGATATGGCGATCCTGAAAAACTTTGACACTGCCAGCGGTGGCATGGCTGTGGGTGCTGTGGGTGCCTGCAGTGTGTTGATCAGCCTGATCACCAGTCTGGTAATCGGTCTTTCTGTGGGTGCAAACGCCCTGATTGCCAGAAACATCGGCAGAGGAGATCAGGAAGCCGTAGAACGGTCCGTTGGCACTGCCATTGCCACCTCCATTGTTGGCGGTCTTGCGCTGCTGGTGATCGGCATCACTTTTGCCAGAGTTTTTTTGAATCTGGCAAATTGTGACGAAAAACTGATGGATCAGGCAGTGCTGTATTTCCGGCTGTATTTTGCCGGTGTGCCGATTCTGATGGTATACAACTTCTGTGCCGCCGCCTTAAGATCCTCCGGAGATTCCCGGCGTCCTATGGTCTATCTGATCTCAGGTGGCATTTTGAAGGTCTGCCTGAACTTCGTGTTCGTTGCTTTCCTTAAATTGGGTGTAGTGGGTGTGGCCGTATCCACCATTGTTTCCTGGACAGTTCCCATGGTGCTGGCTCTGCACGCACTGCTGAGAAACGAAGGTATGGTTCATTTGAAGCCGAAAATGATTCGTTTTTACAGCCACGAGCTTCGCTCCATTCTCCGGATCGGTGTTCCCTCCGGTCTGCAGCAGGCAATGTATTCTGTTGCCAACCTGGTGATTGCCGCCACTGTTAACAGCTACGGTGCCCAGGCCACCACCGGCATTTCCATTGCCAACAACTACGACGCGATCCTTTATCAGATCGCAATGGCACCTTCTTTTGCAGTGCTGCCTTATGTAAGCCAGAATATTGGCCGGGGCAATGTAAAGCGGGCAAAGCAGGCCGTTGTGCGCGGTATTTTTATTTCGGCTATCTTAGGTGGCGGTTTCGGTGCGCTTTCTGCCATATTCTCCCGTCAGTTGGCTTCCATTATGTCCAGTGATCCTGTGGTGATCGAATACGCCCGGGAAAAGATGATCCTGATCTCCAGCCTGTATTTCCTGCAGGGCATCAATGCGATTTTAGGCGAATCTATGAAGGGTATGGGAAAACCTTTGATCCCCACGGTTGCAACCTTGGTATTTATGTGCCTGATCCGCTTCCCCTGGGTCTGGTTTGTGTTCCCCCTGAACCCAAATTTCACCTTCTTATACCTGATCTGGCCCATCGGCTGGATTCTGTCTATCAGCACTATTTTGTGTTTCTTCTTCCCCACGGCAAAACAACTTACCTACAAATATGCCCACCCGGAAGAATTCCAAGAAGCCAAATAAATCACGGGCGTGTTGCAACGCAAACTGCAACACGCCCTAATATTATACAGGTTTATAAATTTCTGTTTATCGGGCTGTAGGGGCGATTCACGAATCGCCCGCGGGTCATTCGTGAATGACCCCTACGGTTTGTCGAGATGTTCATAACATCTCGACAAACTGAAATTTGCTTTTTCTGCTAAGCCGTGGTATAATTCCACAAAATCACAAGTAACCGGAGGTCTTTTATGAGTCCTAAAAGAAAAGAACAATGCTTATTTCTGCTTGGCATCGCTGTTTGCTTTGCCGTAGCTGGTCTGTCCGTTCTGCTGGAGCACCTGATTCCCGGTGGTCTGCTGGGTTCATCCATTATTGCCTTGTTTCTGGGTACGATCATCAACAGCTTCTTCCACCCCGCCTGGATCAAGCCTGCCCTGAAATTTACATCCAAGAAGATCCTGAAAGCGGCTATCATACTTTTGGGCGCATCTTTGTCGGTGGGCACGATTATGTCTGTGGGCAAAATGACCTTCTTTGTGATGATCTTCACCTTCTTAATGTGCTTCGGTGGCGGCTTTTTCATTCGCAAGCTCTTTAAGCTGAACTGGAAGCTAAGCAATCTGATCTCTGCCGGCACCGGTATTTGCGGTGGTTCCGCAATCGCTGCCATTGCTCCGGTAATCGATGCAGAAGATAAAGACATTGCATTTGCTATGTCCTCCACCTTCCTGTTCGATATGGTAATGATCGCTTTGTATCCCCTGATGGGCAAGGCGCTGGGTATGTCCGATATTGCCTATGGCATCTGGGCAGGCACTTCTGTCAACGATACCGCCAGTGTGGTTGCCTCCGGCTATGCCTTTTCCGAAGCCGCCGGTGATTTTGCCACCATGGTCAAGCTCACCCGCACCATTGCCATCATCCCTACGGTTCTGGTCTTTGCTTACATCGGCACCCGCTTAAAGCAGAAGGAGCTGAAGGAAACAAACGGCGGACAAAAGGTAAAGCTGGGAAAGATCATCCCCTGGTTTATCTGCGGTTTCCTGGCGCTGGCGCTTGTCAACAGTATCGGCTTCATTCCCGGTGAAGTTTCCGCAATGCTGAAGGTAACCAGCAAATTCCTGATGGTCAGTGCATTGGCTGCCATTGGCTTGAACACCAGCATTACAGATTTCAAAAAAGCCGGTCTTGCGCCTATGTTTTATGGCATCACCATTGACACACTGGTTACTTTAACTGCCCTGATCGTCATCTGGTTTATGCATACAGCCGGCACAATCACATTCTTTGCTTAATAAAACGGGTGCGTCGCAAAATGGTGCAGCGCACCCGTTTTTTTCTTCTTGACATTCTTTTCTATCTATAATAGAATGTCATTCTAAATATTTCATTTAATTTAGAATATAATTCTATTCGGTGATGCTATGATTTCTAAAATTCATAATGATTATCTCCGCCTGACCAATACAGAAAAAAAGATCGCAGATGTGGTTCTGCGCACACCGGAGGCAGTTGTCAATATGACTGTGCAGGAGCTTGCCCACTGTTCCGGCACTGTTCCCTCTGCGGTAATCCGTTTCTGTAAAAGCATTGGTGCAAAGGGCTTTACCGATCTGAAGATCCGCCTGTCGGCACAAATCGGTGCGGGCAAAGCACTGCCGCTGGAAAACGAGGACTCCTTTGAGCATATCTTCTCCAATGTGTTCCGTTCCGGCAGCCGCACACTGGAAGATACCTTTGGTATGCTGGATTTCTCCATGGTGGATGAAATCTGCCATTTATTAAAAAATGCGCAGCGTATCGTTTTCTTTGGGGTAGGTACTTCCTCTGTGATCGCCATTGATGCCCAATACCGCTTGGCGCAGCTGGGAAAAGCCACCTCCGCCTGCACAGACAGTCTGTTTATGAATGTGACCGCCGCAACCTTAGGGGAAAAGGATGTTGCCGTGGGTATTTCCCACAGTGGTAACACCAAAGCCACTGTGGATGCCCTGCGCCGTGCCAAAAAAGCCGGTGCTGCTACCGTTGCCATCAGCAGCTTTGCCCATAGTCACCTTGCCCGGGAATGTGACCGGCAGCTGATCGTCTTTTCCGATGAAAAAAACTATCCCGTGGAAGCGGTTTCCGCCAGAATGGCACATATGTGTATTATCGATGCCCTGATGCTCTGTGTAGCATCTTTAGATCCCTCAGCACAAAAACACATCAGCGAGCGAAACAATGTTTTGCAGTCCCTCCGATACAAGTAAGAAAGGATTCTTGTTATGACAATTTTTGCAACTACCCTGAACCAAATGGCATTTTTATTTTCCTTTATTCTTCTCGGCTACATACTTTCCAAGCTGAAGCTGGTTCCCGACAATGCCCAGGCTACCCTCTCCAAGCTGGAAAACTATCTGTTTATTCCTGCGCTGGTATTGGGTACTTTTATCGACAACTTCACCGTTGACACCTTGTCCACCGCCTGGCGGATGCTTCTTTCCAGCTTACTTTTTTGCGGTGTAACAATTCTGGTTTCCATTTTTGTGGTTCGCATTTGCTCTAAGGATAAATACGAGCGCAATATTTTCCTGTATGGACTGGCATTTTCCAATTTCAGCTTTATGGGCAATGCCATCGTCAGCGCCCTGTTCCCGGAAGTGTTTCTGGAATACATTATTTTCACCCTGCCCCTTTGGACACTGATCTATCTATGGGGTGCTCCGGTATTGCTCATTGGCGACAGCGACAAAAAAATGAAGCTTTCCCAACGGCTGAAAAGCTTTTTGAATCCTATGGTAATCTGTATGTTCATTGGTATGATCATCGGCATTTTGAACATTCAGCTGCCCGCTTTTATCGGATCTGCGGTTTCTACTGCCAGCAGCTGTATGTCCCCGGTGGCAATGCTCCTGACCGGTATGACCCTTGCCCGTTATGACTTGGGAAAAATCATTCGCATTAAAAGTGTGTATCTTGTTACATTTTTCCGGCTGATCGTGTATCCGGTGCTGTTTCTGGGTTTGGGACTTCTGTTTACTTTCCATAGAACCTTCTACATCTGCGCTCTGTGTGCAACGGCAATGCCTTTGGGACTGAACACCATCGTCATTCCCAGTGCCTACGGCAAGGATACCACCATTGCCTCCGGAATGGCACTGGTGTCCCACCTTCTGGGATGTATCACCATTCCTATCATCTTCGCCATTTATCAAATGCTGTAAAAAAGACGGGTTGCAATCGCAACCCGCCTTTTTATCAGCACTTCAAATTTCTGTTTGACGCACAGTTAATGTAGGGGCGGTGCAGTGCGCCGCCCGTCGGCAAAATGCGACCTCGATGGGCGCATTTTACCGTATTATTCGCCTACGGCGACGGGAGGGGCAATGCCCCTCCCCTACAGGGGTACACCGACAAACTGAAATTTGATTATTTTTTTAATTGCCAGAAGGCTACTGCGCTGGCGGCTGCCACATTCAAAGAATCCACCCCGTGTGCCATTGGGATCTTCACGGTATAATCACATTGGGCAATGGTGGTTTGGGATAAGCCATCTCCCTCCGAACCCAGCACAACAGCAAGCTTTTCTTCTGCATTTAACTGGGGGTCGTCAATGGATACAGAATCGTCTGTCAGTGCCATTGCGGCAGTCTTAAATCCCCGGTCACGAAGAATTTCCGTCCAGTTCTCTCCCACAAAGGTCCAGGGGATCTGGAATACCGTTCCCATACTCACCCGGGCAGAGCGACGGTAGAGAGGATCGCTGCAGCCACCGGTGAGCAGCACAGCCTCCATTCCCAATGCCGCTGCGGAACGGAAGATCGCACCGATATTGGTGGGGTTCATAATTTCCTCCAGCACCGCGATCCTGCAGGTGTTTTTCAGAATATCCTCCACATCCGGAAGCCGGGGACGCTTCATTGCACAAAGCAGACCTCTGGTCAGTTGATAGCCGGTCAGCTGGGTCAGTACATCCATATCCGCTGTGTAGACCGGCACACCCTCACAGCGCTGAATAACATCCAGACTTTCCCCGGTCATCCGGTTGCGCTCCACTAAAATGGACACCGGCTCACATCCGCCATCCAATGCCCGGCAGATCACCTTGGGACTTTCGGCAATAAACATTGCCTTAGACGGATCAAAGCGGTTTAACAGCTGCGCCTCGGTAAGCCTTGCGTACACATCCAGCTCCGGTGCGTGAAAATCTGTAATTTCAATAATATTCCCCATTTTTCTTTCTCCTGTGCCGTTTTTTTCATTATACTCCCCTGATAACTATTCTGCAATTGATTTTCCTATAAAAATATGGTAAAATACCCAAAAATTCCTTAGGAGGCGCAAAATGTCCCGATTGCTGAAAATGATACTGGGAAACATCTTCCGGCTGCCAGGCTTCTTTTTCAAAGCCTGCCGCTTTGCAAAGCATCCGGAGAAATATCCGGAAATGGAAGTGTATAGTCACCTCCAGCAGCTAATGCGCTGTGCCATCGCAAAAGGCAATGTAACGGTTCAGGTCTTTGGCAAAGAGAACATTCCGGAAGCAGACGGTTTTATGGCTTATGCCAACCATCAGGGCATCTTTGATGTTTTTGCCCTTGCCGCGGATTTTCGCGGACCGATGGCAGCTGTTTTTAAGCACGAACTGAAAAACATTCCGCTGATCAAGCAGCTTGCGATCGCCACCAAATCCTTCCCTATGAATCGGAGCGATGTGCGCCAGTCCTTGACCGTGATTCGGTCTGTCACCGAAGAAGTGAAAAAAGGGCGCAATTATCTTATTTTCCCGGAGGGTACCCGCAGCAAAACCGGAAATAAAATGAACGAGTTTCACGGTGGCAGCTTCAAAGCCGCTATAAAAGCAAAATGCCCCATTCTTCCCATTGCCTTTATCGACAGCTACAAGGTGCTGGACCAGAAAGGCACCCAGCCGGTTACTGTACAGATGCACTATCTCAAGCCCATCCCTTATGAGGAATACCAGGGGATGACCACCGTTGCCCTTGCCGCAATGGTGAAAGAAAGAATCCAAAAAATTCTCGATGAATATGCATAAAGGGCGCGTGCAAGGCCCGCGCCCTTTATGCGTGTCAAAGAACCACCAATACATACACACAATCTATCAAGGGGTTTCCTAAGGGGGACGCGGAAAAAATGCTGGATGTAATAAATCTGATCCGTGTCCCCCTTAGGCCGTCTGGGGAGTCCGGGGACCATACGGAAGGTCCCCGGCGACTCTTTGCATACTTTCTCGTCGGTGAGAAAGTATGATATCCTTACATTTCTTTGTCCTCTGCCAATCTGTCAATAAACACTTTTTGACAAACTGTTAGGGTCTGTTGCAATTTTGCAACAGACCCTTTGTTTATTCCGCTTTTTCCGCTTTCAGAGTATAGGTTGTACCTTCTACAATCTCTGTGGTGTCCACACCGGTGAGTGCATATTCGCCCCCAATGTAGAATGCCCAGTATGCCTTATCCTTCTCGTAATCATAGGGGATGCCGTTGACCGCCTTGATATACAGTCCGAAAGCGCCCTGTTCACCTTCCAGCAGACCCAACTCCTGCAATGCTTCCCCAACGGTTTCTTTGTCAGTACTGACCGTTGCAGTGGCAGTGCTGCCATCTAAGTCTACCACTTCCAGGGTAAATACTTTTTCACCCTGACCCAGGCTCTGACCGTCTGTAAACACGGTAGGCTTTGTGGTTTGTTCCTCCGGCAAGTCGTTACAACCGCTCATACAAAGTGCCATAGCCGCAATCAGCACCATACAAACGATGAACAACAGCCATTTTCTTACGCTGCTTTTTTTCATAGTTGTATCTCCTTTTTTATGATTCCCTTTCTTATGCCGGCTCCGCAGCGGATGAAAGGTTTTGCTTCCGGATATTCCGGCTTGGCGCATCATTTTCCAGCCTTCTCGGAATTTTCCAATGGCGTTTCCCCAAATTGCGGCTTTGGGTCAGGTAAATGACAAAACGCGCCTTACGGCGACGGGCTCGCACAGGTTTTGCACCTGTTTCCCCGGACAGCTTTTTCATTATAGCATAGTTTATTTTCTTTTTCAATAAAAAGAGTGTGTCGCAATGCAACACACTCTTTTCCGATTACTTCAGCAGTTCAACAGGTACTTTGAATACCATCTTTACAATGGAAACAGGCTTACCCTCTTCCAGCTGGCACTTGACCTGATGCAGATCCTCGGGATAGAGAACCAAAGCAGAGCCAGCCTTCAAAGTAACAAACTCATCAGCCTCAACTTCTACGAAGTAAACATCCTTCTCTTCGTTGTATTCACCGGCAATGCCCTTGCCCACAGGGGTGATGCCCATTTTCTCTTCACCGGAAACCACGCACTGAATGTCGCAGAACTTTTTGTGTGCCTCGAATTTGCACTGGGCTACGGGAAGGGTATCGTAATAGTTACCAATGCAGCGGATGCCGTCACCCAGGTCAACAGATTCCTTGTTGGCAGGCAGGTTGCCACCGTTTAAGAAGTCCAGACACTTCTGCAGGTACTTATTTTCAGATTTTTGATCAGCAGTCATATAAAGCATAATTACACCTCATTTTATGTATTGGTTTTCTACCTCTTTTATTATATCCCCCAAAAAGAAAAAGTCAAGATACTCACAGAATGGCAAATTTCTGTTTATCGGTCTGTTTATTTGATGCACACGCCTCACGCTCTCCCACTGGGAGAGCTGTCAGCGCAGCTGACTGAGAGGGCATAAATACGAAAAACTATCTTAACCCTCTCCGTCGCCTACGGCGCCACCTCTCCCAGAGGGAGAGGGTGTGGATAGTGCGCTAGCAAACCGATGCGACAAACGGAAATTTGACTTGCGGTTCGGGGGAAGAAGGGGTAAAATGAAGAAAAAGGAGTGGATATTATGGAATATTCCCGGATGGTTGCCGGAAAATTTATTTCCCGCCCCAACCGTTTTATCGCCCACATTGAAATAGACGGCAAAGAGGAGATCTGCCATGTAAAAAATACCGGCCGCTGCCGGGAGCTTTTATCCCCCGGTGCGACCGTTTGGTGCTTAGATGCCAACTCCCCCACACGAAAGACCCGGTATGACCTGATCTGCGTAGAAAAAGAAAATCGGCTGATCAATATGGACTCCCAAGCCCCTAACAAGGCTGCGGGGGAATGGTTGGCAGCCGGAGGCTTGGGTGCGATTGAAAACCTGCGCCCGGAAACCACAAAAGGCAATTCCCGCTTTGATTTTTCCTTCACGAAAGACGGAAAAACCTGTTTTCTGGAAGTAAAGGGCGTCACTTTAGAAACAGACGGTGTCTGTGCCTTCCCCGATGCCCCCACCTTGCGGGGCGCAAAGCATTTGAAGGAATTGACTTCCCTTGTAAAAAAGGGATACGGTGCTTATGTGCTGTTTGTGATTCAAATGTGGAATGTAAAATACTTACATCCCAACGACGCTACCGATCCGGACTTCGGTGCTGCCCTCCGGGAGGCTGCCGCTGCCGGAGTTCAGGTTTTGGCTATGGATTGCAAGGTAACGCCAAATTCTATGACGCTGAACTGTCCGGTAACCGTTAAACTCTAATGTAATTTTTACCTATATGGTTTGTAGGGGCGGTCTGTGACCGCCCGTGGGCGACCGCAGGTCGCCCCTACGATTTCCAATAAAATTATAGAGTTTCCAGAAAAGCTTCCAGTTCGCTGAGCGCTGTGATCTCATAGTCCGCCGGGATATCTTCCCTGGCGGGCTTTTTGTTGGGGTTGACCCAGCAGGTGGCAATGCCTGCATTTCTGCCGCCTAAAATATCGGAGGTCAGACTGTCGCCTACGATCATTGCTTTGTTCTTATCAAAATCTGGAATCTGGGCAAAGCAGCGGTCGAAAAACAGCTTATCCGGCTTGTCCACACCCACTTGCTGGGAAATGAATATTTTTTGGAAATATTTTCCAATCCCCGCACTGCCCAGACGGCTCATTTGCACATCTGTCGCACCGTTGCTGACCATATAAAGCTTATATTTCCCAGAAAGACGCTGCACCGCTTCCTCTGCACCGGGCATAAAGAAGTGACCCTGTGCCAGATTTTCCACATACCGCTTGGCGCAAAGCTCACTATCAATTTCAATGCCATATTCCCGGAACAAGTCGCCAAAGCGCTGCACCTTCAGCTTTTCCCGGGTGATCTCTTTCCGCTCCAGCATCTCCCAATAACCTTGGTTGATCTTACTGTACCGGGCGCAGACCTCCTGGGTCGGCTCTAAGGAAAAGGAACGCAAGGTCTTTTTCAGTGCCACCTCTTCTGCCTTCTTAAAGTCCAGAATGGTGTCATCCATATCCAGTAGCAAAAACTCGTACATTTATTTTCTCCTGCGAACAATTTCATTGGCAATGGCTGCAAACTGACCGATATCCAGTGTTTCGCCCCGGACATTTTCATCAAGACCGCAAGCGCGGATCACTTCCTCTGCACCGGCTTTTCCCAGCTCCGGGAATCCGGATGCCAAGCCGTTAGAAAGCTTTTTCCGGCGCATTGCAAAGCTTGCCCGAACAGTGCGGAAGAAAATTTCCTTACTGTCAATTTCCCAGGGCAGCTCCTTCCGGGTGCGCAGGGTAACAACCGCAGAGGTAACCTTCGGCTGAGGCAGGAAGCAATGGGCAGGCACATCAAACAAAATTTCCGGCTCTGCATAGTACTGACAGAACACCGTAAAGGCGCTGTAATCCGCTGTGCCGGGCTTTGCTGCGATCCGCACTGCCACTTCCTTTTGCACCATGACCGTCACCGCCTCAAAGCACTCCGCTTCCAGCAGTGCTGTCAAAATGGGAGAAGTAATATAATAGGGCAGATTGGCACAAGCCATAGGGCGCAGACCGGAAAACTGCTCCTGCACCAGCTTTTTCACATCTTGCTTGAGTACATCGTCCCAAATGATTTGCAGGTTGTCAAATTCCCCCACCGTTTTTTGGAGAATCGGCTCCAATCGCTTATCCAGTTCCACTGCACAGACCTTCTGTGCGTTCAGGCAAAGCTGCTGGGTCAGCGGGCCAATGCCCGGTCCGATCTCCAGCACACCCACTGATTTGTCCACACCGGATTGGAGGGCAATTTCCTCCGGCACCCAACGGGCAATGAGAAAGTTCTGACCCTTTGCTTTGGAAAAATGGAAGCCGTGAGCCTCCAGCAGGGGCTTCATCACCCCAATATTGCAAACATCTATCATAGCAAAACCTCAACTAAAATATCCGTGTGCTGTTATTATAACAACACACGGATATTTTTGCAATCCATATTATCGCCAATTGGCGTCACCCAGGAAGTAGATGGTGCAGTTACGGATACCGAACTGGAAGCACTCCGGATCTGTTTCAAAATACAGATCGATGCGGTTGCCCTGAATCGCACCGCCGCAGTCCTCTGCCGTGCCAATGCCGTAAACATACGCGCCGTCATTGGAAACAATGAACATCCGGGTGCCGTAGGGAATCACATCGGGATCCACCGCCACTACGCCGGGACGGACATGAGAACCGGTAGCTGTGATCTCGTTACAGCCTTCATTAAACTGGCTGTAGCCGGTTGCCACAAACTGTGCAGTTCTGGTATAGGTCAGAACCTCACCGGTAGGCAGAACGATCACGCCATCGCCAATGAGAACCTGATCGTTTTGACCGCCAACATTCTCACCGGTACCCACTGCAACCACCTGATTTTCAGGCTGCTGCAGTACGGTTTCCTCCACAACATTTCGGCTCTGCTCCTGCAGATTGACATAGGCAACATCTGCCTTGCGCAACATCTGTCCGCATACACCTTCGCTGATGATCCGCTCCTGACCCTCTTCCATTGTGGGGTCATAGCAATAGGTGGTTTCATAGGGAATCTCTACAGTATAGGTTTCTGTCTGATGGACGATATGGTCCACTGTCAGCTCCAGACCGTCATAGGTCACTGCGTCCAAATTCTCGGACACCTGATAATCGTCGCTTACAGACACGCCCAGCCGCTCCAGAAGAGCGCCTACGGTCTCACCGGTGCTGGTAGTTTCCATGGGTGTGCCGCAAACGGACACTTTGATCTGCTGGGCACGCTGGACGGTGATCTCTCCGCCTGTCCAGGATGCCTGGGTGGTATAGGAATCTTCTGCACCTAACTGCAGACCTGCCTCATTGAGGACTTTTTCCGGATTGGTGGCAAAAGTGGTATGCACCGTCACCTGATCGCCATCGGTAATCACATAAGTATTCTGTGCAAACGCCGGCATTGTCAGCAAGCTGGACAGGCAAATCATCACCATCAGCATCGCTGCGATCCGGGTAAGCTTTCTGTTTCTGTTGATTGAAATAAGCTGCAAGAAATAGACCTCCTTTCGCAAACTTTCATCCTTTATTCCGCCCGAAAAGGCGGTATCAATTGGTAACAAAGAAAAACAACCCTGCAAAGGATTGTATGCCTATTATAACAATTATTTTGAAAAAGTCAAGTCTTTTCTGCTAAACTCCGGAATATGACAACTTTTTATCAAAATATGCCCATAATTTTATGTAAACTATACACTCTAAATATGCAGTTTTACCCATAAAAAAGCACCATATCTAGTGGTTTGGGTATGCTTGTTGACATAATTCGTAAAATTATGTTACTTTTCTTAATTTTTGGTCATCCCATAATTATGGTAACCATTTTTGCCCTGATTTTTAGGATTTTTCTTCCCATAGCAGTAAAAATTCCTATATTTTTAGGCACTTGACCTCCACTTTCAGGTTCTGCATAATAGGATCTATTCCCTTCCCTCCAGATAACACAAAGTCCCCCGGCGGGAGTACCGCCGGGGGCTTTGTATAGGGAAGGAAACGAGCGATTTTCATTTGTAGTGGCGGGAGCAAGCCCCCGCCCTACGGTTTGGCGATTGATACGGAATCATTGACAATTGTCAATTGTCAATTACCTCTTCTTCCTTCTTTTTGGTCTTAAAGACCTTGCTATGGAGGGAAGGAACGAACCAAAGGACAGCAAAGACAATGCCTGCATTGGCAACGGTAATTGCCGGGATACCCCAGGTCTGCAGTGCCTTCAGGATAAATTCAGCAGTTTCCAGCTTCTTACCCTTTTGCAGGAAGGTCATGGCTGTGCCGTTGAGGGCATCATAGGCCTCCCGAGCCTCTGCAATGCGGTCCTTGTCACCCAGCGTGACAATGCCGATGGCATCGATCAGGGCATCCACTTCCTCAGCAGCTGCCTTGGCTCTTTTCAGGGTTCTGAGCTTACCTTCTGCGCTTGTCAGCTTGGAGTAGGAAACTTCCTTACGCTCGTTGACATAGAGCTTATCCGCTGCTTCACGGGCAGCAACGATGACTTCCTCAGCTGCCAGCGTGATCTGATCCGGAATCTTCTGGATCAGCTGCTCTACATACTTAACAAACTCGGCTCTGAGCACCTTGATCTGTGCCTCCGCCTCTTCCAGGTTCTTGGCATCCACCAAGGCTCTCTGAGGACCGGTCAGTGCGTCATAATCAGCACGCAGCTGCAAAACCTCAGGCTCATCCTCCAGTGTCAGGGGGAATTTCTTACCCAGATCATCCATCCGCTTTTGCATTGCTGCAGCCACCCGCTCATCATTGAGCGCGGTAGCCTTGGCATAAGCTTCCAGCAAATAGGCATAGTTTTTGGTGTACTTCTTCTGGCGGGCGTTGAAGCCATTGTAGGTGTCCACATATTCCTGAAGCTCAGGCAGGCTGTCTGCGTCCACTTCTTCCAGAACAACGGCGTCGATTTTGCACTCTAAGAGATCGGTTTCAGACTCCTGCAGCAGCTCCAGTTTCTGGGTCAGTGCCTTATACCGCCAGGAGAGGTTATCGTAGGCAGAGCGGGCAGACTTAATGTCCGCTTCTTTTTCCAGGGTGACTTCGCCCAGATCGGTGATCATCTTGTCAACGGCTCCTGCGATCTGCCAATCTTCGTCAGTCACATTCAGCGGCAGCATATACAGGTGTGCTTGATTACCATAGTACAGCTCGCCGTCTGCGCCAAGGTCATAGAACTGGGGTGCATCGCCCATAATACGGCTGTGAGTCTTTACCTTCACGCTTCCTACAGGTGCATTCCAGTCTGCAAGTTCTATACACTGGAAGCCGCCGTTTGCGTCGAAGGAATAGTAGATGTAATTTCTTTCGGTGTCAAAGAGTACCCGCTTAGACCACATATGCTTTGCAGCACTTGCATCGTAGGCACTCTTATCGAAGGAGATCACTTCCTGAACCTGGAAGGTCTTAGCTTCCTTATCGAAGGTGAAGCAGAACAAGGTTTCGGACACAACTGCCCAGAAACGGCCTTCTACCACCGGGTCCTGACCGAAGCCGCCAATGAAAGCAACCGGGCTGGGAAGTCCCTTGATATAATCTCTGGGATCCATAGTTGCCACTACTTCACGGTTTTCATAATCATAAACAAATATCTTTGCAGAACTGCCTGCCGGCTTTGCAGCCGTAGTGCCGGTACCGCCGGAGGTGCTGGTTACACCGTACAGGAGCTTATCGTAGTACTCAAGTCCGGTGACTGCACAATCCTGAACCACATTCCGGTGGGTATACCAGCGGCCTGTCTTGGTGTCATAGACGGTAACTGCACCGCCGTATTCACCGGTATCCGGGATGGTGCCTGCGAAGATGTAGCCGTCACCGGCTGCCAGCTCGTGGACACGCTTCTGACCGGTTTCCTCGTGATCCAGTCTCCAACGCTGAATGACCTCGTTGGTTGCCGGTCTGGTGGCATTATAATCGGTAATGACAACCTCGTTGAGGGTGGTGGAGGAATAGTTACCGCCGTAGAACTTACCCTCGTACCAGATCTGGCTATCGCCCTGACCTCCGGTCTTATAGTAGCCGGTGAGCTTGCCCTGATTTACATCATAAATACCGCCCTGATCGCTGTTAAAGACGCCGATATACAATCTGCCGTCATCCGGTCCAGCCGTCACATTGCGGATTCCCGCACCGCCGCTGCCGTGGACCACCAGATCGTCCCAGGTCTTATACTCCTTATCTTCCATAGCAAAGTATCTGGGGTGACCGCCGGAGGTTGTGTAGGTGAACAGGCACTTCTGACCGTCGATGGTTACCAGGGAATTTGCCGTACTTCTAAATCCGATGCCCTGGTTTCCGAAGCCGGGAACCTTCGAGAAGGTCTTGGTTGCCAGGTCGTATTCATAAAGGCCATAACCATTGGATACCACATACTGCTTGCCGTCGATCACTTCGGAGGCATACATACCCATATAACCGAAGATGCCTTCCACTTCCACCAGTTCCATAGTTTCCGGGTTGACCGCCACAAAGCCATCAAGCTTATTAGAGCTAACACCGGCAACCAACAAATCGCCATCGCCCAGCATAGACAATGTAGCCAGATAGCCGGCTGTACCCATCATGTGAGTAGTATCCACAGAACCTACCACCTTCTCCGTTGCCAGATCAAACTTCACAATGGAGGTTTCTGCATCGCCTGCTTCCGTAGTCATATACAGGAAGCCATTATGCTCCATAATACCGTGGATCTTGGAAATGTTACGGTCCGCCACCTTTCCTACCTTCCGGTAGGTATCGGTTTGAGGATCATAGACGCACAGGATACTGGAGTAGTAGGTGCCAAACCAGATCTTTCCGTCGGAAGCGGTGCAAATGCTGTTTGCACCGGAGTAATTGCTCATCCAGTCTACCTTTGTAAAAGCAAGTGTTCTAAAGGTTTCCTTGGTGTAGGGATTGTAGCGGACCATATATTTTGCAGAGCCGCTGATCCAGATGTTGCCGTCCTTATCCTGCTGGATATCCAGCGTACGGGCATAACCGGTAGTAACCGTATCTACCAACTCACGGGTATCCAGATCGTACACCAGCATTGCGCCGCCTTCAATGGGCAGGAAGAAATAGTCGTGTCCGTAAATCTCTGTCACCACGCAAGAAGACAGAGCGTCGGCAACCGGCACCACATTCTCTTGCACCATAACAGAGTCTACCTGCTTATCCTCGGTGGTGGTGTAGTCGATCTTGCCCTTCTGGGCGATCACCTGAGAGATATTTACATAGCTATCGTCGGAATAGGGGGATGCTTTGTAGGACTCGAATACCATAATGTATTCCTTGCCTGCCTCAAAGTCCCAGTAGCCCACAAAGGCAGTTTTTCCGTCTTCCACATTGGGATTGATGCCGTCGTTATACATCGCCACCTTGCCCACACGGTTCTTCGGGTCCATTGCAAACTCGATATCCTCCGTGTCGCCGGGCAGAATATACACAGCGGTCGTACCGCCGGAGATCATCAATGCGTGGTTCATCGTCAGGGTATATGTGCCGCTGCCGGGGCTCTTGATCCGGACAGCCACCCAGGCATTTTCCTTATGGAAGAAGCGCATACCGCCAACACGGTAGAACCGATGGAGATTGCCGGGTTCTTTGCCGCTGGAGGAGGTTTCCCACTTCCACTTCAATGTGCCGTTAGACCACATATTGTTCAGGTCGCTGAGCACATCGCCCATCATGGTCTTGGACTTGGTGTAATAACCGTTCAGGCTATCGCCCATATCGAAGTCATACACAAATCCGTTATAGGTAACATCCTTCTTAATCGTACCGTCTGCCACCAGACCGTCTTTGGTCATAGTGATTTCATTCAGATACAAAATCGTGCCCTTGGTAAATTCGAATACCAGCAGATATTCTTCTTCCATACCGAAGGTGTAATCGCCTAAGTAGAAGGTGTCCTTCTTATCAATGATCGCACCCTTTACCAGCAGGTTCTCTTCGATCATTGCCTCCTTGATCTTTGCTTCCGACATTGTCAGCGGAGAGGTTGCAGGAATCAGGTAAACATTTGCCACCATCATACCTGCCCCGCTGGTGGTCAGGCGGATGTCATACTTTGCCGTGCCGGGGTTTTCAATGCGGAATGCAAACCACTGGTCTGCCACATCCCGGTAATTTTCTGTGCTCTTGAAGCGGAAGCAGCCTGCACGGAAGGATGCGGTGCTTGCCTGCCACGCTTTACTCTGGGTTTCAAATTTCCAGTCGATGGTGTTGTTATTATAAAGACTTTCAATATGCTGATTGGTGCGGATGGTACCGTCCGCGTTATAACGGCTGGTGGGACCCTTTTTCTCCAGAGTGGGATCGTCCTTCATCAGGTTAAAGTTATAGACCTTTTTATCCACCACAGGAACGGGTTTTTCGCCCAACAGGCCAATGCCGCTGATGTGGACCGTACGGGCCTTATCCTGACGGGCATTGCGCAGCACCAAAGTATATTCTCCGGTGTTGAAGTTCCAGGAGCCGATCACCGAAGGGGTCTTTGCACCCTTAACCGGGATGCCCAAAGAATTTTTCGCAATGGCAGCGGTATCTGCCATCTTTTCTGCAATCTGCTCGGCAGTCAGCGCACCTTCAAAAATATATCCGTAGATGCCATCCTGTTGGCTGCCTCTGCCGATGACATAAATATCACATTTTCCGGACTGGGTCACATTCAGGTTAAAGCCAACCCATCCCTGTGCCTCCGGGCTCATCCGAATGCCCCGGTCATCCTGCTGACGGATGGTAACGGTGCTCATATCTGCGGTGGATGCACCGGCAAATTTCCAGCCAAGCTGGCTATATGCGCTGTCAATATGTTCTTTAATGGTATGACCTGCACCGCAGGAACAGGTATCCATTGGTGTCAGCTTGCTGCCATCGGGGACAAGGTTTGTAAAGGTCTTGTAGACCTCCAGATCCCAATAGCTTTCCGCAGGCACAAAGGGTGCTTCCGGCACGCTGGTTTCAGGAACGGCAGGCTCGGTAGGTGCTTCCCCCTGATATTCCTGCAGTGCAATAGAACCTAAGTACATTGTGCGCAGTCTGTTGTTGGTATTGTAGATCACCAGCGTATACTCTCCGGCGGTGAAATCATAAACACCCATAGAGGAAGGCTCTGCAGCGGGTATAACACCGGACTTGATCAGATTTCCCGCCACTGCATTGCGGTCAGCCATTTGATCGCCGATCTGTTCCTCTGTCAAAGCGCCCGGGAACAGATATGCCACAAAACCGGTTTGTGTGGTGTTGCCGGTGGTGATCAGCTCCTGCATACCGCTGGCGGTTACTTTCAGGGTAATGCCCACCCAGTTGCTTGCCTCGATCTTCAAGCCAAGACCTCTGTTTTCTGCACAACGGGCGGAAATACCGGAAACAGTGCCCGCAGAAGTGCCGGCAATTTTCCAGCCAAGTTCCGGATAGGATGTATTCAGGTGGTCTATGATCTTATGGCTCATGCCGCAGCGGCAGTCTGCATTGAGTGTAGAATAGCTGCTCATATTTGCCACATTTTCATAGCCGGGGATCTGATAAAATCTAAAGTTCCAGAAATTCTCCCCCTGTACAACAGGGGCTGTGGTCTCGGGAGTGGTGGTAGTCTCAGGAGCAGTCGATATCACCGGAGTAGTGGTGATCTCGGGTTCAGAAGTTTCCGGAACACTGCCGGAGTCTGCAACCACCAGTGCCAGCTCTCCTAAGAACAAAAAGCCCGTGTCGATATGCTCAAACACAACAATATATTCGCCTGCATCTGCAAAATGGTATGCATTAAAATCAGCAGAGAGGTTTGCAGAAGAAACTGCGATTTGTCCTACACAGTGGGAAGAAGCGTTGCTTGCCCCCATCAGTTCTGCCACTGTGCCATTGGCGGTAGCCTCCAGCTCAGCAGATGTAAAAATATATGCCTTATAGGTGCCGCTATTCTTAACCGCAGGAGTGTGCCGCAGGCTATATGTACCTGCCTGATCCACCTTCAGTTTATAGGCAGACCAGCCGGTATCATTCGCAGCCTTAACGCGCAGACCCCAGGCACCTTCCGACCGGAAATACAGACCGTCTGTTCCAATGCTGTCGGTACGTTCCACATACATCCATTTCAGGTCATCATACGCATCTGCCAAATGCGCCTGGATCGTCTTTCTACAACCGCAGTTACAGGTGCTTCCGTAGTGCATTCTGGTAAGCACACCATTTTTCATAAACATAGCGTTATAGCCACGGTCTTGCTCTGCATTGTAGAGGATAAAATCCCAGGTCTGTGCAACCGTGCCGACTGCCGGTCCGGTTTCGCCGGTTGTGGTTGCTTCGCTGGTTTGGGGAACAGAGATATCGCCGGTCTTGGTCAGTGTCAGTCCATTAAAATACAAACGTGTTCCAGTTGCACGGAATACAACGATGTGTTCTCCGGCACTTGCAACCTCAATTTCACCCAGCTGGGCATCAAACCCCTTTGCTGCGGCATTAAAGACCACATTGTTCATCTTATTTTCCGGTGTCATCAGGCTCTCAACCGTTTTACCTCCGGTGAGCGCAGATGCAGGGAACATATAAGCCTCTGCACCATAGCTGCCGGAATTACTATTGAACACCACATCATACTTACCTGTTTGGGAAATTTTCAGTCGGAAAGCAACCCATTGTCCCGCAGCAGTAGCATTGATGCGCGAACCCTCCTGATGACCAGCATTGGCTCGGATCTCTACACTTTCCATTGCAGAAGACCCCTCCAGATACCAATTGGTTTGATCCGCATCATAAAAACACTCTTTAATACAATTTTGAGCCGTCTTACCACAGCCGTGATGAGAAGTGGCTGTATAGTCAAGATCTCTAAAGGATGTTCCGTTCTTTAACACAACCGCCTTAAGAACAGGATCATCATAAATGGCAAAGTTATAGCTGATCACCGTGCTGCTGTCTGTATCTGCAAAGGTAGCCGGCACGATAAAGGTTGCCAGCATACAAACAAGCAGCAAACTTGCCATTATGCGGGTGAATATTTTATTCATAATACGTTCCTCCCAAATCATAATGTTTCTCTAATAAGAGATTATCATACCCTTTTGTTTTTTTGTTGTAAAATAGTGCCTATTGTTGTGGGTTCTGCCCATACAACAACAGAAATTTCTGCCATAGTTGTGCAAAAAGCCACAGCAGGACCATTCCTGCTGTGGCTGCAGTCTGTCAAAAAAGTAGTTTTTGACAGACTGGCAGAGGTCAAAGAAGCTTCAAAGACAACGGGTTCGCACTCGTCGGCGTATACCGATACGGTAGAGGGCGAACCCGGCAGTAAGTCAAAACATCTTGCAAAGCAAGCATTTTTTCCACCTCATCCGTCAAAAATCAATAGATTTTTGCCACCTTCTCCTCCAGGAGAAGGCTTTGTCGGTTGCTATTAGATGATTCTATGTTTTGACGTTTTGGAGGTTCTTTGACACTCTGAAGCCACAGCAAGAATTGACCTGCTGTGGCTGTATACAGTCTATTTTTTACATACCTTCATGATGTCTAATGTCTTTTTGGGGCTTTCGCCAATGCATCGTTGGAACACCCGGGACATATAACTCACATCGCAAAAACCGCACAGATCGGAGATGTGGGTCAGAGAATATTTGGATTGCCGCAAATATAAAATAGCGTGGGCAACCCTAAGTTGCTGCAGGTATTGAGAATAGGTAAAGCCTGTGATACGCCTAAAATATCGGTACATTCCCCGACGGCTGATGCCGCCCTCTGTCAGCAGTGTTTCTTCTTCGATCTTCTCCGGGTAATGGATATTTAAATAGGAAATAATCTGAAAAATCGGAATTGCCTGGGTTTGGGCAATTCGCAGTGCTTTTTTCCGATATTGGGCAGGGATCGCAAGTTCCGGAAGGGAGAACAAGCTCTCCAGTTTTTCGTACAGTTCCTCTTTCTGCACGATCTCTTTTGGGGTGTATCTAAGCATTGCAAGCCAGGAAAAATATTCCTCTGCCAGTTTCCGGGACTGAGGACTGAGCATCACAAACAGTGGAATGGGACATCCCAGTTCCTGGGAAAAGGACGGTAAACACACTCTGGCAATGGTATTGATCAACTGATCCGGCTGGGTCTGCAAAAACAGCCTGTTGCTTATATTCAGCTCCACCGTTTCTACCTCACCGGCTTTTATAAATATCTCGTGATATACACCGGAGGGGACGATCACCAAAGAGCCTTCGGTGCATTCATAGGTCTGATCCCCTACAATATGGGTGTACTTGCCATAGCTGCAATACCAGACCTGTGCAAAATCGTGGATATGTCCATCATCGCGATCTTCTTCATACTGCGATTGTTTGGCATAGGCAGCGTATCTGCTGGCTTTCATCTTTACAAATTCAAAGTTTACCGTGGATCTCTCTCCCAAGGAACGCATACCTGTCCCCCCTTTTTCTTTCACTATAGCATACTTTCTGTTTTTTTGCTATAACAATCGTGCCAAAACCGCTGGCTTTCTTTGGGGCACTTTGACATTGACAGGCATTTATTTTTGTGGTATATTATTTTTTAGAAAGCTATGAGGAAGACATAGTCCTTTGTAAGATTCCCAGAGAGAGGTCAGTATGGTGAAATGACCTTGTACCCCTGCAAAGTGGCTACCACTTCTGAGCCGATTGCCGGAAATGGCAGTCCGGGTGCGCCCGTTATTGCGTCAATGAGTGGCAGAGCAATCTGCAACCAGGGTGGAACCGTGGAATACTTTTGTATCCCACCCCTGATTTTTCAGGGGTGGGTATTTTTTATTTAGTCAACTCTGAAAACATCTTTCCGGCAACCAACCGTCCTTTTGCCGCAACGTATATTTTTTCTACCCTTTATTGTAGGGCGGGGGCTTGCTCCCGCCACTAAGCACCATTGAACCCAGCAACGGCGGGAGCAAGCCCCCGCCCTACCTTTAAACCAAAAGGAGAAATGATTATGAGCGAAGAAAATCTGTACACATTTGAAAACCCCGAGTATCGGAAAACCTTCTGGCACACCTGCTCCCACATTATGGCGCAGGCTGTTAAGCGTCTGTGGCCGGAGGTGCAGCTTGCCATCGGTCCTGCTATCGACGAAGGCTGGTACTATGACTTTGATGCCCCCTTCTCCTTCACCCCGGAGCACCTGACCCAGATTGAGGGTGAAATGAAGAAGATCTGCAAGGAGCGTATCCGCTTGGAGCGCAGTGAAAAGCCCCGGGCAGAGGCGATCGCCTATATGGAATCTCTGGGCGAGCCTTACAAGGTAGAGCTGATCGAAGATCTGCCTGAGGATGCCGTTATTTCCTTCTACACCCAGGGCGAATTTACCGACCTGTGTGCCGGTCCGCACTTAGACCATACCGGCAGAGTAAAACACAACGGCTTCAAACTGACCAAGTCCTGCGGCGCATACTGGCGTGGCGACTCTAACCGGAAAATGCTGCAGCGCATTTACGGCATTGCTTTCCCCTCCAAGGACGAGCTGGATCAGTACCTGGAAGCACAGGCTGAGGCTTTGAAGCGGGATCACAACAAGCTGGGCCGTGAGCTGGAATTCTTTACAACCGTAGAAGAGATCGGTCAGGGTCTGCCCATTCTGCTGCCCAAGGGCGCAAGAGTGATCCAGAAGCTGCAGCGTTGGATCGAGGACGAGGAGCAAAAGCGTGGTTATTTGCTGACGAAGACACCCCTGATGGCAAAGCGGGATCTTTACAAGATCTCCGGTCACTGGGATCACTATCTGGACGGTATGTTCATTCTGGGCGATCCCTATGACGAAGAGAAGGAATGCTTTGCACTGCGTCCTATGACCTGCCCCTTCCAGTATCAGGTCTACCTGAACCGCGCCCGTTCCTACCGGGATCTGCCTATGCGTTTGGGCGAAACTTCCACCCTGTTCCGTAATGAGGACTCCGGTGAGATGCACGGATTGATCCGTGTGCGTCAGTTCACCATTTCCGAAGGTCACCTGGTGCTCCGCCCCGACCAGCTGGAGGAAGAATTCCGCGGCTGTCTGGAGCTGGCAAAATATGTTCTGGATACCGTTGGTATGCTGGAAAACTGCTCCTTCCGTTTCTCCCAGTGGGATCCTGCCCGTGCCGGCATTAAGTACGAAGGCACAACCCAGCAGTGGGAAGAAGCACAGCGGGTTATGGGTGAAATTCTGGATAATCTGGGCGTGGAATATGAGATCGGTATTGACGAAGCTGCCTTCTACGGTCCGAAGCTGGACATTCAGTACAAGAATGTATTCGGCAAGGAGGACACCATCGTTACCATCCAGATCGATATGCTGCTGGCACAGAAGTTCGGTATGGAATATGTGGATGCAGACGGTCAGAAAAAGACTCCCTATATTATCCACCGCACATCCCTTGGCTGCTACGAGCGCACCCTGGCTTACCTCATCGAGCGTTATGCCGGCGCACTGCCTCTGTGGATGATGCCGGAGCAGGTTCGGGTAATGCCCATTACCGACCGGGCGCACGACTACTGCAAGGGTCTTGTGGAGGATCTGAAAAATGTGGGCATCAGCGCAGAGGGCGATTACCGTTCCGAAAAGCTGGGCTACAAGATCCGCGAGGCACAGCTGCAGAAGGTTCCCTATATGTTGGTGGTTGGCGACCGGGATATGGAAAACGGCACTGTTTCCGTCCGTACCCGCAAGGGCGACGATCTGGGCGCAATGACGCCTGCAGAGTTCACTGCAAAGTGCTTGCTGGAGATTGCCAACAAGAGCAAGGAAGTTTAACCGAATCAAAGAAGCTGTTTCGCTTTCTGCGAAACAGCTTCTTTTTGTCAAATTTCAGTTTGTCGAGATGTTATGAACATCTCGACAAACCGTAGGGGTCATTCACGAATGACCCGCGGGCGATTCGTGAATCGCCCCTACAGCCCGATAAACTGAAATTTGTCGCACAAAAATAGGAGGTGTCTTGGTTAGACACCTCCAATCTTTATTTCGTAATTCCCTGATAGTCCTTTTGTACTTGCTCATAGCTTTCCAGGTTTCCGATATCATAGCGTCTGCCGGGCATTTCCATTGCGTGAACAGGCGTCTGCTTACACAGCCAGGCAATAAAGCTACCGGGAGCATCGGTGCCGCAGCCGTAGGCAATTCCGGTTTCCACCATCTTCGCTGCCTCTTTGGTGTAATAATAGAAAGGCGGGCAGCACCAGTTGGATTTCGGCTGTGCAGGCTTTTCTTCCATACACAGTACCCGGTCAGTTTCGTCAATTTCCACCACACCGCTTTTGGACAGCTTTTTAGGTTCTGCCTCAAAATAGCGCATAATACAGGGTGTTCCCTTTTCCTTTGCATAACGGGCAAATTCCGTCAGGCTGAAGGACAAGACATTGTCGCCGGCAATCACCATCATATCATCGTCCAGCTTCAACTTATCAATGGCAAACTGAATATCCTTCACCGCACCTAAGCGTGTCTCATTGGTGCTGGTTCCATCATCCACAACGGTAATCTTTTGATTCTTTATCTTTGCCCAGTTTGCAAAATGCTGGGCAAAGAGGTGATTCGTAATCACCACATATTCATCGATCAATCCGGCAGCGTCTAAATCGTCCACCAGCCAGTCCAAGATCGTTTTCTCCCGCACCTTCAAAAGCGGCTTGGGGAAATTTTCTGTTAAGGGATACAGCCGGGTGGCATAACCAGCTGCCAGAATCAAACATTTCATATTATCTTCCTACTCCGTCGGCACTTTTACAAATATGCACCGAGAATTTTTCGCTCAGTTCCGGGAATTTCTTTAAGTACTCCCGCTTGACGGTTTCTATGATTTTTTCTTCGTAAGCGGGGTCGATCAGTGCCATACAGCAGCCTTTGAAACCAGCGCCTGAGAAACGGCCTCCGTAAATGCCGTCTGTTTGCGCCATAATCTCATAGAGTGCTTTCAGCTCCTCCGAACCGGTTTCATAATTATAAATGGAGCTATAACCGCTCTGGGTGGACAGCTTGCCAAAGCTTTCAATATCACCCCGGCGCCAAGCCTCCACCGCCTGCTCTACCCGAATGTTTTCCTGAAAATAATGCTCTGCCCGCTTGGCAAAGGGCTCCGGCAATCGGTCTTTATACTGCAAAAACACCTCATAGGGCACATCCCGCAGATTTGTTTCTGCGATCTTGCCATAGTCCATACCCGCATAAGCCAACATAGAATAGGCTGCGCTGCGACATTCATCCACCCGCATATTGTACTTAGAGCCAGCTAAGCTCCGCTCCAGACCAGAGAAGAAAATAGCAATTTTATAGGGCTTCATATTGGGGGAAGTGGGAATCAGCTCATAGCTGCAATCCTTTGTATCCAAATACAAAAGATGATCTTTTTTGGAATAGACCTCGCAGCACTGATCCAAAAGTCCACAGGACACGCCTACATATTTATTTTCAGCCGCCTGTGCAATCAAAATCAGTTCTTGATCTGGAATGGTTAACCCGTTAACCTTGCAAAGGGCGCACAGGAAAGCCAAAATGACCGCAGCTGAAGAAGAAAGTCCGCCAATAGGCAGGCTGCCTTCCACCACGCCGCACAAGCCAACCGTTAGCTTGTGCTTTTGCGACAGCATCAGTGTCGCACCGCGAAGCTGATCCGCCCAGTCATTTTCCTTCTCTTCCGGCACTGCCGACACATGCCACTGGGCGCGCTTGTCAAACTGCAGGGAAACCAGCTCCACAACACCGTTCATTTTCGGGCTGTAAGCAATATGGATTCCCTTGTCCAGGGCAAGACCGGTAATAAGTCCCTTGTTATGGTCCACATGGGCACCAACGGGACAGACCCGATAGGGACAAAACGCCACATCCGCCGGCGGTTTCTTATATATGGATTCATAAATTTCCGTACAATTCATATTGCCTCCACAGCTTTTTTCTTTCGTTTCTTTCCGTTTGCTTCCGGGAAAATTTTATTCAACACAATTGCTTCAAAGGCGCAACCAATGCAGCTCAGAGCCAGCAATATCAACATTCCCCACCAGGTTTTCGGCAAAGATATTTTCAGCAAAGAAAGTCCTTCTTTTGCCAGATCCGTCCAAAAGGTTGCATGAATGTAAAACACCAGTGTATTTTGTCCAATAAAGCAAAGCCACCGGGGAATTTTTTGCAAGTGACGCGCGCAGGCGAACAGCGCCACACAACCCACAGTAATCAAAAGAAAGCAATAGGGAATGTTGTAGTAAACATCCGTATGCACATCTAAAATTTTCCTGGGGAACAGGAACTTACTGCCGATTGCTAACGCTATATAAACACCAAGCATCCCAAGGCCCATTCCAAGGTTGCCCGCAGAAAGCTTATCTTCATATTTTTTAAACCAATATCCAATGAGCAAAAAGAACTGACAAATCAGTGCCGTGCGGAACTGAAGCAGATCTCCTACACCAAAAGCGCTCATAACCAGGCCGCTTGCCGTGAGTAGAACAACCCCTAAGCCAAGCTTCCATCCGGAGCCGACAAGCCTTTGCAGAACATAAAACAAAACCTGTGCAATAATGCAACAAGCTATATACCACAGGCGTTTACCCAGCAGTACCTCTACTGCGTAATTTGCATAAAATGCAAAGCCCTGTGTCAAAACAAAGCGCAGACCAAAGCCAAAAGATAAAATCAACCACGGCACAACAACTCTTAAAGTCAATCGGCGAAGAAAGCTTTTCCAATCATCCATTCTTCCGTATAGCAGATATCCACTGATCGCAAAAAACAGTGGAATCTTTATGGGACTGGTGAACAGAAAAAAATGATATCGCTTAAAGAGATGTCCATACATCACGAAAAGCATTGCCAATGCCCGCAGGGCATCCAGCCAATCTAGTC
Source organism: Faecousia sp. (assembly GCA_045656945.1). GTDB lineage: Bacteria > Bacillota > Clostridia > Oscillospirales > Oscillospiraceae > Faecousia. The sequence continues at coordinate 45,960 of JAZOSD010000016.1, forward strand.
TTTGCTTTTCTGTTGCAATCAGAGCGCTTTTCATTCTGTTTTCTGTTTCTCCCTTCCCTATTGCCTCAAGCAATTTTCCGTATTTTTATTTCCTTCTCAATTTTAACTGCATTACATCATTTTTGTATGTAAGGAAATTCAGCAGGAGAACAACCGCCAAAGCGATCGCCGTAACAATCACACCGGCAATTGCCCATTGGAGATAATTGTTCATTTCCAAATTTGCAACAGCAAGTGAACCGGCTACAAATACGCCTGCAAATGCCAGTCCATTCACACAAACTCTCTTCACAAACAGCCAAACACTTCTATTGACAATATTCCCAGCCAGGTATATTACATAGTATCCTAACCGGAAAGCCGTTGCTGCTACTGTAGCAATAATCACACCACATAAGCCAAGCCAATTTACAAGCAGTATGGAAAGAAGGATATTGATCACCGCTTCGCCATAAGCCGCCCAGCTTGTCTGCTTAAAGTGGCCTGCTGCGATCACGATGCAATGATAAGGTGTCCGCAAGCAGTACAGCACAGTTGAGATTATCATCAAAATGGCAAATACCGGCTGAATATAATCTGCATCTGCAACATTTTTTGTGTAGATTTTTATAAAAGGAACGATCAGCACCGCACAAACAGAAAATAGCGTTATTGTAACAACGGAAATCATTGTTTCATAATAGCTAAATGTCTTATTCAGCTTTTCGTGTTCTTTTTTTGCCAGCATATCCCCAAACAGCGCTTCCATTCCCGTAGCAAAAGCCGTACAAAGGCTTTGCATATGGGCAATTACCATATTATATACAGCATAGACCGCAACTGCTTTTAAGTTCACAAAAAGGGTCAACACCGCAATGTCCGTGTGGGAATGCAAATAATAGGCAATGTGCTGTCCCAAGCCATCCCACTTCTGCTCCAAGTGCTTTTCGTCTGTTTTTTTGCAGGATACCAGCTTGTAGCATCTTTTTACATACAACCGCATAGCGATCGGCCGCAAGATAAAAATGCAGCTGCTTACCAGCTTAACAGTAATAATACTGCAGTTGAGCTTTACCAGCACGACAATGCCCACCGTGTTAAGTATCACTGCAAGGCTGTTGATTACCTGTGTAATATAGGTTTTCTGCGCTGCCTGGAGCAATACCGAATTGGAAATACCAATAAAGTATTGACCGAAGGTGGAAATGCTGATTACCATCACCAGGAAAAAGGATGTGGTCCAGTCCAGCACTTCCGTATGGGATATGTACTTAAAGGAGCAGGCAATCACCACCACATAGGCAAAGAAAATATAGCCTACGCCTCTGAAAAACCGTTCGATCTCACTTTGTACTCTGCTGATGGCAAGGGCATCGTTTTCTGCCAGCGGCTTATATAAGGCAGCCCGGGCAACACCACCAATGCCACCTTCCAGTAAAGTGATATAAGAAAGGAATTGGGCAATGGATGCCGTTGCACCGTAAACCTCCGAGCCAAAGGAGCCAATCATCAGTCGAGGTACGATCAAGCCGCAAACCAAGGCTACAAACTGACCTAATAAGGATGTTGCAATATTCAGTTTTGCTTTTTTCTGTCTGCTGCTTGCCATAAACATCCTCCCATATTATTCCTGTATCATATTCTTTACTTTTTCAACCATTTCTTTAGATCCTGTGTTCTCCAATAGCACCAAAGATAAGCGATTAAAATTGTATCATATTCTTTTTGGAAAAGATTGAACATATATGTTCTTTTCCTCAGTTCCCGTCCTTTATAATTTGCTTGTTTCAAAAAGCCACGGTAAAACTCTGTATTTCTTATATACGCAAACATTTCCCGCTTCTTTTTGCAGGACATTTTCTGCTTGCCAATAGCGAGCAATCTTCTGCACAGTAAATAATTGCCATCATTTCTATATTGACGAAATTCTTCTTCGCCCCATACGGCTTCATCTTTTAAGAAGGTTAACACCCGTTGACCGGTTGCAAATTTGAAAAGATCCAGATTCTCACAAGTGACTGTTCGTGTGATACTGTTAGGATTGAAGGTATAGTTATACAGAACCGCATCTGTAAATACCACCTTGTCGCTGTTTTTTAATACGTCTAAGCTTTGAACTAAATCCTCACCAAAGGGAGAAGTGTATTCCTTTGTATACTCTATCCCTCTTTGAAAAACCTCCGCTTTTATTGCTTTGCAACACATAGAGTTATAATTGGGAGATAACAGGCATTTCTTATACAGTTCCCGCTTATCTGTAATGCAAGAATCAGCAAACTTAGGTGCGGGGTGCAAAACCTCCCCCTCCCAAACGCGCTCTATTTGATACATCAGGCAATCGCAGTCATATTCTTTGACCTTTTTTTGGATGATTTCCAACGCATTTTCTCTTAAGGTATCATCGGAATCCAGGAACACATAGTAATCGCCATTTGCTTTGGCAATGGCATATTCTCTTGTGTGCAGCTGACCTGCATTTTCCTTGTGATATGCAAATATATTGCTATACATCTGCGCATACCGATCGCAAAACTCTCCGGAATTGTCCTTAGAGCCGTCATTTACCAATATCAGCTCATAATTTTGATAGGTTTGCTTCAGCACAGACTGGATACAATCATCCAGATATTCTACCGCATTATACACCGGCACCAAAATACTAAATTTTATATTTCCCTGCATCTGTTGCATAACTCCCTAATATTGATGCTTAACATACTACTTTTTGAAAACTGTTTTCCTTACAAAGCTTCCCTTTGTTGCCGAAGCTTCTCATATTTATCCATATTGCTTTCTATATATTTGCGCTTTGTATATGCATCCCAGCCTATTGTGTCATCAATATATACCTTGTTTTTCTCGTAGTATTCCTCAATTGTGCAAATCACTTTTGCCGGCACTCCTGCCACCACAGATCCTGAAGGTATACTTTTCGTCACAACAGATCCAGCACCGATCACACAATTATCGCCAATGGTAACGTGTTTCAGTATGAATGCTCCATGTCCAATAAAGCAGTTGCTTCCGATCTTCACTTTGCCGAAACAATCGTATTGTTTCGGGGTAATGCCCATATGCGCCAAATGTGCAACACCACCATCGTGGGTAAAGATCTTTATATCGCTACCGGCAAAATATGTATTATTCCCTATTTCAACAAGATATGGCTCTGATCCTAAAATCTCCAGACTTTTTATACCGCAGCCATTTCCTATCTTTGCCCCACTATCCCGGAGATAGCGTATTCTTGCTGCATTGCTCCTAAGAAAAAATTTGTAATAGCAGTTTTTGAGCAGCGCGCACCACCGTTTGTTTTGATTCTTTTGAAAGAATACTGCTACATTCATATACTCACCTTTTCTCTTTCAATATCACAACACACACTTGTTACTAGCAAGGATTTATTCGGGCTATGATGCAAATTCTTAATGCCTATAGTCTCATAATACCCAATGACAACACTTTATCAAAAGTCGTTCACTGTTCACCGGTTTCCGTCTGGCACAGAGTTTTCGCTTATGCATGCCTTTGCCGCCAAAAGCAAAAAGCAAATTCGCATATGAGGAATTTTCGTTGTTAAATATTGACCAGCCAATGTACAGATCATCGCCACGATTGCCGGCAATAATGCTATCATATGTGTTTTCTTGTTGACATTCTTGACTCCTTTTTTTCCACACATAAAAAGGATTACACCAACAAGGAAAAATCCCACAAGTCCCCAGGAAATCAAGATATCTGTAAATGCATTATGGGGAGACGCGTTGGTTCCAAGCTCATCAAAGAAAGAACCTATTCCGTAACCAAACAAGAAGCTCCAGGGGTTTTCCAACCATTTCTCAATGTAAAACACAAAAAGATCCACTCTGCCGTTGGTAATGTCCTCCTGGTCGATAAATCTGCCCAATGCCGCATCCACAATACCCGGGAAAAATTTAACAACAGTAAAAACCAGCAATCCCACAACACCCAGCAACACAATGCCGCCAAATATTCTTTTTCTGCGAACCACCATCACAAAGAAATACAAAGCAACTGCCAAGCCGGTTACCAAAAGACCGGTTCTGGAACGGGTCAAAACGATCAAAAACAGAGAATAACCTAAAAGCGGAATACCTAGCAGCTTGGATATGCGCTTTTGGTCTAAGCTTTGCATAATAATTGCTTCCGCAACAACAAACATAATGGCAAGCTGGTTTGCATTGTAGGTGGTCTGCATACCATCCTCTGTATTATAGGTTTTTCCCAGACGCTTGCCGCCTGTACCTTTTAACAGCACATCCCAGGAGATTCGTTCCGCAGTCAGGATCATCGTCACTGTTCCGCCCAGCAAAACGCCAGCCAGATAACACATCAGTGCACTCCGGTAATCCTCTGCAGTATACTCATCGTTATACCAGATCATCGGCAAAATGATCGGCAGCATTTTTGTGGCATAGTCATAAAAAACTGTTCCCACCTCACTATGGGAAAATAGCGTTACATTAATAAGCTGCAAAACCAGCAGGCCCAAATTTAACATCAGGATTCTGCCATTGACCCGCATAATGCCTGAGAAAAACATTTTTGCAAATATAATTCCCAAATATACGATTATGATCTCATTGTTCGGAACTGTTAAGGCAGTGGTAAACATATACATACCCAGGCAAGTTCCTATATCTGCTAAAATAAAAGCAATTGCACAATAGACTGTAAAAACACTATCCGGAATATTGGAACCGCCCAGATCCCGGAATAAGTACAGCACAGCAAACAGCAGAATAAAAATCATCTGCTGTCTACCCTGATCCAATATAATTGACGCATTTTGCAGGGCGCTATGCTTGCCGTCTATTTTTAAAACAATTTTTCTCATTCGTTATGCTTCCTTATTTTTTTGCCATTGACTACATCTTCAATGTACTGACGATACATTGCAGCAATCTTTTCTCCATTATGGGTTTTGCGAATAGCCTGTGCATTTTGGGACAGTTTTTCCGCCATTTCACTGTTATCTGCCACTTCTGCCATTGCAGAAGCCAGTCTTTCGGCATCCTCTACGGGAACCAAAATTCCGTTTTCATGGTCCCGAATCAGCTCTCCCGGACCAAAATCACAGTCTGCAGAAATACAAGGCAGCCCACAAGCCATCGCTTCCATCAAAGCATTGGGCATTCCTTCAAAGCGGCTAGACAGCACAAACATACCCATATCTGCCACCTGGAACATCACATCCGGCACTGATCCGTGAAGTGTCACACTGTCGCAAAGGTCCAGCTCCACAATCTGCATTTCCAGCTTTTTCTGCAATGCACCTTTGCCGTAAATATGCAAATGATGCTCCGGATGGTTTTGCCGGAACATATAAAATGCTTCCAATAAAACATCGTAGCCCTTTTGCTCTGCCAATCTGCCCACCGCGCAAATATCCTTTTGGCGGCGGCTATTAAATTCCGGCACTTTCTCCGGAAGAATTTCCGGAAACACACCGTTATGAATGACGATTCCTTTTTTTCGCAGCTTTTCCGGATAGCACTGGGAAACCCGATCTGTCTGGAAAATAAAGCCATCTACAAATGTGAGCATTTTATTATACTGCCATTTTTCCACTTTGCCCAGTTCGCGGGTATTGGGATTTGCCCGCTCGGAAGCAATCAGCTTGAACTTTCTGCCAAAAGGAAAAGCATACTGCAATAAAACTGCCTGGCGCAATTCGAAAGTAATCACCGCATCATATTTATTTTTCTGTATAACTTTACGCAGTGCGCCCATAATCCGCAGATTTCTGGTCAGTCCTTCTATTTTGTTTTTCGATTTGCCCGCTAAATTCAGCCGAATATGCTGCACGCGCGCATCCAACGGATATCCAGATTCGGAATTAGCTGTAGTGATAATGCTAATTTCATTTCCCTTAGCGCAATAGGTATTTGCCAAAGATGCTATGACGCGCTCTGCACCACCACGGCTCATTGAACCAAATAGAAAAGCGATCTTCATTCTATCCCCTCACTTGACCTGCAAAGCGCACAAAAATCTTCATGCCGCTTAGCGTGATTTGAACTTATCTACGATCTTCAAAACTTCCTCTTTTTTGTTTTTTCTATAATTCTCAAGATCGTACTCTGGCATATCTTCCATAAATTTTTGCTCCCACTCTTCCAGTGAGCATATCCGCTTAGCTGGCACACCGGCATAAACGCCATTGGAAGGCAAGCTTTTATTTACCAAGCTACAAGCACCAATAATCACATTATCCCCAATGGTTACGCCACGCAAAATCGTAGACTTTGCGCCAATATACACATTGTTACCAATGGTGATTCTGCCATAGCCAAAGGTATTGCGATATTTTTCCGGATTCAAGCCCTTCAGCACCCAGTGTCCGCCTTCGTGGGTAATAAAACTCACACGCCCACCTGCGCCTGCAGTTTGCACATGATCTCCCATACTGATCAAATATGGTTCTGAGCCGAATCCCGGTCTGCCATGTAATTTACAATCCTTTCCTATGGTTACGCCTATTTTTCTGGCATATTTTTCGTAGGAAATATATGAGAGAATATATAAATATACATTTCTGAAGAATCTCAGCATTTTCCAGTATCCCTTTCTATATTTGAATCCAGCTGCCAAAGGTTTCATCCCATTCTTCCGGTTCAAAAGGCATCATGCCGCCCCAATGGGAGAAGGTTAGCTCACCAAAATAAATCTTTCCGTTCACCTCATAAAAATCCACCCGCAAATGCGGAATGCCTACTGACAGCTTTCCTGCCAGTTCCTTCATCTTTTCAAAATTCACCGGCTTTTCAGGTATCACTGCAGCATTGGGATGGCCGTTTGTAAAAGGCAAATGGTTAAAATTCTCATCGAAGAAATCGAACTTTGTTTCCTCTGTTTTGCTGGCACGCTCTGTTGCTATAAACAAAGCCTTTACCTGACCGTCAAAGCAAAAGAATTTATAATCCCGGAGTTCAGCTGTTGCTGTATCTTCCATATAGGCTTCTGCAATAATACGAGGCTTTACATTTTTATAGGGCCATTCTCTTCCGCTTAAATAATACTTTCGCTGTAAACTTTTTTCAATTTTCTTTTTTGCATCCTCAATATCCAGCTTGCTCTTATCCCGGCAAATCACCAGCCCACCACTATCGTGTGTACATTTAAGCACAAACTGATCCGGAAGGCTGTCAAAATCAATATCCTCAAACTTGTCCCAAACACCTATGGTAGGAATAATATACTCCTCGCCAATTCTCTCAGCTACATACGCCTTAGCATCGTACTTATCTACCATTTTGGTATATTCCGGCTTCCGGTTGTACAGCTTCAGCCATTGAAGTTTTTCATTAAAAGTCTGGGGATTCTTGAGATTCAATTTCTTGCCCATTCTTAAGCGGTATTCTATTTTTATATAGGCTTTGTCTGGCAACCAGTTCAGATATCCTCTTCTGCTCAAACCTGTAAAAAACTTTTTAGGTTTCTTAATACACGCAACAATTGTCCCCAGATTCATAATCATTCTCCTTTAGCTTTGAAAAGCAGCTTTTGCTGTTTTTCAATTAACAGTCCCTAGAATATATGATTTTATATTTTTATTCTTTAACTATGGGCAATGTAATCCACCGACCTAATCGTTCATCCCAGCACTCTGGTGTAAACTTTGCCAAGCCGGAATCAGAATAAAATGTCAGCTCAGAAAAATAGAGTTTGCCTTCCACTTCATAAAAATCTACCCGCAAAAATGGATGCCCTTGGCTCAACACGCTTGCCAATTCAAGCATTTGACACAGATTTGTAGGTCTATCCAAATAAACTTTACTATTTGGATAATTCTGACGCATTTCCAAAAGATTCCAATCAACATCAAAATAATCGATGGTTTCCTCTTTTGTTTTGTCATTTTGAATTGTTTGGATAATCCTGGGTGTTCCCCCAAAGCAAAATATTTTGTATACATCCAGATTCTTGTCTGCTTTTTGGCTATTCTCGATATACTTTTCTGCTATGATCCGGGGCACCACATCTTTATAGGGCCATTCACGAGTACCGCAGTAAAAATAGTTTCTCTTTAATGATTTGTTGATTCTTTTCTTGGCAGCTTCCATATTCAGCTTGCTCTTATCACGACAAATCACCAGCCCACCACTATCGTGTGTACATTTAAGCACAAACTGATCCGGAAGGCTGTCAAAATCAATACCTTCAAAACGTTCCCACAAACCCAATGTAGGAATAATATACTCTTCGCCGATTCGCTCTGCTACATAGAGTTTCACTTCATACTTGTCCACCATCCGGGTATATTCCGGTTTGCGGTCATAGAGTTTCAGCCACTGGAGCTTTTCATTAAAAGTCTGGGGATTTTTCAAATTCAGTTTTTTCCCCATTCGTATACGAAATGCCAATTTGAGGAATGCCTCATCTGACATCCACTTCAGTAGTCTGCGGCTGGAAAGAAAAGCATATATGCGTCTGGGGTCTTTCAGATAATATTTCAGTCCCTCAAGTGTCATTTTTTATGCTCCCATCAGCTCTTGCATAAGTGCTTCCCACTTTTCTGCAACTGCTTCTACATTAAAATTATTATTCATAGTCTGCTTTGCTTTTTCGCCAATCGCTTTCCGCTTTGAAGATGGCATCTCTATAATTTGGATTAACCGCTCTGCCAGTGCATCGGCGTCACCTAGCTGCACCAAATAGCCATTTTCTCCGTCTGTGATCAGATCCTCCGGACCGGTATCACAGTCTGTGGAAACACAAGGCAGTCCTGCCGCCATTGCTTCCATCAGGGCATTGGGCATTCCCTCGAAATCAGAGGTCATCACATAAATATCGCTATTTGCGTATTCCCCCAGGGTATCTTGCGTCCAACCCATCAGTCGGACATTTTCATTAAGACCCATTTCCTGAATCATAGTCTGCAGGCTTTCTTCCTGCTTTCCCTTGCCAAAAATATCCAGCTTTGTATCCGGGTATTTTTCCAGCACCTTTTGCATCGCTTTCAATGCCATTGGGTAGTTTTTCTGCTCTGCCAAACGACCCGCCATAACGATCCGTCTGCAAGGACGGTCATAATTGTGCGGTTCCATATTCAGTGCATTATCAGAAACAGGGTTTGGAATAATCGTTTTGTTCTTCCAATTAAATTTCTTTACCTGGTCTTTTTGACGGCTTGTTTGCAAAACCACCGCATCTGCTGCTGAAAACCAAACGCGGTTAATGGTCGCACGTACTCCTTTTTTCTTCAATACAACATCCGGGTTATTGCGAACAGAAGCCACTGACGGAAATTTCATCCCCAGTGTGGCAAGAAACAATCCGTAACCGCCTTCCAAAAAGCCCACAGCCACATCCGGCTGTATACTTTTCACCTTTTTCCGAATGGTCAGCATTCTCTGCAAACCGGACAACTTGGAATATTCCTGAAAATTTTCTCCCAGCGCAGTAATTTTTACTGCCGGGTCTACCGGATATTCCTTTTCATTGCGGGCAAAGAGCAGCAAATTTACTTCGTGCCCCATTTTTGCAAGCTGGCTGGAAATCACTGCGATCACCCGCTGGGCGCCACCATCGCTCAAATTTCCACTGACAAACAACAGTTTCATACATTTACCCTTTTTACGCTTTACTTGATCTTTTCCAGCATTTTTGCTGTATGCTCGCCAAAGATCGGTTTTCCCGTTACCATTTGCGGGAACCACAGGGATTGGCCGGTTGTATTCACTTCGATCACAACCACATTTCCATCCTCATCATAACACATATCCCAGGAAAGCATTCCCAACTGAGGAAGTCTTGCGTGCAGCTTCCTTGCAGCTGCCACCATTTCCGGAACTCCTTCAATTTTGCATTCACCGAAAATGACTCCGGTATCCGGATGTTCATTGTATCTTACAATATGTTTTTTGCTAAAACCGGTAGGATAAAGGTTTCCTTCCTCTGTTACGCCAATGAATATGCCTCCGTTATCCACGATTCGTCCGCCCATACCGATTCGCATAGAAAGGGGCGCTACATTTACCTTGTCATCACAAAGATAAGTAATGACACGAAGGGTATTTACAGAGTCCGGATAGATCCGGCTGATGCTTTCGTGATTTCTCACTCTTTCCTGAATGATAAAATCCTTTTTATACTCCCGGAAAATATCTTCCACAGTCTGCCCGGAAACTGCGTCTATACCATTATGCAGATCAAGTAAGCGAACACCTCTGGCGCCCATACTCTCCACAGTGGGTTTCATAATCACTTCACCCAGATCCCGGCAGATCCGTGCCGCCTCCTGTGCCGTCAACAGCTGCCCTTCTGCATTCCATTTATTCCCGGAACAGGACAACAAGTGCATCTGTGGTATGCGGATTTTGTCGCCTGCATTATGAAATAAAAACTGAGGGTTAAAAGCTTTATCCCCTAACGGATACGCCTTATCGTGAGGATTCAGGACATCTTCCAATTTTGTGGAGAACAGATGCTCCGGGAAAAACATTTTGTCAAAATTTCCTGTATAATTACTATACATCCGGTGCCAGACCAAAGGAACTTTTTTGCCGTAATGCGCCTTGAAAAACCCATTAGTAGCCTTTATATCCTCCTTTGTCAGCTTTACATTCTCCCATTCATCTTTTCTTTCAAAGATTTTTTTAATTTCTCCCTGCAAAATACAGTACTTGCGTACAAACCGATATATTTTCAAGCATATCGTTCTTGGACCCATAGCTTTTATTTTCCTCTCTGCTCATTCTTCCGGATATCCAATCTTCTATCCTTCTATAGCCTTGCGCCATTTTTCGATTACTTCGTTTACTGCAAACTGAACAGAGTCCGCTTTTGCAGTATCTCCCAGCCTCACGGCAAACACCGGGTCTGCAATCATCTGTTCCAGTGCCTTTTCCAAGGCTCTTTGGTCGCCTACCGGAATCAGTAATCCATTCTCGCCGTTGCGGATCACTTCGTCGCAACCGGCACAGTTGGTGGCAATACACGGCAGTCCCATCATCATTGCCTCCAAAAGGGCATTGGAAAGGCCCTCAAAATCCGAAGGCAAAACAAACACCTCTGCATCTGCAATTTGTTCGTGAATATTGGGGATATTGCCTCGTAGCGCAACCACATCCGTCAATCCCAACTCGTCGATTTGCTGCTGCAAATTTTCCCGCAGGGAACCTTCTCCATATATGTCCAGAATGTACTCCGGATGGGTTTTATGCACTGTAGAAAATGCATCAATCAGCATTTTCTGATTTTTCTGAGGGCTTAAGCGTCCGGCAGTTACAATGCGTTTTCTTTTGATCTCGACTGCTTCACATTTTACGGAAACAGGATTGGGTATGATCACGCTGTTGTCCTGCACCTCTTTGGGGAAATAGCTTTTTGCCCGGTCGGTCTGCATAACAGTCAAGGTGCTGTTTTTATACACATAATTGCGAACGGCATTAAAAAGCTTTCCCTTGCTGATAGCTGCTGGGTCATTACGCTCCGAGAGCACCAGCCGGCTTTTCAGCCCCCAGCAGGCAAGACCTGCAATTAAGCAAATCTGCGCCATAAATCCAACAACCACATCCGGTCTTTGTCTTTTAATTAAAGTCCGCAGTTTTTTGACCAGCCGTGGCATATCCAGCACTGCATTGACCCGGTCATTGGAAAGATCAACAATTTGGACGCCTGGATCCAGAGCATATTCCACCTGGCTGTGCAGCAGCATCACAATGCTAACTTGCCAGCCAAGCGTTGCATAATAATTGCTAAGCAAACTAATGACCCGTTCTGCGCCGCCGCGGCTCATAGCGCCGGTCACGAAAGTAATTTTCTTCATGTTACAACTCTTCCAAATATTTTTCCACTACGAGCCGACGGTCAAATTCTTTCTCCATTTTTGCCCGACCGGCAAGACCCATATCTCGCCGCTGCTCCCAGGAAAGATTCAAAAAATCCCGCACTGCATCAATGACAGCCTGGGTATCCTGAACAGGAACAAGATAACCGGTTTTTCCGTGTTCTACCGTTTCCCTGCAACCACTTCTGTCTGCCACAATGATTGGTCTGCCACAGGCAGCAGCCTCCAAAAGCACATTGCTCATACCCTCCGGATAATAAGAGGGGTTTACAATACAGGCTGCCTGTTCCCAGAAGGGCAGCATATCCTTTTGCTGACCGTGATATTCCAGCACGCCCTCATTTTTTGCTTTCTCCAAAATTTCAATATACTCCGGATCGTCACAGCCTCCGCAAACGTGGAACACCACATCCTGCCGTTCTGCCCGCAAGACCTTTGCCGTTTCCAGATACTGGTCAATTCCTTTTTCCTTCATCACTCTGGCAACGAACAGAAAATGTATCATTTCTCCCGCTGGGTAATCCAGCACCGGATGGGTTTGCAGATTCACTCCGGAACCCGGCAACAATACCGTTCTGGATTTTGCTCCCAGCATATTCCGATTGCGGAAAAAAGCTTCATTTTCACTATTTTGGAAAAGAACGCACTTTGCACCAGCTACACCCATTTTATAGAGTTTTGTGGTAAGCACCTGCATTTTTCCCGGCTTTTCCACCGCTGTTCCCAGTCCGGTAATATTCACAATATAAGGAATCTTCAATAATCTGCAAGCAAGGCCTGCATATACATTGGGTTTAATATTATTGGTAAGCACCAAGTCCGGCTTTTCTTTTTTGAAAATCCGGATATAATTTACCAAGAGTTTCAGATCTGCAAACGGATCTGTGCCCCGGCGGCCAATTTTCCTTCCGATTACCGAAAATCCCATTTGCTCCAGTTCTTCCCGGAAGGCAAGTACCTGCGCTACAACTGTAACCCGGTGTCCTTTTTCTGCGTATGCCGCCAGCACTTCACGGCGGAGATTATGTATAAATGTGGTATCATTTGCTACCATAAAGATACGCAAATACTCATCCCCTCATCCTTATCATTCTTTTGCCGGGCAGGTCATCCCTGCACGCAAGCTTCTGCTTCAGAATCTTCCGGCTCCGTTTTCTTGATCTTGCCTTCCACTACGCCTCTTCTGGTCAGCACATTAGGCACTGTGGTTAAAAGGATCTTCATATCCATTCTAAAACCAAAGTTTTCTACATATTTTACATCCCAGCGAACCTTGTCCGTAGGTGTCACTGTATCCCGACCGTTGATCTGCGCCAAGCCGGTTACTCCAGGCCGAACATTGTATACGCCAAAACGCATCCGCATCTGATGGATTTCATATTCATCAGAAATCAGCGGTCTTGGTCCCACAAGGCTCATATCGCCCCGGAGCACATTAATAAGCTGCGGAATTTCATCCAAAGATGTTTTTCTTAGAAATTTCCCCAATTTTGTTATGTACTGTTTGGGATTGTTCACTTCCGATGTAGAAAGGTATTTCGGCGTACTTTCCTTCATTGTGCGGAATTTATAAAGCTTAAATCGCACGCCATTACGACCCACCCGATATTGCCGGAAAATTGCTTTTCCCGGATCATCAATGTAAATCGCTGCGGAAATAATCAGCATTGGAACGGCTAAAGCAACCAATCCAACCAGTGCCAGCACAAAGTCAATCGTACGCTTTACAAATCGGTATCCGAAAGCCGGTATTTCCACGTATTTCAGATCTGCCACATCCTCCTCGCAAATCTGCAAGGCTTCTGCAGTTTCAATCTTTTCTTTTACCTCCTGTGTCATCTCGAAGGTGTATTTTTCTTCAGACACAACCATTGGTAAACAATTCCTTTCCTTAAGACTTCTTTTCACCTATAGCTTCCCGGAAGATGCGCCGGCTGCGGCAGGATATCTCTTCCAGCACATCTTCCATACCCTTCTTCTGAAGGTATTCTGCCGCCTTTGCAATATTTTGCGGTCTTGATGTGTTGTTATGGCAGTCCGAACCCAAAAGCTGGACTGTTCCGTTATTGAGCAAGCGTCTTGCCTGTCCCCTGGTGGAAAACCGCAAAAGCCGTGCGGCATTCATCTGCACCAGGATCTCCTGATCCAAAACGCGCTCCAGCACATCCTCGTCCTGCATAGACAGGTAGCGTTCAATATGGGCAAGAATAGGAGTTATACCCCGGACATGGGAAATGCCCCGCAAAGTCCGAACCACCTCATCGCCCCATTTATGGAAAGGCATTTCCAGCAGCAAATACTGAGAATTGCCGATACACAGTTTATCCAGATCCTCCTGATAGCATATGCCGGGACGGTAAGCAACCTCTGCACCCAAGCAGATCTTTGGAACAGGCAAAGTCACCTTTTCCAGTGCCTTATGTAATGCCCGTACAGATTCCTCCCGGCGCTTTAGAAAATCGCTTACTGACTCAACCGGATAATAATGGGGTGTTGCGCAGATTTTATGAATTCCCTGCTCATAGCAAGCACGGAGCATTTGCACCGATTCTTCTACTGTCCGGCATCCGTCATCCATTCCGGGAAGGATATGGCTGTGAACGTCGCAAAATGTGTAATTCTTTTCCATAGCTGTCTGCCTCCTATTTTTAATTTCGGGACTGTCTCCCAGTCGCAGACAATTTCGCTATTCTATTTTAACCTATTTTTTCTGAAAAAGCAACCTATATTGTTGAAAAACGGTCTGTGCATTATGTCAAATTTTGGTAAAAATAACAGGGATTGTATTTCCCGGCGCAATATGCTAAGATAATAATATGATTTTGCTGCACGTTTTGTCGAATCGTGCAAATTGGAGGACAGGTTCATGTTAGATCGCACTTATGCAGACTATTCCTGGGAAATGGCATCCCAATTTCTTGCCATCGACTCCCCTTCCGGCTTTACAGATCAAGCCGCCAGCTGGGTAAAAAATGCCTTTGAAGCACTGGGTTATCCTGCCAAAATCACTACAAAAGGTGGTGTTTTGGTAGATCTGGGCGGAGAAAATCCACAGGATGGCCTGTTGCTGGCCGCCCATGCAGATACACTGGGCGCAATGGTGGCAGAAGTGAAGGGGAACGGTCGGTTGCGCTTGACCCCTCTTGGCGGTATGAATGCCAACAACGCAGAAACAGAAAATGTCCGCGTCTACACCCGAGATGGCAAGGTCTTTGAAGGCACATTGCAGCTTTGCAACGCCTCCGTTCATGTCAACGGTGACTATTCCACCACTTCCCGCAATTTCGATACCACAGAGGTGGTGCTGGACGAACCGGTTGCCAATGGGGATGACACCAAAAAGCTCGGCATTCAGGTTGGCGACATTGTTTGCTTTGATCCCCGCACCCGGCGCACAGCCTCCGGCTATCTGAAAAGCCGTTTTCTGGATGATAAACTGTCTGTAGGTATCCTTTTGGGCTTTGCCAAATATCTTGCAGACAATCATATCACCCTTTCCCGGCGCACCTGGATCCATATCACGGTCTATGAGGAAGTGGGTCACGGTGGCTCCGGTTCTGTTCCGGAGGGCGTTACCGAGGCAATTTCTGTAGATATGGGCTGTGTAGGCAACGGACTTTCCTGCACAGAGCGTCAGGTATCTATTTGTGCCAAGGACTCCGGCGGACCTTACAGCTATCAGGTTGTAGGCAAGCTGATTGATGCCGCTAAAGCCACCGGTGCAGACTACGCTGTGGATGTATATCCCCACTATGGTTCCGATGTGGAAGCCACTCTGCGGGCAGGCTTTGATATCCGTCACGGCTTGATCGGTGCCGGTGTCTACGCCAGCCACGGCTATGAGCGCAGCCATATCGACGGTGTGTATAACACATTGAAGGTTCTATGCGGCTATCTGCATTGCTGAGTAATTGACAATGAATAATGAGGGTGCTCTCAATGACTGAGAACACCCTCGCTTATTATTTACTTGGGAATATCAGTAGGGGCGGATATGATCCATCTGACAAAGCCTTCATCTTGCTTGCACAATAATTGTCCATTGTCAACTGTCCATTATCCATTGAAAAAGAGCGTACTGCTTTGGCAGCACGCTCTTTTTATTCGTTAAATTACACCAGCTCGATAACTGCCATCTCAGCAGCATCGCCACGGCGGGCGCCGGTACGGGTCACTCTTGTGTAGCCACCGTTACGGTCAGCATACTTGGGAGCGATCTCCTTAAACAGCTTATTGGCAACATCTTCCTTGGTGATGAAAGACAGTGCTCTGCGGTAGTTGGTCAGGCCACCCTTCTTACCCAGGGTGATCATCTTCTCAACAACAGGCTGTACTTCCTTAGCACGGTAGAAGGTAGTCTCAATCTTGCCGTTCTCCAGCAGGTCGGTTACCTGCTGACGGAGCAGGGCCTTTCTCTGCGCGCTGGTCTTACCCAGCTTACGAGTTCCGAACATGAACATTTCCTCCTTTTAGTTGTTGCTGACAGAATCTTCGCTGGCCAGGGACAGACCCATCATTTCCAGCTTCTTCTGAACCTCATCCAGGGACTTCTTGCCCATATTACGAAGCTTCATCATATCCTCACCGGTCTTGCTGATCAGATCTGCAACGGTGTTGATGTTAGCACGCTTCAGGCAGTTGAAGCTCCGGACAGACAGATCCAGCTCATCAATTGTCATAGCCAGCTTGGTGTCAGGACGGTCAGCGGTCTTCTCCACAACAGTAGAGCCGGCGCTGACAGTGTCAGACAGGTTGGTGAACACAGTCAGGTGATCGGACAGGATCCGGGCACCCAGGGAAACTGCGTCCTTGGCAGTGATGGTAGAATCGGTCCAGACCTCAAGGGTCAGCTTGTCAAAGTCGGTCTTATCGCCGACACGAGTGGGCTCCACCGAATAATTCACCTTGCTAACAGGGGAATAGATGGAGTCAATGGGGATCACACCAATGCTGGTCTGTGCTGTCTTATTCCGGTCAGCGGGAACATAGCCGCGACCCTGAGACAGGGTGATCTCCATATTAAATGTGGCACCTTCGCCCAGAGTGCAGATATGCAGCTCGGGGTTCAGAATTTCAACCTCGCCGTCTGCCTTGATATCGCCGGCAGTCACTTCGCAGGGACCAACAGCATCAATGTAAACGGTCTTGGTGCCCTGGCTGTAAAGCTTCATAATCATACGCTTTACATTCAGAACGATCTCAGTCACATCCTCGGTTACACCGGGAATTGTAGAAAACTCATGCTGCACACCAGCAATCTTTACAGAAGTTGCGGCATATCCGGGAAGGCTGCTCAGCAGAATCCGGCGCAGGGAGTTACCCAGAGTCATACCATAGCCGCGCTCCAGAGGCTCTACTACGTACTTGCCGTAGGAAGGATCCTCAGAGTCCAGGCAGGTAATACGAGGCTTTTCAATTTCAACCATGAATTATACCCTCCTTCTTAGATGTGTGGGGTGTAGAATGCACCCCACCATAAAACATACTTACGGAAACAGGGGTCAATTACTTGGAGTACAACTCGACGATCAGGTTTACTGCAATCTCGAAGTCGATATCCGCCTTGGTAGGCAT
>JAZOSD010000017.1:0-24629 GCA_045656945.1 Faecousia sp.
TGGCGAAGGAGGTAGGGAGCGACCCGACCGCCGCCGGGGGCGGAGTCAAGGGAGGGGAGCGAGTGGCAGCGGTCGGTGTGCAACGAAGCCGCACTGTCGGCAAGGCGCACACCGGGTACCGCAACAGTTCATAGCATGAACAAATTATACACAGAGGTATAGTGCGGGCAATAACCCTTGGTTCGAGTCCAACAAGGGGAGCCAATAAAAAACACCATCCATTTGGATGGTGTTTTTTATTGGCCTCTTTGGCGCACTTGCGCTAAAGACCGACAGGCAATGCGCTGCCGGTAGCTGCAATATTTTTGCTTATGGCAAAATCACATAATATGTTGTTTTGTATAGTGTGAAGGAGAAACCCCATATTTTTTTCTGAATGCTCGGCTAAAATATAAAGGATCATTAAATCCTACAAGAGTTGCAATCTCAGAAATGCAATTTAAATCCCCATTATCTATGATGGACTTGGCTTGGGAAAGTCGTTTATTTAGAATATATTTTTGCGGTGTCATAGAGTAGTTCTGATGAAAAATCTTATAAAAATATGTGCCGGAAACACCACAAAGCGTAATAAGCGTTTGGATATTTAAATCACTGTCATAGATATGTTTTTTTAAATATGCGATAGCAGGGGCGATGATAGCCATCTTCTTTTTGTCTGCGTATGTGATTTTTTCTGTATTCTTTAAATATGTCAGAAGATTATAAAAGATTGCGTAACACCGATAATGCTCTGCCATATCTCCAAAGTTCCACATATCAGCCAAACTGCCTTTCAATTCGCTGGCATCGGGAAACCCATCAATAGAACGGATGTAAGGCATTGGCAGGTCAATATTGCCTGTATACCAGATTGAAATATAATTACATGGGGTATCGCTAAGGGATATATAATTATACTGCGCGCCTTTTGGCAAAAAATAAATATCACCCGGATTGGTTTCAAATGTGAAATCCGGAAATAGATAACGGACAGAACCTGTGGTGCGAAGAATGAGAGAATTGCAATTTCTGGAAAGTATGGATGCGGACTTTTTTGAAGTCCCCGTATAGATATTTTCTATTTTAATATTTTCATTATTTTTAAACATAGCATTTACCTCCAAGCAACAGAAAACGCATAAATATTCTAACATAAATACTATCTATAATACAAGGTAAATACATAAAACAGTTTAGAAAAATCCATATTGTGAATGAATTTCTATGTACATATTTTTAAAAAGCGATATAATGAGGAAAAAAATAGGGGAGGCTGATGGAAAATGGTGCGTAATGCAGATGATCAGAGTATGACTTCCGGATCTCTGTGGGGAAAAATCCTGAAGTTTGCAGGCTATTTTATGATGACTGCATTTTTGCAGCAACTTTACAGCGCTGCAGATATCATTGTGGTAAGCCGTTATGCCGGACAAGAAGCCTTGGCGGGTGTTGGCACATGTTCGGTTGTGGTCAATCTTTTCCTGAATTTTATTCTGGGTTTTTCTGCAGGTGCAACCGTTGTTCTTGGCCACGCAATCGGAGCTGACGACCGCAAGGAAATTGGGAAGGTAACCCACACGGCGTTGGCAATCGCTGCGTTTTTTGGGTTGACCGTTTCTGTCATTTGCCTTGTATTTACAAAAGAACTTTTGCTTTGGGTGGATGTGCCGGAAAATGTTATGGGGGAAGCTGCTGCCTACCTGCGGATTGTTTCCGTTGGCTACATTCCCACCCTGGTTTATAACTTTGGTGCGGCAATTCTCAGAGCAAAGGGTGACACAAAACAGTCGCTGTATATTGTGTCGGTTTCGGGTGCTATTAATATTGTGCTGAATCTTTTCTTCGTGTGTGTGTTGAAGATGAGGGCAGCCGGTGTCGCCCTGGCAACGGTGATTGCCAATGTGTATAACGGAATTATGATACTTCGTGTTCTCCGAAAGCAAGCAGATGAAACCCGGGTTTCCCTGAGAAAAATCCGCATTCACAAGCAGCCGTTTTTGAAAATAATTCGATATGGCTTGCCCTCTGGCATCCAAAGTGCAGTGTACTCCCTGTCCAACACATTGGTGCAGTCCGGCATCAACAGTTTTGGTTCAGCCGCCAGTGCCGGCAGCGCAGCGACCACCAGCATTACGGATTTTTACAATTCGATGGAAAACAGTATGTATCAAGCGGCAGTTGTTTCTACCAGTCAAAATTTTGGTGCAAGAAAATTTGATCGCATTAAAAGAACAATTTGGATCTGCACGGTCTATTGCTTTGGACTGTGGATCATTCAATCTTGCATTACCTTCTTTTGCGATGATTTTTTAATTGGCATCTATGCGCCAAAGGATCCGGCAGTTTTTGAAATGGCGATCCGGAAATTTCGGATTGTTGGATACAGCTACGGTCTACTTGGTCTGGTGAACATAATGAGCGGTGCGCTCAGGGGAATCGGGGCATCCTTTATCAATATGCTTATGTCGATTATAGGTGTCTGTGGCTTGCGCGTTTTGTGGCTTGTCACCGTGTTCCCCAAAATTGGCACATATGAGTCCCTGTTTTACTCCTATCCCTTGTCCTGGTTTGGCACAGCGGTTATACATAGCATTATGTTTTTTATATTATTCAGGAGAATCCAAAGGATGGAAACGAAAGAAGGACTTTTACAATAAAATTCAGAATCTGCTCCATGATCAAACTATTTTTTAGTTTTTAGGCGAATATAAAATTGTTGTGTTCTGCGGTCGACAAAATCGAGGAAAAGCGTAAGCCCGAAGATTTTGTCGGGCACCGCAAACGTTCATAGTACCGGGCAATAGCCGTTGGTTCGACCCCAACAAGGGGAGTCAATAAAAAACACCATCCAAATGGATGGTGTTTTTTTGGCCTTCTTTGCTGCCCCTACGGTGAGGATAAATTGATATTTATAAGAAACGGCGAATAGCCCCCATCCTACGGCATGTAAGCTTGTAGGGCGGGGGTTTACTCCCGCCGTAAAACAGGCTTGTCTGCAAATCTTGCTTGCATTTGCGCTTGATTTTCGTATAATAGGAGACAAGCAAACAGGTGAGGAGATGAGACGATGGCAGAGCTAGAAAAATTAGAACAGGCAAAGGCAGTATACAACGAGCTTTGCAAGTTCTTTGATGGGCGCAAATGGAAGTGCAGAAAAGACGATGGGCAGATGAAGCTCGGGGGAGATGTGAATGGAGATACGGAAACATATTCCTTTTACTTCCAGGTAAGTCCGGAAAGCGCACTGGTTCGATTGATCCTTTTTATGCCTTTTGATGTTCCGCAGGAGAAAAGTACTGAATATGCAGCAGTGATAACTGCATTAAACAGCCTTCTTCCACAACAGCAGCATCGGCGAAGGCTTTGTTCAGAATATGATCTTCTTTGCCATTGCCTGCATTAAGAAATACAGACCGGATATTTCATCGGTCATTTAGAATAGGAGAGGTAACTATGACAGACGCAGAAACATTGGAACGGGCAAAAAGCACCTTTGCTACCCTGTGCAGGACACTGGACAAGCACGAATGGAAGTACAGGAAGGATGAAGAAAAGCTAAGCGTGGAATGCGGTGCCCAGGGCGACGATCTGCCTATTGAGTTTAAGATTAAAGTGGATGCTCAGCGGATGCTTGTAATGCTGATTTCCCATTTGCCCTTTAAGATCAGTGAGGAAAAACGCCTGGATGGGGCGATCGTCATTTCTTATATAAATGATCGGCTTGTGGACGGCAACTTTGACTACGATGTAAGCAAGGGACATATATTCTTCCGTATGACAAACAGCTTTAGAGAGAGCGTTCTCGATGGAGAAGTGTTTGCATATATGCTATTTTGCGCTTGCAAGACCATCGATGAATACAACGACAAGCTGCTGATGATCTCCAAGGGTATACTGTCTATCGAACAGTTCCTGGACAACGAGAGCGAGGCATAAGGAGGATACAGTAATGGAAAGTGAAAACAAATTGGAAAATGCTATGCTGGCATACCGGACGATTTGCAGCGCGTTGGATGCAAGAGACTGGAAATATGAAAAAGATAACGATGAGCTGCTGGTACATTTCGGCGTGAACGGCGAAGATCTTCTTATGAATTTTATTATCGTTGCGGATGCGGAGCGGCAGCTGATCCGGCTGATGTCTCCTTTGCCCTTTAATATGAGCGAGGACAAGCGGTTAGAAGGCGCGATCGCAACCTGTGTGGCTACCTACGGAATGGCAGACGGCAGCTTTGATTATGATCTGTCTAACGGACGGATCGTATTTCGGATGACCCAATGCTTCCGGAGCAGTGTGATCGGCGAGGAGCTGATCCAGTATATGATCTCCTGCGCCTGCGCAATGGTAGATAAATACAACGATCAGTTCCTGGCGCTGGATAAAGGTGTTATGAGCATTTCTGATTTTATGAAAAAAGAATAATAAGTGTATTTGGCGGGAGTACCCCCGTCCTACGGTATGTAAGCTTGTAGGGCGGGGGTTACTCCCGCCGGCTTGTTGCCCCATATTAACATTGTGAACAAACCCAAATGGTAGGCACTGGAAATTTTGGTGGTTTTATGGGTGTATAATATCAAAAAAACAAAGAAAATTCCCCAATACTATCAAGTGATTTAAGGAAACAACTTTAAATTTGATTTATACTAAAATCAGAATGGAATAATACCGCAAAAAATTAAATCAGGAGGGTTTCAATTATGGAAAGACAAGGTAAGAAAGTAGTCAATCTGTCTGTTCGTATTTTTGACGAGCGGAAGGAAATGGGCAAGGCCGCCGCTGAGGACGCAGCAAAGCGTATCAACGCGATCATTGCCGAAAAGGGTGAGGCAAACCTGGTGTTTGCAGCAGCACCTTCTCAGGATGATGTGCTGGAGCATCTGCTGAAGCAGGACATCGACTGGACCAAGGTTCGCGGCTTCCATCAGGACGAGTATGTTGGCATTGATGCAAGTGAGCCTGCAGGCTTCGGCAACTTCCTGCGCAGAGCTATTTTCGACAAGGTTCCCTTCAAGGAGCTGCACTATCTGCTGTGCGCTAAGGACGAGGCAGAGGCAAAGTGTGAGTCCTACACCGAGCTTTTGAAGAAGTACCCCATCGACCTGATCTTCCTGGGCATTGGCGAGAACGGCCACCTGGCATTCAATGACCCTGCTGTTGCAGATTTCAACGATCCCAAGATGGTCAAGATCGTAGAGCTGGACGACGTTTGCCGTCAGCAGCAGGTCAACGACGGCTGCTTCCCCAACCTGGATGCAGTTCCCAAGAATGCAATGACCATGACTATGTCTTTGATTATGAGCATTCCTCAGGCAATCTGCGTAGTTCCCACCATCCGTAAGGCTGACGCTGTTCACAATGCCATCTACGGCGAAGTGACTACCGCTTGCCCTGCAAGTATTCTGAGAAATCACCCCAGTGCAACCTTGTATCTAGATGCTGACAGTGCTTCCAAGCTGTAATAAAAGAGGAGAGTACTATGTATCGCAAGACTGCCTATGAGATCGCAGAGATTGATCCGGAGATCGCGGTAATTCCCGTTGGTTCTCTGGAGCAGCACGGACCCCATCTGCCGATGATGACCGACTGGGCGATCGCCTCAGAGATCGGCAAGCGTGTGGCAGATAAGCTGGGTGCGTACTTAATTCCTGCACTGCCTATTTCTACTTGCCGGGAGCACATGGGTAAGAAGGGGTCTGTCTGGATGGAAGCGACCACCTTCTATCAGATGATGACCGACATTATTATGTGTCTGAAAACCCAGGGCTTTAAGAAGGTCGTGATCGTTCAGGCCCATGGCGGCATTTTTATGATGACTCCGCTGCTTCGTGACCTGAATGCCCGGAACAATCCGGACCTGATGGTGGCACTGGCAGATATCACTGCCTACGGCGGCAGACTGTATGCCGAGGGCATTTTTGAAACCAACACCGAGCTTCACGCTGGTGAAGGCGAGACCTCCAAGATGCTGGCGATCGCACCGGAAACGGTTCATATGGATAAGGCAGAGGACTTTGTTCCCACTGTTCCCCGTCCTTACCTGAGCTATGGCAGCATCTTCCGCGCCACACCCACCGGTGTTTGGGGCGAGCCTACGAAGGCAACTGCAGAAAAGGGCGAACGGATACTGGAGCGCCTGTCTGAGATCTGTGTAGAAGAGGCTAACAAGGCCTTCGATTATATGTCTAACAAAGAAAAATTCAATTATAGTTACTTCTAAGGAGGAACAAAGAAATGGAAAAGTTGAGAGTTCTGCTGGTCGGCGCAGCATTTTCTGCCGATCTTCATTCCGACGGCTACAGCCGTATGCTGGATAAGGTGCAGATTGTTGGTATCTGCGATAAGGATTTAAGCCGCATTGAAGCACTGGCAAACCGCTACGGTTTCACCGGCTACACCGCTTATGACGATTACAACACCGCAATCGCTGAGTGCGAATGCGATCTGGTTGACATTTGTATGCCCAACTTCCTGCACCACGATGTAGCCATCAAGGCTATGAAGGCAGGTCACGATATCATCTGCGAAAAGCCTCTGGCTACCACCGTTGAAGATGCTCAGGATATGGTTGACACTGCAGATGCGCTGGGCAAGCACATCTACTATGCTGAGGACTGGCTGTTTGCACCCGCTTTCCGTAAGGCAATGGAGATCATCAACTCCGGTAAGGTTGGTAAGCCCCTGTATGTCCGCGCTCGCGAGAGCCACTGCGGTTCTCACAGCCCCTTCGCACAGTCCATCAAGTTCTGCGGCGGCGGTTGTATGGTGCACCTGGGTGTTCACCCCATCAGCTTTATGCTGGCAATGAAGGATAACAAGTGGAGCGAGCTGACTGCTATGACCTCCGGCGGCGGCGAAAACAATATGGTCCATCAGAAGATGGAGGGCGAGGACTGGGCAGGCGCATTTATGCGTTTTGCTGACGGCACCTACGCAACTCTGGAAGCCAACTATGTGACCGTTGGCGGTATGGAAGACGTGCTGGACATCTACTGTGAGGAAGGCTGTGTCCATGTGGACCTGAGCTTCTCCGGTCCTGTGAAGGTATTCTCCATCCCCGGTCTGGACTACACCGTAGAAAAGGCTGAGGTCACCACCGGCTGGTCCACTCCCGCTGTTGACGAAAAGTACAACCTGGGTTACTGTGGCGAGATCAACCACTTTGTAGAGTGCGCTAAGGCTGGCATTGATGCACAGGTGGGTCTGCGCGGCAAGGATGGTCTGGAGACCCTGAAGGTCATCAACCTGATTTATAAGTCTGCCAAGGAAGGCATTCACGTAAAGAACGACGCACTGGAGGCGTAAATTTATGAAAAAGACTCTGCCCGATATTCAAATTCCGGTTACCATCGGCGGTGTTACCTTCAAAAACCCCTTCTATGTAGCTTCCGGACCTACCACCAAGAATGTCCGTCAGCTGCTGGAAATTGAGCGGACCGGTTGGGCGGCTGCCAGCATCAAGCTGAGCATTGACCCCGCCCCCTATATTAACCGCAAGCCCCGCTATGGTATTTTTAAGGACCGGGATGCACTGGCATTTACTACGGAAAAGCGTCTGACCTTCCAAGAGGGTCTGAAGCTGATCCGGGATGCAAAGCCCTTGCTCAAAGATCTGAAGCTGATGGCAAATATGACCTACGCAGGTGACGACGGTGTTGCCGGTTGGGTCAATATGGCTGTGGAGTTCGAGAAGGCTGGCGCAGACATCATTGAACTGAATATGTGCTGCCCCAATATGTCCTACAACCTGGAGCTGACTTCCGGCGGCAGCCAGACTGCTTCCAAGCAGACCGGCGCAAGTATGGGTCAGAATGCCAATGTGGCAGCTGAGATCGTAGCAGCCGTGAAAAAAGCAATTAATATCCCCCTGTTGGTCAAGCTGACCCCCGAGGGCGGCAAGATTGCACAGGTGGCAAAGAGCCTGTACGAGGCTGGCGCAGATGCCGTTGGCGGTACCGGCAACCGGATGGGTATTCCTCCCATCAATCTGGACAACCCCGAGCGCGCATTCTATCACCTGCAGGACGAGGTCAGCATGAGCTGCTACTGCTCCACCTGGCTGAAGCCTCTTGCCCAGCGTGATACATACGAAATGCGTAAGGTCTGCGGCAAAGAGCCTCCCATTATGGCTTGCGGTGGCATCACCAACTGGCGTGACGCTGTGGAAATGGTGATGTGTGGCGGCAACCTGGTTGGCGTTTGCGCAGAAACCCTGATTTCCGGCTATGATATCGTTCGTCCCATGATCCAGGGTATGCACGATTATATGCAGGCACACGGTTACAAGTCTTTGGACGACTTCCGGAGCATTCTGGTGGACGAAGTAAAGACTGCAACAGATGTGACCCTGTATGCCGGCTACGCAAAAGTGAAAGAGCCCAATCTGTCTGCTCCCTGTAAGAGCAGCTGTCCCCACCATGTACCGGTTCAGGCCTATGTGCAGAAGATCGCCAAGGGTGAGTACAAGGAAGCTTTCGACCTGATCACCGGCAAAAATGCCCTGCAGAACCTGTGCGCACTGGTTTGCACACATCCCTGTGAGGATGCTTGTATCCGCGGCAGCATCGATGCTCCCGTGAAGATCCGCCAGTTGAAGCGGTTCATTTTGGAATACGGCAAGGCACAGGGCTGGAAGCCTGCCTGGGCAAAGGCAGAACCCAACGGACACAAGGTGGCAGTGATCGGCGCAGGCCCCTGCGGTCTGAGCTGTGCAGCAGAGCTCCTCAAGGCTGGCTATGCTGTTACCGTCTTTGAAAAGGAAGCCACTGCCGGCGGCGCACTGCGTTACGGCATCCCCAACTATCTGGGACATAAGGCAATCCTTGAAGAAGAAGTTGAGAATTTGAAGGCTTGCGGTGTTGAATTCCAGTTCAACACAGCCGTTTCCAATGCCGACGAGCTGAAGGCACAGGGCTATGAGAAGGTCTTTGCTGCTGTTGGCGCAAACAAGCCTGCTTACTCCGTCTGGGAAGGCACGGATGCAAGAGCATTCCTGTATCAGGTCAACTGCGGTGAAAAGGTTGCAGTTAGCGAGCGTGTTGCTGTTCTCGGTGGCGGCTTTGCTGCTGTGGATGCTGCCCGTTGTGCAATTCGCCTGGGTGCGAAGAATGTAACCATCCTGAATCCCGCTGGTTTCTCCCAGCGCAGCGGTGAAGCAGAAATGCTCACTGCCGCTAAGGAAGAGGGCATTGTCACCTTTGATAAGGTTGTGATCAACGAGGTTTCTGCCGGAAAGATCTCCTTTACCAAGGACGGCGCAGAAATGACCCTTTCCTGCGATCAGGTGATCGTGGAAAATGACTATGTGACCGAGCTGCCTGCCGGTGATGTAATGATGAGCAGCGAAAAGATCCGCAATGTGATTTCTGCCATCTCTGCCGGTAAGAATGCAGCAGCAGCAATGGATGCAGCCATCCGCGGCAGCAGTGCAACCATCGCGCCCATTGGCACAGTTAAGACTGTCAATGCAGAAATGGTCCGTCAGCGCACCGGTTATCTCAAGCGGGATATCAATCCTGTGAAGGTTAATAAGAGCGCAGAGGAACGGAAGGCTGACTTCGAGGCATACAGCCGTGTGCTGACCGAGGAAGAAGCTGTGAAGGAAGCATCCCGCTGCTTAAATTGCGGCTGTGGCGAAGGCTGCCAGCTGTGTAAGACCATCTGCACAGACTTTGCACCTGAAATTGCAGACACCGACACAATGCACATCCGCAAGGAAGCTTGTGTTGCCTGCGGTATGTGCTTCAACCGCTGCCCCAATGGCAATATTGAAATGGTAAATCTTGGATATACAGTTTAAGGAGGAACACAAAATGTACAATGTAAATTTTGATATCACCGGTCAGGTGGCAGTTATCACCGGTGCTGGCGGCATTATCTGCGGCACTATGGCTCGTGAGATGGCTAAGAAGGGCGCAAAGATCGCTCTGCTGGACCTGTTTGTGGAAAGCGCACAGAAGATCGCGGATGAGATCAACGCCAATGGCGGTGACGCAATCGCTGTAAAGGCAAACGTTCTGGAGCGTGAGAGCCTGGAGGCTGCCCGTGACGAAGTGATCGCACACTTCGGTCACATCGACATCCTCATCAACGGCGCAGGCGGCAACAAGCCTCAGGCTACTGTTTCTGCTGACCGTGACTTCTTCAACCTGGATATGGCTGCTTTCAAGTGGGTCTTTGACCTGAATGTTACCGGTGCTGTTCTGACCACTATGGTGTTCGGTGAGCTGCTGGCAAAGCAGGGTCACGGCAATGTGATCAACATCGCTTCCATGTCCAGCTACCACCCCCTGACCAACACCGCTGCATACTGCGGTGCAAAGGCTGCTGTTGCCAACTTCACTGAGTGGATGGCAACCCACTTCAACCAAAACTACTCCAACAACATCCGCGTTAACGCCATCGCTCCCGGCTTCCTGCTGACAAACCAGAACCGCTTCCTCCTGACCAAGGAAGAGGATGGCTCTCCCACACCCCGTGGCGAGCGCGTTCTGGCAAAGACTCCTATGGGTCGTTACGGCGAGCCTGAGGAAATGGTCGGTCCTGTGATTTTCCTGTGTTCCGAGGCCGCTTCCTTTGTCAACGGTGCGGTTCTGCCTGTTGACGGTGGCTTCTCCTCCTACTGGGGCGTTTAATTTTACGAAAAGAGGTACGAAAAATGCAGTATCATCACGTTAATTATGAAAAGCTGGTAAAATTCTGCCACGAAGTATTTAAGGGCTACGGCTTTAGCCAGGAAAAGGCTGAGCAGATCACCGATGTTCTGCTGGCTGCTGACCTGTCCGGCATCGAGTCCCACGGCATTCAGCGCCTGATCCGCTACCACAAGGAGATCACCTCCGGTCTGGTTAAGTTGGATGCAAAGCCTGAGGTTGTGTTTGAAACTCCTCTGTCTGCTGTTATCGAGGGCAATGACTCTATGGGTCAGACGCTGGGTGTGGACGCTATGCAGATGGCTATTGACAAGGCAAAGAAGAGTGGCTTCGGTATGGTTACTGTCCGTAACTCCAACCACTACGGCATTGCCGGCTACTACACCAAGATGGCAGCAAAGCAGGGCCTGATCGGTATGTGTATGACCAACACCGAGGCAATTATGGTGCCCACCTTCGGCAAGCAGGCTATGCTGGGTACAAACCCCATCGCTTTCGCTATGCCCGCTGAGCCCACCATCTATTCCTTCGACGCAGCTACTACCGTTGTTCCCCGCGGCAAGCTGGAAGTTTATGTTAAGCGCGGCAACGGTCTGCCTGTTGGCTGGGCACTGGACGAGAACGGTCAGGACAGCGACGATGCAGATCGCGTGCTGAAGAACATCATTGCCAAGACCGGCGGCGGCATTCTGCCTCTGGGCGGCTCCGGTGAGATGACCTCCGGCTATAAGGGCTACGGCTTTGCAATGCTCTGTGAGATCGCAACTGCTATCCTCTCCGGCGGTACCACTTCTAACTACATCTACAAGACTCCCGGCCGTGCAAACATCGCCCACTGCTTCATCGCTCTGGACTACGGTATGTTCGGCGACAAGAAGGAGATCGAGGCAAACTTCAGCAAGTACCTGCAGGAGGTTCGTGACTCTGCTAAGGCTGATGGACAGGATCGGATCTTCATCCACGGCGAGAAGGAAGCCGAGTCTGAAGCTAAGGTTCTGGCAAACGGTGTTTATCTGAACGATAAGACATACGATGAAATGAAGATGATTGCAGAGTACACCGGTGCAAGTGCATACCTGCCCGAGTATCTGGACTAATTGGAGGGTTAAATAATGGATTACGCAAAGGAATCCCTGCGCTTGCACGGCGAGTGGAAGGGTAAGATTGAAGTTATTTCCACAGTTCCTGTAGCAAGTAAGGAAGACCTGTCCCTGGCATACACCCCCGGTGTTGCACAGCCCTGTATCGAGATCAGCAAGGATGTAAACAAGTCCTATGAGCTGACCCGCCGTCACAACCTGTGCGCGGTTGTCACCGGTGGTACTGCTGTTCTGGGTCTGGGCGATATCGGTCCTGAGGCCGGTATGCCTGTTATGGAAGGCAAGTGCGTCCTGTTCAAGGCTTTCGGCGATGTGGATGCATTCCCTCTTTGTGTGAAGAGTAAGGATGTTGACGAGATCGTTAACACCGTTTATATGATCTCCGGCTCTTTCGGCGGTGTGAACCTGGAGGATATCTCCGCTCCCCGCTGCTTCGAGATCGAGCGCAAGCTGAAGGAAAAGTGCGACATTCCGATTTTCCACGATGACCAGCACGGTACTGCTATCGTTACATTGGCAGGCCTTCTGAACGCACTGAAGGTTGTGGGCAAGAAGAAGGAAGAGGTTAAGATTGTTACCTCCGGTGCAGGTGCAGCTGCAAACTCCATTGTAAAGCTGCTGCTGAGTGCAGGCTTCAAGAACATCATTATGACCGACCGTACCGGTGCTATTTATGCAGGTCGTGAAAACCTGAACTGGATCAAGGAAGAAATGGCTCAGGTCACCAACCTGGAGAAGAAGGCTGGCAAGCTTGCCGATGTGATCGTGGGCGCTGATGTATTTATCGGTGTTTCCGCTCCCGGCACTCTGACCACTGAGATGGTTAAGACCATGAACAAGGATGCCATCATCTTTGCTTGTGCGAACCCCACTCCCGAGATCTTCCCCGATGATGCTAAGGCAGGCGGCGCCCGCGTGATCTCCACCGGTCGTTCCGACTACCCCAACCAGGTCAACAATGTGCTGGCATTCCCCGGCATCTTCCGTGGTACTTTCGATGTTCGTGCTTCCGACATCAACGAGGAGATGAAGATGGCAGCCGCTATGGCTTTGGCAAACCTCATTTCCGATGAGGAGCTGAACGAGGATTACATCATCCCCAAGGCATTCGACCCCAGAGTGGGCGCAGCCGTTGCCAAGGCAGTTGCCGAGGCAGCTCGCGCTACCGGTGTGGCTCGGATCTAACAAAATACCAAAAGGACGTGTGCATTGCACACGCCCTTTTTAAGTGTAAAAGGCAAAGTGCAAAATGCAAAATGAGGGTTTCCTCGGCTGCCGTCGCCAAAGGCGCAAAAACAAGCCCCCTCTATGAGGGGGCTAGATTATATGTATCAATATACTTATTTTTACAAAAGGGTTTTGTCTGCGGGAAAATACCGCTTATCTGGCGGCAGAGGCTGCTGATACCTTCCATCTGTACCGTTGCGGCGGCACGGACCACACCGGTCCTATGAGCTGCTGCGGCGGCATCCACGCAGTGCCTGCCTTCCACGGCATTACAGAGGAAGAATTTACTACCATCAAGGAACGCCGCTTAGGCTAAGGATAAGGGTACATTGCATTATTTTACAATGTGCTTTTTTGAGATGATTCTCAATTGACAAATATTTCGGAAGTGGTATAATGGGGTAAATTATTACTGGGAGGAGAACAGATATGAAATATGCAAACTGTCACTTACATTCTATTTTTTCCGACGCTGGATTTACTCCGGAACAGCTGGTACTTATCGGCAAGTCTTTGGGATATAACGGCATTGCCCTGACTGACCACGAGACCGACGGCGGCTGCAAGCGGCTGATGGCTGCGGCAAAAGGTGCGGGAATGTTTTCTATGTCCGGCATTGAATTTTACGGCATGGAGGACGGTATCGAACTGCATCTGGTAGGTCTTGACTTTGACCAGAACGACCCCGGAATCCGCGCCCTGATCAAGGAACGCTGTGATGTGGCAAGAAACCGGGCAAAGGCTCGTTTGGAAGAGGGTCTGGCGCTGGGTATGTATAGTGGCATTACCTTCCAGGATGTGGAGGACCGCTATGAGGAAGGCACCTGGCTGTGTATCGATTCCATTGCCAACACAATGAAGGCAATGAAGTGTGTGCCTGATAATTTTGACTGGGCTAATTTCCGGTATAAGCTGTTTAAGAGTCCTGAGGCAAAGGCAAAGGAAGAACCCAAGGCAACAGCTGAGCGGGTCATCCGTACAGTCCGCAAGGCTGGTGGCGTGATCGCTCTGGCACACCCCTACAAGCAGACCCATCTGGTGGAAAAGCTGGTTGGCTACGGTCTGAACGGCATTGAGGTCTCCCATCCGGAGCTGTATGAAAATACCGCATATCTTGCTTTGCAGGCAGCAGATACCTTTAACCTCTATCACTGTGGCGGCACAGACCACTTCGGTCCTATGAGCTGCTGCGGCGGCATCCATGCCGTGCCTGCATTCCATGGCATTACCGAGGAGGAATTCTTTACTATCAAGGAGCGCCGGTTAGGCTGATAGAAAATTATGAAACTGACATTAGAGCAAATCAAAAGCATCACATTAGGTGCGGTGGATATTTGGGAAGAAAACGGTCTTGTTTGCTTTTGCAGATTCAGCAAAGAGCAGATGGAAATGTACCGGGTGAAAAATCCGGACTTTTACAAAAAGGCTCACAGTACAGCCGGAATCAGGCTTTCCTTCCGTACAGACAGCCGAACCCTTTCTTTGGGATTGGAAACAGAACCTGGCAGCAGCCGGAAATATTTTTCTGTGGAAATTTTTGCAGATGCGAAGTTTGTAGGTGCAATCACAGAAGAGCAGGAAAGATACTTGGGCGATTTTTCCGGAGAATTTGCTTTGGGCGAGGGCGAAAAGACGGTAACCGTATATTTGCCCTGGTCTGTGGGTGCGAAAATTGCAAAACTGTGTTTGGACGATGGTGCATTTATTCAGCCTGTCCGTCCGGAAAAGACCCTTTTGATCTACGGCGACTCTATCACCCAGGGCTATGACGCAAAGCGGACATCTCTGCGCTATGCCGGCAAGCTGACAGAATTTCTGGAGGCAGAGGAACACAACCGTGCCATTGGTGGCGAGATATTTGATGCCCAGCTTCCGAAGCTGGAGGCAGAAATCTGCCCGGATTATGTTTTCGTTGCCTACGGCACAAATGACTGGAGCAAAGCACCGCGGGAACGTTTTCAGGAGCAGAGCCGTGAATTTATCAAGACGGTTTCTGAAAAATATCCCCAGGCAGAGATTTTTGTGCTCACACCGATCTGGCGGAAGGATCTGCACAAAGAAACCGCTTTTGGTGATTTTGCAGATGTGGAGAAAGAACTTCGTGATGCCTGCAAAGATCTTTCCAATGTAAAGGTAGTCTATGGCTTTGACTTTGTTCCGAAGGATGAAAGCTACTATGCCGACCTTTATCTGCACCCCAATGACGAAGGATTTGTACATTATGCAGAAAATCTCTGTAAGGAAATCGGCAAACTGATGAAATAAACATTGCAGGGCGGGATCTGGATCCCGCCCTGTAACAGCCGACAAAAGATGCTTGAATTTTTGTTTTGCATTTGTTATAATACTGCCAATGCGGGATTGGTATATCGGTATTATGCGGCCTTCCCAAGGCTAAGAGGCGGGTTCGACTCCCGTATCCCGCTCCAAATAATAAAGCACTGCAACGGCAGTGCTTTCTTATTTAAGGTAAAGATAGGGAGTCGAATAATGTAAATCACAAGCTGCCGGGGGCAGCTTGGTCGCGACGGCTGGACGGAGCGACACATATATTTTCGCCAAGGGCGAAAATGCAATGACTCCCGTATCCCGCTCCAAAAGACGGCGATCTTCAGTAAGAGGGTCGCCGTTTTACTTACGCATTTTTCCCAAAAAGGAAAACCATTTTTCTTGAAAAAGGCGGGATTTATGCTATAATATTTATTAGAAAAGTTTTATATTGGCGTTCCCGGGGAACACTACTACAAAAAGAAAAGGAGTGCAAGATTATGGCAGCAATCAATGTAAACGAAAAGCAGCTTCAGGAACTTTTAACACAGGAAAAGCCGGTTTTGGTAGATTTCTGGGCACCTTGGTGTGGCTATTGCCGTCGGATTGGACCGGCCTACGATCGGATCGCGGAGGAATATGCAGATCAGGTGGAAGTGGTAAAGGTGAATATTGACGATGACCCGGGTCTTGCCCAGGCACTGAAAATCGAAGTGATCCCCACATTGGTATTCTTCAAGAACGGACAGGCTGTCAATTCCGTAGTTGCACCTGCCTCCAAAGCAGCCATTGAGGATTTTATTTCCGGGTCACTGTAAGCTATGGAAAAAGTTTATGATATGGTGATCGTAGGCGGTGGTCCCGGTGGTTATACGGCTGCCCTGTATGCCACCAGAGCCGGACTTTCCGCTGTTGTGTTAGAGCAGCTTTCTGCTGGTGGTCAGATGGCGCTGACCCATCAGATTGACAATTATCCCGGTTTCCCCGAGGGAATTGACGGTTTTGAGCTGGGAGAAAAAATGCAGGCACAGGCAGAACGCTTTGGCGCAGTGACGGAATATGCCCAGGTTTTGAATGTGGATCTTCTGGCAAATCCCAAGGTGCTTCAAACCAGCGAAGGAACATTCCGGGGAAAAACGGTGGTAATCGCCACAGGCGCAAATCCCAGAAAGCTGAAAGTACCTGGAGAAGAGGAAATGACAGGTCGGGGTGTGCATTACTGCGCTGCTTGCGACGGTATGTTCTATAAGGACAAGACCGTTGTAGTGGTGGGCGGCGGCAATTCTGCAGCGGCAGATGCTCTTCTGCTTTCCCGGGTGGCAAAACAGGTGATTCTGATCCACCGTCGGGACGCACTGCGGGCAACCAAGGTCTATCACGAACCGCTTATGAACGCAGCGAATGTGCAGTTCGTCTGGAACAGCACAGTAGAGAAGATTTTGTCCCAACAGAAGGTTACCGGCGTTTGCGTGACAGATGTGCAGACAGGGGAGAAAAAAGAGATTGCCTGCGATGGTGTGTTTGTGAGCATTGGAAGAGAGCCGGCAACAGAGCTGTTTGGACAGCTGGAGCTGGATGAAAACGGCTATATTATCGCAGATGAGAGCACCAAAACCGGCATCCCCGGCGTTTATGCAGTGGGCGATGTGCGCACAAAGCATTTGCGCCAGGTGGTGACTGCGGTTGCAGACGGTGCGGTAGCAGTCCATCAGGCAGAAGAGTATCTGGTAAAGTGAGAAAACAGCGCACAAATAAAATAGGAGAATAGCGATGTTTGAAAATGTAAAGGCAATTTGCCAGGAATATTTGAAAGAAGGCTTGCCGTTCTTTGATCTGTCTGTTTATAAGGACGGCAAGGAGATCCTTCGTTATATGGATGGCTATACAGATCTGGAAGAGAACATTCCGGTTCAGGGTAACGAGCGCGTCCAGGCCTATTCCAACTCCAAGCCGGTTACGGTGGTCGCAGCTTTGCAGCTGTGGGAAAAGGGCTTGTTCGATTTGGAGGACGAGCTGTCAAAATATATGCCGGAATATAAGGAAATGACCGTACAGACGGAAAACGGTGTCGTTCCTGCGAAAAACCCTATCAAGATATGGCATCTGTTTTCAATGACGGCAGGTCTCCACTATAATATCAGCGGTCCTTGGCTGGATGAATTGCGCAAGGATACCGATGGTCGCTGTCCTACCCGGGAAGTGGCACGGTATCTGGCAAGAGAGCCGCTAGTCTATGAACCGGGAACGGACTATAAGTACAGCCTTGCCCATGATGTATTGGCAGCGCTAGTGGAGGTGCTGACCGGAAAGAAATTCGAAGTCTATGTAAAAGAGAGTCTTTTCGATCCTTTGGGAATGACCGGTTCTGATTTCGTGCTCCCTGTGGAGGAATATGATAGGGTCACAAAGCAGTATTTCTTCCGGGAGGGGAAGGCGGAGCTGGACGGTCACAATGAATTCCGTTTCGGTCCGGAGCACGCCAGTGGCGGCGCAGGTATGGTCAGCACCGTGGACGATCAGATGAAATTTGCAGAAGCACTGCGTACATATCGGATCCTGAAAAAGGAAACAGTGGATATGCTCAGCAAAAATTGGCTTACCCCCCGGCAGCTGGAAAGCTTTGCCCAAAGGGAAAAGTATTTCTACGGTTTGGGTATGCGCACCGCAAAGCCGGGTACTGCCCGGGCAGATTTTGGCTGGGGCGGTTCGGCAGGCATGCTTTTGTGTGTGGACATTCCCCACGGAATATCTTTGGTCTATTCCCAGCATATGCGAGGATTTAAGAATATGGCGGTTCGAACCCGGCTTTATGAGGCGCTTTTGCAGGATCTGGGATACGACCTGGAAATCAAATCCCTCACCCGGGAAGAAAGAGAATTAACATATTAAGAAAAAGGTCTGTTGCAAAGCAACAGACCTTTCCTTATATTTTATCTTGTGTTTCTGTTTTCCCTGTGATACAATATGTAGTAGAAAAAGAGGGGAACAGGTAACAGCTATGAAAATAAAAATAAAGCGTCTTACCTATGAGCAGGTTATGCAGCTGGAAAGACCCAAGCATCGCAAGCCTCTGCGCCCGCTGGGACTGTTGCAGCTGGTGGTTCGGGTTCTTTCCATATTCGATCTGATGCCTACGAAATTTACCTATAAAACCTATGGAATGGAAAAGCTGGGTAGAAAAGAACCCTGTTTGATCCTGATGAACCATTCCTGTTTTTTGGACTTGAAAATCGCGTCTAAAATCTTTTTCCCCAAGCGTTACGGCATTGTCTGCACTACTGACGGCTTTGTGGGAAAATCCTGGCTGATGCGCCTTTTGGGTTGTATTCCCACCCAGAAGTTTGTCAGCGATATGACACTGATCCGGGATATGGAGCATTTGCTGAAAAAGAAAAAGACCAGTGTACTGATGTTCCCAGAGGCTGGCTATTCCTTTGATGGAAAGGCAACACCACTGCCCCAGAAAATGGGCATTTTATTAAAGAAACTAGATGTGCCGGTGGTGACGGTGATCACCCAGGGCGCATTTGCAAGAGACCCGCTGTACAACTGCCTGCAAAAACGCAAGGTACAGGTGCGGGCGGATGTGAAGTATCTTGTCAGCCGGGAGGATATTCGCCAGAAATCCGTTGCCCAGTTAGATGCAATGCTGGAGGAGGCTTTTGGCTTTGATAACTTCCTGTGGCAGCAGGAACAGGGCATTGTGATCGACGAGTCCTTCCGGGCAGACGGACTGAACCGGGTTCTGTACCGCTGTCCTCACTGCGGCAAAGAGGGAAAAATGGAAGGCAAGGGCATAAAAATCTCCTGCCGTTATTGCGGAAAAGCCTACGAACTGACAGAAAACGGCTATTTGCAGGCTCTCGATGGGCAAACAGCCTTTACCCATGTTCCCAACTGGTACGCCTGGGAGCGGGGTCAGGTGCGTAATGAGCTGGAAAACGGCACATACCGGATGGAAACCAAAGTGGATATTGCAATGCTGGTGGATTACAAGGCACTTTATATGGTGGGGAGCGGAACACTGACCCATGATGAAAACGGCTTCCGGTTGACCGGTTGCAACGGAAAGTTGAATTATCAGCAAGGTCCGCTGACCAGCTATACCTTAAACTGCGATTATTATTGGTATGAAATTGGAGATGTGATCTGCATCGGCAATCAGGATGCCCTGTATTACTGCTTCCCCAGAGGCAACGGTGATGTGGTGGCAAAGACAAGACTTGCAACAGAAGAGCTGTACAAGCTGAAAAAACGCCGGAAGGTGACGATATAAAAGGAAGGGAGGGGCAATGCCCCTCCCTTACATATTGCCAAGCAGCTTCAGCAAAATATGGCAGTGCTCCTGTTCCTGGGCGGCAAGGCGAGCGAAGATATGACCGTGTTCCGGATCGTTTGCCCGATTTTTGTACTGGGCAAGGCTTTGCATTTCTCTGCCATAACAATGGCGCAGCAGAGTTTGCCGGTTTTCCCGGGGTGCGGGCGGGGTGCGGAGGGCAGGCTTTTTGCCTGTCTGCAGTGCATAGATCCCCCGCAGGCAGGCAGCGTGGGATTGCTCCTGGTGGGCGATTTGCCGCAAAGCAGCAGCTTCTTTGCCCTCAAATTGCCGGGAAAGATGTAAATAGGTGGCAGCGTCCTCCTGCTCCTGTGCAATCAGGGTCAAAAGGGTTGCCTGGTCCGGTGCAGCTTGGTTTTGCGCCTGCACCCGCTGCCAAACCTGGGCGGCTTTTTTAGGATCGTAGGTGCTCATAACATCATCCTTTCTTCCTTCTAATCTATGCGCCCGGATGTGATTCGTTCATAAAACGGACGGATTGCACATATTTTTAGAAGTTTTTGCCATTTACATTCCGAATTTTTTATTTATAATAAATAGAAAGGGAGGGGATATTTTGGATATTAACGAATTATTAAAGGGAATGGATTGTTCCTGCGGCAAGCACCATAGCTGCGATATTGAGAAGGTGTATATTGAAAAAGGTGCGATCCGTTACCTGACAGAGCTGTGTGACAGCTATGAAAAATTTTTGATCGTGGCGGACGAAAATACCTTTGCTGCTGCCGGGGAACAGACACTGGCAGCATTGGCAAATAAAACGGTAGGCAAGGTGATCTTCGGCAAGGAAATCTTAGTGCCGGACGAACAGGCGGTTGCTGCAGTAGAACAAAAACTGGGGGATGCACAGCTGATCGTGGGCATTGGCTCCGGTGTCATTCAGGATCTGTGCAAATATGTTTCCCATACCAGCCGTATTCCTTATATGGTGGTTGCCACTGCTCCTTCTATGGACGGCTACGCCTCCAATGGCGCAGCAATGATCGCCGGAGGAATGAAGGTGACCTATGCCGCAGGACTGCCCCGGGCATTGGTGGCGGATACAGATGTTTTGAAAAATGCGCCAATGGAAATGCTTCAGGCGGGTTATGGTGATATTGTGGGCAAGTTCTCAGCCCTGAATGACTGGAAGCTGAGTCACACAGTTACCGGGGAATATTTTTGCCAGTACATCTACGATTTGACCTTTCAGCAGATCAAAACAACACTGGATCTGGCAGAGGGAATTTTGAAGCGCAACGAGGAAAGCATCAAGGCACTGATGGAAGCACTGATGATCATTGGCATACTGATGAGCTTTGCCGGCTCTTCCAGACCTGCCTCCGGCAGTGAGCACCATCTGTCCCATTTCTTTGAGATCACCGGTATCGTGGATGGTACCGAGTATTTTCCCCACGGCATTGATGTGGCGTACTCCACAGTGATCACCGCTGCCATCCGTGAGGAAATTTTGGAAAAGCCGTTTCCTGATACCCAGTATTGTCCCGCACCGGAAGTATACCGGGAAGAAGTGACCGCAATTTACAAATCTGTGGCAGAAGGCTGTATGGCACTGCAGGAAAAAACCGGCTATTACACAAAGAATTTTGCCTACCGGGAAAAGGAAAATGAGATCCGGGCAATTTTGCAGGAAATGCCTAAGGCAAAGGAAATTGAAGGGATGCTCCAACTGGGCGGACTGGAAATGAAAGCCTTTTATGATCTCTACGGACAGGAAAAAATTGAAAATGCCAAGCGTTATGCAAAGGAACTGAAGGACCGCTACACCATTCTTTGGATCTACTACGCATTTTGCGGCAATCAATAACGATTAGGCGGGGGCATTGCTCCCGCCTTTTGAAATTTACAAAATTTTCAAGAAAAATATGCAAATAGTACTTGCATTTTCCTGTTGTATGGGGTATTATATAGCAAGGTTAGCACTCTAAAACAATGAGTGCTAATAAAAAAGAAGTAGATAAACGCGGCACAGTCGCAATCTAAATAACCAAACGATGGAGGTAATGTTATGAAACTCAGACCCATGGCAGACAACATTCTGCTCAAAGCCACTGAAGCAGAGGAGACCACCTCTTCCGGCATCATTCTGGCCACCAGCAATAAGGAAAAACCCGCAATTTACGAGGTCGTTTCCGCTGGCCCCGGCACTAAGGAAGTGGAAGTCACCGTAAAGGCAGGCGACAAGGTGATCGTCAGCAAGTTCTCCGGTAACGAGATCAAGCTGGATGGTCAGGATTATAAGTTCGTGAAGCAGGAAGATATCCTTGCTGTAGTCGTAGACTAATTAGGAGGAATGCACTATGTCTAAAATGATCGTTTATGGCGAGGATGCTCGCAAGAAGCTGCAGGCCGGCATTGATAAGCTGGCAGATACCGTTAAGGTTACTTTGGGACCCAAGGGCCGCAATGTGGTTCTGGGCAAGAAGTTCGGCGCACCCCTGGTTACCAATGATGGCGTGACCATCGCTAAGGAAGTGGAGCTGGAGGATGCTTTCGAGAATATGGGCGCACAGCTCATCCGTGAAGTTGCTACCAAGACCAATGACATTGCCGGTGACGGCACTACCACCGCTACTGTTCTTGCACAGGCAATTACCCGCGAGGGTCTGAAGAACCTGTCCGCAGGTGCAAACCCCATGGTAATGCGCAAGGGCATCGAGAAGGCTGTTGAGGCTGCTGTGGAAGCAATCAAGGCAAATTCCGTGCCTGTTAACGGCTCTGAGGATATTGCTCGTGTTGGTACTGTTTCTTCCGGTGACGAGGCAATCGGTGCGCTGATCGCTGAGGCTATGGAGAAGGTCGGCACCGAGGGCGTTATCACCATCGAAGAGAGCAAGACTGCTGAAACCGGCCTGGAAGTGGTTGAGGGTATGCAGTTTGACCGTGGTTATATCTCTCCCTATATGGTTACCGATACCGACAAGATGGAGGCTGTTCTGGACGATGCCTACATCCTGATCACCGATAAGAAGATCTCCGCAATTCAGGAGATCCTGCCTGTTGTGGAGCCTGTTGTCAAGGCTGGCAAGAAGATGATGATCATTGCTGAGGATGTGGAAGGCGATGCACTGGCAACATTGCTTGTCAACCGTCTGCGCGGCACCTTCAACTGCGTCTGTGTGAAGGCTCCCGGCTTTGGCGACCGCCGCAAGGAAATGCTGCAGGATATTGCTGTTCTCACCGGTGGTACTGTGATCTCCAGCCAGCTGAATATGGAGCTGACAGAAACCCAGCTGTCCGATCTGGGTCGCGCCCGTCAGGTGGTTATCACTAAGGACACCACCACCATCGTAGACGGTGCAGGCGATGCTGAGATGATCAAGGCTCGCGCACATCAGATCCGTTCCTCTATCGCTACCACCACCTCCGACTATGATCGGGAAAAGCTGCAGGAGCGGCTGGCAAAGCTCTCCGGTGGCGTTGCTGTGATCACGGTTGGTGCACAGACTGAGGTTGCTATGAAGGAGCAGAAGCTCCGCGTTGAGGATGCCCTGAACGCTACCCGCGCTGCTGTGGAAGAAGGCATTGTTGCCGGCGGTGGTACTGCTCAGGTCAATGCAATTGCTGCAGTTGAAAAGCTGATCGCTAAGCTGTCCGGTGACGAAAAGACCGGTGCAAAGATCATTGCTCTGGCACTGCAGGCTCCCATCCGCCAGATCGCACAGAATGCCGGTGTGGACGGAAGCGTAGTCTATGAGAAGATCAGAAATTCCAAGAAGGTTGGCTTCGGCTACAACGCATACACTGAAACCTATGTGGATATGGTTGCTGCCGGTATCGTTGACCCCACCAAGGTCACCCGCTCCTCTTTGGAGAATGCCGCTTCCATCGCTGCTTGCGTGCTGACCACCGAATCTCTGGTCGCTGACAAGCCTGATCCCGCTGCAGATGCCGCTGCTGCTGCAGCTGCTGCACAGGCTGGCGGAATGTACTAAGATAAAAAAGGAGTGTTGCTTGCAACACTCCTTTTTTACCTTTCGGGATTTGCGATATACGCAGGAGCGTGCTATGTATCTTCCATGCGATATGCCCTGCGGGGCGTTAAGGAATTTATATTTTATCGCATTTTCCGTTAGGAAAATATATCGCTTTTGCTATTAACAAAAATATCGTATTGCGCAGCAACATCTCGAATTTGTTTCACAAAAATAAATTTTCCTATTGACAAAAGGGAAAACCTGTGCTAAAATACCCTAGCAATAAAGAAGGCTGTACATCCGCCTCACCTTAAGCCAACGGCAAAAAGGTCAATATTCTAGCTTTCCCAACAGGGATGGCCTATGGATATGCGGATGGATTGCCATCCGTTTTTTGTTTTTTATGGAGGTGCTTACCATAGCCAAGTTAGATCATCAGCTCAACGAGGAAATCCGGGATAAGGAGATCCGCCTGATCGGCGCTGACGGCGCACAGCTGGGCATTATGTCCGCTGAAAAAGCCAATGAACTGGCAGAAGAGGAAGGACTGGATCTTGTTAAGATCTCTCCCAATGCCGTTCCCCCTGTCTGCAAGATTATGGACTATTCCAAGTTCTGCTTCGATCAGAAGAAGCGGGAAAAGGAAGCTAAGAAGAACCAGCACGTTGTGGAGATCAAGGAAATTCGTATGAGTCCCAGCATCGACACCAACGACTTCAACACCAAGGTAAAAGCAGCACTGAAGTTCCTCACCGCCGGTAACCGTGTGAAGGTCAGTGTTCGTTTCCGTGGCCGTGAAATGGCCCACACCAATCTGGGCGAGAAGCTGTTGCTGGATTTTGCCGAAGCCTGTGCTGAAGTTGCAAATATGGAAAAGAACCCCAAGCTGGACGGCCGTTTTATGGCTATGTTCCTTACACCCAAGAATAGCAAGTAATTTGTTTTTCTATACCTAAAGATTCGGAAGGAGTTACGACTATGCCCAAACTGAAGACCCATAGCGGTGCTAAGAAGAGATTCAACCTGACCAAGTCCGGTAAGGTTAAGAGAGCCCGCGCTTACAAGAGCCATATCCTCACCAAGAAGGACACTAAGCGTACCCGTCGTCTGCGTACGACTGCTTACACTGATGTGACCAACACCGCAACA
>JAZOSD010000018.1:0-27826 GCA_045656945.1 Faecousia sp.
AATGCATGCGCAGTATTTCTGCTTCCACTGCCTTTATTCTTGTATATTTTCTTTTTTGCATAACGATACCCCCTAATGTAGTTATTATCCTACATCAGGGGGTATTTTGTCTATTGTCCGATTTTACTGGTTCGGTTCACAATCGGTGGGGATTTTTGTTAATACAAACACAACGCATTATGTTTGTATCCTTGAAATGCATTGCTATATGTGATAAAATGTAAACATAAGAATATCAAGATGCAAGGTGATTTTATGAAAAGAAATTACAAAGCAGAAAATATGTACTCACGCAAGGATACATATATTGAATTTGAGCACGAAACAGTATGTCCTATTTGCAAGCACGCAATATTACCTGATTATGTAACATCCACGTTAAACACTGAAGAAACAGCCTGTGTTTTGAGTTATTGTCGTGCTTGCCAAAATACCTTTATTACAAATTACAAAGTTCGAAAAAATGGAAGCAGCACATCAAGTGCTGACCGTTATGATAGTGAAATCATAGAATCTTTACCCAACCGATTCCAACAAGAGAATTTTGATGAAAAAATTGTTTCTTTATCTCCACAGTTTGTAAAAATATATAATCAAGCGCTTGAGGCCGAAACTCAATGTCTTGACGAAATCGCAGGTATTGGTTATCGTAAGTCATTAGAATTTCTCGTAAAAGATTTTGCTATTCACGAACATCCAGATAATATTGATGATATAAAAACAATACGCTTAGCAAAATGTATAGAGAAATACATTGATGACCAGCGAATCGCAACATTGGCAGAAAAATCCGCATGGATAGGTAATGATGAAACCCATTATGTCAGAAAGCAAGAGGATAGAGATATTTCTGATATGAAAAAATTTATAAAAGCAATGCTATATTTCATAGGAATGGTTTTAACAACAGAAGATGCTTCTAAAATTGAAGCAAAATAACGAAGAACTTGGATGTATTCTAATTCCCCCTTTTGCGGTCTGCACCCCAGGCTGCTATCAAGGGCTAAGATTTCCTAATAAAATCCTCCCGATTCGTCGGGAGGATTTTTCTTTAATTATTGGTTGATATGTGATATAATGACTACATATAAAACAGTTATGGGGGGGACGAGATTTTGAAAGGCGAAGTTTTAAAAAGAGTTGCAATTAACCTATTGAGTCAAAACAAAAGCGAGGCAATAAAAATTATACAAAACGATTATCCCTTTGTTTATTTGCCACGCGAGAAAAGAATGTATACCGATAAGCAAAAAATAAAACAGTTCATCAAAGATGGGTTTATTGACAGATATTCGGGGCAGCGCTTGGTAAATCCAGGATTGTTGAAAGTTATCTCATATTATTTACCTGAAGTTTTTCCGTATCATCCCCACTGGAAAATGGATGAATGCCATAATGCATATTGGGAACTGATTCCAACAGTTGACCATATTCATCCTATTGCATTAGGTGGGACAGATAGTGAAGAAAACTATGCAACAACGTCGATGTTACATAACTCAATAAAAAACAACTGGACATTGGAGCAGTTGCAATGGACACTCTATCCTGCTGGCGACTACACAGAATGGGATGGTCTTACTAATTTGTTTATAAATTTAGTAGAGCAAGACAAAGAATTGCTAAAGGATACCTATATAAAAAGATGGTACGCACTCTCGATAACAACAAAAAAATAAATTAAGATTAATTTCCCTCTTTTGCTGATAGCACCACAGGCTGCGATTAAAGGGTAATTCCTGACATAAAAATAACCGCCTGGATTTTCCAGGCGGTATTTTTATGGAATTAACCGATCGCAGCCAGCTATGGTTGCCTTTAGCAAGCTACTACGCAACTACATTCTTGTGGGTAGCGGCCTTGATAACCAGCAGGGTAGCAACCATCAAAACAATGGAGATGGGCAGCACGATCATCCAGTTCTGGATAAAGCCAGCCAGAATATATGCCACAACGGAAACACCGGCAACGGTCAACGCATAGGGCAACTGGGTGGAAACATGGTTCACATGGTTGCTCTGGGCGCCAGCGGAAGCCATAATGGTGGTATCGGAGATGGGGGAGCAGTGGTCACCGCAAACAGCGCCTGCCAGACAAGCGGACATAGCAATCACCAAAATCTCGTCAGCACCGGAAAATACGGTAATCACGATGGGCAGCAGGATGCCGAAGGTACCCCAGGAAGTGCCGGTAGCGAATGCCAAACCGAACGCAATCAGGAAGATAACGGCAGGCAGGAAGGCAGCCAAACTCTCAGCAGCGCCGCCGATAGCGGTCTTAACAAAAATGTCAGCGCCCAGCATACCACGGGTAATGCCGCCCAGAGTCCATGCAAATACCAGAATGATGATTGCAGGAACCATAGCGCAGAAGCCCTTGGGGATCGCGCTCATAGCGGTCTGGAAGGTGATGACACGGCGAGCCAACAGATACAGAATGGTCAAAACGATGGAGATCAATGCGCCCCAGGAAAGACCGACAGAAGCATCGGAGTTGGCAAATGCAGTAGCCAGGTTCAGGTGTGCGCCACTGTCCACATCGAAGAAGCCACCGGTGTAAATCATACCGATCACGCAGGAGACGATCAGCAGCAGCACAGGCAGAATCAGATCAATCACGCGACCCTTGGCAGAGACTTCCTCGTCTTCAGTTTCTATATGGTTATCGTCGGAGAACAGGTCACCAGCCAATGCGTTGCGCTCGTGGCGGAGCATAGGACCATAGTCCAGCTTAATCAGTGCAATGGTGATGATCATCACGATAGTCAGCAGGGAGTAGAAGTTGTAGGGGATTGCGCGGATGAAGTAGGTCAGACCATTTTCTTCACCCACAACGCTGGTAACGGCTGCTGCCCAGGAGGAA
Source organism: Faecousia sp. (assembly GCA_045656945.1). Lineage (GTDB taxonomy): Bacteria > Bacillota > Clostridia > Oscillospirales > Oscillospiraceae > Faecousia. The sequence goes on from JAZOSD010000018.1 coordinate 2,863, forward strand.
ATGGGTGCGATCATACAGATGGGAGCAGCGGTAGCATCAATAATGTAAGCAAATTTTGCCCGGGAGATCTTGTGACTGTCGGTCAGAGGACGCATAACACTACCTACGGTCAGGCAGTTGAAATAGTCATCAATGAAGATCAGCACGCCCAGAGCAAAGGTAGCCAGCTGTGCGCCAACACGGGTCTTCACGTGGGTCTTGGCCCAGCGACCGAAGGCAGCGGAGCCACCGGCGGCATTGACCAGGGCTACCATAATACCCAGCAGCACCAGGAAAATCAGGATACCTGCATTCCAGCTGTCACCGATATTGGCGATCAGGCCGTCATTGATGATGGCATCTACAGCACCGATCAGGTTAAAGTTGGAGTACAGCAGCGCACCGGCAAGAACACCGATAAACAGGGAACTGTAAACCTCCTTGGTGACCAGTGCCAGAACGATTGCAATTACGGGGGGAGCCAGCGCCATAACGGTGCTGTAATAATTGCTGTCGGCAGGTTCTTCACCTACACCGCTGCCAGTGCAGACCTCACATGTGGCTGCGTCCACCATACCGGTACCGCCACATTCGTCACACTTCAGGTTGTGCTGTCCGGGCATTACCACGGAAAGAATCACGAATGCTGCCAGCAGGAGAACGACTGCAAGGATTTTGCCGAAATTCTTCTTCATAAAAATTCCTCTCTTTCTGCAAATAAAAAATGCCGCGGAGTTACTCCGCGGCATAAAGTTTTAGCCGAAAAGTAGCGCTCCACAAAAGTGACAGTCCCAAACATATTCTGCGGGGGACCAACCCATACGCAGCGGAAACGGCATATGGATTTCGGCAAAAAACCCTTTCCCCGGAGCGTTTCCGCGCTTTAGACCGGGTACTGATGTTTTTCGCACCTCTACTAATGGGGAAATTATACCCCAAAGCCGGTATAATGTCAAGAAAAACAGATGGTTTGCTTTTTTGTTACAATTTGCAGAAAAGACAGGGGACGGTTCTCTGTCTTACAGACACAAATCTGCAAAATTGTCCTATGCGGGTCTTTCCTTTTGCGGGGGAATGTGCTATCCTAATACCATAAGACAGAAGGGGGAAATAAGATGGAGTACCGGTTGATTGCCTCGGATTTAGATGGGACGCTTTTGAATAAGGAAGGTCAGGTTGGTCCGGGAAACTGGGCGGCTATTGAAGAATTATACAAGCGGGGAATTTTCTTTGTGCCTGCCACCGGCAGAGCCTTTGAGGCAATGCCTACAGAGTTGATCGAAAGCCCGCTGATCCGTTATTATATTACCTCTAACGGCGCAATGGCTTATGACAAGGAAACCGGAACATCCTATGATCTGGCACTTTCCCGGTCACTTGCTGACAAGGTGATGGATAAGCTTTATTCCTATCCGGTGTGCGTGATGCTGCACGCTGAAAACCGGTCTTGCGTGGAGCAGAGTACACACAACATGACCTATTACGAAACTTTTCATATGAATCGCTTCTGGCTTGACTATGTATTGTCAAAGGAAACCCCTGTTCCGGAGCTGAAAAAGCTTGCCTACAGCGCACCGATCGTTGAGTCGGTCACTGTGTTTTTCAAGAATATGGAAGATTTGCAGGAATGTAAGGCTTATTTTGAACAGGATGAACGATTGCAGGTTGCCCAGACGGATCGTTTTAATATGGAAATTTGCTCATCCCGGGCAGGAAAGGGCAGCGCACTGCGGATGCTGGCGGAAAAACTATCTATTCCTGTGGAAGCGACTATGGCTGTGGGTGACAGTCCTAACGATTTGTCTATGATTGAAGCAGCCGGATTGGGACTTGCTATGTCCAATGCAAGACCGGAGGTCAAAGCTGCTGCCGATGGGATGATCTGTTCCAATGAGGAGCACCCGGTCCGGTACATTCTGGAGCATTATATTCAAAAATAAAGATAAAGAGCGCGTTGCATTTTTGCAACGCGCTCTAAAACGATACGATGATCTACATCCTGCGGATGTAGGGGCGGTCTGTGACCGCCCGCGGGCGATTGAAAATCGCCCCTACAAATTCTACCGTAGATTTTGCGCATTTTGCAACACGCCAAATTTAATGGGAAAACAGGTTGAAGAATGTGGAAAAATGTAGTAAAATACTCCTAATTAGCAGTCAGGGAGAAATTTTATGAAAAAAAGAATTCTATATATCGGTCTGTGCATTTTGGCACTTTCCACCATATTGAGCGGTTGTAAAATACCCTTGCCGTTTATCCAAACAGATCCCCTTCCTACCACAGCGCCCACCATAGCAACCACTGTGGAAACAGAACCTTTTACCGAACCTACAACTGCCCCCACCCAACCGCCTGTTGTATGGGAAACGGGATTCGTTGCCACAATGAATTTAAGCGCAGAGTATTATGACCTGGCGGGGACACCCCTTGGCACGCTGATCCGTGGCACACAGATAGAATATACCGTAACCGACGAAGGAAAAACAGTGATTCGTTACGGTGAGGCAGAGGGATCTTTGCAGGAGGGGGCGTATGTTGTTCCCGATCCTGCCCAGGTTGTACCTGCCCATACACTGTATGTGAGAACCGCAGTCAATCTGCGGGATGTAAACGGAAAGCTTATTGCTGCCTTTGCCCAAAAGGGTGCAGCAGCAAGCGTGACCGGCTATGACCGTTTGGAGGCAGACGGCTCTGTACATATGTATCAGGTAGCCTTCGGGGAAGTGGAAGGCTACATTATGCCCTGGTATCTTACAGGCAATGAAGCTGAGGCTCTTGCCAATTATGATAACGGCAGCTATGCCATCCACGCCCAGCGGGAGGACCGCTACGGTGGCGGCGGTGCTGCAGATTTAGACTATTTCCCCCGGCAAAAGGGGGCAATCGAGGGCAATCCTATGCCCGAAGAATGCCGTACTCTCTATATTGCAGCCTGGCGGGTCAGTGAAGTGAACAGCTATATTGAAATTGCAAAAGCCAGCGGTATCAATGCTTTTGTGGTGGATATTGTGGATGGAACATCTATTGGCTATGCCGGGGAAGTGATGAAAGCATATTGTCCTTCTGCGGTGTCTGCGGCGAACAATACGGTAGAAGGTTATCAGGCAGCAATCCAGAAGCTGAAGGATGCAGGCTTCTATGTGATCGGACGGATCACAACCTTTAACGATACCTATTTTGTAAAGGATCATCCGGAATGTGCCATCCAGGATACCGCCGGTGCGCCCCTGAAGTTATCCGGAGCATATTGGCCCACACCCTATAACCGAACCGCCTGGCAGTACAAGGTGGATATGGCGGTAGAGGCAGTAAACCTGATGGGTTTTCACGAGATCCAGTTTGACTATGTCCGATTCCCGGACAGCGCGTGGCGCTATGAAAAAGAGGGAACTATTGAGTATCAGAACACCTACGGCGAGTCAAAGGTACAGGCGATTCAGCGGTTTTTAATGTATGCCACAGACATTCTCCATCAGCAGGGTGTATATGTTAGTGCCGATGTTTTTGGAGAAAGTGCTTATAATTATGTCACTGCCTACGGGCAGTACTGGCCAGCTATCAGCAATGTGGTAGATGCCATCAGTGGTATGCCCTATCCGGACCACTTTGGGGCATCCGGCTCCTGGCTGCCTTGGGAGCATCCCTATGAAACCCTTTATGATTGGGGACGGTGTGCTGTGGCGCGGCAGGCAGAAACTGCAACACCTGCAGCAGTTCGCACCTGGATACAGGCATATAATGCCATTCGTGAGCCTTACAATACTTACGGTCCGGAGCAAATCGCTGCCCAGATCAAGGGTCTGCGAGATGCGGGCTGTACCGGTGGCTTTATGACTTGGAACGGCTCGGCTTCTTTGGATAAATATCGGGAAATTATGGCTGCTTTTGCACCACAGTAATATATAGGGGCGATCATTGATCGCCCCTAAAAAATATTGAAAACTGCTTTGGAGTATGCTATATTGAAGTTGAAGCAAAATAAAACAAAGGAGGAACTGGTATGAAGATGCGAAAAGCGATTGCCCTTGTTTTGAGTGCGCTGATTTTACTTAGCTTTGTTGGCTGTGGAGCAGCAATGAATAAAGCGGAAGATAGCGGTATGATAGCACCGGGAGCGATGGGCGAGGACTATCTGGTCAAAGAGGAAGTTTCCACCGCAGAAAATTCAGCGGCACTGCCGGAAAACCGCAAGCTGATCCAGACGGTGAATATGCACGTGGAAACAGAAGATCTGGACGCAGTGCTGGAGCAAGTGAACAGTCGCATTTCTCAGCTTGGCGGCTATGTGGAAACCTCCAATGTGCAAAATGGTAGTGCTTACAGTGGCAAGCGTTATCGCAATGCAGATTTGACAGTCCGCATTCCTGCGAAGGATTTAGATGCCTTTATCGATAAGGTGGGCGAAGTCACCAATATTGTTTCCTCCCGAAAAACGGTGGAGGATGTTACCTTAAGCTATGTAGCAACGGAAAGTCGTGTGAAGGCGTTGCAGACAGAGGAAACCCGTCTGCTGGAGCTGCTGGCGCAAGCAGAAACAATGGATGACTTGTTGACGGTGGAAGCTAGATTAACTGAAGTACGCACCGAATTGGAGCAGGTGACCTCCACCCTGAGAGTGTTTGACAATCAGGTGGATTATGCCACCATTCGGCTGAATATTGAGGAAGTTACAGAATATACTGAAGTTACTCAGCCGGAAACGGTTTGGCAGCGGATCGGCGTAGGCTTCAAAAAAAGCCTGAAAAATGTGGGCAGTTTCATGAAGGAACTGTTTGTGTTCCTAATCGTGGCGATTCCTTATTTTGTGATCATTGCAGTGGCAACTGTGGCGGTAGTGCTGATTCTGCGACTGGTAGCCCGCAGAAAAAGAGAATCCCGGAAAGCTATAAAAGAGAACAAAAACAAAGAAAATAACTAATCAAAAGGATCTGTTGCAAAATAATTGCAACAGATCCTTTTGGTGTTGTAAACAGATATATAATATGGTATAATTATCCTATACAACTGGGAAGAAATCAGGTGATAAGATGCTGGGAAATAAGCTGGGGATTACAAGCTCTGCGGAGCTTGCCCGGGAAGAAGAACGGATCAGCAAGAAAAAAGCGGCGGAGCTTTTTGAAAGTGGTGAACTGGATCGCTTGGAGCCGGGCACAGCTGTATCGCTAATGGCAATTCACAAGGCTTTATTTGAAGATATTTATGATTTTGCCGGTAAACTTCGAACAGTCAATATTGCAAAGGGAAATTTTCGCTTTGCACCCCTTATGTATTTGGAGGCGGCACTTGCAAATATTGACAAAATGCCCCAAGCTACCTTCGATCAGATCGTGGAAAAATATGTGGAAATGAATATTGCACATCCTTTCCGGGAGGGAAATGGCAGAGCAACCCGAATTTGGCTGGACTGCATATTGAAAAAGGAAATTGGGAAAGTAGTGAATTGGAGTCAGGTTGATAAGGAAGACTATCTTTTGGCTATGGAACGCAGTCCAATTAGAGATATTGAGATCAAGCACATCCTGAAATTGGCATTAACGGATCGAATTGGCGACCGGGAAATGTTTATGAAGGGAATCGATCATAGCTATTATTACGAAGATTATACTGCATTCAAAACAGAAAATCTTTGATTTTCTGCAAGAAGATAAACGCAAAAGGAAGGAACCAATATGCTGGAAAAACTATTTAAGCTGAAGCAAAATAACACAACGGTCAAAACAGAACTGGTGGCGGGCATCACCACCTTTATGACAATGGCCTACATTCTGGCGGTGAACCCCAGTATTCTGGGGGATGCGGGAATGAATCCCACTGCGGTGCTTTTGGCAACTGCATTGGCATCCTTTATTGGCACAGCCTGTATGGCACTGATGGCAAATATGCCTTTTGCCCTGTCTGCCGGTATGGGTCTGAACGCCTATCTTGCCTACACAGTTGTGTTAGGTATGGGATATAGCTGGCAGTTTGCGCTGCTGGCAGTGTTTGTAGAGGGACTGATCTTTATCGCCCTGTCCCTGACCAATGTGCGGGAAGCAATTTTCAATGCCATCCCCCTGACGCTGAAACGGGGCGTATCTGTGGGTATCGGCTTGTTTATTGCCTTTATCGGCTTGCAGAATGCGGGCTTGGCAGTGGATGCATCCACCTTGGTAACCATCACCAATTTTACAGAGAATTTCAGCACCAACGGCATTTGCGCTCTGCTGGCGGTAATTGGATTACTGTTTACGGCAGTGCTTCACATCCGCAAGGTCAAGGGCGCAATTCTGATCGGTATCGTTGGCACATGGCTTTTGGGTATCCTGTGCCAGTTGGTCGGACTGTATACCCCCACACCGGATGCCGGTTTCTATTCCCTGATTCCCAGTGCGGTGATTTCTGTGGATTTCTCTGCTCTGAAAGAAACCTTTGGACAGTGCTTTAAGGTGGACTGGAGCAGTGTCCGTGTGCTGGACTTTGTGGTTGTGATCTTTGCATTCCTGTTTGTGGATCTGTTTGACACTCTGGGAACCCTGATCGGTGTGGCAACCAAGGCGAATATGCTGGACGAAAAGGGACGCCTGCCTAACATTAAGCCGGCACTTCTTGCTGATGCCATCGGCACTTCCACCGGAGCAGTGCTGGGCACGTCTACAGTCACCACCTTTGTGGAGTCTGCCTCCGGTGTGGCAGCCGGTGGACGAACCGGTTTGACTGCAATGGTAACCGGTATTCTGTTTTTGCTGTCTATGCTTTTTGCACCCTTGTTTACTACCATTCCCTCTTTTGCAACCGCACCAGCTTTGATTATGGTAGGCTTTTTGATGGTTAGCTCTGTAACAGAGATCCGCTTTGACGACGACAATCTTACAGAAGCGATCCCTGCTTACATTGCAATCATTGCAATGCCTTTGTTCTACAGCATTTCCGAAGGCATCAGCCTGGGCATTATTTCCTATGTGGTGCTGAACCTTTGCACCGGCAAGGCTAAGAAGATCACTCCGCTGATGTATATTCTGGCAGTACTGTTTGTGCTTAAGTATATTTTCCTGTAAGAAAAAACCCTCTGCCCGAAGGCAGAGGGTTTTTGCGTATTAAAGAACAACCGTCCCCCAAACAGGTAACCAAAGGGATTCCTAAGGGGGAAGCGGAAGTAGTGCCTGACGATAGCAAGCCAATCCGCTACCCCCTTAGGCCGTCTGGAGAGTCCGGGAACCATACGGAAGGTTCCCGGCGACTCTTTGCATACTTTCTCGTCGGTGAGAAAGTATGATACCAAAGCAAAGTGGCGGGAGCAAGCCCCTGCCCTACTGTATCAATATACGCCGATGTGTGTGGGTTATTTGCCGTTGGATCTTCTTTGGAAAGCTGAAAAATCCTCTGCCCGAAGGCAGAGGATTTTTGATTTACAATGATTATACAGGCTCTCTTAAGTAGTCCTTCATATAGGCGCTGACTTGCTTGCCGTCCACATCAATAGGCTGAATGCCTTCCTTGGCACAGATTGCAGCCGCATAGCCGGCAGCCTCACCAACACCTGCCATATTACCAATAACACGGTAGGAGGAGAAGGGATAGAAATCACCGGAAATACAGCGTCCTGCCAGAATCATATTATCGCTGCCCAGAGGGATCATACTGCGATAGGGGATATGGTAGGGCTGCATTTCGTAGCCACGGGTCTGCTCGATGGTGTCATCCTTATGGAGCTTATGTACATCCACGTGGAAGGTTACCAGGCAAACGGCATCTTCAAAGCGGGCACCGGACAGGATGTCCTCATTGGAAATGCGGTAGTGACCGAAAATACGGCGGCCTTCCCGGATGCCGATCTGGGGATTTGTGCTGTTGATTTTCATCTTTTCAAAGCCGGGGATCTGCTGATGGGCTTCAATTACATCAAAGGCTTCCTTGCGCTTTTCGGAAATGACCTTAGACAGGTGCAGAATATTATCGGGAACAACATCGTAACCCATTGTGAAATCGGTGCCCCAATAGCCGTAGGGACTTTTCACAATACTGCCTTGCTGAGAAGAAACGGTGATTCCGTGCGCTTTCAGCTTATTTGCGTAAACAGTCTTGTCATCCTCATAATCTGTGCCATTATAATCGGCAGGCAGACCAATGGAGGTGGAACCCATACTTACGGGGCTGGGACGGTGTTCGTCCGGATCACCGCACTCCCACTTACAACCAACCAGATCTGCAACGGCACCGTTGCCGGTAGCTTCCACATAAACCTTTGCATCCAGAGAGAAGTTGCCGCACATCGTGCAAAGCAGCAGCTCGTGGATATGTCCGTCTGTGTGCTTTGCAGAGCAGACCATACTGTGGAACAGAACCGTTACACCAGCATCATTACAGATCTTGTCACAGAAATACTTAACGCCCTCGCCGTGGAGCAAATTGCCGGGGATGACCTTTCCGTCCTTGTCAACCTTATCACCGCGGCGCGCCCAGGTCATACCTCTTGCATCCAGAAATTCACGCATTTCCTGAATAATACCGCCTTTATTATCTGCATCGATCAGATTGCCCATACCTGCAAGGGTAATGGTGCCGCCCAGCATACCGGACTGCTCAATGAGAACGACCTTTGCACCCTGTCTTGCTGCAGTAACCGCAGCGCAAACACCGGCAATGCCGCCACCGCAGACTGCCACATCAAAGCTACCCAAAGGCTTTGCACTTACTTCAAACATAATCTTTCCTCCTAAATAAGTGTGAATCGTCAAACTCGTTAAAAACCAAATTATTTAGCGACCTGATTTGGTTTTTTTCCATTATACTCTGTGTTTTCGAAATAATCAACCCTTTTTGAGAAAAAAGTTAAAAAAGAAATAATTCCTTAAATTTCCCGGAGGAAGATGCTAAAATCGTAAATAGTGTAATTTAGCTTGCTGAAGGAGAGCTTGGAATATGATCGTTGAACAGAGAGTAAAGGCTTTTGAAAGATTTGGTTTTGATATGTTCGTTCACTTTGGAGCATACAGTGCGCTGAAAAAAGGCGAATGGGCAGTCTAAAATGCAACACGCCTTTTTGAATAAAAAGTGCAATATGAGTTGACAGTTGACAGTTATCGTATCACCACATCATTGCAAAGGTGGGTTAAAGGCTGACTCTACCGGCAAATTCTACTACCGGGAGAGTGGGAATCTGCAGTAGTAGATAAACATTTTACCTGTGCTGTGATATAGTGATACCAGATTTGCGAAAGGTGGATATGTATGAGAAAAATAAAAATCGTGGCAGACTCCTCTGCCAACCTCCAAAAGCTGGAGAAGACAGCTTTTGGTGCAGCACCCCTGAAGATCATCACAGCAGAGAGGGAGTTTGTGGATGATTGCCATTTGAATGTTGAGGAAATGATCAATTTCTTCGATCAATATAAAGGAAAATCCAAAACCTCCTGCCCCAATCCGGCAGACTGGCTGGAGGCTTTTGGGGATGCCGATGAAGTGTATTGTGTTGCCATTACCAGTGGACTTTCCGGTAGCTACAACGCTGCCTGTATTGCAAAGCAAATGTATGAAACGGAAAACGAGGGAAAGCGAGTCTGCGTGATCGATTCCTTATCCGCAGGACCGGAGCTGGCGTTGATTGTTGAAAAGCTGGAGGAATACATAGAACAAGATTTTTCATTTAAGGATATCTGTGAAAAGATTGCACAGTACCAGCAGCAGACCGGACTAACCTTTATGCTGGAATCCCTGAAAAACTTTGCTGCCAACGGTCGGGTTTCTCCCGCAGTTGCTAAAGTTGCCGGTGTGTTAGGGATCCGGGTGGTTGGCAGAGCCAGCGATCAGGGAACGTTAGAGCCTACCAATAAATGTCGGGGAGAAGGAAAGGCACTGGATGCACTGCTGAACAATCTCTCCCACGCCGGACTGTGTAAGGGCAAAGTGCGGATCGCCCATTGCCAAAATGAGAAGGCGGCAAACATCCTGAAAGAAAAAATCAAGGCATTATTCCCGGAAACGGATGTGGAAATTTCCAAATGTCTGGGTCTTTGCAGCTATTACGCAGAAAAAGGCGGATTGCTTATAGGCTTTGAAAAGTTTTAAGAACAAATTTGAATAACGGAGGTGGTTTTACCACCTCCGTTATTATCATGTCAATTTACATAGCGGTTTGTCAAACAGAAATTTGGAAATCTCTAAAAATGAAGTATGTTTTTCTTGAGAAATTGGTCGAAATGTTGTATAATAATTTTTATATAATCTTTGGAAAGGGAGGCAGATTGTGAAAAAGGCAAAAGATAAAGCGGTTCAAAAGCCCAATGGCTTTGTGCTGGGCGTTGTTTACCACTGCCTCAAATTCTATTATTTCCTTTGCGGTGTCCAAATGAAAGCAGTGAACAAGGTGGGAACGCCGGAAAACCCTTCCATCATTTTGTGCAACCACGGTTCTTTTATTGATTTTATTTTCGCAGCGAAGCTTCTTCGGAAGTTTAAGCCGAATTTTATCATTGCAAGACTTTATTTTTATGATCGTTGCCTGCGCTGGCTGCTGGAAAAAGTAGGCGGCTTCCCCAAAAGTATGTTTGCGCTGGATATGGCAAGTACCAAAAACAGCATTCGGGTTTTGAAGGATGGGGGAATCCTGGCAATGATGCCGGAAGCTCGCCTTTCCACTGCCGGACGGTTTGAGGACATTCAGGAAAGTACATTCTCATTCCTGAAAAAATCCGGTGTCCCGGTTTACACAGTAAAATTTAATGGCGATTATCTTGCCGATCCCAAATGGGGTAAGGGCTTCCGTCGGGGCGCAGTGGTAGAAGCGGAATTTGATATTTTGTTTACCGCGGACCAGCTCCAAAACTTATCGGTTGCGCAGATCAAAGCGGGCGTGGAACAGCGGCTTTATTACGATGAGTTTTTGTGGCTGGAGCAAAGGCCGGGTCTAAAATATTATGCTCGCCGTATGGCTGAAGGACTGGAAAACATATTGATGGTCTGTCCCTGTTGCGGGCAAAAGCACACCATCACCACGAAAAAAGATAAAGTCTACTGCGAAAAATGCGGCTACCTCACATCCCTGAATCACCGCTATGCCTTTGCCGGTGATTTTCAGTTCCAAAATCTTGCCCAGTGGTACGATTGGCAAAAGGAAATTTTGCATAAAGAGATCACAGAAAATCCGGACTATCAACTTATCTCCGCTGTGGAGCTGCGCCTGCCCAGCAAGGGAAGGGGACTGACCCGATATGGTGGAGAAGGTGTTTGCACCCTGAGCCGGGAAGGTCTGTGCTATAAAGGCACAAAAGATGGGGAAGCTGTGGAGCTGTCCTTCACCCTTGACCGGGTTTACCGGCTTTTATTTGGCGCAGGTGTGAATTTTGAAATTTATGACGGTGCAGAGATTTTGTTCTTTGTTCCGGAAGAAAAACGGTCCGCAGTGGACTGGTACTTAGCATCTATGATCTTATATGATGAATGCAGATAAGCGATAAAAAGGGGTGATTACGATCCAGGCGAATATAAAATCCAAGACGGAAGAAAAAGCTTCTTCCTGTATCAGCGTCCGTGCCTTTTTGGTGGTTGCCGCAGTGTTGCTGGTGATTCTGTTTTTGTGCGGGTCGCTCTCCTATTTTATTCCCCAGGGTTCTTTTGCCCGGGATATGGACAATAACATTATTCCCGGCACCTATCAGGCAGGAGAAGTGGATGGGATCTCCTTTTTACAGGTGATCACAGCTCCGGTGCGGGTGTTTGTATCGGAGGATGCCCTCTCAATCATTATGATCAGCGTGTTTTTGCTGATTATGAGTGGCATTTTTAATATTCTGGAGGCAACCGGAGGTGTCAAAACCTTTGTGGTGAGCATTATGCGAAATCTCCGTGACCGGGGAGGTCCGGTGGTTTGCATTACCGTTTTAATCTTTATGCTCTTTGGCAGTCTTTTTGGTATGTTCGAGGAGCTGGTGACCTTGCTGCCACTGATCATAGTGTTTATGCTCTCTATGAAAATGGACACTATGGTAGGTCTTGGCGCTTGCTTATTGGCAGCTTGCTTCGGCTTTTCCACAGCCATAACCAATCCCTTTTCCGTAGGCACAGCTGCCCAGTTTGCAGGGATACCTGCGTCCTCCGGTGTGTGGCTGCGAATATTGTTTTTTGGAATTGTTTACCTGACACTCTGCCTGTGGCTGATGGATTATATCCGGAAAATTGAGCGTGATCCTAAGCTTTCTCCTACTTATGCATCTGACGAAGAACGTCGGAAAAATTTGATTGCGGAGCTGGGAGATATTCCTGAAAACCAGCAGAAGATATTCCGCACCTATTCCTGCTTTTTCGCCATTCAGGGTGTGCTTCTGATAGCGGTTGCCTGTATCCGGGAGATCTCCGGTTTTGCCATTCCCATTCTGGCGGCAAGCTTTTTGATCACCGGTATGATCTGCGGTTTTATCGTTGCAGGCAAGGCGGGGATTGTGCTAAAAAGCTTCCTCAAAGGCGCAGGAAGTATGATCCCGGCAGTGGCAATGATCGCATTGGCTTCCTCTGTGAAGCTGGTGATGGTGGAGAGCAATATCATCGACACGGTGATGCAGTTTGTTTTGAATCTGCTGATGGGCAAAGGTAAGTTTGTTACCATTTTGCTGATCTATGCGCTGATCTTGTTTTTGCAGCTGTTTATCGGCTCTGCATCGGCAAAGATCTTCCTGGTCATGCCCATTGTTCTGCCAATTACCAATGCATTGGGAATTTCTCAGCAGCTGGTGATCCTGACCTATTGTATGGCAGACGGCTTTACAGATGTGATCCTGCCCACAAACCCGGTTCTGCTGATTGGTTTGTCTATGGCGAAGGTATCCTATTTCAAATGGCTTAAATGGACCTGGAAATTGCAGCTGACATTATTCGTAGTTTCTATTCTTGTGCTTTTCTTTGGTTCGGTAATTGGCTACTAAGAAGCTGATTCGTTAATAAAGGGCGCATTGCAATTTTGATGCAATGCGCCCTTTTATATGTATCGAATTTATCCAAAGAGGATTGGAAGGAACTGACAGCACAGAACCACTGCGATCAGAGCCAGAGGATAGGTTGCTGCATAGGCGGAGGCAACCGACTCTGTTTTGGCAACAGACATCAGCGCACCCAAAGCAGGCGTGCTGGTCATACCGCCGCAGATAGAACCCAGTGCGCTGAGCACATCCATCTTCACAAAGATGACTGCCAGAATGTAGCCAATGATCATAGGTACCAGGGTCATTGCCATACCCCACAGGAACAGCACCACACCCTGATCCTTCAGAACTTCAATAAAGCCAGCACCGGCTTCTGTACCGGCACCCATCAGGAACAGGCCAAGACCCACTTCCCGGACCACGCTGAGGGTGTTTTTGGGAACACTGATGGAAACAGGACCGATGTGGGCAAAGTGACCCATAATCAGTCCGGCAAGGAGCGGACCGCCGGAGGTGCCCAGAGAGAAGGATGCACCACCGGGTAGCGGAATGGTGATTTTACCCAGGATATAGCCAAAGATCGCGGCAAGGGCAAAAGCCAGCAGACCGAATTCGTCCAGCAGCTTGAAGGTTTTTTGTGCGCTGGAGGTCTTTTCGGAAGTTTGCGCCATAGCCGCAAGGCGCTCCCGCTCCTTTTCGATGTCAATCTTCAAAAGCTTAGGGATCAGCTGAACAAACAGAACAACGCCCACAACACCGAAGGGATAGGCAATGCCGTAGCCAATGGCGGCACGGCTGCCTTCACCGGTGGCCTCCTTGGCAGCTGCCAGACCGGGGGTGCTGGTCAGTGCACCGGACATCATGCCAACAGCAAGGTCAGTGTCGATCTTGCCCAGGGTCATAGACACAACACAGGTCAGTGCACCGGACAGGATAATGACTATGCCTAAAATCACATAAAAGATGGCAGACTTCTTAAAGTTCCGGAAAAAAGTAGGTCCTGCAATGAAACCAACAGCGGTGACAAAGCAAATCAGACCGATGTTCTTCAAAACATCCGGAGCCATCAGACCAAAGTGACCAAATACCAGCGCCACCAGCAAAATGCCGGAGGTACCCAGGCTCAGCCCCTTGATCTGCACGCTTCCCACCAGATAACCCAGTGCGGCAATGGTGAACACAATCACGATCGGGCTGGTGAAAATAGTTTTCAGCCAGTCAAGAACGATATTCATTTTTATTCCTTCTTTCTAATATTTTCAAACTGCATATTATTTTACACTTTTACGAAAAAATTTTCAAGAGCAAGGCGCAAATAGAAAAGAAAAAGATATAAATATACAAGAAAACCAATTGAAAAAAAGGAAGAATTTGATATAATGCAATTATCAATAAGATCGGAGGAAAGATTTATGAATATTTTATCTATTGGCAATAGCTATTCTCAGGATGCCCAGCGGTACTTAAGCCGTATCGCGGAGGCAGACGGTGTAGAACTGGATACCTATAATCTGATGATCGGTGGCTGTCCTCTTTCTCGCCATCATCGAAATATGCTCAGCGAAAAGGCGGTTTACGGTCTGGAGATCAACGGTAAGCCTACAGGCTTCCAGGTTTCCTTGAAGGAAGCACTTCTAAACCGGGACTGGGATGTGATAACCGTTCAGCAGGCAAGCCACTTCTCCACTAAGTACAGTACATACCAGCCGTACCTCCACAATCTGGTTAAGTATATTCGACTGTGTGTGCCTCAGGCAAAAATCTACATACAGCAGACCTGGGCTTATGAACAGGGCAGCGCCCGTCTGCAGGAAAAAGCCGGCTACACAGAACAGAAGGATATGTTCAACGACCTGAAGAAGGCTTATGCCCAGGCAGCTGAGGATGAAAAGCTGGATGGCATCATTCCCTCCGGTGAAGTGTTCCAGGCACTGCTGGCAAACGGCATCGAGAAGGTCCACAGAGATACTTTCCACGCAAGCCTGGGTCTGGGTCGGTATACTTTGGGTCTGATGTGGTATAAGGTCATTACCGGCAAGGATATTCAGGACAACACCTTCTGCAAGTTCGATGAGGAAGTAACTGACGAGCAGATCGCCATTGCAAAGAAGAGTGTGAACGAAGTTTACGCAAGATACTATAAATAAGAGAAAATTGGCGGGAGTAAGCTCCCGCCAATTTTTAGTTTATTGCGCTTTGTAATTCCATTGCCAAACGCTGCATCCCTTCAGCATCGGCTTTGCAGATCTTCCGGTCATAGGTGAGAAGTCCGTTGATCTCGTCCTCCACATCGCTGACCTGCGTATAAATGGCTGCGCAAAGTCCCTTGGGAATTGCCGGTAAAATCCGCGTCCGGTATAATTTGTCCACTTGCGCCTGAAAATCCTCCAAATTGGAGCAGGTTTTGTAGCCGTAGGATTTTTCCGGATTGAAAAGGTGTCCTTCTGCAGCGTAGGTATAGCCACCAAATTCGCTGATCACCATAGGCTTATGGGTGAATTTCATTCTGTGCCAGAAATTGAAGTAAATATGCAGACTTTCCACATCGGATTTTTTCTGCCGGAACCAGCCGGAGGTGCTGTCAATGATCCGGGTGCTGTCCAGCTTGCGCAGTTGTTCATAAACAGCGTCACTGTCAAACTGCCCCCAGCCTTCGTTGAAAATAGTCCAGTAGAGAATGGAAGGATGGTTTTTCAGCTGCCGGACAGTAGCTTCCATACCGGCAAGAAATTGCTTACGAACAGCAGGGTCTTTGTGCATATTCCGATCATTCAATTTTTGCAGACCTGCAGTGGGCAGTGCCGTATCCCGGAAGAAGGAATAGTCGCCATTATTTACCATATCCTGAAAAACAACCATTCCCAGCTTGTCGCACTGATAATAAAACTCCTCAGCCTCCACCTTGATATGTTTGCGCAAGGTGTTAAAACCAAGCTTTTTCATCGCTATAATATCATCGGCATAACTTTCCGGTGCAGCGGGGGTATAAATCCCGTCAGGCCAGTAACCCTGATCCAACAGACCATGGAAGAAATAAGGCTTGCCATTGAGGCACAGCCGGGGGATACCGTCCACTGTTTTTGCTTCTATGGTGCGAAGGGCAAAATAGCTATCCACCCGGTCGGTTTCTGTCTGGACAGTAAAATCATAGAGATAGGGATCCTCCGGACTCCACAAATGGGGATTTTCCGGAGCAATCACAGCCTTGCCATCCAAAAGGGGATATTCCTTTCCCTCAAAAAGGATTTTTCCGTCTTGCTTAGGAATAATCGTAATGGTGGCACAGGTCCTGTCTGCCTGAATGTCCAGTGCCTGAATATAAGTTTCCGGAACGCTTTCCAGCCACACACTTTGCCAAATGCCGGACACCGGTGTATACCACATACCGCCCCGTTTCAAGGTTTGCTTGCCGTAGGGCATAGAAAGATCTCTCAGATCGTCGGTGCAGCGCAGCTCAATAAAATTCTCATCCGTCAGGGCATCGGTAATGACAAAGGTGATGGATTCATAGCCACCGGTATGTGTGCCAATTTCTTTGGAGTTTACATAACATATAAGACGCTGATCTGCAGCACCAATGTGCAGCAAAACTCTGCCTTTATGAAATCCTTCCGGAAGTTGGAAATGGCGGCGATAACAGAGAGTGCTTCCTTCGGGAAAATGCTGATTCACACCGGAAAGCAGACTTTCCGGACAAAAGGGAACTAGGATCTCCTTGCGATATACAGCGGAATCCTTTTCAAAAACAAAAAATTCCCACAAGCCATTTAAGTTTACATAACTATCCCGCCGCATTTGTGGACGGGGATAAACTTCCCATGGTGTATCCTTTAAGGCTTCCCCCGGGGGCGTGTATAAATCCTGTAGCATAGATTTTCTCCTTCTGTCAAATTTCAGTTTGTCGAACCGTTAATGTAGGGGCGGTGCAGTGCGCCGCCCGTCGAGAAAATGCGACCTCGCTGGGCGCATTTTGTCGTATTATTCGCCTGCAGCGACGGGAGGGGCAATGCCCCTCCCCTACAAGAGCACATCGATAAACAGAAATTTATCAATTCGTTTTACTTTTAATCATCCGGAACAGGGGGATGAGCACCGTCCAGATAAAGACTGCAGCCACAAAGGCGGCAAGGAAGATATTTTTGTTGGGCACAAAGGAAGTTGTTCCATCGTCGTTTAGAATCAGCTCTGCATTTTTCAGCACTGCTGCACCGATGGCAGGACCAATGATGCCGGGGATCAGCACCTGACCTACGATTCGCTGCCCCTGGAACATTCCGGCTTTACCGGCGGGCGTGCGATCCCGGAGCATTGCGCCGAACACTGCCATACCGGAAAGATAGCCGCAGAGCATAACCAGTGTGCCTAAGAATACCGGAACAGTCGTGCAGAAGAAATACAAAACCACAAAGCCTGTCATCAGCAAAAGAAGACTGGGGATAATTGCATTCCGGAATCCTTTGCGGTCATAAACTTTTCCGTAAAAGGCGGTAAAAGCAGCAGCTAAAATGATTGCCGGGGCAAAGATCAGCACATAATTGTCCATACCCAGAGAAACGGTGTAATAGAGGATCAGGTAGGGCATAAAGATCTGGATGGCAATGCCAAAAACGGCGTAAGCAAGGAGTGTGACATACAAGGACTTGTTGCAGCGGATCACAGAGGGACGGAACCCATAGAAAATATTGGCAAAATAATTTTCATTTCCCTGGGTGTTTACAGGCACTTCCTGAATCAGGAAAAATCCGCATAGACCTAACAGGAACACCACAGAGCCAATTACCAGGAAGATAACCGTCCAGCTTTCCTGGAGATTTTGGTCAAGACCCATAAAGCCGCCAAACACAGCCAAAATAGCAAGCAGCGGCATCATTGCGTTGATGCCTTCTGCGGCACCCCGGTTTGTTTCATCGGTGGAATCCGTAAGCCACGCATTAAAAGCGGCATCGTTGGCAGAAGAACCGAAGAAGGTCATCACGCAGTCCATAATGATTACCAGTGTCACACCTACGCTTGCGGCAGAGGCGGCAGCCGGGAACAGGGAATGAATAATATCGGTGCGGATGAGCGCAAAGCTGAGAATAGACACACCCCAGCATAAGTAGCCAACACAGATAAACAGCTTCCGTTTGCCGATTTTATCGGACAACGCACCGATCAGCAGTGTGGTTACCGTCGCAGCGATGGCAGATGCTGCCACCATACCGGAGATTGCCTCTGCGCTGGCATTGAACATTTTATAAATGAATACATTAAAATACATATTCTCCATTACCCAGGCAACCTGACCTACCAGGCTGAAGATCACCAGAGCGATCCAGAATTTGGAGGATTTTTTTGTTGCTTCCATAAAGCCACCGCCTTTTCAAGTATGAAACCATTATAGCATAACTTTCAGTAAAATGCGAGAGGCGCGTTGCTTTTGCAACGCGCCTCAAGGTTTTACAGATTTCTCATTTTCATTTTCCGTGCCAGCAGTGTCAGCACCAGCAGGATGATGTAGAGGACACCGATGGTGACAAAGATCGCGCTCCAGCCGAATTTTTGCTGGACGAAGCCGAAGACTGTGGACTGGATTGCTGCACCCATATACACAGCCCAATCCAGCACACCAACAACGGTGGAAGAAAGGGCTTTACCGCCCATATCACCGGCAATGGCCCAGATCACACCGGTGACCATACTAAACACGCCCACCACAAAGAGCATAATGGTTGCAGGCATTTGTGTCTTGAACATAGGGAAGCAGATCATACCGCCAAAAGCAACGATGGCGGCAAGGATCAGCATAGGCTCCCGTTTGCCCTTGAACAGCTTATCTGTGATGAAGGGGAATACAAACATAGCACAAGCCTGTCCCAAGGGAAGGACGATATAAGTGAACATATCGTCCTTCAGGGTCAGTCCCAATTCTTCTGTGAAATAGGTGGGAACCCAAGTCAAAAGACCGTACCGACCCACACCGGCAATGGCGGAGATCAAGCAGAATAAGATCACCTTCGGTTCGCTGAACAGCAGCTTATAGGGATAGAAGAAGCCGTTTTTGGAAAGCTTTTCCTCCATAGCGGCATTGCTGGCGTTCAGCTCCTCGTTTTCCTCCCGGAAGGCGGGCAGACCAATGCGCTCCGGCTGCTCCTTAAAGAAGAACACAAAAGCAATCAGAATCACAACCATAGGAACAATGGGGAAACGGAAACCGGCACGCCAAGTCCATTCAGGGTTTAAGATCAAGCACCAGTTAATGGTCAGATAGGTAACCGCCTGTGCCAGTCCGGAAAAGGCAGTGGCAAGACCGGAGGCAAAGCCACGCTCCTTTTTGGGCCACCAGTTGTTGATAACGCCCAGACCGTTGGACCAGACCATTGCCTGACAGAAGCCGTTAACACCCCATAAAATGGCGATGATTACCAGATTGCTCTGGAAGGAGATCAGCACATTGAGTGCAGCAGAGGCAAGAACACCGAAGATCATCAGCTTTTTGTAGCCGAAGAAAGAACCCAGCCGTCCACTGACCAGCTGACCGAAAGCATAGCACCAGAACAGGGCGGAGGATACAATACCCAGTGTGCCCAGATCGGACTGGAATTCCTGCTTCATCAGGGGCAGCACCAGATTGATATTCTGGCGGCCGTTGTAGAAGAATAGATAGGTAAAACCAAAACAAAGTAAGGTCAGCCAAGCATATTTCCGAAACTTGGCATATTGATCGGCAGTATAGCCGTAATGGGAGGTTTCCTTTATTTTCATAGGAATCCTTTCTCCTTTCGTGGTTTCTAAAATAATTATATAATATAGAAGGAAAAAGTCAAATTCCAGTTTGACGGTGTGTCCCTGTAGGGGATCCCAGTAAAGGCCCCCTTGTGTAAAGGGGGCTGTCAGCGGAGCTGACTGGGGGATTGTAATGTGTCAATAAAAGCAATCCCTCCGTCTGCCCTGCGGGCAGCCACCTCCCTTTGCACAAGGGAGGCTCTTGGCGGTTGCCCCTACATTAACTGTGCGTCAAACAGAAATTTTTCAAATGAAAAGCGTGTCTCAGGAGGTGGGACACGCTTTTCATTTCGTATATTAGCCGAAGATCTTTGCGTCTGCTTCGTCGAAAGCAATGATATCTGCGGTGACACGGGCGTGGTCGTCCAGATTGTCGATCTCGTCGATGTAGTAATCCTCATAGGAGAATGCACGCACATTCAGCGCGGGGAAGATCTCGTTAAGGGCGTTTTCTGCATAGCACTTATCCTCGCCCTTGTGAATGAACTCCACAACCTTGCCAATCCAGGCAGAGGCGGTGGCCTTGGTCATCTTATAGAAAGGCTGGAATGCAAAGCAGTCCTCATCAAAAATCTTAATGGAAACTTCCAGAACCTGACCGTCCTTCACTCTGCCCTTAAAGTCCTTCTCAGGCAGTGCCTTTTTGAAGTTGACGGTGGCGGTGTTTGCATCTGCGCAGTTGAGCACGTCGTGTACCAGCTTGCGGTTAAATACCAGATCACCGTGGAAGAACAGCAGATCGTCGTTCATATATTCTCTTGCCAGGTACATAGAGTAGATGTAATTGGTTTTGTCGTAAATGTCATTGCGCACAAAGGTGAAGTTCAGGTGGGGGAAATCTGCTGCCTGTGCCTTCAGCTGCTCCTCGAAAGGACCGGTAGTCACAATGAAGTCGGTGATGCCTTCAGCACTCAAGATGCGGATCTGGCGATGGAAAATGGTTTCGCCGTCCTTCAGCTGAGCCATAGACTTGTGGTTGTTCTTGGTAAAATCACCCATACGGTTACCAAGACCGGAATTGAAAATAACTGCTTTCATAAAAATCTCCTTTAAGAGTTGTTTTGTCGAAAAATGTAGAAAGTCACAACGGGGTTCATTATACATAAACGGGAAAATTTGTCAACAAAAAATCAACAATTTACTGAAAAATAGCCTTGAAAATCACGCTATGTTGATTTATAATATACAAAATGTGGTTTTGAGGTGATTTTTATGTCTGTAGGTATCAATATAAAAAAGCGTCGGTTTGAGCTGCGTATGTCCCAGCAGGAACTGGCAGATGCGATGGGTTACAAAACAAGATCTACGATTGCAAAGATAGAATCCGGGGAGAACGATGTGTCCCACAAGAAGCTGCAGCGGTTTGCAGAGGTTTTGGATACCACTCCGGAAGCCCTGATTACAGGCTTTGATATGCCCCGCTTGCAAACGGGCGAAATACAGACCGGTACAGCAGGCAGAAGAAATAAAAATGTAGTCATTATTCTGGCAGGCGGTAAATCCGGAAGAAACCGGCAGAATATCCCCAGCCAGTTTATCAATGTAAACGGTAAGCCAATTCTGGTATACAGTATGGATGCTTATCAGGCCCATCCGGCAGTGGACGATATATATGTAGTGTGCCTGAAGGGCTGGGAGGATATTGTAAAAGCGTATGCCCGGCAATTTGGCATTACCAAGCTAAAAGGACTGGTGGGTGCAGGAGCCAGTGGTCTTACCTCCTTAAAAAATGCTCTGGAGCATATTAAGGGAAAGTATCAACCCCGGGATATGATTCTGGTGCAGGAGGCGACCCGACCAATGGTTACTTCGGAGATGATCTCCAATCTGTTGCAGGCTTGCGCTGAAACGGGAAGTGCAACGATTTGTCATAATATGAATGACTATGTGCAGTTTGATATTTCCGGTGGCAGACCAAAATATGTGGATAGAAACAAAACCATTGCAATGCAATCTCCGGAAATTCACCGTTTGGAGCTGATCGAGCAGGTGTTTGAGAAGGCACGCATCCAAAAACATCCGCTGACAGAGTCCTGCTGTACAATGCTTTTGTACGATCTGGGATATAAGATCAACTTTATTGAAAGCAGTGTCAATAATATAAAAATCACCAGAGAAGAAGATATTGCAGCCTTTAGTGCTTTGACAAAACTGTAAAAAAAGAGGTGGCACCTTGCCACCTCTTTTCTGTTTATTCTACAATAATATAATATGCAGTCGTTGAACCTACGGCAGATTCAATTAAAATATAAGTTTCTCCACGGGATACACCCTTGACCAAAATACCTTCCCCAATGGCAATGGAGGTGTCCTGGGAATAGATGGTTACATCGCCCCAGACCGATGCCGCCGACGGGGTGGCAAATTCCCCCACTTTTAAGCGGATCGTACGCAGACCCTTCGACATTTCATCTGCGTACATCAGTGCTGTAACTTCATTTTCAAATTTGGAAGGAATCTCGTTTTCTCCTGCAGGATTTGTGCCGGCAGTTGTTTCCGCAGCTGTTGTTTGAATAGCGTCTGCGGTGGTTTCCGGCTGGGTATCCGCCGGCGTCACTGCTTGGGCGGATTGATGTATACTCGATACAGTGTCGTTGGGGGAAGGAAGTTCTTTACCGGGATCCTCTTTCCTTCCACCGGAAAGCACTGTGGCGAGCACAATGGCAAGCGCCAAAATCAAAGCGCAGATACCGAAGATCAATCCCTTGGGGAAAGCGCGGGTTTTGCCCTCTTGCGGAGCTTTTTCCTGTGGGAGATTGCCAACACGTTCGTTGTTAAAAAAGTCTGCCACCAGATCTTCTTTTTCGTAAGAAGATGCGCCGGTGTAGGCAGTGACCGCACCAAGCAGATTTTGTATTTCCGGAGATCTTTCGTCAAAGTGATTTACAGACAGGATCTGGTCGGTACTGATATACAGCGCAAAATCGTCCGTGAGGGCAACATCTTCCAGCCGAATGGGAACGATGGGTTTTTTATAATCGATCGCCCGTTCCACTTCCTTGGCTACCCACTGGGAATTAACAGACTCCTGGGTCAGGAGTAAAATGAAACAGCCACAGTTTCTGATGGCTTTGTTGATCACTTGGGCATATCTGGCACCCACTGGAATGTCGTCAGGCGCGATCCACGAGGAAATGCCGTTTTTATTGAAAATATGTAGGAGTTTATCCGTTAAAGCGCGGTTATTTGAATTATAGCTGATAAAGGCGTAACCCATAAAAACCTCCCTGATTGTATGATTACCTGTATTCTAACATATTTTTTACAAAAAGCAAATTATTCGATTTCTTGAAGAAAACTATTTCATTTTAGAATCATATACGATATAATAAAAAAAGAAAAAAATATAAAACAGAAAGGATGAAACATTATGATCAGATACGAAATCGAAGGCGGCCATCTTCCTGTGGTTATTTGCTATCCTCAGGCAGGACAGACACTTTGCACTGAAAGCGGTGCTATGAGCTGGATGTCACCCAATATGAAAATGGAAACAAATGCCGGTGGCGGCATCAAAAAGATGTTGGGCAGAATGTTTTCCGGGGAATCTCTTTTTATGAATGAGTACACACCCCAGGGAAACAGCGGAATGATCGCGTTTGCATCCTCTTTCCCCGGCAGTATCATCCCTTATGAAGTGACCCCCGGCAATGGCATTGTGGTGCAGAAGAGAGGCTTTTTGGCAATGGAAAAAGGTCTGGAGCTATCAATGTACTTCCAGAAAAAACTGGGCAAGGGTTTCTTTGGTGGAGAAGGCTTTATTATGCAGCGCATTACCGGCAACGGTATGGTGTTTTTGGAGATCGATGGACATTGCAAGGAATATGACCTGGCACCGGGAGAGAGCATCATTGTGGACACCGGCTACCTGGCGGCAATGAGCGAAAGCTGCACCATGGATATTGAAACAGTGTCCGGTGCAAAAAACATTTTCTTCGGCGGAGAAGGTCTGTTCCATACCCGGATCACCGGTCCCGGCAAAGTGTACATCCAGTCTATGCCGGTGATCAACACGGCACAGCGGCTGACGCCCTATCTGAACATCCAACACGACGATGACAACTCCGGCGGTATTAAGATCAATTTGGGCAATTAAAAAACAAACAGCGAGGGGCAATTCCCCTCGCTGTTACACAAATATATCTGTTTCCTGATTGGTAACATTTTGCGTTTCTAAAATATCTTGACAGGGAAGGCGACTGCTTGGTAAAATGTTTTTAAGCTGAAAGGCCATTATAAATAAGGAGAGAGAAAATGGAAGAAAAAGTATTAATTGAAAGCTATAGTCCTGACACAAAGAAATTTTTGAAAATCATGGCAATCATTGGTCTGGTACTGGCGATGATCGTATTTATGTCCCGGTGCTCCAGCGCTTCAAATCGCATCCAGGATTACAAGGAAACATACCAGCAGCACCAGAAAGATGGTGATTGCGGCTGGGGTTACAGTAGTTATGAGCAGTGCTGGAGATGTGAATATGTAGAAGAAAACTCCCCTGTTGGTGAGGCTTTTGGTCCGGCATTTATTTACTTTGCGGGTATTATGGTACTGGCACTTCTGATCAAGCTGCTGCTGAGCAGTTTCTCTTTGGTTGTTACCGACAAGAGAGTGTATTGCAAGACTTTGTGGATTCACCGTGTTTGCCTGCCGGTAGATTCCATTACCGCTATAGCAAGAATCGGCTTTTTCAATGTGCTTTCTATTGGCGCGCCGGCTGGTCGGATCATTGTATCCTTTGTAATAAACTCTAAGGCAATCTACAATGTGCTCAACGACCTGTTTATTGCAAGACAAGAAAAGTCTCTGGCAGCGGTTATTGAAGCGGGAAAAGGACAGAATGCTGAACCGGCTACATACGGAGCATCCGGCCAAGGAACATATACAGCTTCTGTAGCGAATGGTTGGACCTGCACATGCGGAAGAAAACACGCAGCATACGAATCCTCTTGTGTTTGTGGTTTGACAAAGGAAGAAGCCAAAAAGGCAAACAGTCAAAGCAACTAACGATATTTTCTATAAAACTCCTCTGCTTTACGCAGAGGAGTTTTCTTTATACAATAAAGCAGCGGAGTGAAATTCACTCCGCTGCTTTATTTTGCTTATGTAATATATCCAATCGGACAATAGCAGTCAGTGTAGACAGGGTAATCAATGTTTCACCGACAATCCCGGGAATGCTTCCCATAAAGGCATTGTAAACCAACCAGCAAGGACTGCTGAGGGAATTTAGGAATCGAATCGCACGGGGGTTTTTGATGCCCAGTGCAACGGAAGATAATAACTTTGCTGCAACCACAAAAAGGCTAATAGGACCGTCCCAGGATAGGAG
>JAZOSD010000019.1:0-50807 GCA_045656945.1 Faecousia sp.
GTACTATGATGGGTCGCCGCATCCCCGGTCACTTCGACGAGGAGCAGTATGCAATGTGCTGGATCGTAGACTTCCCCATGTACGAAATGGGCGAGGAATCCGGTGAGCTGGAATTCTGCCACAACCCCTTCTCCATGCCCCAGGGCGGTATGCAGACATTGCTGGATGCCGAGGGCGATACAGAAAAGCTGCTGGCAATCAATGCAGATCAGTATGACCTGGTTATCAATGGCTACGAAAGTGCTTCCGGTGCTGTCCGTAACCACAATCCGGAAATTATGGTCAAGGCCTTCCAGATGGTAGGCTTGGGCGAAGAGGATGTGAAGGCAAAGTTCCCCGCAATGTACAATGCCTTTACCTATGGCGCACCTCCCCATGCTGGCGCAGCACCCGGTGTGGACCGCCTGGTTATGCTGCTGACCGGTGAGGAGAGTATCCGCGAGGTGATTACCTTCCCCATGAACAAGAATGCACAGGACCTGATGATGGACGCACCCACCGCTGTTTCCCAGAAGCAGCTGGACGATGTGCATATCCTTATCAACGAATCCCACTTAAATTAAAGATGCAACCCCGGGAGGACTTTGCCTCCCGGGGTAAAATTATATTTACCAACTTTTTAAGTTTGTCGGTGTGTCCCTGTAGGGGAGGGGCATTGCCCCTCCCGTCGCCACAGGCGAATAATGCGGCAAAATGCGCCCATCGAGGTCACATTTTGCCGACGGGCGGCGCATTGCACCGCCCCTACATTAACGGAAGGAGGTGTCTTACTTAAGACACCTCCTTGGGGTTAATTAAGTCTTACCTGCATAAACAGGTTTTCTACATATCGGGTGATCTCCTCCGGCAGGAAGCCATAGCTTTGACCCCGCTGTAAGATTTCAGCTGCGGGATAGATCACTTCACTTTCTGCAAGGTATTCATCCATATAGTCGGTTGCCCCTTCAATGGGAGAGCCGTAGCAGATATAGTCCATATTGGCACCGGAAATTTCCGGGTCACACATAAAGTTGATAAACAGCTCGGCAGCCTCTTTTTCCTGGCAGCAGGAGGGAATACACATTGCATCGATGAACAGGTTGAACGCCTGATCTTCCGGCAGATAGAACCGAAGATCCTCGTTGTTTTCCATCATCATCATTGCATCGCCGGCATAGTAGGGAGCGATCCAGGCGTTGCCTTCTTCCATTTTGGCATAGACCTGGTCCATCACATACTGCTGCACCAGCGGCCGCTGCTCAGACAGTACATCGGCGCATTTCTGCAGATCTTCTTTGTCGGTTGTGTTCACATCCAGTCCCAGCATATACTGGGCAACACCAAAGGCATCCCGGGAGTTATCGAACATCAGAATTTGACCTTTATACTTCTCATTCCACAAAAGCTCCCAACCGGTCACATCCGCTTCGTCCACAAATTTACTGTTGTAGATAATGCCAACCGTACCCCAGGTGTAGGGAACGGAGTATTTGTTCTCCGGATCATACGCCTGATTTTTGTAGGTTTCGATCACATTCCGGTAATTGGGAATGTTGTCAAAATCCAGAGGCAGGAGCATATCCTCCGAGATCATTCGGGCGATCATATAATCGGAGGGAATAATGAGATCCACCACAAGTCCGCCGCCATCTAACTTGGAATACAGCTCCTCATTGGAGGCATACTCGGAGTAATTGACATCGATATAGGGATAAGCCTCCTCAAAGGCGGCAATCAAATCCATTGTACCGTCACTGCCGTCGGCAATGTTCTGACCCCAGTTCATCACATTAAGGGTGATTTTATCCTGACGGGTGGTAGCAATCAGCAGAACGCTGCCGGCAAGGAGAATGAAGGCACAGGCAGCGGCAGCGAAGCGCTTGAAGGTGCGCATTGCCTTGCTTTCTTCCTTTTCCCGCTTTGCCTGTTTTTGCTTTTCACCCCGCAGCTGGAGAAGGTTCATAGTGACCATCAGCACAAAGATCAGCAAGAATAGAAGCGTGAACATTGCGTAGATCTTGGGATGAATGGGCTTTTTGGTGAAGGAATAGATCTTAACCGGCAGGGTGACAAAGTCAGAGCCGGTAACAAAGTAGCTGATGACAAAATCATCCAGACTCATTGTAAACGCCATAATTGCACCGGAAATGATGCCGGGCATAATCTCGTGGAGTGTTACTTTGAAAAAGGACTGGATGGGGGTGCAGCCTAAGTCCATCGCCGCATCCTGAAGCGCCGGATTCATCTGCTGCAGCTTGGGCATCACATTGAGAATGACATAGGGCAAATTAAATGTGATGTGGGCAAGGAGCAGTGTCCAGAAATTCAGGCTTTGCCGCTGACCCAAAAGACCGCTGCCAATAAACACAAACAGCAGGGAAAGGGAAATACCGGTGACGATATCCGGGTTTGTCATAGGGATATTCGTCAGGCTCATAACAGCCTTGCGCAGCTTCGGCTTCATCCGGTAGATACCCACCGCAGAAAGGGTGCCAAAGGCGGTGGCAATGGCGGTGGACAAAATGGCAATCAGCAGGGAGTTGCCCAGAAGTGCCAGTAAATCCTGATCCCGGAAAAGCTCCCGGTATTGATTTAAGGTAAAGCCTTCAAAGACTGCTAAGTTTTTGCCGGTGTTGAAAGAGCCTACGATCAGCACTGCCATAGGGATATACAGGAAAATGAAGATCAGGATGGTGAATAAGCGGTTTGTTTTTCTCATACCACCACACCGCCTTCCTCGTCAGAGCCAAAGCGGTTCATAATGCCGGTGCAAACAAACACCAGAAGCATCAAAACCAGACTCAAAGCAGCACCCAGATTGGGGTTGCCAGCGGACTTGAATTGCCGCTCAATGACGTCACCGATGAGCATTGTGTCTGTGCCACCCAATTTTTGGGAAATATAGAAGGTAGAAACGGCAGGCACAAATACCATGGTAATGCCGGAGAGAATTCCGGGCATAGACAGGGGCAGTACCACCCGGGAAAAGACCTGCACAGGTGTGCAGCCCAAATCCTCGGCAGCCTCGATCAACCGGGAATCGATCTTGACAATGATGGCATACAACGGCAGGATCATATACGGCAGGTAGTTATACACCATACCCAAAATCACCGCACCGGGGGTGCCGATCATATTCACAGAACCAATGCCCAAGGCATTTAAGAACTGATTGATAATGCCGTGGGTTTCCAACAGACCCACCCAAGCCAGTGTTCGCAATAAAAAGCTCATACACATGGGGAGCATTACCAGCATATACAGAATTTTCTGAGCAGTTTCGCCCCGATGGGCAATGTAGTATGCCACAGGATACCCCAAAAGCAGGCAGATCAGTGCAGATGCAAGAGAATACCAGACAGATATGCCTAAGGTGGGCAGAAACAGTCCCAAATCCCGGATGTTACCCCAGGTGAAAGCACCGGTTTCCGGATCGGTCAGGGCATAAAAGCCTACCACACCCAGAGGGATCAGGGTGAAAATCAGCATCCAAAGAATATAGGGGGTGCTCAGCAGGAGGGATTTATTCTTCTTCATCGTCGGCATCCTCCGTCAGCTCATCATACTCTGCAGAGTAAGAGCTGTAGTCACCGAACAGACCGGAATATTCACTTTTGTGCATTACGTGAATATCCTCGGGGTTCAGACGAATGCCTACAGTGGCACCCACCGGTTGATGGTCGGTGGTTTGAATCAGCCACTTGAAGCCTTTGAAGTCTACAATGATATCGTAGTTCAGACCCTTGAAGGTGACGGAAGTGACCGTACCGGTCAGGTGACCTGCCTCCGGGTCTACAAAGTCGATATCTTCCGGACGGATAACCACATCCACCGGCTCGTTAGGCTCAAAACCTGCATCCAGACATTTGAAAGTTCTTCCGAAGAATTTGACCTTGTAATCTTCAAGCATCACGCCATCGAGAATGTTACTTTCGCCAATGAAGTCGGCAACAAAAGCGTTCTTCGGCTCGTTGTAAATATCCTCAGGCTTGCCGATCTGCTGGATACGGCCTTTGTCCATAACCACCACGGTATCGGACATAGAAAGGGCCTCTTCCTGATCGTGGGTCACATAAATAAAGGTGATGCCCATAGCCTGTTGGATGCGTTTAAGCTCGTTTTGCATATCCTTGCGCAGGCGCAGGTCCAGAGCCGCCAGAGGTTCGTCCAGAAGAAGAACCTTGGGACGGTTGACCAGTGCTCTGGCAATGGCAACACGCTGCTGCTGACCGCCGGAAAGCTTGTCGATCCGCCGGTTTTCAAAGCCTTGCAGGCCCACAATTTCCAACATTTCCTGCACCCGGGTGTGGATCTCATCTTTCGGCAGCTTTGCCACCTTCAAACCGAAGGCGATGTTATCATACACATTCAGGTGGGGAAACAGTGCATAACGCTGAAATACGGTGTTGATCTGCCGCTCATAAGGGGGCATGTCGTTAATGCACTTGCCGTCAAAAAGCACCCTGCCGGAGGTGGGGGTCAAAAACCCGCCAATAATTCGCAGAGTGGTGGTTTTGCCGCAGCCGGAGGGGCCGAGCAGCGTGAGAAATTCGTGATCGTTAAAATAGAGGTTGATACCATCAAGTATCCGCTCCCCGTCGAACTCCATTACAAGATCCTGGAGTCTGATGAGTTCTTTGGACATTATCCTCCCCCGTTCCTTCATAAAGATAAATCGTGTCGAAATAAACACTTTAACAAGTATACATATACATTAAAATACGCAGAAAGTCAACGATATTTTACGCAAAAACAAAAGGAATTTTCCAAGTGGATGGAAAATCGCAAATTTCTGTTTGTCAGGCTGTAGGGGCGATTCACGAATCGCCCGCGGGTCATTCGTGAATGACCCCTACGGTTTATCAAGATGTTCATAACATCTCGACAAACTGAAATAAATTTTTCTAAAAAATGGTTTAACTTCCGAAATGTTGGCAATAATGACTTCGGAGGTGCTTGAAATGAGCAAGAAAAATTTTACAAAAGGCTTCAGCGGTAAGGGCTACTACATAGCCCTGATCCTGTGTGCTGCGGCCATTGGGATTTCCGGCTATTTGTATTACCGAAACGCGAACGATGATATGAGCCTGCAAAAAGATCCGGTGTCTACTGTAGATGTGGACAGCCACAACGGTGTGGAGGCCGTGGCAACCCAGCCCGGTGATCTTTCCAGCACGGGCAGTGCCACCGAGCCTACGAAAGCAAAGCTGCCCGGTAGAATCACAAAACCGGTGGTGGGCGATGTGATCACGCCCTATGCAATGGATGCGCTGAGCTACAACCAGACCACCCGGGATTGGCGTGTCCACAGCGGTATTGATTATGCTGCTGAGCGGGGCACTGCTGTAATGGCAGCGGCAGATGGCAAGGTCTATACTGTCTATGAGGATGAGACCATGGGCACCACTGTGGTGATCAGCCACGAAAATGGCTATATGACCCAGTATAGCAGCCTGTCCGAAGACCTGAAGGTGTCCGCCGGGGATACTGTAACAGCAGGACAGACCATTGGCTATGTGGGCGATACTGCCCTCCTGGAAAACGCCATTGGGGAACATCTTCACTTCAGTGTGACCTGTAACGACCAGTATGTAAACCCGGAAGATTTCCTGAACCAGGAATAACATTTGATCGCTTCTTCATTTTCTTTCCTCTTTGTAACGGGCGTGGTGCTTTTTTAGCACCACGCCCCAAAGGTCACTAAAGCCGCCAATCGTCAAAACGAGTAATTTTACAGAGCAGAAAATGCTTGCTATGCAAGAGTTTTGACTTACTGCGTAACTCGCCCTCTAGCGTATCCACATACGCCGACGAGGGCGAGTTACTTGTCTTGCCGGCTTTATCGACCTTTGCCAGTTGCGTCAAAAAATTTTTGACGCAACTGAAAGACGAGGTGCATTTTTTGCACCTCGTCCGATTTTTATTTTCAGTTAGAAGCTGCTGGGGAACAATCTTGCATCGGTGTGGGGAATGAAGCAGGCAGCTACGAAAGCGTCCATATAACCGGGGTAGGTGGAAAGCTCCAGATAGGTCATATTGGCAGCAACCTCTGCGCATTTTGCAATGGCTTCATCGCTGAGAACCATTGCGTAAGCACCGGTGAGGGAGGAATTTCCGATGTACTGATACTTCTCCAGTTCCACATCCGGGAACATACCGATCCGCACTGCGTTTTGCATATTGATACCGGAGCCGATGCCGCCGGCAACATATACTTTATCAATGCAATCCGGGGTCATATCCACAGACTGCAGCAGCGTATCTACGGCAGAGTAGATCGCACCCTTGGCACGGATAAAGTTGTCGATGTCCACTTCGTTAATAGAAACTTCTCTGCCGGTTTCTGACTCTGCCTGGGTGGCGATTACATACCGACCCATTCCGTGGGCATCCCGCTTGACCCGGTCGCCCTCCCGGACGAACAGACCCTTGGGGTTAATGATCTTGCAGCGATATAGTTCTGCAATAATATCGATAATACCAGAACCGCAGATACCCACCGGCTTTTGACCATCATCGCCTACGATCGTCAGGGCAGGCTCCATAGTGTCTGCGTCGATGGTGCAGGCTTCAATGGCACCGTCGGTGGCGCGCATACCGCAGGAAATGTCACCGCCCTCAAAGGCAGGACCGGCAGAGCAGGCACAGGACATCAAAAAGTCCCGGCTGCCGAATACGATTTCGCCATTGGTACCCAAGTCGATAAACAGGCTCATTTCGTCCTTATCCCAGATCCGGGCAGCCAGTGTGCCGGCAGTAATATCACCGCCTACATAAGAGCCGATGTTGGGGGCAATCACCACAGGAGCAAGGGGGTTGGCGGGCAGCTGCAGATCGCCTGCCACCAGACCCTCCCAGCTGAAGAAGCTGGGGATATAGGGATCCATCCGCACAGGATCGGTATCCACGCCCACCAGCAGATGGTTCATTGTGGTGTTTGCACCGATGGACAGGCGCAAAATGCTCCGGGCAGAAATGCCTGCGGTTTTACAGAGATTGGCAATGATCGGTGTCAGGGTGTCTTTGACAATGGCATCCTGCAGCTTTTTCTTTCCACCGGGACGGCTTTGCTCAATGATCCGGTTAATCACATCTGCACCAAAGCGAATCTGTCCGTTGCCGGAAGAACCCTTGGCTAAGAGCGCACCGCTGCACAGGTCGGTGAGCACCATGGTGACGGTAGTTGTACCAATGTCAATAGCACAGCCCACAATAGCGGTATCTTCCCCAGAGCAAATATCCATACACAGGAAGGTGTCACCCTGGATCTCTCCCTTAACGCACACAGAAAAATCGTTTTCCCGGAGGGTGTGCGCCAGCTTTGTCATTACAGTAAAGGGAATGCATACATTCTGGATGTTCAGGGCAGCCTGAATTGCCCAGGTCAGCCGCTCGTTATCCGGCATTGTGTCATCCTCGGTGGGGGCAGACATAGACAAAAGCACAGCACGGAAGTTGTTTTCAAAGGAAATGCCGCTGTCTAAAAGACCCTTTTGGGCATCTTCAAAAATAGCCAGCTCCTGAGGAGAGGACAAATCGGCAGTTTTCATACGGCTCTGGTAAGCAGAGGCAATGTCCGGCACAAGCACAGTGCAGTCACCGGTTACTTTGGCATTGCAGCTTAAACGCCAGCCTTGTTCCCATTCCTCATCGGAAATGTGCCGGCTTTTAATGCAGTCCAGCTCGCCCTCTAAAAGCTTTACCCGGCACTTGCCGCAGGAGCCGTTGCCGGAACAGGGCGCGTCGATTGCCACATTGGCACGGCGGGCAGCCTCCAGAAGATTATCTCCGGGATTGCAGTCGATGGCAACCGGTGCGCCGCCTTCAATTTGAAAGATCACTTTACTCATAAAAATACCTCTTAAAATAAGATACAGTTGCTTTGATTATAATCTTCCCGGTGAAAAAAGTCAATTGCAATGCAACATCTGCTATGGTACAATAAGAAAAACACAAAAGGGGAGAAAACTATGCTCAGACTGATGACCCACAATGTATGGAACCGGGATGAAAATTTGCCTGCCTGGGTGGAAAAGGGAGAGGATTGCTCCGCAGCTGCCCGTGTTGGCGGACTGGTTCAGGTTTACTTGGACACCCGCCCGGATATTATTGGCGGGCAGGAGGTTTCCTGTTTGATGGCAGATCTTCTCAAGGAGCATTGCCATAGTGCCGGAATGGAATATACATTGATCTGGGGTCGGTTTACCCCGATTTTGTACCGGGCGGATAAATTGGAATTGCTGGACTCTGCGTTTGGTACATATCCGGAAACCATCGAAGGCTACGAGGGCAGCTTTAACGATGTGAAGTCCAAGGCGTGGAATCTGGGTGTGTTTCGCCAGAAGGCAACGGGAAAGGTATTTATTTTTGCAACGACCCACCTTTGGTGGAAAAAAGAAGGCAGCTGTGAATTGGGGCGGTTCTACCAGCCGAATTCCGATGCTGCAAGAGCTTATCAGGTGGATCTGCTGACAGAGAATATCCAAAAGTACCGGGAGCAATACCATTGCCCGGTGGTGCTGGTAGGCGACCTGAATACCGGCTATTGCACCAAGGCAGTGGAAAAGATCCTTTCCAAGGGTTACCGCCACGCAAAGCATATCGCTACCGACTATGCAGAGGAACGTGTTGGCTACCATACCTGCACCAATACCGGTTACGAAAAGACCTATTGGGATGTACCCTTTGAGGAAGCCATCGACCACATTTATTTGCTGGATGAACCAGAAGGGGCAGTCAAGCGGTTTGAGCGGTACAGTCCGGAATACTATCTGCCCATTTCCGACCACTCTCCTGCTTATATCGATGTAGAGTTCTGAATTTGGAGGCTGTCTTATGAAGCTTGACTATAAACGCACGATTTTTGTAGGCTTTGCTTTTTTCCTGATCTGCGCCTTTTGGCAGATTTACGATGTTACCATCGCTATGACCCTGACCAATAAATTTGGTATGAATCAGGATCTGTCCGGAATTATTCTAGCACTGGATAATATTTTGGCACTGTTTATGCTGCCGCTGTTTGGCGGGATCTCTGACCGCTGCAAGCATAAAGCCGGACGGCGTACCCCCTTTGTGCGGATCGGTACGATCCTGGCGGTGATCTTTTTGATTTTGCTCAGCTTTGCGGACAATGCACAGCTGAAAAATATGGAGGATTATTCTAAAATCAATGATCCTGCCACAATGGAGCGGATCTACGATGCCCAGAAGGACACGGTGCTTAAGACCCCGGAGGGTGTGGAATTTACTTTGTCTGCGGTTTATCCTGATAAAGCGGAGTTTGCCGCCCTTACTACAGAGTCGAAAACCACAGAAGTCAACCAGTTCGGTCGGGAAGTGGAGGTCAATCTTTATACCCGCTATGTGGTGCCTGCACGACAGGCTTGTGCAAACGAAATCACAAGCCAGAACCCAACAATTTTGATTGTCTACATTGTCATACTGCTTCTTTTGCTGATCTCTATGGCAATTTTCCGCACGCCTGCGGTGGCACTGATGCCGGATGTGACCCTAAAGCCCTTGCGCTCCAAGGCAAACGCGGTCATTAACCTGATGGGCAATGCCGGTGGCATTATTGTGCTGGTCCTTGGTTCTGTGCTGGCGATCTCCAAGGTGAAAAATGCCTATATGAGCTACACCGGTGTGTATGCTGTGGTAGGCGGTATTATGCTGGTCGCTTTGATGATTTTCCTGCTGACCGTTAAAGAACCCAAATGGGCAGCCCAGATGCAAAAAGAGAGTATTGCGCTGGGTCTGGACAAGGAAGAAACGGCAGAAGAAAAGAAATCGCTGGACAAAGGCAAGCTTCGCAGTCTGATTTTTCTGCTGGCATCGGTGGTGTTCTGGTATGCCGGATATAATGCCATAACTTCTAAATATACCGTCTATGCCCAGAGTGTTCTGGATAAGGATGCCACACTGACCTTGCTGCTGGCAAATGCGGCAGCGATCGTGACTTATATTCCCGTGGGTATGATCGCCTCGAAAATCGGCAGAAAAAAGACCATTCTTGCCGGTGTTGTGATGCTGTTTACAGCCTTCTTTGTGGCTTGCTTCCTCACCGCCACCAGCCCTTCCTGGCTGATGACCATTATGTTCATTTTGGCAGGCATTGGCTGGGCAACCATCAATGTCAATTCCTTCCCTATGGTGGTGGAGATGTGTTCCGGCTCGGATGTGGGTAAATATACCGGCTTTTACTATACCGCCTCTATGGCTGCCCAATCCCTGACACCTTATTTTTCCGGTCTTTTAATGAAGCGTATCGCCTGGACTACCTTGTTCCCCTATGCTTCCGTTTTTGTGGCGCTGGCATTTTTCACAATGCTGATGGTCAAGCACGGTGATTGCAAGATCGAAGCCAAAAAAGGACTGGAAGCCTTTGATAACGACGATTAAAAGGATAAATCTATGATTGCATTGCTGATTGTTTTGGAATCTTTAGCGGTTCTGTTTCTTTTGTATGTGCTGGCGCTGCGTTGCCGCGGGGGACATTATAAGCTGTCATCCTTGCGGGGGTGGGGCTATGCCCACCGGGGACTTCACGGAAAGGGTGTGCCGGAAAACTCGATGGCAGCGTTCCGTCTGGCATTGGAGGGCGGTTACGGCATAGAACTGGATGTGCATTTAATGGCAGATGGAAACTTAGCGGTGATCCACGATGCCAGCTTAAAACGCACCGCCGGTGCGGATGTAGCTATCGAAGATCTGACCGTGGAGGAGCTGTCCCAATACTGTTTGGAGGACAGCCGGGAGCAT
The DNA here is from genome assembly GCA_045656945.1 of Faecousia sp. Lineage (GTDB taxonomy): Bacteria > Bacillota > Clostridia > Oscillospirales > Oscillospiraceae > Faecousia. The sequence goes on from JAZOSD010000019.1 coordinate 10,738, forward strand.
ATTCCCTTGCTTGGGGATGTGCTGGAGCTGTTTGACGGAAAAGCACCCTTGATCGTGGAGCTGAAGGCAGAGCGGGGAAATCACGCTGCCCTTGCGGAGGCGGTTTGTCAAATGCTGGAAGGCTATAAAGGGGATTTTTGCATTGAGTCCTTTGATCCCCGGGTGATTTACTGGCTGCGGAAAAACCGTCCGGATATTTGCCGGGGACAGCTGGCAGAAAACTTTTTTGCCGACCGGGATGTAACGCTGAAATGGTACTTGAAGTTCATTTTGGGCAACCAGCTAGGGAATTTCCTCACAGTGCCGGATTTTGCCGCTTATTGCTTTGCCCACCGGAAAAATCCGGGTATATGGATCGCCAGAAAGATCTGGGGCGTGCAGGGTGTTGCCTGGACGATTCGAAGTCAGGAGGACTATGATGCCGCTGTGGCGGAAGGCTGGATTCCTATTTTCGAAGGCTTTCGCCCCTGATCATCCATAATCATTAAAAAAAAGCAGACATTGCCCATTGGTTGCAATGTCTGCTTTTTTGCTGGTTGCGTCAGTTGATGATAAAATCCCCAAGACAGAGAACCGTCCCCTGTCTTGCGAGCCCCAAGGGGGCGTGGCAATCTCCCGGTATAAGGTTGGGTCTTGAGATTGGCACGTCGCTGCACTACTCACAATGACGTGGAGGTGCGCGTCTGCTTTTCAAAATAGGAAATATGTAATTTACTCAGTAACCTCTAGTAGCATTTTTGTAATACGGGCAGTTACTTCAGTATAATAAGCGAGTTCTGCTGTATTCAAATTGTCACTTTTAAGATTTTCCATTTTTTCCATTGTTTCAGAATATTGCTGCATAAATTTTGCGTAGTCCATCAATAATCCCATATCAGAGGGATTTTTCTGGTATTTTTTCATGAATTCACAATAGCTTTTGAAGAAATCCTCGTAGCTATCCATAGCATTCTTGAAATCAGGACGAATTGCACCACTTGTTTGATTGTCTTCTATCGCTTCTGTGGCTATGGTAGAAGTCGTTGTGTCTATAGCAACAGTTGTATCTTCTACAGTAATGCTAGTTGTTTCCGTCGAATCCATATCTAATTCTTCATCGTCATCATCTGGAGCCCAAAGCTCAATTGTCATTGTTTTTGCTCCTAACTCATAGGAAAGCCAAATACTATATCCTTCATCATCATATGCATCAAAAGAATCTTCATACTGAGCATAATCTACAGTAAATCCGGCCTCCTTGCATGCTGCTATATACTTTGTAAAATCGTTTGCTGATACATTATACACACGCATTTCAAAAGCATCGGCAGAATCATATTCAATCACGCCAAACTTGCTGTTAGGTTGAGGCAGTTTTTGACAAATACCGGTGGTTGGCCAAATATATTCGCTCACATCGTTTGTATTAACTTTTGTATTGGTTGCTGTTTCACCACAACCAACTGATACAATAGAAATCATTATTACTGCAAGAACAAGAACCAAAATTTTTCTCATAATAATTACCTCGCCTTTTTATATTTGGAATATCCCAAATAAATAATATGACATTACGTCATAATTGTCAAGCAAAAATATGACATAATGTCATTGGGTGATGTTATGCAGAACAGGCTGAAAGAACTGCGAAAGAGCAGAGGATACACACAGATTTCTTTGCAAATGCACACTGGGATCGAACAAGCGTTGCTTTCTAAATTTGAAAATGGTGAGCGTGTCCCGCCCACAGAAAGCCTTTTTCGTTTAGCTGAGTTCTATAATGTTAGTATCGATTATATTCTTTGTCGAACGGATAAGCCGCAGATAAACAGATAAGAAGACAGGGGACGACTCTGTGTCTTCGGAATTTGGTGTAGCTGTGCGTACACCGGAAGGGACTCGTTTGCATTTTCTTCCGCAATTATGAATAAAAGGGCGTGCTACTGCACGCCCTTTAGTTATTGCAAATTATATATGCAATTATCAGCTTACGATTGAGCAGTATCCTCGCTTAGTTCTTCCAAGACAGGGGACGGTTCTCTGTCTTTGGGATTTAGCGCAGCGCAGCTGCGGGTACACCGGAAGGGACTCGTTTGCATTTTCGCCTTTGGCGAAAATTAAGGTTCCGCTGCGTCCACCCACAGCGGGCAACGCTCGTCCGCGTTGCATTTAGATTATTCGAGTCCCCGGTGTAGCAAAATGAGGAGATGGCAGAAGCCATCTCCTCATTTTGGTACACCGGAAGGGACTCGAACCCCCAACCCTCGGAACCGGAATCCGATGCTCTATCCATTGAGCCACCGGTGCATAGCCAAGCTATTATAGCAAAAGCCGTCCGTTTTGTAAAGGGGTGATTTTGAAAAAAATCCCTGTCCTTTCTCTTTTCTTCGCAGAAATAGTTGTTTTTCCGTCAAAAATATGCTATACTCAAGAAAAAATGAGCCAAGGAGGGCTTTTTATGCCGGCAGCACAGCGTTTTCGTTCCGCTTTGGGCGGATTTAACCGCACCGATGTGGTGCAGTATATTGAATATTTGACCAACCATTATCAGTCCCAGATCCAGCAGCTGAACACCCAGCTGGAGAATGCGACAAAAGCACCTTCCGACAGTGAGCTGCAGGCGCAGCTGGATGCGGCACTGGAAAGATGTGCCCAGCTTGAAGAAAAGCTTGCCCAATGCGGCGGTGAGGATGCAGAGCTGGAGACTTATCGTCGGGCAGAAAAGGCTGAGCGTATGGCAAATGAGCGGGCGCAGCTGATCTATCAGAAGACCAATGCTGCCTTAGCGGAGGCTTGCCTCAAGGCAGAGGAGGCTTCCAGACAGGTTTGTGCGGCTGCCGATCTGGCTGCCCAGCAACTGCGGGCTTATGAGCATTCCTTTGCAGATGCCAAGGCTACCTTCCAGGAAACTGTGGATGCGCTGTATGCAATCTGCCCGGAAAAAGAGCAATAATAACAAAACAACCTCCCCTTCCAAAGGGGAGGATTTTCTTCCAGAATATATTATAATATAGAAAATAAGGTTATAATGTAAGCATCACATAGTAAAGGAAGCTATCAATGAAACTTTTCTGGATTTTAATTGCAGTGGCAGGTGGGATCTTTTTGCTGGTACTGCTGACGGCTTATATTTGTTTCCGAATGGCATTTTTTGTGTCCCGGAAGGCAAAGCAGACGCCGGTTGGACTGCCGGAGGATGAGATTTACGGACAGTTCCGGGAGAAAATCGACAACTGGGCAAAGGAGACCCGCAGCATTCCCTGTGAAGAAATGGAGATCACTTCTTTTGACGGACTGCGATTGCGGGGTCGCTATTATGAATACGCCCCCGGTGCGCCCATTGAGCTGATGTTCCACGGCTATCGGGGCAGCGCAGAACGGGATCTTGCCGGCGGTGTGCAACGGTGCTTCCAGTTGGGACGGAGCGCACTGATCGTGGATCAGCGGGGCAGCGGAAAAAGTCAGGGCAATATTATTACCTTTGGTATTTTGGAGCATCAGGACTGCCTGAAGTGGGTGGATTTTATGATCGATCATTTCGGTCCGGATGTGAAGATTTATCTTTGCGGGATTTCTATGGGTGCGGCAACTGTTTTGATGGCAGCGGGGGAAGAGCTGCCGAAAAATGTGATCGGTGTGTTGGCTGACTGCGGTTACACTTCTCCCAAGGATATTATCCAGACGGTGATCCGGGGGATCGGATTGCCTCCCAAGCTGGCATATCCCTTTGTAAAGCTGGGTGCAAAACTCTTTGGCGGATTCGATCTGGAAGAGATCTCCCCGGTTGAAGCGGTGAAAAAATGCAAAGTTCCGGTGTTTTTTATCCACGGTGAGGAGGATACCTATGTGCCCTGCGAAATGAGCAGGCGCAATTACGAAGCTTGCGCCAGCCGGAAACAGCTGATGACGGTTCCCGGTGCGGCTCACGGACTGAGTTATCCTGTGGCGGAGAAAGCGTATTTACAGGCAGTGGGCGCATTTTTTAATCAGGAGGCATCCTGAAGTCATAACCGACAAATTTCTATTTAATGTAGGGGCGGTGCAGTGCGCCGCCCGTCGGCAAAATGCGACCTCGATGGGCGCATTTTGCCGTATTATTCGCCTGCGGCGACGGGAGGGGCAATGCCCCTCCCCTACAAGGACACACCGTCAAACGGAAAATTGATAAAATAATGGAGGTAGTTGGGACTACCTCCGTTTTTATAGATTTGTTTTTACAGCTTCACGGTGTTTTTGTGATCCTTCAAGCTTTTCATAACATAAAAATAGAACGCAAAGGAAAAGATCACATTGATGGAATCTGCGGTCAGCTGGGTCCAGATAATACCGGACATTCCAAAAAGGTGGTTTAGCAGCAGCAAAATCGGCACATTCAAAACCAGCTGACGGATCATCGGCATACAGAAGGCGATCTTACCCTTGTCAATGGCCTGCATAAAATGCACAATGTGGAAGCTTAAGAACATCACAGGTGAGGCAAGGCTGCGGGCCTTCAGGAAGGGAACACCGTAGCGGATGGTTTCCGGATCGTTGATAAATGCGTGGATCAGCCCGGGCGCAGCGACAGTATAGAGAATGACGCTTGCAAACGCTACTGTAAGACCGGCAATGGTAGCGGCAGTGAAGAATTTGCGCATCCGCTGATAATTTCCGGCGGCGTAGTTATAGGCGGCAAGAGGCACCATTCCCAAACAGAAGCCGATACCAATATTCATAGGCAGCCGTTCAATTTTCAAAACAATACCCATAGCTGCCAGCTGCAGATCTCCATGGGAAGATACCAGTCGGTTGAGGACCATACTGGACACATCAAACAGCAAAACACCGATGGCGGCGGGGATGCCCACGGAAAACAGAGATTTCAGGGACTGGGGGCGAATCTTTTCAATCCGCTTGGGAAGGGACAAAATAGATGTGCTTTGCACTTTTCGATAGGTGAAAATAAAATAAATAAAAGCAATGCAGTTAGACAGCATCGTGGCAATGGCAGCGCCCATAACCTCATAGCCATCCGGCATCAGAACAAACATAAACAGGGGGTCCAGCACCACATTGAGAACACCGCCAAGGCTTAAGCCGAAGGCTGCCTCCTTGGAGTAACCCACATTGCGGAGCATAGAACTCATTGTAGAGGACAGCACTGTGGGTACACCGCCCAACACAACGACAAAGAACAGATATTGCCGGGCGTAGCCGATGGTGTTGTCACTTGCACCCAAAAACCGCAGCAGGGGATTCATAAAGACAAGACAGCCAAGGGAATACAGCAGGGAAGCACCGGCTGCCATAGTCAGGCTCAGGGATACGACTTTCCGGGCCTCCTGTTCTTCACCGCTGCCCAGCAGCCGGACAGCCAGCGTGCCACCGCCAACGCCAAAAAGATTGGTAATGGCAATGGTCATCAAAAAGACGGTCAGCACCAGACTGGATGCAGCTACCATATAGGGATTGTCTGTTTGACCGATAAACCAGGTGTCGGCAATGTTATAGATCAGCGTGATCAGCTGGCTGACAATGGTAGGGATCGCCATGGTTGCCAGTGCTTTTGGCACAGGCATTTTTTCAAAGATTTCTATTTTATCTGCGGTGCTGCGTGGTGCGCCCATAGGAATAAGACCTCCGAATTATCTTTATATATCCAAATTGTACCACAGGAAAAAGCAACTATCAAGTGTAGAAATGGTGCATTTCAGGTCAGCAATGCGCTCTTAGTTTATAGATAAAATGATCATATCGTATTTTCCATCTTTTGGGAAGCATGTGCGTTTTTGTAAAAATAGTTGATTTGCGAGGAAAATAATTATGTAATTTGCCGACTTGCCTTTATCTTTTCTTTGTTATACTATAAAATGGGTGAAGTTGAAGATGATCCTATTCATCTGGGGATACCCGGATTTATTACATATAATGAGTACAAATGAAGTGTGAAGAGAAGTTAAGTAAAGGAGAAGGAAATGACATTTTATTTTATGAAGATCGTTAGCCTGCTTGGCGGTCTTGCCCTGTTCTTGTTTGGTATGGATGTTATGGGTAAGGCACTGGAGCGGCAGGCAGGCGGTAAGCTGCAGACGATTCTTGCAAAAATGAGCTCCAATGTGATCAAAGGCTTTTTGCTGGGTATCGGTGTTACCGCTGTGATCCAGTCCTCATCGGCAACCACGGTGATGGTGGTGGGCTTTGTTAACTCGGGCATTATGACCTTGAAGCAGGCAGTGGGCGTTATTATGGGTTCCAACATCGGTACCACTGTTACAGCCTGGATCTTGTCCCTGTCCGGACTGGAGGGCGACAGCTTTATCATTCAGCTGTTCAAGCCTACTACACTTGCACCGCTGATCGGTGTTGTTGGCATTGCCCTGTTTATGTTCGGCAGTGAAAAACGCAAGGGTGTTGGCACGATTATGCTGGGCTTTATGGCACTGATGACCGGTATGGACATTATGGGCGACAGTATGGAATTTTTGGAGAGTGAGCCTTGGTTTGCACAGCTGATGATCTCCTTCTCCAATCCGATCATTGGCATTATTTTCGGCGCTGCCCTGACGGCAATCATTCAGTCCTCCTCTGCATCTATCGGTATTTTGCAGGGCTTGTGTGTCACCGGAGCTGTTACCTATGGCGCGGCTATCCCCATTATTTTGGGACAGAACATTGGTACTTGTATTACCGCTATTCTTGGTTCTATGGGCGCAACCCGTAATGCCCGGCGGACCGGTCTTGTACACCTTTTGTTCAATGTGGTGGGTGTGCTGATCTTTGTGATTTTGTTCTACGGTCTGGGACTGTTTATTGATTGGAAGTTCCTGACGATGGCTGCTGCACCCTGGGATATTGCAGTGATCCATACCTGCTTCAATGTGGCGGCAACAGCAATTTTGCTGCCTATGAACGAGCTGCTGGTAAAGCTGGCATATCTGTTCATTCCCAAGCAGGGCGTGGTACAGCAAACGGCTCTTTTGGATGAGCGTTTGCTGGGAACCCCTGCGGTTGCTGTGCAGCGTGCGAAGGAAATTGCAGACCGTATGGCACAGAAAGCGTTGGATGCCACCCAAATGGCGATTGGCTTGACCAGAAACTTTGATGAAGAGATTTTACAGCAGATCAAGGATCTGGAAAACGAAACAGACAACTATCAGGACGCATTGGGCACTTACCTTGTAAAGCTGTCCTCCAAGCGCCTGTCCACCGATGATAATCGTTTACTGCACACACTGCTGTATACGATTTCTGACTTTGAGCGTATGGGTGACCACGCTTGGACCATCGCCAAGGCAGCCAGAGAGATGCACGATAAGGGCATCGTATTCTCTGAGAAAGCACAAAAGGAACTGGCAGTTCTGGAAGCTGCTGTTATGGAAACAATTCAGCACACCGTTACAGCCTTTACAGAAAAGGATATGGACGAGGCAAAGCGGGTAGAGCCCCGGGAACAGGTGGTGGATGTGCTGGTGAAGGAAGTCAAGTCCCGGCATGTGAGCCGCCTGCGCAACGGTATGTGCAGTGTGGAATACGGCTTTGTTCTGGAAGATCTGCTGACTGCTTATGAGCGTAGCGCAGACCACTGCTCCAACGTTGCAGTTGAAATGCTCCAGGCTTATGAGGATCGAATGGATGCCCACGAATACCTCAATGCAGTTAAGGAGAGCGAACAGTTTACCGAGCAGGTTGCCTCTTATAGAGAGCGTTATAATTTCCCCACGGAAGAATAAAATATATTAAAAAAGGCGCGTTGTAGTATTCTGCAACGCGCCTTAAAACAACCCAGCGTCAAATTTCAGTTTGACGAACCGTTAATGTAGGGGCGGTGCAGTGCGCCGCCCGTCGGCAAAATGCGACCTCGATGGGCGCATTTTGTCGTATTATTCGCCTGCGGCGACGGGAGGGGCAATGCCCCTCCCCTACAAGAGCACATCGATAAATAGAAATTTGATAAAAAATGGAGGCAGTTCGGTTGGAACTACCTCCATTCTATTTATAATTTATCGATCTTCCCGGAAGTAGCTCAGACCCAGACTCTGGGGCGGCTGATGCTCCCGCTTTTTCCGCATACTGGTGATGATCAGCACCAGCAGGGTTACAACATAGGGCAGCAGCTTGAAAAGCTCCTGTGTGGCAGTGCCCAGTCCGCGGATATAGTTGTTGGCATTGCAGAGCGCACCGAACAGGAAAGAACCCCAGATTGCCATGGTAGGTTTCCACAGAGCAAAGATTACCAGTGCAATCGCCATCCAGCCACGGTCACCGAAGGCATTGTTAGACCAAACGCCGTTGGCATAAGCCATAACATACTGCAATCCACCCAGACCTGCGATGGCAGAGCCGATGCAGGTGGCAAGGTATTTGTACTTGGTGACATTAATACCTGCAGCATCTGCTGTTGCGGGATTTTCACCCACAGACCGCAAATTCAAACCTACACGGGTGCGGTTTAGCACGAATGAAGTGATCAGTGCTATGATTACAGAACAGTAGGTGAGGAAATCGTGGGACAGGAAGATCTGTCCGAACCAGCCAAGGTCATCGGCAAAGGGTAATACTGTCCGATAAAGACCACTGGTGCGGGTCAAAGCGATAATGGGCAGCTCGCTGGCAGTCAGCTTCGTCAGAGAACTGCCGAAGAAGTTACCAATACCAATGCCGAAAGTAGTCAGCGCCAGACCGGTAACATTCTGGTTGGCACGGAGGGTGACTGTCATAAAACTGTACACGAGGCCCATAATCACAGAGCCTAAGATCGTGCACAGAAGGGGAATCAAAATACCCAGAAGGGGATTGAGTGCTATTTGTGCGGCATCACACGCCATTTCATAGAGAAACGCACCGATAACGCCACTGATGGCACCAACATACATAATGCCGGGGATGCCCAGATTCAGGTGACCGGATTTTTCGGTGACGATTTCACCGGTAGAACCGTACAGAAGAGGAACACCCAGAGGGATCGCAGAACTGATAAATGCAACAAACATATTCATTATGCTGCGCCCCCTTTCTTGCTATGGCGGAATTTGACGGAATATTGGATAAAGAACTCACAACCCACCAGGAACAGCACAACAATACCGGAGGCAATGTCTGCGTATGCACTGTTGAGGAAGAAGCTGTCTGCCACTTTGGCAGCACCGGTTTGCAGGAAAATAACCAGACCGGACATCAGCGCCATAATAAAGGGGTTGAATTGACCCAGCCAGGAAATCATAATGGCGGTAAAGCCTTGACCACCAATGGTGTTTGTATTGATGGAGTGGTCAGTGCCGGCAACCAGCAGCATACCGGCAACACCGCAGATCGCACCGGAGATCGCCATGGTGCGGATAATGACCTTTTTCACATCAATACCCACATAGCGGGCAGTGTTTTGACTTTCACCCACAACAGAGATCTCATAGCCGTGCTTGCTGTATTTCAGGTAAATATAAGAGCCGATCATCAGGACCGTTACGATTAGAATGTTCATAAGATACTTCTGATCTAAAATCACAGGGAAGTTGCCGGCAGATACAGGGTTAATAACACCGGAACCGCCACCTTTAATATACACATAATATGCGACGATCTGGGTGGCAACATAGTTCATCATCAGGGTGAACAGGGTTTCGTTGGTACGGTACTGTGCCTGGAACAAAGCCGGGATCAGACCCCAGATGGCACCAGCCACAATGCTGGCAGCTGCGATGACCAGAATCAGCACGCCGTTGGGTACTTTATCGCCAATTTCGATCATACACACCATAGCGGCAAGGCCGCCAATGAGTGCCTGACCTTCTGCACCGCAGTTCCAGAAGCGCATACGGAAAGCGGGGGTCACAGCCAATGCCAGACAGAGCAAAACAGCGGTCTGCTGTAGAAAACGCCACAAAAGGGTGGTTTTGCCCTCCAGCAGTCTACCGAATACACCTTTGAACATAATCTGGTAGCCTTCCTGTACCGTTGCACCGGTCAGGAGAGAGGAAAGAATACCGATCACCAGAAAACCCAGTAAAATAGCACCCACACGGATCAGCCATGCTTTGAATGCAGACAGATTATCTCGCTTGGCAATATGGATCAGGGGTTCGTGATGCTTTTTATGATTCGCTGCCACTATCTTCGCCTCCTTCCTGAGAATTCATAGCTTCGGATTTAGTCATCAAAAGACCGATCTGTTCTTTTGTTGCGGTGCGGGCATCTACCATACCGGTGATCTTACCGGAACCAATGACCATAATACGGTCACACAGCTCCAGCAGCACATCCAGATCTTCGCCAACGAAGATCACGGCAGTGCCTTTTTCCTTCTGTTCGTTGAGCAGATTGTAAATGGTGTAAGAGGAGTTGATATCCAAGCCGCGGACAGGGTAGGCGGTCATCAGCACCTTGGGTGCAGATGCAATCTCACGGCCCACCAATACCTTTTGCACATTGCCGCCGGACAAACGCCGAACAGGGGTAGCAGCACTGGGGGTAACCACTTCCAGGTCGTGAATGATCTTCTCAGCCAAATCCTTTGGCTTCTTCCGTTCCAGGAACATACTCTTTCCCTTGCGGTAGCTGCGAAGCATCATATTGTCCACGATATCCATATTTCCCACAAGACCCATACCCAAACGGTCCTCCGGAACGAAGGAAAGGCGAACACCAAGGTCACGGATCTGAATGGGGGTTTTATTCCGCAGATCGTCTATCTGACCGGTTTTGGGGTTGTGGTAAAGAATATCGCCCTGGGTCAGCTTCTGCAGACCGGCAATAGACTCCAGCAGCTCCCGCTGACCGGAGCCGGCAATACCTGCAATACCCAGGATCTCACCGCTGCGGGCAGTGAAGGAAATATTGTCCAGCACCGTTGCACCTTGCCGGTTGATACAGGAAATGTTATGAACTTCCAGACGGTCCTCCGGGTTTTTAGGCTCGGAGCGGTCAATGTTCAGGGCAACCTTTTTGCCCACCATCATTTCCGTCAGCTGAGATTCATTGGTCTCGGCGGTATTTACCGTACCAATGTATTCACCCTTCCGCAGGACGGATACCCGGTCAGAAAGGCTTAAAACCTCGTGAAGCTTATGGGTAATGATGATAATACACTTACCGTCCTGGCGCATCCGGCGCAGAATGGCAAACAGCTTCTGGGTCTCCTGCGGGGTCAAAACCGCAGTAGGCTCGTCCAGAATCAGAATGTCTGCACCCCGATACAAAACCTTAATGATCTCAACAGTCTGCTTTTCGGAAACAGACATATCGTAGATCTTTTTGTTAGGATCGATGTCAAAGCCATACTGATTGCTGATGGCTTGAATTTTCTGGGCGAATTTCTTCAGGTCATAAGGCTTTTCCTCCAGACCCAAGACAATGTTTTCCGTAGCGGTGAACACATCCACCAGCTTGAAGTGTTGGTGGATCATACCGATTTTGTAATCAAAGGCATCCTTGGGGGATGCGATGGTAGCTTCTTCTCCATCGATGAAGATCTGACCTTCATCCGGATAGTAGATACCGGAGATCATATTCATCAGTGTCGTCTTGCCACTGCCATTTTCACCCAAAATGGACAGGATTTCCCCACGGTATGCGGTCAGGCAGACATTTTTGTTTGCCACCACAGGACCGAAGGTTTTTGTGATGTTTTTTAATTCTATTGCCGGTTGTTTTTCCAAGAAAAGACCCTCCCTTTTCCAGTTCTCAAAACCAGGCTGTCTGTGGCAGCCTGCTGTTCAAAACTAGATAAGGCGAGGCAAGCGTAGGCTTGCCCCGCCTCGATTTATGCTAAATTAGCCGTAAGCCTCGTCCAGCAGAGTGATGCCGTCGATTCTTGCATCGAAGTAAGGACCGGAACGGAACTCGGATTCCATGAAGATGCCGTCCTTAATAGCTTCGGTATCGGGAGTGAACTTTTCGTCGGTATCCACGTCAGCCATATAAGTGGTCAGAGTTTCGCCACCAACAGTGAAGTTAGCAGTGTCGAAAACATTGATGGAGCCGTCCTTCAGACCAGCGATCACTTCTTCCAGCTTCTCAGCGGTGCCGGGGGCAACGTTCTTGCCCATTTCGGTCAGAACAACGGAGCCGGTCTCGATGGTGCCGGTCCAGTCAGCAGCAATTGCCTCACCGTTAGCAACCTGGGTGATCATATACTTGAAGTAAGGAGTCCAGTCGATACGGGAGGAGATCAGGAAGGTCTCGGGGCAAGCAGCAGCGGTAGAACCGTTGTAGGAAACGTTGGGAACGCCTGCATTCTCACAAGCAGTGGGAGCACCCATAGAGTCAGCGTGCTGGCTGATCAGGACACAACCGCCGTTGATCAGGGATTCAGCAGCAGCCTTTTCCTTGGTCTCATCGTACCAGGAACCGGTGAAACGAACGTCCATAGTGACGGAGGGGCAAACGGACTTAGCGCCCAGATAGAAGGAGGTGTAACCAGAAATAACCTCAGCGAAGGTAAATGCGCCAACATAGCCCATCTTAGCTTCCTCAGCGGTGATCTCGCCAGCTTCGATCATCTCGTTGAGCTTCAGACCAGCAACTACGCCAGCAGCGTAACGGCCCTGATAGATGGAAGCAAAAGCATTGTGATGGTTAGCCAGACCAGCGGTGTGAGCCTGTGTGCCGGTAGCGTGGCAGAATTCAACCTCGGGGAATTCTGCAGCAGCCTGCATCAGGAAAGCCTCGTGACCGAAGGAGTCAGCAAAGATAATGTCGCACTCTTCCACTTCGATCAACTCAACAGCAGCTTCGTAGCAAGCGTTGGACTCGGGGATGTCGGTCTTCTGAACCATCTTAACACCCAGCTCGTCGCAAGCAGCGATTGCAGCGTCGATAAAGTTCTTATCGTAGGTGGACTGCTCAGTGTGCAGGAAGATGAAGCCGACGGTCAGGTCGCTGAAATCTACAGCATCTGCAGCGTTGGTAGCTTCGTTGGCATCGGCGGTAACATCAATGTTGCCGGGAGCCTTGGTGTCGTCGGTGGTGGCGCCGTTCTGGCCACAGGCACACAGGCCCAGAACCATTACCATTGCCAAGACCAGTGCAAGGATCTTTTTCATTTTTGGGTTTCCTCCTAAAAAATAAAATGGTAAAGAGGGGTAAGTGCCTGTTTGACAATTATCCCACTTATACTGGCAAACATATCACAATTGTCAAAAAAAGTCAAGACAATCCCACCTTTACAAGACAGAAAAAAAGAAATATCATTCTTTTTTGAAATTACTTATTGTCAAAATGAAAATACAGATGTATAATAGAGCAAATAATGACCTAGAAAGGACTGTAAACCAATGATCGATCAAAATCTGGTTCTGAAAGATAAGGAAGCGGTTAAGCGTTCCATTGCCCGGAAGGGTTACGATGTTTCCAACATCGATAAGCTGGAAGAAGCGCTTATTGCTATGAAGAAGGCAAAGACCGAGCTGGACGAGCTGCGCGCCAAGAGAAATGCCTGGAATAAGGATCGCAACATTTCTGTGGAGGACAAGCGTGCTCTGCGTGACGAGGTCGCTGAAAAGGAAAAGGCTCTGGGTGAGCTGGAAGATGCCTGCAAGGAGTTGCTGTGGGATATCCCCAACTTCCCCGATGAGGATGCTCCTGAGGGCAAGGATGAAAATGACAATGTGGTCGTGGCTGAGTGCGAAGACTACTATAAAAGTGATGTGCAGGAGCATAAGCCCCACTGGGAGCTGGGCAAAGAGCTGGGTATTCTGGACAACGAAGCTGCCAGCAAGATCTCCGGTGCTATGTTTGCCCTGTTTAAGGGCAAGGGCTCTCAGCTGCTCCGTGCGCTGGTGTCCTACGGCTTGAAGCTTCACGGCGAGAAGTATCTGGAAGTGACACCTCCCCATATGGTTTCCTCCCAGACTCTGACATACACCGGCCACCTGCCCAAGTTCAGCGCTGAGCAGTATAAGGCATCTTTGGATGACCTGTGGCTGATCCCCACCGCAGAAGTACCCCTGACCGGCTGCTTCGCTAACGAGACCTTTAAGGCTGGCGAGCTGCCCCAGTACCGCTGCGGCTACACCGTTTGCTTCCGTAGAGAAGCTGGCAGCGCAGGTAAGGATACCCGCGGTCTGCAGAGAGTGCACGAGTTCCATAAGGTTGAGCTGGTGAAGGTTTGCGAGCCTCAGATGAAGGATGCAGAGCTTGCCGACTTGCTGGCAGACTGCCTGAAGATCATTCAGGACCTGAAGCTGCAGTACCGTGTTGTGGATCTTTGCACCGGTGATATGGGCGACAAATATGGCCGCTGCTATGATATCGAGGTTTACGCACCCGGCGCAAAGCGTTGGCTGGAGGTTTCCTCCGTTGGTCACTTCTCCGACTATCAGGCAAGACGGGCAAACATCAAGTATATCACCGCAGAGGGCAAGCGTGAGGTTGCATACACCCTCAACGGCTCCGGTATTGCTACTCCCAGAGTGCTGGCTGCAATCATCGAAACCTATCAGCAGCCTGACGGCTCTATCATTGTTCCGGAAGTCCTGCGTCCCTACATGAGCTGCGACGTGATCCGCTAAGTTAATACAATTAAGGGCGTGTTCATTTTGAACACGCCCTAAAACTATGCAATTATTTACATCCTGCGGATGTAGGGGCGGTCTGTGACCGCCCGTGGGCGATTAATAATCGCCCCTACAAATTCTACCGAAGATTTAGCGCATTTTGCAACACGCGCTTAATTATCAATATGTATATTGACTGCCGGTGAGGTTTTCGGGAATTGGCAGGGTGATGGTTTCCCCCTTCAGGTCTGCGATCACTGCGCGGTAAAGATATTTCCGAATCGAATGGTTGGGGCTGTTGCGCACATGCTGGGAATAGTAGATGGTGATTCCGTTTTCCACATCCACAGAGGCAAAGGCACCCGCTGCACCGCCCCAGCCAAACTCCCGATACTGTCCGCCTTCCCGGGGCGTACGCATACCCAGTCCGTAGCCGGTACTTTCTGTGCCATAGGTGTAAGCCTTCCGCTGCTGCGCAGTCAGCCGGTCTGTTGCCATCAGGGAGATGGTTTCCTTTTTCAGGATCCCGTCGCCAACACGCAAGGCTTCCAGAAATTTGATGTAATCTTCCACTGTGGAAACACAGCCGGCACCGCCACTGGCATATTCTGTGCCGAAGCGGTATATATTGTGCCGGATTGGCTGATATACTCCGTCCTCGTAGAGATACTGGTCTGCAAAGCCGTCCCAATCCTCTATATTATGGAGAAAATCGGAGTTTTCCATCCCCAGCGGGTCGAAAATATGCTTTTTGACATAATCTTCAAATTTCTCACCGGACAGAATCTCCACCAGTGCCGCCAAAACATCATGGCTCAGGCTGTAAAGCCAGCTTTCTCCCGGCTCAAACTCCAGGGGCGTTTTGGCAAGGCACTTTACCGTTTCCACAGTGGGGCATCGGCCGCCGCTTTCTTTGCGGTAGGACAGGATCGCCGGTGCTTCCAGATCATAATTCATTCCGGAGGTCATTTCAAACAGATGATGGATCCGGATGGGATTTTTCGCAGGCACCAGACCCTTTTGCGTTTTTACCTGCATATCCTGAAATTCCGGAATATAGTCTGACAATTTATCCTCCAGAGAGAACAACCCTTTCTCCCAAAGCTGCATAGCTGCCACACAGGTGAAAAGCTTGGAGCAGGAATAAATGTGGTATTTTTCTGTACCCTTTGCAGCACCGCCCAAATGCCGCAGGATGCACTGACCGTCTTTGTAAACAATCAGATCCAGTGCAGGAATACCTGCTTTCAAAAATACATCGCACAGAGCTTTCGTTTGCTGAAACATAGTGGCGCCTCCGTCATTACCATTTTTGAATAGTATATCATAGATTTTAAGATGGAACAATTTCAAATTTTTACATTTTTTTAATGCATACAGCAGGTAAATGCGCTATAATTGCTTTATAATCAGGAAAATATTTGCGTGAAAGGAAGTAACAGCAATGCTGGAACTGAAAAATATTAAAAAGGATTATCCTGCCGGCAGCGGTGTTGTGCACGCACTGGCGGGGATCGATCTGCAATTCCGGGAAAGCGAATTTGTAGCGATTCTGGGTCCCTCCGGCTGTGGCAAGACCACGATGCTCAACATTGTGGGCGGTTTGGATCAGTACACAGAGGGCGACCTGGTTATTAACGGCCGTTCCACCAAGGAATTTAAGGACCGGGATTGGGATGCCTACCGCAACCACTCCATTGGCTTTGTATTTCAAAGCTATAATCTGATCCCCCACCAAAGTGTTTTGCAGAATGTGGAGCTGGCACTGACCTTGTCCGGCGTCAGCAAGCACCAGCGGCGCAAGCGGGCAATCGAGGCACTGGAGGCGGTGGGTCTGGGAGATCAGCTGCGGAAAAAGCCTTCTCAGATGTCCGGCGGACAGATGCAGCGTGTTGCCATCGCCAGAGCATTGGTAAACGATCCGGATATTATTCTGGCAGATGAGCCTACTGGCGCACTGGACAGCGAAACCAGTGTGCAGGTTATGGACATTTTGAAGGAAGTGGCAAAGGACCGGCTGGTGATTATGGTTACCCACAATCCGGAGCTGGCAGAAACCTATGCCACCCGCACCATCCGGATGCTGGACGGTAAGCTGACAAGCGACTCCCAGCCGCTTAGTGCTGAAGAATTGGAGCAGCGTCGGGCAGAGGACCGGGCAAAGGCAAAAGCCGCAAAGAAAGAGCGCAAGCCTTCTATGAAGTGGAGTACATCTTTTGGTCTGTCCCTGAAGAACCTGATCGCCAAGGGTGGACGCACTGCCTTAACCAGCTTTGCAGGCTCTATCGGTATTATCGGCATCGCCTTGATTTACGCCGTGTCCCAGGGTATGACTACTTATATTAACACGGTGCAGGAGGACACCCTTTCTTCCTACCCGCTGACCATCGAAGCCACTACTGTGGATCTGGGCAGTTTGATGACGGCCTTTATGGAAACTGCTACCTCCGGCGTAGAGCACGAGAAGGACGGGGTCTATTCCAAGCCCTTGGTTTACGATCTGATCAACACCCTCAACAGTATGGAGACCACAGAAAATGACCTGATCTCCTTTAAGAAGTACATTGAAAAAACTGCAGAGGATCCGGAGAACCCGCTTGCCGAGGCATTGAGCGGTATTCAGTATACCTATGACCTGAATATGCTTGTCTACACCAAGAATGTGGATGGAGATATTATCCAGTCCGATTCCCAAAAGCTTTTGCAGGAAATGATGGGTCAGTATCTGGGAATGGATCTTGCCCCGATGATGGAGCAAAATGCATCCAGCCCTATGATGAGTATGATGACCGCAACCTCTCCTATGGGTTCCTATGTCCTTTGGCAGGAAATGCTGTCCGGAGAAGATGGCAAGCTGGTAAGTCCTCTGCTGGAAAAGCAGTATGATATGATTTATGGCTCCTGGCCTACGGAGTATAACGAAATCGTTCTGGTAGTGGATGAAAATAACGAGCTGGACGATATCACCCTCTATGCCTTGGGCCTGAAATCCGAAGAGGATATGAACGCCATTATGGATGCAGCGGTGAACGGAACAACGCTGAAAGCAGAAACCCACAGCTGGTCCTTTGAAGAGATCTGCGATATGGACTTCCGTACCGTTTTGCCCAGCGATTGCTACACATTGGACGCAACTACGGGACTATATACGGATTTACGGGAAACAGATGCCGGTATGCGCTATCTCTATGACAAAGGCATTTCCCTGAAGGTTTCCGGCATTATCCGTCCCAGTGAGGATGCGGTTTCTGCAATGCTCACCGGTTCTATCGGCTATACCAACAAGCTGACAGAGTATATTATTGAACATTCCCGGTCTTCCGCGGCTGTGACTGCCCAGACGGAAAGTCCGGATGTGGACATCCTGACAGGCTTGCCTTTTAAGGACAATATCGGCTCTATGTCCGCGGAAGAAAAGGAAACGGAGTTCCGTGCGTATCTTTCTCAGCTGGATCAGAAGGGGATGGCAGATGCCTATGTGCAGATTATGTCCATTCCTTCCCAGGAACAGCTGGATACATCGGTTGCCCAGGCGATGGGCAATATGACCCGGGAGGATATGGAAAACTCCCTGATTCAGGCAACCATCCAGCAGACCGGTATGGGAGAAGAGGAGATCACAGACTATATCCGGTCTATGGAAGATGAAGAGCTTAGCGAGCTGATCGCTCAGGGCGTTGCCCAGCAGGTGCGGGCGCAGTTTGCAGCGCAAGTTGCTCAGCAGATGAGCGCGATGACCACAGAACAGCTGGCAGGAGCGCTGCAAATGGCACTGGAAGGCTACACCACTGAGCAGTGTGCCCTCTATTATGATGAAATTCTGATCTTCTCCGAAGCTTCCTATGAAGAAAATCTGGTTACCTTAGGTTGTTTGGATCTGGATGACCCGGCAACGATCAACCTGTATGCCTCCAGCTTTGAAAATAAGGATGTGATCGAGGAGGCAATCAGCATCTACAACGAAGATGTGGATGAAGTTAAGCAGATCCAGTACACAGACTATGTGGGCATTATGATGTCCTCTGTGACCACCATTATCAATGCCATCACCTATGTGCTGATTGCCTTTGTTGCCATTTCCCTGATCGTTTCTTCTATTATGATCGGCGTGATCACCCTGATCTCTGTGCAGGAGCGGACAAAGGAAATCGGTATTCTCCGTGCCATCGGTGCATCCAAGAAAAATGTTTCCAGTATGTTCAATGCGGAAACAGTTCTGATCGGTGCTGCCTCCGGCGGCGTGGGCGTGGGACTGACCTACCTTCTGTGCATTCCCATTAACGCCATTATCCACGCACTGACAAAGATCCCCAACCTCAGTGCCTATCTGCCTTGGCAGACGGCAGTGATTTTGGTCGGCATCAGCATCCTGCTTTCTGTATTTGCAGGCCTGATTCCCTCCAGAAGCGCAGCGAAAAAGGATCCTGTTGTTGCACTCAGAACCGAATAATTCAAAGGAGCGGCTCAGCCGCTCCTTTTTAATGCAAAATGCAATGTAGAGACGGCAATCTGCCGCCCGCTTTATATTGCAAAATGCAAAATGCAAAATATAAAATAAAGGAAATCTTTGTTTAGTTTTGCACTTGATAGGAAATGCGGTTAGTGCTATGATACGGAAGGATTTTTACAAAACTATTTTCAAAGAAGAAGGCGTATAAAATGGAAACTCCGTTGATTGGTCTTGCCGTTGCTTTGATTGGCGGACTGATGCTTTCCCGCGTAACAAAACTGTTTCATTTGCCTGCAGTTACCGCATATTTATTAGCCGGTTTGCTGCTGGGACCTTTCTGTATCGGCGCATTGAAAATTCCCGGTCTTGGCTTTAACTCTCTGGAGGAGGTTGAGGGTCTGAGCATTGTGACCCAGACAGCACTGGGCTTTATTGCCTTTACCATCGGCAATGAGTTCCGGCTCAGTCAGCTGAAATCTATGGGTAAGGGTGCAATCATTATCGGTATTGGTCAGGCAGTGATCACCACCCTTTTGGTGGATGCCGTGCTGATCGTGCTGCATTTGTGTTTCCCCCATATTATTTCTCTGCCCTGTGCCATTGTGCTGGGTGCGATCGCATCTGCCACTGCCCCTGCAGCGACCTTGATGGTTGTGCGGCAGTATAAGGCTGATGGCCCCTTGACCCGGCTTTTGATGCTGGTGGTTGCCATTGACGATGCAGTGGGACTGGTGCTTTTCTCTGTGTCCTACGGCATTGCAACCGCACTGTCCAACGGTCAGGTAAGCATTTTGGCTGTGGTGGTCGAACCCATCATTGAGATCATCCTGTCTTTGGGTCTGGGCGCACTGATGGGCTGGCTGCTGGACTGGACAGAGCAGTTTTTCCACTCCCGCAGTAAGCGTATGACTATTTCTGTAGCCTTTGTGCTGCTGGCAGTTGGTTTGTCTACCCTGAAATTCCACATTGGCCCTGTCCATTGCGGCTTTTCTCTGCTGCTGGTGTGTATGATGACCGGAACGATCTTCTGCAACATCTGCGACACTTCCGAAGAGCTGATGAACCGTGTAGACGGCTGGACAATGCCCCTGAATGTGCTGTTTTTCGTGATCTCCGGTGCAGAGCTGGATTTGAATGTGCTGGTGCAGCCGGTGACCATTTTGGTGGGTGTGATTTACATTCTTGCCCGGTCTGCAGGTAAGTGGTTAGGCTCGGATGTCAGCTGCCGGTTGACCCATCAGAGTAAGCCTATTGAGCAGAATTTGGGTATTACCCTGCTGCCCCAGGCGGGCGTGGCACTGGGTATGGCGCTGACTGCTGCAAATCTTGCAGACGGTGCTCTTGCCCGGAATGTGGTGTTGTTTGCAGTGCTGGTCTATGAATTGGTTGGACCTACCCTGACAAAGCGCAGCCTGATGAAGGTAGGGGAGATTCGCCCCGAGGGTCGCGTCAGTGCCCGTACGATCAATCAAAAGTAACACTAAGGCGGTCCACCCGGACCGCCTTTTGCATGCCCTCCCGTCGCCGCAGGCGAATAATACGGCAAATGCGCCCATTGAGGCCGCATTTGCCGACGGGCGGCGCACTGCACCGCCCCTACATTAACGGTGCGATAAGCTGAAATTTGATCCGGTGGGTGTATTTATATTTCTGTGTGAATGTTACCTGCAATATTTATTAAGATTTCTGTGCAGACCGTATTGACACTTTTTTGTTTGTGTGGTAAACTTGTAATAACCGAAATATTGAAAAATGATAGAGGCGCGTCGCATCATCAGTACACATTGCCGGGAGGTCTTCGCAAGGCTGTGGCAATGGGGAAAGGGATCGTCGCCGAAGGGAGCTGAGGCGAAAAGCTTGCCTGGACAAACAGAGAATATCTGTTTGGCTGTCGCATTTGCGGAGTGCTATCGTTGCGCATAGACTTTTCCCGGGGCAATGTGTCACCGGTTGGAGACACGGTTGTGCGCGTGGATAGCCGATGCTTGCATCGGCATTTTTATTTTGTATGGAGCGGAAACAAGGAGGATATGATTATGAAGGAACAGACTATTTTTCAGGGTGCGGCAACTGCGCTTATTACCCCTATGAATAAGGACGGTGTGGACTATCCTGCACTGAAAAAACTCATTAACTGGCAAATCCAGGAGGGAATTGATGCCCTGGTGATTTGCGGCACCACCGGCGAAGGTTCTACCCTTTCCGATGCGGAGCATAAGGAAGTGCTGCGCTTTTCTCTGGAAGTGGCAGCAGGACGCATACCTATGATCGCCGGCACAGGCTCTAATGACACTGCTTATGCATGCGCACTGACAAAGCATGCCTGCGATCTTGGCTATGATGGGGTTCTGGTAGTAACACCTTATTACAATAAGACCACCCAGAGAGGCTTGGTTGCTTCCTTTACTGCCATTGCAGAAGCTTCCACCAAGCCGGTGATCCTTTATAATGTTCCCTCCCGTACCGGTGTAGGCATTGAGCCTGCTACCTATGCCCAGCTGGCAAAAGTGCCGAATATTGCTGCAATCAAGGAAGCAAACGGCAACATCTCCAAGATCGTGGAAACTGCTGCGCTGGTCGGTGACCAGCTGGATATCTATTCCGGTAATGACGATCAGATCGTTCCCATTATGGCTTGTGGTGGCAAGGGCGTTATTTCCGTTCTGTCTAATGTACTACCCAAGGAAACCTCCCGGATGTGCCATCTGGTTCTGGAGGGGAAAATTGCCGAGGCAATGGAGCTGCAGAAGAAGTATTTGCCTTTGTGCAACGCATTGTTCTGTGAAGTGAACCCCATTCCCGTCAAGGCAGCTATGGCAGCAATGGGAATGTGTGAGAACTACCTGAGATTGCCTCTTGTTCCTATGGAGGAAACCCATCGCCAAACCCTTCTGCAGTGTATGAAGGATGCAGGTGTAAAGATCTAAGGAGAATGTTATGATTAGAATTGGAATTGTAGGCTATGGCAATTTGGCGAAGGGCGTAGAATGCGCCATCCGCCAAAATCCGGATATGCAGCTGTGCGCGGTGTTTACCCGCCGTGACCCGGCTACTGTGAAAATTCTCACCCCGGATGTGCCGGTATGCCTTTCTTCCCAAATCCCTCAGTGGAAAGATAAAATCGACATGATGATCCTCTGCGGCGGCAGTGCCACCGATCTGCCGGAAATGACCCCGGCACTGGCAAAGGATTTTAATGTGATCGACAGCTTTGATACCCACGCAAATATCCCTGCTCATTTTGCAAATGTGGACAAGGCTGCTTCCCAAAATGGCAATATTGCGATCATTTCTCTTGGCTGGGATCCCGGTCTGTTTTCTGTGAACCGTTTGTATGCCTCTGCAGTTCTGCCTCAGGGCAAGGACTATACCTCCTGGGGCAAGGGCGTCAGTCAGGGGCACTCCGATGCCATTCGTCGCATCCCCGGTGTAGTGGATGCCCGGCAGTACACCATTCCCGTACCGGAAGCTATGGAGCGTGTTCGCAAGGGTGAAAATCCGGAGCTGACCACCCGCCAGAAGCATACCCGCTACTGCTATGTGGTGGCAGAAGAGAATGCAGATCAGGCACTGATCGAAAAAACCATTAAAGAAATGCCCAATTATTTTGCAGATTATGATACGACTGTGGAGTTTATTTCTGCGGAAGAAATGAAGAAAAATCATTCCGGCTTGCCCCACGGCGGCAGTGTGATCCGCAGCGGTGTTACCGGCTGGAACGGGGAGTGCAACCAGACCATCGAGTATAAGCTGGATCTGCAGTCCAATCCTCAGTTTACCGCCAGCGTTCTGGTAGCTTGCACCCGGGCAGCAATGAAAATGAAAAATCGGGGAAATACCGGCTGTTATACTATTTTTGACATTGCACCGGCTGACTTGACTGCCCTGAGCCGTGAGGATATTCTTGCCCATCTGTTATAAGGAAACCCATTATGCTTTATAAGAATTTAGATATCAACGAAGCCGGACACCTGACCTTTGCAGGCTGTGATACTACTGCTCTGGCACAGGAATACGGCACCCCGCTGATGCTTTTGGATGAAAATTCCATCCGAAATCGCTGCCGGGAATATAAAAATGCAATGCGCGAGGTGTTCCCTGCGGGGTCTATGCCCCTGTATGCCAGCAAAGCTTTGAGCTTTAAGCGGATCTATGAGATTATGGCACAGGAAAATATGGGCATCGATGTGGTGTCCTCCGGAGAGCTGCACACTGCAGTAAAGGCAGGCTTCCCAATGGAAAACGCCTATTTCCACGGCAACGCCAAGACAGATGCCGATATTCGTTTTGCCATTGAAAATAAAATCGGATACTTTGTTTGTGACAATGCAGACGAGCTGGACGCCATTGACCGGGAGGCAGAAAAGGCGGGCATTCGCCAGAAAATCCTTCTGCGTCTTTCTCCGGGAATTGACCCCCACACCCACGCAAAGATCAGTACCGGAAAAATTGACTGCAAGTTTGGTGCAGTGATCGAGAACGGTCAGGCGGAAAAGCTGATTTTGCAGGCACTTTCCTGTAAAAATGTGGACCTTCGCGGCTACCACTGCCACATTGGCTCACAGATCTTTGACCACGCACCCTTCTGTGATGCGGCAGTGATGATGCTTTCTTTCCTTGCCCAGATCCGGGACAAGCACGGCTATTGTGCGCCGGTTTTGAATTTAGGCGGCGGTATGGGTGTGCCTTACACGGCAGACGAGCCCACCATCGATTACGGAGAAAATATCCGAAAAGTTGGCATTTTGGTGGAGGAAACCTGTAAAAAGCTGAATATTCCTGTGCCGGTGATTTTGATGGAGCCGGGGCGCAGCATTGTGGCAGATTCCGGAATGACGCTGTATAGCGTGTCCTCTAAAAAGGAAATTCCCGGCTTTAAGAACTATGTGTCTGTAGATGGCGGTATGACCGATAATCCCCGGTACACCTTATATGAAGCACCCTACACCGTCCTGTCAGCAAGTCGCACCGCAGAGAAAGCGGACTATCCCTGCACATTGGCAGGCCGTTGCTGTGAAAGCGGTGATTTGATTCAGGAAAATGTGAAGCTGCCTGCGCCTGAGAGAGGGGATTTGGTGGCGGTGCTGACGACCGGTGCCTATAACTACGCAATGTCTTCCAACTATAACCGCATTCCCCGCCCGCCCATTGTAATGGTTGGCGAAAACGGACCGTATACAGCCGTCCGTCGGGAAACTCTGGATGACCTTTTGAAATACGATCTATAACCACAAGCCGCCCACCTGC
The DNA here is from genome assembly GCA_045656945.1 of Faecousia sp. Taxonomy (GTDB): domain Bacteria; phylum Bacillota; class Clostridia; order Oscillospirales; family Oscillospiraceae; genus Faecousia. The sequence continues at coordinate 34,882 of JAZOSD010000019.1, forward strand.
ACGGTGGGCGGCTTTATTTAGTCTATGTTAAAGATGCCACCTTCCAAGGCACTGCGGGCAGCAAGGATATACTTGGCTTTGTCCAGGGGGTCTACATTCCGTCTGGGCGTGGTAGCACCCAGCTCCAAGGGACATTCCTTGTAGCCGTGGAGGGTTGCCATCATCGTGCCCCGACCACCGGTAACCGTTGCCAAAGTAACGGTATAGTTCAGGCTGGTTTGTACCGGAATGAGGGCATAGAGGATCATCCGATCCCCGTCGCTGACACTGTCCAGCACTTCTCCACGCATGGTGTTGATATCGCTCATTACTCTGCCTACACACTCTCCGGGCAGGCGGAATTTTACCTTCAAAATCGGCTCTAAAAGCGTGCTTCCACCGTTGCGAAGACCGTCCTGAATAGACATAGGCGTGGCAACGATAAAGTCAAGGGGGTGGGTGTGCTCTAAATGATGCTCACCGCCAATTAAAGTCAGCTTCACATCTGTTACCTGCCAGCCAAGCCGACCCTGATTTAGGGCAAGGGGAATGGACTGCTCCACCTGATGCTGATACCGGGCGGCGATATCCTTTACCGGCACTTTGGAGGAATAGGTCACGCCACTGCCCCGGGGAGCAGGCTCAATTAAAAACCGAAGCTTTGCCCAGCAGGGCTTGGGCATGGTATAGGCAACCCAGCCTTCTGCGGTCTGGGAAATGGTTTCCTTATAGATGATAGCCGGGGGAGAGAAGGTGACCTTCAAATCAAACCGGTTTTCCAGAATTTCTTCCAGAACCTCCAGCTGGATCGTTCCCATAACCTTTAATTGCAGCTCGTTGAGGGTGGGGATGTACTGAGATTGCAGCAGAGGATCTTCTCCGGAAAGAATTTCACAGGCCTGCCGCAAGGTCTGCATCTCTTCCGGTTTTTCCGGGGTTGCCCGCACCATGATCAGGGGTGTACGCAATTTGCCCGGCTCTACTCTGCGGGGGAGATTTTTTTCATCCCCTAAAATATGTCCAATGGGAATTTTACCCAGACCATATACAAGACCGATCTGTCCGGCATCCAGCCGTCCCACCGGTTTTCCGTCTGTTCCGTATATCTGGGCAACCTTTGTCTGTACCCGCCTTTCTTCACCGGTGGTGGGGTCGATGCCCACAGGCAGATCAATGGCATCCCGGTTTTCCAGTACACCGCCAAAAAGGCGGATCCAAGCACCGCGACCTTGCACTTTATCCTGCTGGGCAGCAAATACCACACCGCAAAGGGTGTCGTTTTGTTCCGGCTCCGGGGAGTAGTGGATAATGGCATCCAGAAGGGGCATTACCCCATCATCCCGCAGCGCAGAACCGCACAGAACAGGAAATGCTTCTGCCTTCCGGGAAAGCTTGCTCAGACGGTTGGAAATTTCTTCTTCGGGAATGTCCTCACCGCCTAAATACCGCTCCATAAAATCGTCATCGGTGTCGCAAAGCAGCTCACAGACGGACTCCTGATCGGAAAGAAGCACGGCTTTGTCCGACAGCAAGCTGTGGATTTCCTTTAGTGCCTTTTCTACATCTGCACCCTCCCGGTCAATTTTATTCAGGAAGAAAATCACCGGAATTTGCTGTGCTACCATCGCTTCAAACAAAAGCTCCGTTTGAGGCTGTACACCTTCTACGGCACAAACTACTAAAACCGCACCATCCAGCGCCCACAAAGATCGTTCGATCTCCGCAGAAAAGTCTGCGTGACCGGGAGTGTCGATCAAATTGATCTGGATGCCTTTATGTGCCATACTGACACAGGTTGCCTTTACAGAAATACCACGCCGCCGCTCCACCGGAAGCAAGTCCGTGTGGGCAGTTCCGGAATCAACACTGCCCAGAGTGCGAATGGCACCGGCATGGGACAGAAGCTGCTCGGATAAAGTGGTCTTTCCTGCATCAACATGGGCGAAAATGCCTATATTGCGTATATTTCTCATAAAAACTCGCTCCGAAAGTTGGAAAATCTCAGTTTTTTTATTATAGTCTATGTTTTTGTAAAATGCAACAGCAAACTGCTTTAGATATCCTTACAAAATAAAGAATGGGAGAGGTTGTCCTCTCCCATTCTTTATTCAAATTGTGCCAGATGCTTTTTTATGGCTTCGAAGGAAGCGTCACTGATGGCGTGCTCCAGCCGGCAGGCATCCTCTGCGGCAATCTCCGAAGGAACACCCAGTCGCACCAGAAGATTGGTAAGCAAAGTGTGCCGTTCATAGATCTTTTGGGCAACAGCTAAACCGGAGTCCGTCAGGGTAATATACCCTTCCTTGTCCACAAGGATATAGCCGCCTTTTTTCAAAAGTCCAACTGCACGGCTTACGCTGGGCTTGGAGTAACCCATATGTTCACTCACATCAATGGAACGGACGCGGCCATTCTTTTTATAAAGCACATGAATGGTTTCCAAATACATTTCTCCGGATTCGTGAATGCCCATTGTGACCCTCCCTGCATAACATTTTTCTTATGATAGCACAATGTAAATTAAATTGCAAGATTTCCTTATTTGCTATTGCTTTTTTATAAAAACTGTAGTATACTGTAAAAACACAACTTAATTGTGCCAATTTAGAAAGGAAAAGTGATAAAATACTATGGAAAATACACTTTTGGCGGGTTTTTCCCGCGTGGATATTACACCCCCTCTTGGCATTCCTATGTCCGGTCACGCAGGTGCAGACAAGCGTCTGGCAACAGAAGTGCTGGATCACTTGGAAATTAACACTGTTGCGGTTCGTTGCGGTGACAATACTGCGGTTTTGATATCTGCAGACCTTCTCTACATTCCCAGAAGAGCGTCTGACCCCATCCGTAAATTTGTGGCTGAGCAGGCGGGCATTCCCTATGAATCTATTTTCATTGCCTGCACCCACACCCACACCGGTCCTGTCACAAGGGGATATGCAGATCTTGAGGAGAAATTCCCCATTATTGGTGTGTACCACGATATGCTTACTGCCCGGTTTGCAGATGCTGCAAAATTGGCAATTGCCGACTTAAAGCCTGCCAAGATGGGCTACGGTATCGCAAAGGCAGAAAATATTTCCTTTATCCGTCGCTATCATATGAAGGACGGCTCCATCCGCACCAACCCCGGCTACCACAACCCCGACATTCTGGGTCCTGTAAGTGAGGCTGACAAGCGGGTAAATGTGCTGCGTTTTGTCCGTGAGGGCGGCAAGGATATTGCCATCGCCAACTTCGGTGTCCACGCAGATATGCTCCGTGGTGGCACAAAGATCTCTGCAGACTATCCCCGTTTTGTCCGGGAAACTGTTGAGGCGGTTATGGATGTCCACTGCGCATACTTCACCGGCGCACAGGGCGACTTGAACCACGCAGACTTTAAGAGCGTTAAGCCTAAGGACGATCCCTTTGTACTGGCAAACGACGATGTGGATCGCGGTTACAACTTTACTCCCTACATAAATGCAAAGCATATGGGCAGAGCCATTGCCGGCGCACTGTTCCAGGTGTATGCTGACCTGCAGTGGGTGGATGTGGATACCATCAAATTCGGCAATATGGAGTGTGTGACCCCCACCAATATGCCCGATCCCAAGGATCTGCCCAGAGCAAGAGAGGTTGTTGCTTTGGACCAGGCTGGCAAGACTGACCAGATCATCCCCGGCTTAAGAGAAATGGACAGAAATATGCTCACCACCGTCCGTGCAGAAGCATACCGTATGCTCCGCTGGGAGAACGGTCCGGAAACGATGAGCCTGCCTGTCAGTGCAATCCGCATCGGACCGGCTGTGTTTGTAGGTATTCCCGGTGAGCCTTTTAATGGCATTGGTGTGGGACTGAAGGAGAATTCTCCCTTTGAGATCACCCTGCCTTGCTGCCTGACAAATGGCGCAGAGGGCTACTATCCTATGTACGATTCCTATGAAGAGGGCGGCTATGAGGCCCGCTCCTCCAACTTCAAGGCAGGCGTTGCAGAAAATCTGATCGCCACCGGCACAGAGCTGATCAAAAGCCTTGCGTAAGAGAATTGGCGCACCGCGATTGCGGTGCGCCCTTTTGTTTGCAGATTACTGCATGCCCTGCTCGTAAGCCTCGATCATCTTCTTAGACATTTGACCCGTACGAACTTCGGTGCTTGCACGGCTTTTCAGCCGTGCAAGATATTTTTTGGTGCTTTCACCAGTAAAAATCCGAATGTCCAGTTCCATCTTTCCATCGTCCTGGGGCGTTACCAGGATCTTGTCGATGAAAGTATCAATAAATTCCTTGGTTACTGTGCCGTTGGCAACATCCCGTTCCGCTGCTTTGAGTGCTGCGTGGATTTGTGCCATATGCTCTCTGTGAGCCTCGGAGGACACCCGCTGCAGCTCCAGCTCTTCCAGGTTTTCCTCTGCTTCCTTTTTCTCGGCATCCAGTTTTGCATTCCGCTGCTTGTACTCTGCGCTGGAAATAGCATCATCTGTTTTGAGTTCAAACAAGGCATCCTTTTTCTTTGCGATGCGGCCCAGGAGTGCATTTTGCTTTTCAATTTGTGCATTGAGGTTTTCGTCGGAGGAAATGCTGCGGTACATAGCCTCGTATTCTTCAATCATTGCAATGGCGGCTCCGCTGGCGTCCTTGAATACCTCGAACAGCAGCGGGATGATCTCGGACTCATAGATGGCGAAGGAGTCGCAGGAGTCCTTGCCATTGTTGATCTTGCCAGAGCAGACCCACTTGCTATTCTTGTTGCCTTGCTTGTCCTTGGAATCTCTGCGGTAGTAAGGAGTGCCGCAGGAGGAACAGAACACCTTGCCTGTCAGCAGATTTGCGTGGTTGCAAATGCCCTGGCGGTTTTTCACATCATCGCTCCGTCGCCGCAGGATTTCGTTGGCCTTGTCCCACAATTCCTCGGAAACAATAGCGGGGACGATTTCGCCCGTTTCATCCTTGAACATTACCCATTCCTCGGGCGGGAGGAATTTCTGCTTCTTGGTGAACATATCCACAACCTTGACCTTATTGCCCACATAGTAACCCTTGTACTTGGCATTGGCGATCATATTGGCCATTGTGGAGTGTGCGATCTTCTTGCCGTTCAGATTGCGGTAACCCTTATCCCAGAAGATCACCTCGATCTGCTTCATAGAATATTCGTCGGTGGCGTACAGTTCAAAAAGTTCCTTGACCATTTCGGCCTGCTTCTCGTCGATGACCAGCTTGCCGTTGTTTTTGGTATATCCAAAAATGCGGCTATTGCCCAGGACAACGCCATCCTTGATGGCCTGCTTGTGGCCGAACTGAACACGGGCGCTCAACTTGCGCAGTTCTTCCTGGGCGATAGAGGACATAATGGCCAGCCGAAGTTCTGCATCCTCGTCCAGAGTGTTAATGCCGTCATTCTCAAAGAACACACCAACGCCGCACCGCTGCAGCTGACGAGTGAACGAAATGGAGTCCACAGTATTACGGGCGAAACGGGAGATTTCCTTGGTGATGATGAGGTCGAACATATCCTGCTCAGCATCGCTGATCATTCGGTTGAAATCCTCTCGCTTCTTGGTGGACATACCAGAGATACCCTCGTCGATGTAGCCAGGAACGAAAGTCCAGCAGCTTACCTGCTTGATCTTGTTCTCATAGTATGCGATCTGGTTGGAAAGGGAGTTCAACTGCTCGTCGGACTCCGAAGAAACACGGGCGTAATAGGTAACCCGCAGGGGAATATCGTAAATGCTCTTGGTTTTGAGTAACTGTCTAATAGTATGTAAATCCATTTTTCTATACCTCCAAAAAGTTCGTAAAATCATTATCTATATATTACTTTAATTGTCAAACGAAGTCAATGCCCTAAAGCTGCCAATGTTTGGCAGCCTAGGGCGTCGGGGACGGAGCAACCCGTCCCTTTCGGTTGACAATGCGGGAGTGCATTTTGCGGTGTTCTTCCTTGGTGATGACCCCTCTTGCCAGAAGGGAGTCATTGAAGTACCGCAGCCACAGCTGTTCGTACTGGGTTTTATTCTTCTCGATCGTTTCGTTTTTCTTCATAGCTTACCGCCTCTCTAAATTAAATTTCCCGTTTTTTCCACCGCTATTCGTCGGGGAAAAATGGGTGCTGCAAGTCGCTTGCATAGGTAATTTAGAGAAAGCGGTATGCTGCTGGCTGGTTAATGGGTGTAGAAAAATAGGCCGAAAAAAGGGGTAATTTTCTACACTCTTCGCCCGCACATTTTTGGCGGGGATGCCTACGGCGGGGCGGCTGCCCCAGGAGTACGAAGTAGATATGCTGGCGGCATATCATACTGAGTACTTAATGCCGTTTTCCTAACTTTTAATATGCGTTTTTATCGTTATTTGTTCTAAATTATATTCGAGGTGATATATTTATGGCAAAAATGATGAAAGCAACCGTGAGAAATGGACGAGCCACCGCAAGTGGCAAGGTCTACAACGCCAACCACAATACCCGAGCCGAGACCAGGGCCCAGGAGCGACACATCGACCACAAGCGCACCGAGCAAAACATCAGCCTCCAGTTCACCGCTGAAGGCCGTGTCCGTCGCTGCGGCAGCTTCGATGCCAAGGAGTTCGAGTTGTCCAGGTATGAGCAGCTATACGGCCCAGGCCAGGAGGCCAAGAACGCCCGCTACATCCAGGACGGCCATCCCGAGAGGTGCAAGACCGTGGCCGACATATATGCCAGCCGTCGCACCGCCCCGCTGGAGACCATTATCCAGTTAGGTAGCCGAGATACGGACATTGACCCCCAGGAGCGAAAAGAAAAGCTGATGGCAGCCACCGCCGAGCTGATCGACGGCCTCCAGAAACGATGGGGCGATAACCTCCATCTGCTCGATCTGGCAATCCACCTGGACGAGGGGGTTTGCCATTGCCACTTGAGAATGACATTCTCTGCCCTGGACAAGTTCGGGCAACGAGTACCCAACCAGGCCCAGGCGTTCGAGGCTATGGGCATCCAGAGGCCAGACCCCACCACCAAGGAGGGCAAATATAATTGCCCGCTGATCACATTCTCCGAGATCATCCGCACCGAGTTCTATGACCTCTGCGAGAAGCGGGGCATTGTTATTGACCGAGAAGTGAAGAATCCGAGCCAGAAGCACTTATCCGTTCTGGAATATAAATGCCAGCAGCTTGAAGCCATGGCAGCACAACAGGCCCAGGCCATAGAGGCGGCCCAGGCAGAGATTGAGGAAGTGAGGGCCGAAAGAGATACCCTCCGAGACCAGAACTCCGTCAGCCGTACCATCCAGCAATCCCTGGATAGACCCGATATAAAAATAGAGGCCGAGTTCCTACCCGAGAAAAAGAGCATCACGGGTAAGGTGGTTGAGCCAGAAAAGGTCAAATTGACCCGAGCCGACTATGAATGGCTGCGAGAACGGGCATCCATCACTACCGCCATCAAGAACGCTTGGGAAAGCTTGCAGCGGTACGGCAAGCAACTCTGGGCCGAGGTTGACCGCAATGCCAGGGTGAAGACCGCCGAGGAAAAAGCGGAGCGAGCAGAACGCCAAACCAGGGCCGATGCCATCACCATCCGAGAACTGACCCGCCGAGCCGAACGGGCCGAGACCCAGGCCCAGGAGCAGGAGCAATATATGAAACGCCAGGGCATCTGGCAACGGTTTGTGCAGTTCCTGGAAGCGCAGCGGCAGCAGACCCACCACCACAGACGATAAGGAGGCCCATATGGACGAGATCAACCAGGCCATTGAGGCCGCAAAACAAGAACTTGCCATCCTGGAAGCAGAGATTGCCACATTGAAAGCCAGGAAGAGCATCATTGAATGCATCCGAAAAGATTACTCCCGAGAGCCGCTCACGGGTGTATTGAAGCGGAAAGTCCGCCGCAAGGGGGTAGAAATCACCATCACTGAGGCAGATTACCAAAGGCTAACGGCTCACGCCCGTTCAGCCGATTGGCTGGAACAGAAGATTGCCGAACTGAAAAGCCTGGGAGACCGCCTCTGGCATAGGCTTGACCAGGCGGTTGCGCTGAAGGCAGCCATCCGCAGATTTGAGGATGCAGAATACCGCTGCCGCTGCCTGGAAAATGAGATCGGACAGCTATTGACCCCGCCCGTCCAGGAATACGAACTGGACGAGGACGGAGACCGAGAGATCGACCCCACCCAAGCGATTGAGTGGGATGACCGAGAGATTTAACTGAACGGCAGCCAACCCGACCAAGGCCTATTCTTGGTCGGGATTTTCTTTAATGTAGCCGCCAGATAGTAGCCGCCGTATATGTCCTGGGTGATGTCCAGGGAGAAATCGGCCATCTCGTAGCCGTCTACCAAGGTTTCCAGATAGTTCTCATCCCCGCCATCTTCGCAGAGGGAGGCCATCTTCCGATGGGAGATCTGCCCGTCAGCCTGGGTAACTGTCGGTTGCTCCAGGTTGCGGCTGCCAGACCACCGCTTCCAGGTAGGCCGAACATCTGACTCCCCGCCCTTAATTAAATATTTAGCCAGGGTAGCCAGGCCGTCAAAATCAAACCGCAAGGCATCCAGAGAAACCGACCCTTGCCCCCAAAGCTGCTCCAGATCTGCCCGAGTAATGCCGCCCGTCAAAACCAGGTGTGCGTGGAGGCGGTTGTGCTTTTGGCCGTACTCCAGCACATATATGTATTTTCCATTGATACCCAGGCGGGCATATTTCCGCTTGAGCCTACGGAGAAAGTTCTGGATCAACTTCTGGGCATCCTCTGGTGCTGTGGGCAAATGGGCATCGTCAAAGGTCAATGTGGCGAACAAGTCCGCATCCGTGAAATTGGTATGGAGCAGACGGCGCAGCTTGCCCTCTGCGTGCCGCCGATTGAGCCGCTGCTGAACTTCAGATGTTGGCTTGCACCGCTTCCCCCTCCCCTTTGCCTTGGTGTATACTGGATAGATCGCCACCTCCAGATATTCCCCGCAATAATATTTCTTCTGTCTGTATCTTCTCTGCATATCTGTTTCCTTTCCCAGATGGTCGTTGTGTTAATACTATTTACAAGCCCGCCATACGGGAGGCTCACCCGTCCCGTCGGCAAGAGTTACGCATCTATAGTAGATGACGAAAAAATGGCTTTTTCTCGGCGGGATAAATATAAAAAATCCCGCTACCATCATCATAGCTTGGTTTTTCAGCTATGGACGGGCAGCGGGAATCTGTGGGCATAATTTGCATATTTTTGTAAAAATATTGAATTCATTAAAAAACTGTGGTAAACTTATTGCAAATTGCCGAAGTTGGAGGAAGTAAAGCAATGCCTACAGAAAAGGAACTGACGGGTTATCCGTCTGTTGATAAGCCTTGGCTAAAATATTATCCACAAGAACTGCTTGCAGCAAGGCCAAGCTTTGTCAAAATTGCAGATAGAATCAAAATGGTGTGGCAAGACCCTGGCGAAACCATTATCAATTATTATGATACCGCAATTAAGGCGGGAGACTTTTTTGAAAGAGCAGAACAAGTTGCAAAATCATTAGTTGCGATGGGCATTAAAAAAGGCGATGCTATCGTTGCATCGCTGGAATGTGTCCCAGAATATGTTGAATTGCTGTTTGCTTGTGAGAAGATTGGCTGTTGCATTAAGAACATTATCGAGGATATCGATAGTATAATCAGTTTAATCAACAAAGACCAAACAGTATCGCTGTATATTGCCCCCGATTACATAAGTTCTTTGGATGCTGAGCAAATCTATAAAAATACGAAAATCAAAAATATAGTTACTGTAGATCCGTTGTTCTCTTTTAACAATCAACTCAACTTGCGAAGCAATATTGCTGAAGTAATTGATTCCAAATACAAAGGGGAAATTAGCGATAACCCCAGCAATATATCTTGGGACGAATTTTTGAAAAAAGGAAATTCGGTTGACTCTTTTGAAACAAACCGAGAAAAGAACATTCGGTTGTTTTCTGCTTTTACAAGCGGTTCGACTGGTGAGCCTAAGGAGTTAATGCATTCTACAGAATCGGTTTTGGGTATGATCGGTCAGCTTTCGATGATGCCTTGTTCTTCGGGCGAAAGAGAGCTGTGGCTGCATACTGTAATCCCGCCCGTTATCGTTTCTGTTGTAACTGCTGCTATATGCTATCCGTTAGCTGACGGAAAGGTTTTAGCATTAGACCCGTATTGCAAGATCGAAGATTTAGACCTCGAAATGATGCACTATAAACCCAACGGCTGGGCACTCGTACCCCAATTTGTTAATGTACTGATTGAATCTGAAAGAATCCCCGAAGATTACGATATGAGCCATTTCAAAATGTTCGGGTTTGGAGCAGAGCCGTTGTCCAAAAAGTACATCGAAAAAGTACAGGCATTTCTGGACAATCACAATTATAAAGGCCCGCTTAGTGCAGGATATGGCCAAAGTGAGGGCGGTTCGGGATTTACAGTTGCTTATGGCAAAGATATGATTTTGTCGGGTAGTGCTGGTATGCCTTATGTTGACACAGTGATTTCCATATTTGAACCGAACACAACCAATGAGTTAAAATACTATGAGGTCGGCGAGATATGCAAGAGTGGTGCAGGTATTATGATCGGCTACTCTGACGAAAAGTTGACCAACGAGGTCTTGAAAACACATACAGACGGAAAACTGTGGTTGCATACTGGTGATACGGGTTTTATGACACCCGAGGGATTGCTGTTTGTGCTTGGCCGCAAAGGATTAAATGTTTTTCCCGATAAGATGGTTTTCCCTCTTGGTATAGAAAACAAGATTTTGGCATTAGATGGCATAAAGGATGCAATCATTGTTTCTGGTGTAGATAAAGAACACGCAGGATATGAAGTGCCGTATCTATTTGTTGTCTTGGAAAACAAACAAAACGAAGAAACCCTAATTGTTGAATTGAAGGATTACATCAAAACAATGCCAGTAGAAGAACAGCCAAAAAACATTTTTGTAATTGACAAAAAACCGATAAGTCATTTCAAGACAGACCGAAAGCTTTTGCAAAAAGAATATGGCCTATTATAAAGAGCAACACAGCCGCCTCCGTGATGGAGGCGGCTGTGCTGTTTTATACGCCGATGCGTGCAGCATATTGGATTGCGATTTGGTGGCCTGGTGCTATGCGGTTTGCTCTATGGAATGTAAGGGTTCGTATGGGACAACTGTTCTTAACCATCTGGCCGCCGACGGAGCCTGCTTCGCGGGAAGTCAGGTGACCGTTGTAACCATTAGTCAGGTTTACACCGACTTCCCTTGGTGTCCTTTTTACATATTAAACTCTCCCGATAAAGAAGTCCCGGCAGGATGCTGACTGCCAGGGGCGAACTCTCTAACCGGTTCGGTTACAATCTCACCGATGAACTTATAGAAGATTCTAATGCTCTGCTGGTAGCTGGCATTTTTTCGAGGCATCTTCACATAGCCTTCCGGGAGTATCTTCTCACCGATTTCGATTCGGTCAATAAAGGTAACAAGGGCATCACGATCAAGGGTTTCAATATAGGTGTACTGTTTTGCTAATGCGAAGAACTTTTCGTAGTTTTCCTGGATCTCATCAGTGGGATCGTCTACATCAAGTTCTATAATTTTTGCTTCAAGAACGCTGGCTTCTTTTTCAAGGTCAGCCACTACACGGGTAAGTCGATCATCAGAGATTTTACCTTCTGCGTTATCCATATACATTTTCGTAACCATCCGGTCAATCATCTTTAGACGATTCTTTGCTTGCTCAATCTGCGTCTTTTTATCTACGAGGTTTAGCTTGTCGTTCTGCGCAGCAACGACGGACTGAACAAGTACATCAATATCATCGTCGGATAAGGCAATCAAGCTGTTTAGGTCTTGCCGTACTATTTCGCAAATATCCGTATAGCGGATATTAACTCCAGTACAAGGGTTTGCAAGATCCTTTCTAGTGTGGTTACACGAAAGGAACCAATACTTTTCTCGTTCACCCTTATGAACTGTTCCGGAGGAACAGAGGGAATGACCGCACTTGCTGCATACTGCGATGCCACCGAAGATGCTCTTGCGGACATGATCGTATTGGCGGTAGTCACGGGAAGCCTTACCCATGTTGATCTGTGCCTTTTCAAAGGTAGCTGGGTCAACTAGGGGTTCGTGGGTTGCTTCTGTGACTGTCCATTCCTGTTGTGGAATAGGGACTTTCTTCTTTGACTTAACACTAACCTTTTTGGTCTTACCCAAGACCGTATCGCCTAAATAGACTCTGTTTTTAAGAATGCGTTTGACCGTTGTATGGTTCCAAATGTCAGAAGCTCTTGCTGCTCCTTCGGGAGTGAAATTGTCCCGGCACATTGCACGGTATTTCAGCGGTGGCATGATTCCCTCAGCGCTCAAATCCATAGCGATTTTGATGCAAGAATCACCTGCAGCAGCTCGCTCAAAAATGCGGCGGACGATGGGAGCGGTGTCCTCATTGGGTACTAAAACATCCTTGCTTTGTGGGTGCTTCATATAACCATAAGGGGCACAAGCACAATACTCGCCACGCTGACGTTTCATCTTGAGAACGTCTTTGATCTTTCTGGAACCATCACGCAGGTAAACCTCGTTCATTGCAAACTGGAAGGGAGCCATAACATTTTCGGTTTCAGAGTCAAAGTTGTCTGCAATCGCAATGTAACGGATTTGGTTCTCCGGAAAGAATTGCTCAGCATAATAGCTGGACTCTCTCATGTCACGGCCCAGTCTGGAAAGGTCCTTTGTAATAACTACATTTGCTTTACCAGACTCCAGTTCTCGCATCATTGCCTGAAAGCCGGGGCGTTCAAAGTTACCGCCGGACCAACCATCATCAACAAAAAATTTCAAAATTGTGATACCGTGCTGCTTGCAGTAGGCTTCTACAATTTTCTTCTGATTGGAGATACTGGTTGATTCACTCTTTTGCGCTTCTTCGCGGGATAGACGGTAATAGGCATAGGCGAACAGTTGCGTTCTTCTGCCTAAACTATAATAGCCGTTTTCGGGGAATGTGGGGCAAGCACCTTTTGTAGTGGAATAAGGTTGGATATTAGTTTGCATGGTTCCTCCTCAAACCAGCGCTTCTTCCGCTATCATTATAAGATGCAGGCACCGGGTTTGTCAAAGGTAATGGTTGGGAACTGTTTGCCTCAACTCTCTTTTGGATCAACTCAGATACATTTCTATTTCCAATAAAAACCCGACTAACAAGATAGGTTGCATTGCCAATCACTACACTTTCCATGGTTGTCCCTCCTTTGAATTTGGAATCTGCATTATTCTGTAAAAAGTATTTACAGATTTGCGTGTTAATATGCTTTAGAATTGCGTCCTTGTAACAGAATGGCCAAAGTTACATGAATACGCTGGCAGAATAGAATCTGCCAGCGCATGGTATCTAACTTTGGAAATGCTGCACCTACTATTTGACTGTCCATAAATGACGTATTTGTGGGCAGCATTTCTTTTGTACCGAATAATAGATAGTCCGTCTTATTTGCCACGCCCCCCAGACGGAGGGGATGATGCAAGTCGCCTTTGGCAAGGCAGTCATAACTCCGCAATACCGCTGCTTGTAAAGCTGGCAAATATCACAGGGCTCCCCCCTAGTCCTTGGGAGGGCGTGAGCAAGTTTCGTTGTCACCTAGTTAGTCACGGCATACCTGGGATGCCACTCCCGGCTTAAAGTCTGCGTAGATCGCTCGGATGACCTTATAGATAAGGCATCTGTCTCGGCGGCGCACCTTCTGTGCTACTGCGTAGGTGTATGTACTGGCACCATCGTATATTCGGTTTACAAGGTACAGTGATGGACTGAGATAAGTCCCTTCACCTATCGTCATTTTCTAGGGCGTTTTGGTCGTGCTTTTTCCCACTTTCTTAAAAATTTTTTTCTTTGCTGCTTTGATGCTTGCAACAATGCAGGAATGCACAACGCCTTCTCTCAATGCGATGTCCCGAACATTTTGGCCCAGTGCATAATGCTGCCAAACTCTCCGGAACTGTACCTTTGTAAGACTGCGGGAGAGGGTATAAACTTTGACTTTGCTTCTATGTATATTCTCGGCTCGTTCAACACAGGTCATCAGCGCTTCTTCCGGAGAGGACGCAGTGAGAATACTGCCTTCAGTGGCATCCAGGCTGACAATGTGGCGTCGATAATATGCTTCCTCATAATCTGCCTGCTGATAATCTCCGTCTGACCATTTCTTCCAAAACAGGAATTCTTCTTCGCTGGCGAAGTCGTTCCTTGTAATGCGCTGTTCGTTGCCATCGCAGCCTCGGTACACGATGCTGTCTTTATCTTTTTTATTCAAAGCGTAGTCGCTCTTGTTATCAAACATATATAACCTCCGATTTGATTTGTTGTGGGAAATCAAATCGGTTAGGCGGCGATCTACACCGAGGTCTGTCAGAAAACCAGTATGGAAAGGGGTTTGTTACTAGGTGCGTACACTTGAAAGTTAGAGTGAATTGCAGTTCAGTTATCGGGGCATAGTATCCCCCTCTCCAACACTGAAATGCACTTTTCCGCTAAAAAACTTTGCAACAATTCTAAAAACTTTCATCAAAACGCACCTTTCGCTGATTTTGTGTACTAAAATACAGGTAACAGGTGTACTGTGACGAATTCAATCGAAACGAGGTGTATTGTAGAATATATTTGAGGTGAATTGTAATGCCGGATTATTCGAAACCCTTGGGGGATGTTGTAAAGTGCGCCCGAAAGCGGTTGGATCTTACACAAAATGAAGTAGCAGATTCTATTCAAGTAGATGTTCGCACGATTATTAACATCGAAAATTTCAAAGGCAATCCCAAAATGGAAGTGCTGTATCCTCTGATTCGTTCTCTCAAGATCGATGCAAGAGAGATATTCTATCCAGAAATGCAAAGAGAATCCCCTTCGCTCTGTCAGCTTAGACTGCTGGTAGAAGATTGCAGCGAAGAAGAAGCTGCCGCGATCATCCCGGTGTTGCAGTCCGTTATCTCTGCCTTACGGGACAAAAACGCAATCCCAATTACATAAAAAACGGAGCCTGCATCCTCTGTCTTGAGGAAGCAGGCTCCGTGTTTCTACATCTGGCTCATTTGCTTACTACCATTTTCAGTTGTACTACATCAATCAAAATTTCTTTCTTGCATTTGGGGCAAAAAAGCGGGAACTTAACCAAGACCGTATCCGCATACACTTTGGTTCGTGTTTTCCCATCGCAAATGGGGCAACGCACCCACAGGGAATCGTTTCGATTGTCTTTCATCTCAGAACCTCCGATTTAGATATAGCTCTGCGTTCTACGTCTGGCTTTACTATTTTCTTATATCAAATGCAAAACTTATCATCAAGATATTTGGCGTAGGTGGTATGTTTGGTGGCGTATGCGGTTACAGACCAGCCTTGCATAAACAGTTGTGTAATTGTATAATTAAAAATAAGATTATACGGAAGAAGAAAAGGTGTGTGAGCATGAAAAAGAAAATGCTAGTTTTAGCAGCTGTACTACTGATAGTAATTTGCATCGTTGGCGTATTCGTTATGCGATCTACTAAAATAGTTGGCGAAGAGGGATTGATAGCGAAAGCCCGCAAGGAGATCAATAATGCAGAAGCAGAAACCATTGATATGGTTATCGCAGGTAAGTCTACACTTACCCGCAATCAGCAAACTGTACATCTCTTTTGGTTCGTTACTGGCAATGAATACCAAGCCAACACACCGTATCCTATTGAATTTATTGATCTTGGAAACGAGGAGTACAAATTTGTACACAGCTATAATCCAATCCCTAGAGGACAAGATTGTTATGCGCTTCTTTGGCATAGTGGCTATTCCTTCTTCGTTAATAATCCAAAGTGTAAGACCATCAAAATATATGATTATGCAGGTGTGAAAGAAATTGAGGTAACGGAGTATCCGTTTGTCTGCCAAAATAACTTGCTTCCTGGCGACTATTTATTCCTTGACGAAAACGGGAATGAAATTAGATAGAGAAATCAA
>JAZOSD010000020.1:0-19577 GCA_045656945.1 Faecousia sp.
GTTAATGTAGGGGCGGTGCAGTGCGCCGCCCGTCGGGAAAATGCGACCTCGATGGGCGCATTTTACCGTATTATTCGCCTGCGGCGACGGGAGGGGCAATGCCCCTCCCCTACAGAGGCACACCGACAAACTGAAATTTGATAAATGATTCAGGGCAATGTTTGGAAATATGCTACGGTAAATTCCCGGAATGCATCCTGCAATCGTGAGGCGGCTTTTAAGGGATTCCAGAAAATATATGTAGAGCGGTAGAGGGCAGGAACGGTTGGCACAAAGGAAACTTTTTCACTGCGCAGATTTTTCCAGGCAACCTCCGGACCGAGGGTTACAGCCATACCGGCGCCGATATATTTCATCAGGCAGTGCAGGTCTGAGCAGGTGATGGATGCCTTTGGCTCAAAGCCTGCTTCCCGGCATTGGTTTGCTGCTTGCAGCCAAAGATTGGAGTCCCGGGAAATCAAAGCAAACTCTTCGCCCTGAAGTTCCCGGAAGGGAATAGAAGGCAGGCTTGCTGCAGAATGCTCTGCAGAAACCACCAGCTTCAGCGGCTCGGTGATCAAACACACATTGCCTCCGAAATCATCCCCCGGCTGCTGGCAAGCGATACAAATATCAAAATCCTGTGAGGAATCCCGTTCATAAAAAATCCGGAAAGAAACCTGAGGATGCTCCTTCTTAAAGGCCATAATACAGTCTACCAGTGTTTCCCGATGTTGCAGTACCAAAATGTTGATTTCGCCCTTCAGGGGGGTATCTGTACCGCTGATTTGCGCAGTTGCATCATCTATAGCGTTCAAGGATTGGGAAACTGCCTGATAGAAGATTTTCCCTTCGTTTGTCAGGGTGAGCCGATTCTTATAGCGGTCAAAAAGTGCTACCCCCAGTTCCTTTTCAAGCTTTGAAATGGTTTTGGACATCGCAGGCTGGGGGATCAGGTGATGCTTCGCCGCCTGTGAGATATTTAAGGTCCTTGCCACAGTTGCAAAGTACCGTAGTTGTAGAAGTTCCATAAAAGTCCTCCCGGTTTTTGTTGATATCAGAGCTTTTGCTTTTGCCGGAATTGCAAAGGGGTCATTCCGGTGCGCTTTTTATAAATTCTGTAAAAATTGGAGTAGTTCTGAAAGCCTGCGTTTTGGCTGAGTTCTTCCAGGGAAATGTTTTGGGAAATATGCCGGTTGACAAAATGGATACGAAGGAAAATCACATAATCCCAGAGGGAGGAACCTACACAGGCTTTGAAAAGATGGGACAGATAGGAGTCGCTTACATTAAATTCCCGGGCAATTTCTGCAAGGCTTATTTCTTCTGTAAAATGCTTGTTCAGGTAGGTCAAAACCTGCCCGATGAGCATATTTTCTTTATCCGGTGGTTGCAAAAGAACAGCAGAGGAGGCAAGGACTTGTTTTAATTGTGCCAGAAGCTCCAATGTTTTACAAAGGGTCAGGACGGAACTGACCGAATCTGTGCTTTGGATGTTCTCATAAATGCTGGATATCAGTTTATCAAGACCGGATGATATTACCAGGTGAGAGGGGATGTGGTTCGCTATGCCTTTGGGACGCTGCTCAAATGCGGCAAGAAGCTCCTGGCAGTTAAAGGGAAACTGTTGGGCGATCCTGGGATCAATATGTAAAACCATCCGCTCGTGGTATTGGTTGTCATCAATGGAGCAGTGAAACAATTCAGAAGAATGGATCAAAAAAATATCCCCATCGCTGATTTGATACTGTTTGCCTTCGATTTTTATATTGCCTGCTCCGCAGATAAAATAATACAGGATGAAGTCCGCGGTGTGATGGAGATAAGACATAGTAGATTTGGCAGCGCAGTTGCCATAAGTGTGGTTCAACCGGATACCGTTGTTGTTTGTATAATGGATTTTTTCATAGGCAGATTCCATAATCTCACCTCGTTATGTAGATAGCAAGATTGTACATAAAATAAGAAAAATTGTCAATGGAGATTTCGGCATTTGTCAAGTATACTAACAAAATAAAAGAATTACAGGAGGGAACTATGTTTCAAATGGATAGTGATTATATTGTAAATACTCGCCGCCAGCTTCATATGTATCCGGAAACGGATTTTGATCTGCCCAGAACAACGGCACTGATTAAGCAGGAGCTGGAGGCAATGGGCATTCCCTATACCGAGAAATACGGTCAGGGCAGTGTGGTAGGCTACATTAACCCCGATTGCAAGAATTTCACCATCGGTATCCGTGCCGATACAGATGCGCTGAATATGGAGGAAATCAACGATATTCCCTATAAGTCTAAAATTGAAGGCAAAATGCACGCCTGTGGTCACGATGCCCACACAGCGATGCTTCTGGGTGCGGCAAAGGCACTGAAGGCAATGGAAAAAGACCTTTCCTGTCGGGTGCTGCTGGTGTTCCAGCCCAGCGAGGAAGGTCTGAAAAGCGGTGCTGCAATGATGCTCAGCAATGGGATTGCCGAGGAGATTGATGTGATCATCGCCCAGCATGTATCTCCGGATATGGAGATCGGCAAAATTGGACTTACCTATGGCTATACCAGCGCCAGCAGCCGGCATTTCACCATTGAAATTACCGGAAAGAGCGCCCACGCAGCTGCGCCTCACACAGGTATTGATGCCCTGGCAATCGCAGTGCGTATGTATAATGCGATCCAGTTGGTGGGTATGCGGGAAGTGAACCCCAGAGAGAATATCGTTTACTCTGTTAACAAGTTAGAAGCCGGCACTACCCATAATGTGGTACCTGCCAGTGCGGTGATGAAGGGTACGATCCGTACCTTCAATCTGGATCTGAGCCGTTTCCTCATTGAGCGCATTGAAAAAATCGCCAAGGGTCTTGCAGAGGAAACCGGTGCGACCATTACCGTTCACGGACCGCAGAAATCTGCCTGCGTTTATAATAATCCGTATGTGACAGAATTGATGCATCGCTCCGCAGAAAAAGTGGTTGGAGCAGAAAATGTAATCATACAACCCCGCAGATACGGCTCTGAGGACTTTTCTCTGTTCGGTCAGGTCATTCCGGCAGTGATGTTCCGCTTAGGCGTCAGCAACAAAGAAAAGGGCATTGTCAGCAAGGCCCATTATTCTGATTTTATGCTGGATGAGGATTCTCTCCAGATCGGTGCAAAGAACCTGGTTCAGTTTGTGGTAGATCATCAAAGCAGTATCGATTGTGAAAAAGCCAAAAAATCGGACGAAAGAAATTAAAAAGCAATTGTTATGAAGTATGTAAACCGGTATGCTACCCGCACATCCTTTCCTTAACCGGAACAATGCGGGAAGATCGATAATTGCATAGTTTTAGGGCGTGTCCAAACGGACACGCCCTTTTATTACAGTGTGTTGATTATGTCGTTGATCCGGGCAACGGTTCGGTCGTAGCCTAGGATCTGCATAACAGTGTACAGGTCAGGAGAGTTGGTTTTACCGGTCACAGCCTGACGGATGAAGGTGGAAACATCAGCCACAGTGCCGGGGAAAGCGTCGGGATCGGCTTTGTATGCCTTCATATCGGTGGTAAAGCCAATTTCCTCGGTGATTGCCTTGACCTTATCAAACCAAACGCCGGAATCGTCAGTGATATCAAACTTCTCCAGGAATTTCTGCAGAACAGTTTTAACGGTTTCTTTGCTGAATTTCTCATCAAATTCCGGAGCCTGCAGATATGCATCGTAGAAAAATCCCATATAAGGCTTGGCTTCCTGCCAGGTGGCCAGTTCCTTGCGGGTCTTTTTGCCGCCTCTGCCGATTGCAAGAATGGCTGTGGCATAGTCCGGATTTTCTTCCAGAAGGGAAGCAAACTCCGGATCGAATTCCTTTGCCCATTCCACCAAGAGTGTGTAGACCTTTTGGGCATCCATCTTTGCAATCACATTCTTGCTCACGTCAGTCAGCTTGGCATAGTCGAACAGGCTGCCTGCGGGGTTGAGCTTTTTGGGGCTGAAAGCAAAGGTATCTGCTGCTGCGTCGGGATTGGCTCTGCGCCAGTCCTCGAAATTGGAGTTGAGGACGGTCATAATGTACTCGTACACAGCCTCTACCGGGAAGCCTTCTGCCTTGTAGAAGGTCAGTGCCAGCTCCGGATCTTTGCGCTTGGAAAGCTTGCGCTTGGAGGTACCGTCCATTTTCATCAGCGGTCCAATGTGGACATACTTAGGCAGCTTAAAGCCCAGTGCCTTAAACAGCTGAATGTGGAAGGGCAGGGTGGGCAGCCACTCGTCGCCACGAACCACGTGGGTGGTGCGCATCAGGTGATCGTCCACTGCGTGGGCAAAGTGGTAGGTGGGGATGCCGTCGGACTTAAGAAGGACATGATCCACATCGTTTTCTGTGATCGTCAGCTTGCCCTTGACCAGATCGTCAAACTTAAACTGGTTTTCAATAGAACCGGTGGAGCGGAAACGAAGCACCCAGGGATTACCGGCATCCAGCTGTGCCTGAATGTCCTCCAGGGAGCGATCCCGCCACATAGCGTACTTTCCGTAATAACCGGTGGTTTCCTTGTTGGCTTCCTGTGTTTCCCGCATTGCAGAAAGCTCGGCTTCTGTGCAGAAACAGGGATATGCCATACCTTCCGCTACCAGCTTCTTGGCATAAACGTGGTAAATGGCAGCTCGCTGACGCTGACGGTAAGGACCGTAATTGCCGCTGTCGCCATCGATAGTTGCACCTTCGTCGAAGGAGATGCCATAGTGCTTCAATGTGTTGATCAGCACTTCCACAGCACCGGGAACTTCCCGCTTTGCATCAGTATCTTCCACACGCAAAAACAGCACGCCACCGGACTGATGTGCCATCCGCTCAGCAGTCAGACCCATTACCAGATTGCCCAGATGGACAAAGCCGGTGGGGGAGGGTGCCATACGGGTGACAACAGCACCTTCCGGTAGATTTCTCAAGGGAAATTTCTCTTCCAGTGTTTCCGGAGTGTCGGTCACATTGGGAAACAGTAAATTGGCTAAAGCATTGTAATCCATAAATATCATCCTTTGCAGGGAATTTTTCAATAGTATACCATATCTGGCGGCATAAAGTCAATTTCTCGTTGCGTTTTTATTCTGTCTGTGGTAAAATATCAAAATGTATGAGGCAAGTTTCGATCAAACTTGTAGGGGCGGTCTGTGACCGCCCGCGGGCGACCACAGGTCGCCCCTGCGAATGCTTGGAAAGAGATGTGATATTATGGAAGAAATCGTTGCAAAAAAGAGAATGTTATCCGGCAGTAAGCCATCCAGTGACCTGACCCTGGGTTCTTACTTAGGTGCAGTTAAGAATTGGGCAGAGCGTGCCGATGCGTTTGACTGTTTTTACTTTATGGCAGACCTTCACGCCATTACCGTCCGGCAGAATCCTGCAGATCTGCGCCGCAGAACCCTGGAGCAGCTTGCCCAGTACATTGCCTGTGGTCTTGACCCGGAGAAGAACACCCTGTTTATCCAGAGCCATGTCCATCAGCATGTGGAGCTTGGCTGGGTGCTGGACTGCTATTCTATGTTCGGTGAACTGAGCCGTATGACCCAGTTTAAGGATAAGTCTGCGAAAAATGCAGATAATATCAATGCCGGTCTGTTTACTTATCCCAGCCTGATGGCGGCAGATATCCTGCTGTACCAGCCGGACCTGGTGCCTGTGGGCGAAGATCAAAAGCAGCACGTGGAATTGACCCACGTGATCGCTCGCCGCTTTAACGGCATCTATGGGGATGTGTTCAAGATCCCTGAACCCTTTGTGCCCAAGGTGGGCGCCCGGATTATGAGCCTGACCAATCCTACAGCAAAAATGTCCAAATCTGAGGATGAGGACACCGGCAGAGTTCTCTTAATGGATGCACCGGAAGTGATTATGAAGCAGTTTAAGCGTGCGATTACCGATTCTGATACAGAAAACTGCATCCGCTACGACAAGGAAAATAAGCCTGGTGTTGCAAACCTGATGACCATCTATTCTGCAGTTACCGGAAAGACCTACGAGGAAATCGAAAACGAGTTCATCGGCAAGGGCTACGGTGCATTTAAGCCGGTAGTTGGTGAGGCAGTTGTGGAGCATCTGCGCCCCATCCGTGAGGAAGCACAGCGGCTGATGAAGGAAAAGGCTTATCTGGAATCTGTCTACCGGGCAGGTGCTGAAAAGGCAAGCTATGTGGCGGAAAAGACTCTCCGCAAGGTCTATAAAAAAGTCGGTTTTGTAGCAAAATAAGCAAACAAGGCGTGTTTTGAACACGCCTTGTTTTTATAAGATGAAATAAAGTGCCATTGTCAAAATGGCAGTGTTTCTGTCCTCCTGACTATCTCCGGCCATTAGAAAAAGCAGCAGCATCACGATCAGATCGCCCAAATCAAAATTGGGCGGCAAAAGATTGCTTAAAAAACCACCACTGTTTTGCCGATGGGGCGCGGGATGATAATCCGGCATAGGAGAATAGGGTGGGATTTCCTGCTCCGGTGCAGGTGGTTTTGCTGTTTGTGCAGGTGCTTGATTTCCCGGATCAGGTTTCCGATCCCGGCGGTAAGAGCCATCCGGTTGGGGGATATAGCGGTTATACATAGCATTCACCGGACTGTTCCCAGAAGGGAGGTTGCCACGCCTGCCAGCTTGGCTGCCTGCATTGCCCGCTGAAGCCGGTCGATCCGTCCGTGACTCAAGTATGGGCGCAGTGCCCGAAGCAGATTCTGCTGATTGCTGTTTAGCTTGCTGCTGGATGTCAGTCCTGCCAGCTTTTGTATGGTGGTAAAATCCATATTCGGAATACCTTCATTGCCGGGTGCTTCCGGTGTGGGATCGTTTTGTCCCAAATTTTGGGCGAGGGACATAATTTGTTGCATTAAAGCGGGGTTACTGAGAATCGCACCCAGCTTGTTTTCCATATCATCCATCTGTTACCTCCTAAGTTTGTCCGCCAGTTTCTGCGCCTGATCACTCCCGGATAAAAGTTTGTTTATGATCTTGCCGGCGCTTTGCACATCACCGGCAGAAGCCAGATCCATTGCTTTTTGAAGTTCTGTGCTGTTTGTTTGTTGAAGCATAGCGATCAACTGCTGTGCAGCAGGAGAATTTGCTATTTTCTTAGCATCTTCCATAGAAAAATTATGAGAATTTTTTTCCATTTGATTGCCTCCCGTCCGAAATCCTGCTATAATAAACCTATGTAGTATCAATATATGCAGGAAATAACGGATGGTGAATGATGAAAATTCTAGTTTTGTCCGATTCGCATAACACATTGCGGTTTATGCGCAAGAGTGTGGAAATAATAAAACCGGATGCGATTGTGCATTTGGGCGACCATTATGATGACGGTCTTGTGATCGCAGAAGAAAATCCCCAAATACCTATGCACCAAGTTCCGGGAAATTGTGACCGTTACCGTTGTCCGCCCTTTGCCCGGGAAGTGCTATGCTATACCGTATGCGGCGTGCGCCTTTATATGACCCACGGCCATAACCACCGCGTGAAAATGGGCATTGGAGCGCTCCTTCAGGATGCAAGAAAGGAAGGCGCACAGGCGGCACTATACGGACATACCCATCGGGAAGATTGCCACCAGGAACCGGATGGACTGTGGGTCATAAATCCCGGCAGCAGCGGAAGTAATGCATCTGTCGCTGTGATCGAAACCGAAGGAAATGAAATTGTAAATTGCTATATTGTAGATAGAGAAGATTTGGAGGAAAGAAAATGATTTTAACCATTGATATTGGAAATTCTAATATTGTTTTGGGCGGTGTGGAGCAGGATAAGATCCTCTTTGAGGCACGCCTGCGCACCGATGCCACACAAACCTCCGATTATTATGCGGTGGAGCTGAAAATGCTGCTGGAAATTTATGGTTTTAAGGCAGAGGATGTAGAAGGCACGATTATTGCTTCCGTTGTGCCTCAGGTGCTCAATTCCATACAGACAGCTGTGAAAAAACTCACAGGAAAGCAAAGTCTGGTAGTGGGTCCCGGACTGAAAACAGGACTGGATATTCGTCTGGAAAATCCCAGCCAGACCGGTGCAGACCTGGTGGTGGGCTGTGTGGCGGCACTGCGGGAGCATAAGGCGCCGATGATCGTTGTGGATATGGGAACGGCGACTACAATGGTTGTTCTGGATGAGAAGGGTGCGCTGATCGGTGGCTGTATCTGCCCCGGTGTGAAGATATCTATGGACGCACTGACTGACCGGACAGCGTTGCTGCCCGGCCTGCAGTTAGACCAGCCGAAAAAAGCCATTGGAAGGAATACCATCGACTGTATGCGCAGTGGCATTATGATGGGCGCTGCTTGTATGCTGGACGGTATGGTGCAGCGGATGGAAGAGGAGCTTGGCAGTAAGACCACAGTGGTAGTCACCGGCGGTATTGCCAAATTCATTACACCTATGTGTAAGACTCCGGTGATTTACGAGAAGGATCTGATCATCAAGGGTCTTGCTGCTCTTTATCGGGAAAATAAGAAAAATTGATCAAAGCAGTACCAGCAGAAACAGTACCATAGCTGCAATGCCCATACCTGAGGCGGCAACTAACAGCAGATCCAGGATCTTTCCCAGAAATGCCCGACGGGTCATACCTCCGGGAAGATTTACAGGTCGGCGGGGTAAATAGCGTGGCTGATAGATAGCAGTTGTTTTCATAAATTGTACCTCCTTGGTTTTGTTTATGGTCTAAGAATACACCACGAAAGGTACAATAAAATGGACCAATAAATTCCCGGTTGCTTAAAGGGGAAAAATATGATAATATAATAAAAATCACAGCCGGAGGTGGCTTATGAAAAGCAGAAAGAAGGAAGTGCAGTCCAATCAGGACGCACGGCAGAAACTGAATAAATTCTGGAATGATGCCTGTTATGTAGGCAGGCTGGCATATAAGCTCCGCAGTGTGCTTTTGTCCATTCCTGTTGCGGTTGCCGCCCTTTCTCTGGCGATTCGTAATATGGCAAAGCTGCCGGAGCAGGTAGGACTGAACCTGCAGGCAAGCGGAGAATATGCAATGATGGTGGGAAAAGGCGTGGCGGTTATGGGTCCCCTGGCAATCACCGCGGTGTGCCTGCTTTTGGTGTTCTGTTCCCGCAGAGTGGTCTACCCTTGGCTAATCAGCCTGTTTTCTCTGGTGCTTCCTTTGGTGATCTGGTTTACAAATACCTTTCCAAACTAAAATAACCGGGCGTGTTGCAGCTGCAACACGCCCGGTTCATATTATCAGACCAATAATCCCAGCAATTCCTCCGAGGTGTGGGCAATGGCGCAAGCACCGGCGGAAACCATATCCTCCACCTTGCCATATCCCCAGGCAACGCCAATCGTGGGAATACCGTGGCTGGCAGCACCGGTCACATCAAAGGCGGTATCACCTACCATAACGGTATTTTCCGATTTGCCGATGTACTCCAGAAGATAGGCGATCACATCAGATTTTTCCACCCGGCTGCTGTCCATCGTGGCACCGCATACCAATTCGAAATATTTTGCAAGATCAAAATGCTCCAGCACCCGGTTTGCCATGGCTTCCGGTTTGGAGGTGGCAATGAATAGCCGGTTGCCGTTTTTTACCAGTGCTTCCAGCAGCTCCCGGATACCGGGGTAGGGGGTGTTTTCAAAAATGCCAATGGTGGTATACCGGCTGCGAAACACTTCAATCGCATTTTGACATTCCTCAGCGGGAACACCGTGTTTTTCAAACATTTCATGAAGAGGCGGTCCAACAAACACCCGCATTTCCTCCCGGCTGGGAACAGGCAAACCGTAATGCCGCAAGGCAAGCTCACAGCAGTTCATGATACCTTCCCCGGAATCGGTGATTGTACCGTCCAGATCGAAAAGAATAATTTTTTTATCCATAGTTTAATTCTTTCTGTATATGGTTTTCCCGTCTTTAATGGTTTCCAGTACGGTAATGTTTCGGATGTTATCGGGGTCAACATCCATTGGGCACTGATCCAGAATGACTAGATCTGCCCGTTTTCCGGATTTGATAGAACCCTTGGTATTTTCTTCAGAATACTGATAAGCGGCATTGATGGTGATGGCCTTCAGCGCATCATACACACCGATTTTCTGATCTTCTCCTATGATATTACCCTGACGGCTGATGCGGTTAACTGCACACCAAACAGAGTGCATCATATTAGGCTTGGTAATGGGAGTGTCCTGATGGAAATTGATCATAAGACCCCGATCCAAGGCATCCTTTGCGGGACTGATATGATGGCCTCTTTCCGGACCAAAGTTTTTCATATGCACATCACCCCAGTAATTGACGTGACCGATGAAAATAGAGGGGATCATATTGATTTTTGCCATCCGGTCCAGTTGGTCGTTGCGGACAGTTTGGCAGTGAATCATAACCGGGCGCAAGTTGTTTTTATTAGGGTTGGTACTCTTTTCCAACGCCTTTTCATAGGCACTAAGGTACAATTCGCTGGCGGCATCACCATTGCAGTGACAAAGCAGTTGGCGGTTTTCATTGACTGCAGTCAACGCATTGCGCTCAGCTTCCTCTTCAGACAGCCAGGGATAGCCGCAGTAATCCGGATCGCCCCCCAGATAAGGCTGGCTCATCCAGGCTGTCCGCCCTTGGGGAGAACCGTCCAGAATCATTTTATAGCCACCGAGCTTAATGTGCTTTTTATACTTGCCTACCCAGTTGGGATTTTTGTGGAGTAGATTTTTCTTTTCTCCCATAATGGGATAAAACACCACATCAATGTCCAGCTTGCCGAAAAGCTGGGCAAGCTTCAAAAGCAGCATATTTCCTGCGTTGCCTGCACCTTCCTGTGCGGTGGTGACGCCATACTCTATGTAGGTTTGCTGCATACTGGAAAGAAGCTTTGAGAAGTTGATTTTCATTCGCTTTCCGACAAGGGCAGTTGCCAGCTGCATAGCACCTTCTTCCAAAACGCCATCCGGTTCATCGGTTTGGGGGATACGGCAGATCTTGCCACCTTTTGGATCTGGGGTGCTGGAGTCAATTCCGGAAACAGCCAGCATTGCGGAATTTACACAGGCTAAATGACCGGAAATGTGAACGATTGCAATGGGAACGGTAGTGCTGACTTTGTCCAGCACAGCCTTACCGGGATGGGCCTGTTCATCCAGAAAGTTCTGGTCGTAGCCGCGACCCATAGCAATTCCATTTTCTGTGATTTTATTTTCGGCAATGAAGGCTCTCATTGTCTTTTCCACATCGTCAAAGCATTTACATTCGGAAAGATCTGCCATCAGTGCCATCTGTCCGTTGGTTACGATGTGGGAATGGGGGTCGATGAATCCGGGCATCAGGCATTTTCCTTGCAGATCTACCATTTCTGCAGTTTTGCCAGCCTGTGACAGAATATCATCCATAGAACCGACACCCTGAATGATGCCCTTATCTACATAAATTGCTTCCGGGCGGTCTGTTTCCTGCTCCATAGTCAGAATCGTGCCACCGTAGTAAACAGTACCCATATTGTGTTCCTTTCAAATATAGTTTGATAGCCCCCTCGTAAAGAGGGGGCATATTGATTATTGATCGGCAGAAACCTTTTCTTTTTTCCAGTTGTAGGTTTTCTTGCCCCAGGTCTTGCATACCTTGATCAGAACCAGATACAGTACACAGCAGCCTGCAAGAACAGCCATTGTAATGCCGGAGGATACTGTACCTTGAGCATAAAGCATCATAATGATCACCACGGGAGTGCTTGCCATCATAATCAGATTGGTAAGACCCAGCTCCACAGCGGTATTGGTCTTGAAATTGGGATCGATAATACGAACCAGAGCAATGCCGGTGGGGACGGTGCCGGTGGCAGTGCCGTACAGTCCAAGGGTGCGCTCGAAGTCATTGTCGCCACCAAAACGCTGACCAAAATAGAAGCAGACCAGAGCAGTAACCACAGTAACCAGAACACATTCCAAAATGATAGGCAGCAGCCAAGCCTGAATGACAGCAAAACTAACTGCCATAAAGGCGCAAACAACCAGATAGTCAGCAGTCCAGCCGGTGATTTTGCTTTGCAGACCGTCATCGAGAAGATAATCGATCTTCAGCTTTTTCATAATGGCCTTTACAATGTAAGCGGCGATCATACCGTTCATAAACATCATACCGCTTAAAGAACTGCCAATACCGGGGATAAAGGCCAGCACCCAGGCAACACCATTTGCCAGAACATAGCAAAGACCGATAATTGCAAAATGGAAGGTCAGTGTTTCGATGTTGCTGTTAACGGTGGTATCCTTTTTGGTGGTAGCCGTCTGTTCTTCCGGCTTCAGGTAACCGCGCAAGGTGATTTCGTCCATTTTTGCACTGTTTTTAGCAATGCCCCGGGCAATGCCAATCTTGGCAGCAGGGATGCCTACAAGGAATGCAACAATAAAGCCGATGGCAGCAAAGGTTACGCCTACCATTGCGGCATTTTCCCAGCCGTAGCTTTCATACAGTGCACCATAGGAGGCTGCCTGTCCCGGACCTTGGGCAAAGGCGAAGGGGATCAGAGAGCCATAGATGGTGTCCATACCAAATGCTTTGCCGATTGCACCGATCAAAAGCATACCCAGCAGAGGCGTCAGGGCATACAGGAAGTTCCAAACCATACCCATACCCAATGCACCCTTGAAGATGCTCTTGCCTGCACCCTTGTCATTGGAACCGGAGCCGGTGAGGCTGATGGAAATAAAAGAAATAGTAAACATATGGTTTACAATGTCTGTAAACATATTGGCATCGGTACCCACATTCAAATTCAGTGCAGATGCGCCATTCATAAAGATGACACCCAGAATACCGGCAATTACACTGGCAGGCACCAACATATTGCGCAGGAAGGGAACTTTGGCACGAAGGAAGGTGCCGGCGCACAAAGCAATACTGGCAAGACCCATTGCCATCAAAAAGCTATTCATAAAGATTTCTCCTTTTGTAAAATACTTTCTGAAATCATTTTACCAGAAAGAAAGAAAAATGCAAAAGAGCGAAAGTGTACGAAATGGAAAAATATGAATCTATTTTGTCAATTTATTCAAATAACATACCAACAGTGTCAATCAGGCTGTCCAGCTTGGATAGGATACTCTCGTGGTCGGCAATAACAGCATCTGTTTCCTCTGTCCAAATGGTCTCAAAAAACGCATCAAATTTTTTTTGCGCAAGACTATCCTTGATCAGCAGGAGATTGTCCGCATAGCGACCGTTTTCCAGCCGCAGATATGATGCAGATTCTGAAAGGAACATACAGGGATTGGTGATGTACTTAAAATCGTCGCTAAAGCCTTCTTTAACCAGCTTGATTCGTTCAGGAGACATATTCCGGATCAATTCCTGCATATAACACAAAACCTTGTGGCGGTCAGAGGGCGAGAGTATGATTTTGCGGTTGAAAAAGTCCAGTTCACCGGAGATCATAAAATCTGCCAGTGCCAGACGGTAAAGCATAATTCTTACCCGACTCTTTTGGAGAATACCGGAGATAAGTTGATAGGCCCGCTCTGCCTCGGCTTTCGCTGCCGGATCATCGGCAAAACAGTCATCCAGCAAGTTGAAAAACAGTGCTTCCGGCAGAAAATGCTCTGTAATATGACCTACCAGCCAGCGTAGATCCTGTGACAGAAGATTGCGAAAATACTCCAAATTCAGCAGAAGGCTTTGCATATCTGTTGTCTGGAAAACAAGCCTGTCCGGATCAATTTGATTGCAAATTGTATCATAAATTTCAGTTGCACGCTTCTTCTCCCGGGTAACTGTAGTGCAAAGTGCCTGTCCATTACCGGTTAGCAGTGAGATACCTGCAAATTCGTCTTTTGCTGCGATCAGCAGCTTTCCACCAGCGTCATCACTGTGATAAATTCGGAACTTTGCGGCAGAGAAGCCGGTCATCATATGAATCAGAAGGATTACGTTGTACACAGAATTGTCACATAAGGTGTTCAAATCGATAATGTAATCGATCGTCAAATGGGAGCAATTTTCCTGCATCCGGAAATGTCGCTCATCAATACCTGCCATTGTAAGGCGGCTGCTGCGATCTAATGAGAACAGATCAGCAAATACAGCAACCTGCAGCTGACCGGATGGATTTAGTGAGCGGGACAGATCGCTTAGCATAGGAATTTGTCCCTGTGGATTGACACGCAGAGTGGCATTGTGCAGATACTGACTTGCTTCACTTTCGCCTATGGTTTCATAATAGGCATCCCGAAGAGACTCTATTACAAAATCCCGAAGTGACGCATCGTTCTGCACACCGATAGCCGTGCGAAGCGATTCTCGCACGGCAGGTTCAGTCTGCTCCGTAGCTAAAATGCTCACAGCGTTTATTACCCGCTCGATGTTTTTTCGTGAGGGGAGCGCGCTGCCGGTAAGCCATTTGCTTATGTAGGAAATGTCATAATTTAAGGCATCAGCCAGTGTGGCATTTTTGATATTTGCCTGCAAGAGAATACGCTCCAGTTGTATACTGAAACTGTTTCGCTCAGAAAGACGGGGTGTTGCCATAAAATCACTCCTATTGGAAAATATTGAATAATTTATTCAATTATATCATATATGTATAAAGGTTGCAACTATATGCCATAAAATATCTGTGTATGATTTCTTGACTTTTGTGCAGTTCAATGGTATAGTAAAAAGCCGATGGAGAGATGTCCGAGCGGTTTAAGGAGCTAGTCTTGAAAACTAGTGATGGGTCAAACCACCGTGGGTTCGAATCCCACTCTCTCCGCCAAAAGGACAAACCTGTTTTTAAAAAACGTGGTTTGTCTTTTTTTATGATAATATCTAATAATCGATTAAGAACCAGCTGTTTCATTGAAAAATAAATATATAAAGCGTTTTTACTGCACTTATTTATGGATTAGCATTTATAAAAAACGAGGATAAAATAAGCGTAGATAAAGAAGCGGCTAATACAATTGATTTGATTGCTGAATTATATTTACAAGGATTTAGTTTAGATTCCGTGTATAATATCAGAAGAATTATTTTATGAAATGTAATTTGCGGAAAAACGCAGCAATAAAAATAGCGATAATTCTCGAAAGGCCATTAGGTATAATTCTAAAATGTACGTAACGTTCTTTTGTTTTCTGAAGAATGTGGCGCCCCTTATCGGAGAATAACTAAACCTACGGTGAAGTAGTCTGGAGATGTGCAAACCGCGTGGAAAGCGGCAAACGTTTTTGCCACAACAAAACACAATTGTCTATCTCAAAAAAACTCAAAATTTCAACTACTTGAACTAGTCAGATTTATTTACAAGCATTGAAAAAATAATAGGTAAGTTTAAATAAAAATATTATTTTAGCAAAGGGAAAGGGATTGTTGACAATTTGTGCCGTTCTGAATATAATGTTTTAGGAACGAATATAATATATAAATTATTTTCTTTTTCAAATAAAGTTGTAAAATTCAAAATTACAATAAAGCTGTTGATTTTTTTTGCTTTATGTAGTATAATAACTAAAATTTTATTTTAGAATATAGAGTGTAATTAATATGAATCAAAAAATGATTAAAGTTATTGAGAATGATTTAGGTCTAGAAATTGATGCTATTAGAAATTCATCTTGGTATGAATTAAGTGCTAGAACGAGACGGACAAAGGGAGCATTTTCAGCTTTTCGCACAAATCATCATTTTATTCCTAATGGTAATATTCATATGGAACAAAACAAGTTTATGGATACGAATATTATTGATTTTCGAAACAAATTTAGGTATATAAAGTATAGGATTAAGAGATGGGCATTGAGAACTATAGAAATCAAATAGATAAAATTTATCTAGAATATATTAACGAATTAAAGCCTCTTATTGCAATGGTTGAACACAATTATAGAAAATTCCCAATTGGAATTTTAAAGGAGTTTAGAGACGTTTTTGACCACATTTCGAGGTTGTATATTGAAAATGAATCCGATAATTATTATAAAAACAATTTGAATAAAGCAATAAATCACTTCGACAGATTACGGCTTGATGTTTATAAATATGTTTGCGATTTAAAGAAGAAACAGGTTGATAAGTGGATAAAGCGATATTCGAAATATGATATGTCTTGTGTTGATAATGGAGAGTTTTGGGATAAGGTCACTAAAGATTTTGACAATTGCGAAGAAACCTTTTATAATGGTCAAAAACAAGAACATATTGATATTAAAAAAGCTTGTGGTTGTTACGAAAACTATGTTACACAATGCGATGATGTCTTTCGGTACATAGATTCTAAATCACAACATATTCGTAAGATAAAATACAAGTATTATAAAACAGCACTTAAAGGTATATTGGGTGGTTTGTTACTTGGAATAATTGGAAGTATCATAGCTTCGATGATTTGGTCTAGCGTTATCGAGCCAGCATTTAACCCCACCAACCTCGATAATACAAATACGATTAGCATTGAAGATACCGTTTAATCCAATGGAAGCACTATTGAAATCTGAACCCATACAGTTCAGACATCAATAGTGTTTTTGCTTTTGACTCTGTATTTATGCGGTTTTTCACGTTTTATAATGTTGTTTCAAATTGGACACCAAAAAGTAAAAATCTGAAAATGGATAAGTAAACTTTCAAAATTGTAAGATTTGAATCCCAAAAGACCAATTTATAATTGGGTTATTGTTCGTTGCAGTTGTGAAAAATACATGATATAATTAGTTCGATTAATTCCGATATGTCTAGCAGATACAAAATTGAGATTATAACTATAAAACACGATTCCTAAAATATGTAGGGGTTCGAACATATAGGTCAAAATTTCAAAAGGGTTCGAATCCCACACTCTCCGCCAATAAAAAAAGCACCCCAACCGGGGTGCTTTTTTGTTTAGCGTTTCTTATGTTTGGGAGTTGAAATGTGGTAGTAAACAAATCCCAATGTCATTCCAAAAAGGTTCAAAATCAGGTCGTCGATATCAAAGCTGCCCAGCAGGGAGAATAGCTGCATAAGCTCCACTAGAAAAATGCACAGAGCGCAAGTGAAGAAGAACCGGAAGAAATTATGCATTTTTTGCCAGATCTTCGGCAGCAGCCAGCCAGCGGGGATGAATAAAATCACATTGCCAAACAGATTGATAAAGCAGTGATAGATCATTGCTTCATTAGTGCGGTGATAGATCACCCGCCAGTAGTTTTTGATGGTGAGAAAGGGTGTCAGGTTGATATTCTGCCGCAGCATTTGTTCGTAGCTTAGACCCTCTATCCAGCCGTAGGAACGGCCAAACAGCAGCCAAAGCATCACACCGCAGTACACCAGAAAGAGAAAACGAACGAGGGGGGATTGGCGTTCTTTCCGTCTGCTCATAGCTTACCGCCTTCCTTTTTTAGGGGCGGGTTTTCTTGCAGCCGGCTTTTTCCCGGTAGGCTTCTTGGGGAAAGGCTTGGGAGGCAAGGGGCGTTTGTCTGTTCTTGGGGGGACGGCACGGATCAGGCACTTGGGCCCGGAACCAATCAAGTCCTCCCGATGGGCTTTGAGAAGTGCTTCCCGAACCAGATAGTAGTTTTTAGGATTGCGGTATTGGATCAGTGCCCGCTGCATTGCCTTCTCGTGAGGATCGGTAGGCACATAGACTCGCTCCATCGTCCTGGGGTCCAGACCTGTGTAGTACATCACCGAGGACAGGGTAGAGGGAGTAGGATAAAAGTCCTGCACCTGCTCCGGATTATACCCCATATCCCGGATATATTCTGCCAGTTCAATGGCCTCCTTCATCGTTGAGCCGGGATGGCTGGACATCAGATAAGGCACAAGAAACTGATTCATTCCGTATTGCTTATTCAGCGCAAAATATTTGTCCACAAACCGGTTGTATACCGCGTTTCTCGGCTTACCCATCCGGGACAGAACGGCATCGGATACATGCTCCGGTGCGACCTTCAGCTGACCGGAAATGTGGAACTGGACAAGCTCCTTAAAGAAGGTGTCCTTTTTGTCTGCCAGTAAATAGTCAAAACGAATACCGCTGCGCACAAAGACTTTCTTGACCCCGGGAATCTTCCGAAGCTTCCGCAGCAGTGCCACATAATCGGAATGATCCGCCCGCATATTTTTGCAGGGAGTAGGATACAGACATTGCCGTCCACCGCAAGCACCCTTGGTTAGCTGCTTTTCACAGGCGGGATGACGGAAATTGGCAGTAGGACCGCCTACATCGTGAATGTAGCCCTTAAAATCCTTGTCCTTGACCATCAATTCAGCTTCTGCCAGAATAGACTCGTGGCTGCGGGTTTGTATGATCCGTCCCTGATGGAAGGTCAGAGCGCAGAAGGAGCAAGCACCAAAGCAGCCCCGGTTACTCACAAGGCTGAATTTTACCTCTTCAATCGCAGGAACACCGCCAGCTTTTTCGTAGCTGGGGTGGTAGGTGCGCATATAGGGCAGGGCATAGACCGCATCCATTTCCTCTGTAGTCAGCGGTTTTTGGGGCGGATTCTGTACAATGAATTCTTTTCCATATGGCTCAACAAGCCGCTTTGCGGTAAATGGGTCGCAGTTACCATATTGCAGCTTAAAGCTTTCGGCATATGTGCGCTTGTTGTTTTTCAGTTGCGCATAGGTGGGCAAAGTGATCGTCGGTAGACTGTCATCCACCGCATCTGTGCGATAAACAGTGCCGTCAATATAAGTGATATCCTTTACATCCAAACCGGAATTCAGGGCTTCCGCAATCTCCACAATGCTCTTTTCACCCATTCCGTACATCAGAAGATCAGCCTGGGCATCCAGCAAAATGGACCGCTTCAAGCTTTCGCTCCAGTAGTCATAGTGGGCAAGGCGGCGGAGGCTTGCCTCAATACCGCCAATGAGAATAGGAACATCTTTATAGGTCTGGCGAATCAAATTGCAGTATACCACCGTGGCGTAGTCCGGGCGTCTGCCCATCACACCACCGGGCGTAAATGCGTCGGTTTTGCGCTTGTGCTTGGTGACAGAATAATGGTTTACCATAGAGTCCATATTGCCACCGGAAACCAAAAAGCCTAAGCGGGGTCTGCCGTAGATATCGATAGACTTGGGATTTTTCCAGTCCGGCTGGGAGATTATGCCCACGGTGTAGCCGGCATTTTCCAAAACCCGACTGATAATGGCATGACCAAAGGAGGGATGATCCACATAGGCATCCCCGATCACATATACAAAGTCGAACTGAGAGATCCCCCGGTCGACCATATCCTGTTTGCAAATAGGAAGAAAGTCCATACAGAACCTCCAAAAGTGTTTTGCTTATTATACCAAACGCCTGTGGCGGTTGGTTTTCCGGTTCCCGGCAAAGCCAGGGAGGAAAATGGCGATAAATGTGTATAATAACTGCTTTTGCAGTTATTATACCACGGTAACAGCAAAAAGGGAATATAGAAAAATATTCGAAAAAACGAAAAAAATAGGTTGACAAATGGGAACTTGCGTGGTAGTATATTCAAGCGGTCAGGCAAAGCCTACCGAATTTAATATGCGCGAGTGGTGGAATTGGTAGACTCGCTAGATTCAGGTTCTAGTGTTCACTGCGGACGTGCGGGTTCAAGTCCCGCCTCGCGCACCAGAAAAAAAAGGACATCCGAAGGGATGTCCTTTTATATCTGGTGCGCAAGAAGAGGTGGGACTTGAATAATCC
>JAZOSD010000021.1:0-5686 GCA_045656945.1 Faecousia sp.
CCGGCAGAAGCTGCGCTTGACAAAGCAAGCTTGCTTCTTGCCGACCACGGCACTTGCTTGCCCCCTCGCTTCATCTGCCACAGGCAGCGCTCGGGTGCGCAACCATCCCGAACACAGAAGTTAAGCACATGTACAACCACAATACTTGGCGGGCGACTGCCCGGGAAGATAGGTAATGCCAACACAAGAAACCTCGACCGAAAGGTTGGGGTTTTCGTATATATGTTTGGATAATATTTTTCAAGTTTGACATTTATTTTACATTGTGTTATGATTTATTAAAATCTATAGAATTAGGGTGAGTTTATGAAAAAGAAAATCGTATTTATGGGCGATTCTATTACCTGTGCAGCCAGAAATAAGGAAGATCCTACCCATTTAGGCAATGGCTATGCGGCAATGGTCGCGGAGGTTTTGGAGCAGGAACAGCCTGGTGCTTATGAACTGATCAACAGAGGTATTAACGGTCAGCATATTGTGGATATGTATGCTCGCATTCGTCGGGATATTATTAATCACAAGCCGGATTATGTGAGCATCTTGGCTGGTATGAATGGTGTTCTTGCAGAATTTGAGCGGGATGATGGTATCACTCTGGAGAAATTTGAGAAGATTTACACAATGCTCGTCGAAGAACTGATTGAAGCACTTCCTGACGCAAAGATCATGATCTTAGAACCCCTTGTTTTACCCGGAACGCTTTCCAACAATACTGAAAAATATCCCATTCGCTGGGATGTTCTTCATAGCGAACTGCCTCGTCGCGCGCAGGTTGCAAAGAAAATTGCAGATAAGTTCAACTTGAAATTTGTGCCGTTGCGTGAGAAATTTGAAAAGGAAATGGTTGGAAAACCCGAGGGTTATTTGCTTAGAGATGGTGTACATCCTTCTATAGAAGGCTATAAACTGATGAAAAATGCTTGGCTGGAAGCTTTTCATTCATTATAATGTAAAAATGCCGTTGACTTGTGTTCAACGGCATTTTCTTTTAGTTTACGGTATTGACAGGCTTTCCACTTAAATAACCCTGGATACTGCTGACAGTACTGTCGATAATTCTCTGACGGCTTTCCACCGGAGACCACGCCATGTGCGGTGTGATAATGCAGTTGGGGGCGGTCAATAAAGGATTATCCGGCAGCATTGGTTCACTGCATACCACATCCACTGCAGCACCCCGTAGCTTGCCGCTGCGCAGAGCATCGGCTACATCTTGTTCGTTGATCAGCGGTCCTCTTGCAGTATTCAGCAAGATTGCACCATCTTTCATCTTTCCTATAGCATTCGCGTTGATTATACCTGTGTTTTCCAGTGT
Source organism: Faecousia sp. (assembly GCA_045656945.1). Taxonomy (GTDB): domain Bacteria; phylum Bacillota; class Clostridia; order Oscillospirales; family Oscillospiraceae; genus Faecousia. The sequence continues at coordinate 1,316 of JAZOSD010000021.1, forward strand.
CAGAGGGCAGTGGAGAGAGACAATATCACTGTTTCGAAGTAATGTGTCAAGCTCCACATATTCTCCAATGGCCGCACCTTCCAGAGACTGACTGCGGTTGTATGCCAGCACCTTCATACCAAAAGCTTTTGCAATGGTTCCCACGGCTCTACCAATTTTGCCAAAGCCGATAATACCGATGGTTTTGCCGGATAGTTCCATTTGTGGAGTATCCCAGAAGCAGAAGCTGGGGCAGGTGCACCATTTTCCTGCGTGAACCAGTTGATCGTGATGTCCTACCCGGTTGCAAAGCTCCAAAAGAAGAGAAAATGTAAATTGTGCCACAGCATTTGTGCCATAAGCGGGCACATTGCACACTAGAATACCCCGCGCTTTTGCTGCATCGCAATCTACCACATTATAGCCGGTAGCTTGCACACAAATAAGCTTCAAATTGGGACATTGATCCAAAAGCTGGGCAGTGATCGGTGTTTTGTTGATCAAAACCACCTCAGCATCTCCAATCCGTTCCACTGCATCTTCCGGTGCAGTCCGTTCATAGACGGTCACATCTCCAAATTGGTTCAGAACATCCCAGGAAAGATCGCCGGGGTTGACCGCATAGCCTTCTAAGTGTACAATTTTCATAGGAAATCTCCTTTCGACTTGCAAAGAAAAGAAAAATTTGATAGGATAAGGAAAAAAAAAGGGGGAGGGCATAATGGAACTTATTTATCAGGACCGGGATATTATTATCTGCGTAAAACCACCCCGGGTGCTTTCCACCGATGAGCCGGGTGGCGTTCCGGAGCTGGTGCGGGAGGCTTTGGGCGATCCCAACGCCAATGTGCGTACAGTCCACCGCCTGGATCGGGTCGTTTCCGGATTGATGGTTCTTGCCCGCTCTGCAAAAATGGCATCGGAATTGTCCCGACAGATTCGGGAGGGTCAGTTCCAAAAGGAATATCTGGCAGTTGTCCACGGAAAACCGGAAGAAGACCAGGGAACGCTGAAGGACTTACTGTTGCGCAATAAGCAGGAACGGAAAACCTATATTGTTCAGCAGACCGGTAAGGATGTGCAGGAAGCGATTCTCCACTATCAAACGCTGAAAGCTGCAGGAGGCTTGAGCCGTGTACGCATTCAGCTTGAAACAGGAAGAACCCACCAGATCCGCGCACAGTTTTCCGGAAGAGGGATGCCATTGGTAGGGGATCGAAAGTATAGCCTGCTGGAGGATGACTGTGAGATTGCCCTGTGGTCTTACCGACTGGCATTTCATCATCCCTATTCGGGAAAACCTATGGAATTTGTTTTAGAACCGCCAGCTAGTTACCCCTGGACAGCTTGCTGAAGTAAACTACGAAAGGTTTTGGCAAAGGCTTCGTTTTGTGCATTTGTTCGTTTGGACGGTCCTTTTGTGCGGCCGCCGGCAGCACGGAAACGCCGGGCAGCGTGCCGCTGCTCCATAAGTCCGCTGATGTTGTATTCGTTATATTCCCAACCGTCCTGGTGCAGTACGCGAGCACACCGCGCCAGACACATAGAAGCAAGACCATAATCCTGTGTGATTACCATATCACCGGCACAGACCCGGTTTACAAGGGCAAAATCCACACTGTCAGAACCTTTGTCAAACACTAAGGTGGTTGCGCCGTCTCGCTGCATCAGGTGGGCAGTATCGCAAAGCAAAAGACACTCTGTATGAAATTCCCTGCACAATGCAACTGCTATATCCACCACCGGACAAGCATCTGCGTCGATCAAAACCTTCATAAAACACACCTCATACTTATTTTATCACATTCTATTTCAAAAGCAAAGGGCGAAAGGAGCACAAGATGGCAAATTATGATTTTTTTCAAAATAAGGAATGTGAGTATTTTCCTTGCCATCAGGGCGCAGATACAGAAAGTTTTAGCTGTCTGTTCTGCTATTGCCCGCTGTATGCACTGGGCGATCGGTGCGGCGGCCATTTTACCTATACAGAAGAAGGCATTAAGGATTGCACAAATTGTTTGCGTCCCCACAAGCGGGAGAACTATGAAGAAATCGTCGCCTGTATGGACGCAGTTCTAAAGCTGGCAAAAAAGACCCCTGAGAACGCTTGATTTTTTGTGGTATTATTGATATAATAACCCAGCTGTACGGGGACGTATCGTAGTGGGGACGTTGCCGAGCGCTGCCAGTGGCAGATGAAGCGAGGCATAAGGAGTGGCAGCGGTCGACGAGGGACGACGGCATTTTGCCGAGGACATTCGGCGGGCACCGCAACAGGACATAACGGGGCTCCCCGTTATGTGAAAAAGAATGTAGTGTTATACTCTTACCAGAGCTTAATATATATGGAGACGTATCGAAGTGGTCATAACGGGGCTGACTCGAAATCAGTTAGGGAGCAATCCCACGCGAGTTCGAATCTCGCCGTCTCCGCCATCTAAAGACACCATTGAAATCTGAACCCTCAAGTTCAGACTCAATGGTGTTTTTATTATAAAACCCAGTATTTATGCGGCTTTTCGAGGTCGCATTTTCTTTTTGTCAGCTGGACTGAAAACAGAAAAATTCAAATTCGGCAATTAGAAGATTGAAAAACAAACCTTTTCGAACCCATCAGTCTATCTACACGTATCTTATCAATCCGCTAATTTCAAGGCATATTCCTCTTCCTTCTGTTCGGGAGTCTTGTATTGCAGTTTCTTGTGTGGACGTTTCGTATTGTAGAAAAATATGTACTTGTCCACCGCACTTCGGAAGTCCGCCTCCGAACGGTATTTCGTCCGATACAGTTCCTCACGCTTCATAGAAGCGAAGAACGATTCCATTACTGAATTATCGTACGGCACGTGCGCTCGTGAAAAAGAGTGCGTGATGTGTAGTGACCGCATATAGTCGTTCATCGTTTTGGAACGGTAATTACCCCCACGGTCGGTATGGAAAACCAAACTTGAATCCGGCTGCCGTGCTTTGTAGGCAATCTGAAAGGTTGACTTTACAAGCTGCGTGCTGTTGGTCTTTCCTATTTTATAACCCACGACCATGCGAGAAAATAGGTCAATAATCACGCAAATATAATAAGCGTTTTCTCCATACTTGAAGTAAGTAACATCACTAACCCACACTTCGTTGGGATTGTTCACGTCAAACTCTTGATTAAGGTGATTTTTGTATTTGCGCCTTTCGTCCTCATAAAGTTTCTTTGATGACTGTCGGATGCTGAACAATCCCATATCACGCATAAGCGTGCGCACCATTTCATTGCTGACTTTGAATCCTTCGTTTTTCATAACTGCCGCAATTTTAGCGGCACCGAAGATCTGATTACTTTCGTCGTATATCTCCTGTATGCGAAGCCGTAGTTCCTCCCGACGTTTCGCATACCACGTGTTGTCCTTCTTGTTGCGGAGAACGTGGTTGTAAAATGTTCCGCGAGAAATGTCAAAGGCATCGCAGATCACGTGAACGTTGTATCTTCCGTAAAGTTGCTCGGCAGCATATAACCGTTGCTTTAATGGCGCCCTCGGCGTGCAGGTTGCCGATTTGAGAATTTCAACGATATCTTCCAGGCGTGCGACCTTGTTTTCAAGCAAATGAAAATTGCGGATGTCCACGGTTCTCTTATTGGCAGCGTTTTGCTCCTCTTGGTAAATGCGTAACCAACTGTAAAAGGTACTCTTGGGTATGCCTGTGTCGACAAGGATATGGGCAGACGGCTCACCGGATATAACACGGTCAATGACCGTTTGTTTTTCTTCTTGCGTGTAAGTTCTCATATTTTCAACTCCTTTGCGGAAATTATAACAGCTAAAATAATAGACGGTGATACGAAAAGCTGCATCACCGTCTAATCATTTACAAGTGCTTGATTATATTTTCGATTCGTTTAATTACCTCAACAAACATGTCATCACTTTGTCCTGTCGGATCAGGTAATCCCCAATTATCATCGAAGGCTCTGCCGATGAAGGGGCAGCCCACGTCACAACCCATGGAGATGGCAATGTCGGGCGGTGGGATTTTATCAAAGGTCTTGCTGTGCTGTGTCTGCTCCATATCAATGCCGTAGATAGCTTTCATCAACCTTACGGCATCCCCGTTTATCTGCGGTTTTGTTTCACTGCCTGCCGAATAAAAATCATACTTGTCACCAAGAAAGTGTTTGCCAAGAGCTTCGGCAATCTGACTGCGACAAGAATTATGCACGCAGAGAAAGGCGATCTTCTTTTTCATCGAAACGGGCACCTCTCTTTAATGCATTGGTTATTCTGTGCCGAATGGGTGCATTTGATTTCATCAAGTTCCATTTCTACGCCAAAATTCTCTTTCACAAACGTTACCGCCTCAGTTATGGCGAGGTAAGAATCCCGTTTACAGCAACGCGGACCGCCCACC
>JAZOSD010000022.1:0-15066 GCA_045656945.1 Faecousia sp.
TAAAATCTCTCCCGAGGGGCGATTTTCAGTGAAGGGAACGGTGTCAACTGCCTTGCTGACCAAATCGTAAATATCATAAAATCCGATCTTGTTTTGCAAAAACAGCGCCACTGCTTCCTCGTTTGCGCCGTTCATTACAGGGCAAGCTGTGCCGCCTGTTTTTGCACAGTCCCTTGCCAGCTTCAGACAAGGAAAGGCTTCCATATCCGGTTTATAAAAGGTCAGAGGCGGACAGGTGGTTAAGTCCAGCTTGGGAACAGGACAATCCATCCGCTCCGGATAGGTCATTGCCAGTTGGATCGGCAGGCGCATATCCGGACTTCCCAGCTGCGCCATCACTGCGCCATCGGTAAATTCCACCATAGAATGCACAATGCTTTGCCGGTGGATCACCACATCCACTTTTTCCAGAGGCAGATCATAAAGGCGCATTGCCTCAATCACTTCCAGGCCCTTGTTCATAAGGGTCGCACAGTCGATGGTGATTTTTTCTCCCATCTTCCAGTTGGGGTGTTTCAGGGCATCTGCCTTTGTGACGATGCCGAGCTCTTCTCTTGTTTTTCCGTAGAACGGACCTCCGGAGCAAGTGAGAATAATTTTCTCCACTTCCCGCTTGTGGTTCATACCCATCAGGCACTGGAAGATTGCAGAGTGCTCCGAGTCCACAGGAATGATCTCGGTGTTATACTTCTTTGCCTCTGCCATAACAAGCTCACCGGCACAAACCAGTGTTTCCTTATTGGCAAGACCAATCCGCTTGCCAGCACGGATCGCCGCAAGGGTAGGTTTCAATCCTACCATACCCACCACAGCCGTGATAACACAGTCTGCTTGAGAAATGGTAGCCGCTTCAATCAGTCCCTCTTCTCCCCAGGCAATCTTGGTGGGGAGATCGGAAATATCTTTTTCCAGCTGCTTTGCAGCCTCCTGCGTTGCCATTACCGCCAGTTGGGGACGGTGCTTGCGACATTGCTCTGCCATCCGTTCCACGCTTGTGCCGGCAGTGAGCGCTGCCACAGGAATGCCCAGATGATCGATAATATCCAGACTTTGCCGACCGATCGAGCCGGTAGATCCTAAAATACTTACACTTTTTACCATATCACTTCACCACCACAGGTAAAAGAAGCAGCAGTGCTTCTGTCAAAGGTGCAACCACCGTCATAGAATCGAACCGATCCAGGATTCCTCCGTGACCGGGGATCAGGTTTCCATAGTCCTTAATGCCGACCTGACGCTTGATGGCAGAAAAACTTAAATCGCCAAAAACGGCAGCTAATGAACCTAACACACCGTAAACAATCGCAAAGAAATAGTTTACAGTAAAACCAAATGCAAGATCCAGTACCAGGCAGTAGAGCAACATACCCACGATTGCGCCCAGCACTCCGCCAAACACGCCTTCTACACTTTTCTTAGGGCTGATTACCGGAGCAAGCTTATGCTTACCAAACTTACAGCCTACAAAGTATGCACCGGTATCGGACAAAAATGCCAAAACGAAGGGAATTAAAATGTAAAACCTTCCGTTTTCTACACTACGCAGTCGCACCAGCGCGCAAAGCATAAAGGGAATCAGCACGCCGCCAGCTAGGCAGACCATCAATTTTTCATAGGGCAGCTGCGCCTTAGATGCCAGCATCTCCCCATACAATGCCGCCACAAATACCAAAATGCCGATCAGCACATAGGGATAGGGCAAGCCGTAATAGCTGCCAATGGCTGTCAAAAATGCCATCATAGCGGTGTAAGCAATCAATCTGGGGTGCTTAAGTAAGCCCGTGCCCCATAGAAGTTCATATGCACCAATGGCTGCCGCAATACCAAACAGGATTGCCGTATAGATCGCAGGCAATACCAACACGATCACAAGCAGCAGCGGCAAAAGTGCGCAAGCTGCAATGATTCGGGTTTTCATCTTTATACGCCTCCAAACCGGCGATTGCGCCGGCAGTATTCCAAAATAGCCTCGTCCAGATCCTTCGGCTGGAAATCAGGCCACAGAACATTCAAAAATACATACTCTGAATAAGCAGACTGCCACAGCAGGAAATTGCTGGTGCGCAATTCTCCGGAAGGGCGAATGATCAGCTCCGGGTCGGGAACATCCTTAGAGTACAAATAAGAGGACAGCAGCTCCTCTGTCAGATCCTCCGGCTTGTATTTTCCATCTGCTACATCGCGGGCAAAGGCAGCACTTGCCTTTACAATTTCATCTCTGCCGCCATAATTGAGGCAGAAATTAACCTGCACATCGAAATCCGCTGAGCGGCTTTCTGCATCCATACACAGCTTTTGCAGCTGCGGACTCAAGCGGCTCAGGTCGCCAAAAAATTTGAAGCGCACCCGGTTCTTTTCCATATCTGCCAGTGCTTCTTCCAGATATTTTCCCAAAAGACGCATAATGCCAGCCACTTCGTCGGCAGAACGCTTCCAGTTTTCTGTGGAAAAGGCATAGACCGTCAAATACTTAACCCCTAAGGTGCGGCAGTAATTGGCGGTTCTGCGAAAGGCTTCTGCACCGGCTGCGTGTCCAGCCGTGCGGGGAAGTCCCCGTTTCTTTGCCCAGCGGCCGTTTCCGTCCATAATAATAGCAATATGGCGGGGAATATTATTTTCATTTGCTGCCATATTACCACCTCTTTCTGTTGAATTTTGGGGGCGCAAGCGCCCCCAATGATTATTTGGCTTACAGAGCCATCAGTTCCTTTTCCTTGGAAGCCAAAGCTTCACCCGCCTTCTTCACATACTTATCCAGCAGATCCTGCAGATCCTTCTCTGCCTTCTTCTGCTCATCCTCAGTGATCTCAGAATTCTTTTTCAGTTTCTTCACATAGTCCATACCGTCACGACGGACATTGCGCATTGCAACCTTTGCATCCTCTGCATACTTCTTGACCTGCTTAACCAGCTCCTTACGACGCTCTTCGGTCAGCTGGGGAAAGATCAGACGGATCACCTTGCCGTCATTCTGGGGATTGATACCCAGATCGCTGATCTGGATCGCCTTCTGGATCTCAGAAAGCAGCTTGGTGTCCCAAGGGGAAATCACCAAAGTGCGGGCATCGGGGGTAGAAATAGTTGCCACACCGTTTAAGGGTGTCTCACTGCCATAATATTCAACTGTGATGCGGTCCAGAACCTTTGCGTTTGCACGACCTGCACGAACTGCACCAAATTCCTCGCTCAAATGATCCAGAGCTTTTTCCATTCTTCTTCCGTAATCGCTGAAATCTACTGCCATAATGTAGTCCTCCTTAAAACTTGTTTTTCACGGTGGTTCCAATGGCTTCTCCACGAACCACACGGACAATACTGTTTTCTTCTGCCAAGCCGAAACATACCAGGGTCATATCGTTGTCCATTGCCAATGTCATAGCCGTGGAATCGGTGGCTTTTAAGTGCTGGGCAAGCACCTCATCGTATGTAAGCTGGGTATAACGAACGGCACTGGGATCCTTTGCCGGGTCTGCTGAGTAAATGGCGTCCACATTCTTTGCCATCAAAATTGCATCAGCCTCGATCTCCACCCCGCGCAAAACTGCACCGGTATCGGTGGAGAAATAGGGGTTGCCTGTGCCTGCGGCAAAGATTACCACCTTACCTTCGTTTAAGTAACGGTTTGCTGTGTCGCGGGTAAAGTACTCGGCAAATTTATTCATTTCCACAGCGGTCAAAACTCTGGCATCCAGACCGTGCTGTTCCAGCACATCCCCCACTGCAATGGCGTTCATCACCGTTGCCAGCATACCCATTGCATCAGCATGGGAACGCTGCAGCTTTCCTGTTCCGTTTTTCACACCACGCCAGAAGTTGCCACCGCCAATCACCAGACCGACCTGTACACCCATTTCAACGCAAGTCTTAATGGATTCACAAACCTCGTGGATCTTTGTAAAATTCAGGCCAAAGCCATCTCCTGCAGCTGTTTTCTCTCCAAGAGCCTCGCCACTGACCTTTAATAAAATGCGCTTGTATTTAATATCAGGCATTGTTCACACTCCTTCCAGTATATCTTCTCCTATTTTAATATAAGTCAGTCCAATTGACAACTATAATTTCTCAAAAAATACAAATTGTTTTCAGGAATTTCATTTTTTTGCCACTGACCGGAAGAACCATTGCTATTTTTCATATATTTTGCTATAATTCAAGCTAAGGAAAAATCAGGGAGAATACTATGAAACAAAAAAGAAAACGCAATGTGGAAGTGCAAATAAAGCCACAGCACGAAGCCGGACCGGATCTGTTTCGCATTTTGGGACTTCTATTTGTAAACAGTCTCCACGCTTGTCTGTATAACGGTTTTTACAGCGTGCCTCAGGCTGGTGCAGAAATTTGGCTTGCAAACAGCTTCCGCTGGTTGTTTTATGGCTGTAACGCGATGTTTATGCTGCTGACCGGTTACTTAAAATCCACAAAGACCTGGAATAAAGGCTATTATAGAGGTTTGCTGACAGTGCTTGTAGGATATGTGCTAACCTGTATTATCTCCTACCCTATCCGCTATTTTCTCATTGGAGAAACCGATGGGGTCAAAGAGTGGATAAAACGCTTTTTTACATTCAGTAATTACGCCTGGTATGTGGAAATGTATATAGGTCTGATCCTGATCAGTCCTATATTGAATTTAGGATTACAGCAAATCAACAATCCACGGAAGCTTATGCTTCTGGCAGGCAGTTGCCTGTTTGTAACCTCAGCACATTCCATTACTGCCATTGACCTGATCCCCAATTACTGGTCCGCTATGTATCCGGTCACACTATACATTATAGGCGGTGTTATCCGGAAACTTCAACCGAAAACACCTGCCTGGTGTTGTCTTTTGACTGCCGCTCTAACTGCTATGAGCCTTGGCTTGGCATCTGTTCTTACTACAGACAAAGGCTTTTCCAGTGGCTATACCCAAGGCTACGGTGGATTTTGGGTAACGATTATGGTCACCGCCCTGTTTATGGGCATCTATCGGCTGCGGGTTAACGAAAAAGTAAGTAAGCTCCTTCGCTGGCTCTCCGGAGGCGTGTTCGAAGGGTATATTCTTTCCCGCCTTCTGGATGTGTGGGTCTACGGTCTTGTTCCACAATGGCATACGCCCGCAAAATATCCTTTGATTTTTGTATGCATCACCATTCCGGTTTTTATTGTATCTATCCTTGTGGGCAAATGGGTGCATACCACATCTGTTGCTATCGTAGGATATCCCGTGGAAACCAAGAAAGCTTATACGCCTAAAAAGTAAAGCAATCTCAGATATATTCCCAATTCCCTGTTGCAAATTTCCCTGGAATGGGTTATAATATTTGCAAATTTTGCAAAAGAGAGGTTCTATGTATGGCTGAAATCACCGAAAGCAAAAATTTCATCCACGCCTTTATTGAAGAAGATATTGCCGAGGGCGGTCAGTTTGCTGGAAAAACTGTCCACACCCGGTTTCCGCCGGAGCCTAACGGCTACCTGCATATTGGCCACTGCAAGGCCCTGATCATTGACTTTGGCACTGCCGAAAAATTTGGCGGTCTTTGCAATCTGCGTATGGACGCCCCAAATCCCATCAAGGAAGATGTGGAGTTTGTAGAAGCCATTAAAGAGGATATCCGCTGGGTGGGTTTTGACTGGGGTGACCGTTTCTACTACGGCTCCGATTATTTTGAAAAGGACTACGAGTTTGCAGTTGAGCTGATTAAGAAGGGTCTTGCTTATGTTTGCGAGCTGACCCCTGACCAGTTTAAGGAATTCCGTGGTGACCTGAACACCCCTGCCACCTCCCCCTATCGTGACCGTCCCATTGAGGAAAGTCTTAACCTGTTCGCACGGATGCGTGCCGGTGAGTTTGAGGACAACAAATACACTCTCCGGGCGAAGACCGATCTTGCCTCCGGCAACTTCAATATGCGCGATCCGGTCATTTACCGCATTCGCCATATGCATCATCACCGTCAGGGTGACAAGTGGTGCATCTATCCTATGTATGACTTTGCCCATCCTATTCAGGATGCGCTGGAGGGTATTACCCACAGTCTGTGTTCTCTGGAATTTGAGAATCACCGTCCTCTGTACAACTGGGTGGTTGAAAATGTTTCCGTTCCCCACCATCCCCGTCAGATTGAGTTTGCCCGGTTGGGTATTGACCACACGGTTCTGTCTAAGCGGAAGCTAAGAGCACTGGTGGAAAACGGCAATGTTTCCGGCTGGGATGATCCTCGGATGCCCACTTTGTGCGGTCTGCGCCGCCGTGGTTACACCCCCGCCTCTATCCGTAGCTTCTGTGACCGGGTGGGCGTGGCAAAAAGTCCCAACACTATTGAGTTTGCATTCCTGGAGCACTGCCTTCGTGAGGATCTGAATGAGACTGCACAGCGTGTAATGGCTGTTTTGCAGCCTGTGAAGCTGACCATTACCAATTATCCCGAAGGTAAAAGCGAGACCTTTCTGGTGGAAAATAATCCCAACGATCCGGATGCCGGCACAAGAGAAGTTACCTTCTCCCGGAATTTGTGGATCGAAGCAGATGACTTCCTGGCTGATCCTGTCCCCAAGTATAAGCGCCTGTATCCGGAAGGTCCTGAATGCCGCCTGAAGGGTGCTTATGTCATTCAGTGCACAGGCTGTGTGAAGGATGAAAATGGCAATGTGGTAGAAGTGCTTGCTACCTATGATCCCAACTCTGCCGGCGGTGACCCTGCCGACGGACGGAAGATCAAGGGTGCTACTATCCACTGGGTAGACGCTGACAACTGCGTAGATGCAGAAGTCCGTCAGTACTCCAACCTCTTCGATGATCCGGATCCGGACGCCTCCGGCAAGGACTTTATGGCTTGCCTGAATCCCAACTCTCTGGAAGTGCTTACCGGCTGCAAGCTGGAAAAGAGCCTGGAAAATGCCAAAGCACCTGCATCCTATCAGTTTATGCGTCTTGGCTACTTCTGCCCGGACAGCAAGGATTCCGTCCCCGGTCATCTGGTCTTTAACCGCTCTGTCAGCCTGAAAGACAGCTTCAAACCCGGTAAATAAGTTTAGAGCGCGATGCAAATGTTTGCATCGCGCTCTTTGTTATAAATCCTACAGGCTTTTTGATATACACTTACTCTCTGCCGTGAATATATATTGGGAACAGTTTTTCTATAGCTGTACCTTATTTATAATTTGAAAATACGCCTTGCATTTTCACCGTAAATTTTGATCTTATCACCGTCGCTGATATTGGCAAGTCCAATCTTTCCAAATGTTTGGCTGCAATCGAAGAATGCACAATCACTGCCATAGAGCAACCGATCTGCACCGATTTTGTTTACCATATATTCGATAGTTCCCTCAAAGGATGTTGAAAGTGCGGTATCGCAGTAAATATTCTCATATTGGCGGCAAACTTCTACGCAGGCGTCCCGGCAGCCCAGCATAGCACTGTGGGCGACAATAAAGCTGGCATTGGGAAACTGACCGGCAAGCTTTGCCGTTCGCCTGACATCGTCAGCAGACCAGGTGTGGAGCAGCACCGCCATATTCTTTTGATCTGCAATTTCCAGAGAAGGCATATAGCGAGGATCGTCGATTACTGTCTTATTTACACTGGCGTGGATTTTTACGCCCACGAAGCCAGTACCGTCAGCAAGGTATTTTTCAGGATCGCAGGCTGTGTAGGGGCTGAGTGTAAAGTAGCCGTAAAGCCGTCCCGGGTGTGCCTTTACTGTTTGAAGCAGATCCTCATTGCCAAAATTCACATCGCAGTAGAAGGCGATCACGCTGGACAATGCCATACCGTTTACACCCAGTCTGTCCATTTTTTTCAGAAGACCGTCACCGTCACAATCCGGTGTGTTGAACTTCGGATCCGGATGGATATGACCGTGGCAGTCAAATACAAAAATATCTTCAAGAGGCTGTCCTTCTAAAATCTTTTCATAGATCATAGCCGCACCTCCTCCAGCATAGACAGTATGTTTCCGGACGCAATTAACTGCTTTTCTTCCTCGCTGATATCCGCATAGCGAATCAGGGATACCGCAGAGGTAGCAGAGCCGGCAGGAATACCAGAGCCAAACACCATACGCTTTGCGCCAAAGCTGCGGCATACATCTGCCACACCGTTATGGGCACAGTAGTTGCTGCTGTCTATATAAAAATTGGGACACGCACGCAAAAGCGCGTCAAAGAGCCGTCCGTTCCGGTAGCCGGGGTAGCAGATAATCAGCTTGACCTCCGGATAGTTTTTGCAAAATGCATAGATTTCGTCCGCAGATACCTGTGCCATATCCATCATTACCGGAACGCGGCACTCAGCCAACGCATCCATCAGTTTGCCGATGGCATAGGGCTGCAAGGAAAAATTCGTAATCTGTGGATACATCCGGACGGTTTTCACATTATGCTTTTTCATTTGAGACAGCAATTCCACAGGAGAATAAAATTCCCGGAAGGAATTGGGCATTACGATCCACTGTGGCAGAAGGCGATCATTTCCGGAAATAGCTCCGTGTAGCAGCTGATTGCCAATGGTAATGTCCCCATCCTTTGCAACGCTATAACAGACGATTGCTTGATCGATCCCACAACGGTCCATAACCTGGCACAATTCCTCTGCCGTATCCGGAACGCCTTGGACTGGCTTCATTTTTGGTCCGATCATACAGTTTGCATCCATAAATCGTAGCATTCTATCCCTCCTGTTGACCTACTGTCAGTAGAAAATACTTATGTTAAAGCTTATTTCTTAATTTGCGCTTGCAAGTGCATGGAAAGCACTGCAAGGGAGGTTGCCATATTTTCATTCTGGACCAAAATATTTGCAGGTACATCCAAATGGGTAGGCGCAAAATTCCACACCGCCTTGATGCCACACTGGATTAATCGATCACAGACACTTTGGGCATACTGTGCCGGAACGGTAATAATGCCCATCAGCACATTATGCTGCTTGCAAAAGCTCTCCAGCTCTGTCATTGGATAAATTGGCTTTCCCTCATCCGTGTGGGTCGCAGTGGGGTTCACATCAAAGGCGGCAAGGACATTCAGTCCATAAGCTGCAAAGCCATTGTACCCCAGCAACGCCTGTCCCAGCTTACCCGCACCAACTAAAATAGCGTCGGTGGTGTTGTCGTAGCCTAAAAACTGGCTGATGTCCTCAATCAGTCGCTCCCGAAGATAGCCAATCTTGGGTCTGCCGCCGTCACTAACCTGCGCCAAGTCCTTACGGACCTGAACCTCGCCCATACCCAAAGCATTGGCAAGGGCAGTTGCTGAAATATAGGTAGCCACGCCATCCGGAAGACTTTTCAGATAGGACAGATAACCGGGAAGCCGCTTAAGTACGGATTTTGAAATTTCTTTTTGTTCCATTTTTTCTACCTCTTTCGATACACAAATATATCGATAAAATTTTGTATCGATTATAGCACTATCTGCTCAAATTTGCAAGGAAAATTTTACACACAGGTGGTTTGTCGCAAAATTTCTTTGCGAAGCCGTATCATTATTCGCTTCTCTAATCGGGAAATATAGGACTGGGAAATACCCATTTTTTTGGCAACCTCCTTCTGCGTCAGCTCCTGCCACCCTTCCAAACCAAAGCGCATATAAATAATTTCTCTTTCCCTCTGGGGTAATTCCTTCACTGCCTGCCGCAAAAGTCGCAAGTCCACATCATCCTCCAGTGGACGCATAATCATATCCTCATCCGTTCCTAATATATCAGATAAAAGCAGTTCGTTGCCGTCGTAATCCATATTAATAGGTTCATCCAAAGAAACTTCTGTTTTTTGATTAGCGATCTTCCGGATGTGCATTAAAATCTCATTTTCAATACATCGGGAAGCATAGGTCGCCAGCTTGATATTTTTATCCCGTCGATAAGTACTGATTGCCTTAATCAGTCCGATCGTACCAATGGAGATCAAGTCCTCTAAATTTACACCGGTGTTTTCAAACCGACGAGCAATAAATACCACAAGGCGCAGATTGCGCTCAATCAAAAGCTGTTTAGCTCGCTCATCCCCATTTTCCAGTCGCTCAAGCGCCAATTGTTCCTCCGTACCCTTTAACGGCGGAGGCAGTATATCTGCTCCCCCTATGTAATAAACACATTCCGGCTTCCTGCGTATTTTCATTAAGAATTTCAATAGTTTTGTCATACCGATCCTCCTGTTAACGCTTGATATGCACCTTCCGGATGAAGTCCTTCCGGCGCAAATGCAACTAATGCACTTCCTTGTTGATTGCCAATCTTTACACTATTAAGCTTAAGGGCAAGCAAAAAACCGCTCTCCTGCCCCACTGTCCGGTAAGGGATCAAACGAAGTCCGGGAATGGCATTTAAGAATTCCACCGGTGACCGCAACTGGGAACGGGTCAGTCCAATAAGCTTATGTGCAACATCTGCTCCCACCACCAGTACATCCCGTCCGGTAACCGGATCTTTTAATGTGTTTCCGGTGTCCTGCAAAGCGGTCAGGCATATCTTTTTTTCTCCGTAGGTCAATTCCACCGGCACAAAGGTCTGCACACCCAGCTTATTGCGAAAACCAATCGTGCACAACAGACCTAAAAAAGCTGCAGACGCTGCCACCGACCAAAAGCCACGGCTATTCATCAGCAACACGATTCCGCCCATCGCCATACTTAAAATTGAAAATACCATTCCCCGACGCAGTGCATTTTTTGTAAAACCAAAAGCAAAACCGGACATCAGCAAAAGGCTCACAATCCGCCACAGGAAATTCCCCAAAAAGGAAAATCCCGGGAGCATACACGCCCCTGCATACACACTTCCAAAGGCTGCTGCAAGGGCAGCTTTTTTCACACCCATAGGATATCCACACAGGCGGTTTGTCCCTAACAGTAGCAAAAAATCCACCAGAAAATTCAGCAGCATAACAAGGTCTAAGTAGATCTGCACAAGCATCCTCCTTATATTTGGTTTTGATAATTATCTACCGTCCGGTTGGTTGTTGTCGGCGGGAGCAAGCCCCCGCCCTACTGTAGTCATTTCTTACAGGTTTAGTATACTGGGCAGCGAAAAAAAATGCAGTCGGATAGGGCCTAAGGTTTTCTGTCAGGTGACTGTGTTTTCTGGTGCAGATAGGAAAAGCGGCAGTTGCCTTAGCAACTGCCGCTACAGTCTGTCAAAAAGTAGTTTTTGACAGGCTGGCAGAGGTCAAAGAAGCTTCAAAGACAACGGGTTCGCACTCGTCGGCGTATACCGATACGGTAGAGGGCGAACCCGGCAGTAAGTCAAAACTGCTTGCGTAGCAAGCAGTTTCCACCTCATCCGTCAAAAATCAATAGATTTTTGCCACCTTCTCCTCCAGGAGAAGGCTTTGTCTGTTGCTATTATATTATTCTATGTTTTGACGATTTGGAGGTTCTTTGACACTCTGAAGCGGCAGTTGCCTTAGCAACTGCCGCTATTATCTGTCGATGCTCTTTCTTCAGGAATGATCTGGCGGATATTTTTCTCCGCCTTAAAGCGAGGTGTCATTACCTCGTGGTTGCAGCCTAAGCACCGCAAGCGAAAATCCGCACCGGTTCGCAAAACAATCCAGCGTTTTTCTCCGCAAGGGTGGGCCTTTTTCATTACTAAAATATCTCCCAGTCTGATATCCATACTAATTCCCCTTGATTGCATCCCAATATTGCTTTGCTGCCTGCTCCACCTTATTGGGTCCGTACTCATAATATTTAGTGTCCTTGAGGTCGTCCGGAAGATATTGCTGCTGCACCCAATGTCCCGGGTAGTTATGGGGATATTTATATCCTTGCACACGCTCCATCGTATAGGTGTCTGCGTGCATATTTTGTAGGTGTCTGGGGAAATCTCCCCCTTTTCCCTTTCGGATATCTTCAAATGCACCCTCCAGGGCAAGATATGCAGAATTGGATTTGGGTGAAGTTGCCATCAGCACTGCCGCATCTCCCAAGGGGATTCTTGCCTCAGGCATACCGGTCATCAGTGCCATATCCACGCAGGATTTGACGATGGGTAAGATCATTGGATATGCAAGTCCGATATCCTCTGCCGCAATGATCATTAACCGCCGGCAGGCAGACTGCATCTGTCCTGCCTCCAGAAGTCGGGCAAGATAATGGCAGGCGGCATCCGGATCAGAACCACGGATAGATTTTTGGAGTGCAGAGAGAAGATCATAGTGGTTATCCCCGTCCCGGTCTGCCCGCATTGCGCTTTTCTGGGTCACTTCCATTGCATCCTTCAGGGAAAGCACCAATGTATCCTTATCCGGCACACCGGCAGAAAACAGAACCTCCACCGCATTGAGTGCCTTTCTCAGATCACCACCGCAGGCACTGGCAATATATTCCAGCGCACCCTCTTCCGGCTGGGCAGTCAAGGCAGTCCGTTCTTCCAAATAGGTCACTGCCCGCTTTACCGCCTGCAAGGCGGCTTCTGATGAGATCTGCTTAAATTCAAAAATGGTAGAACGGCTTAAAATCGCATTGAACACATAGAAATAAGGATTTTCCGTAGTGGATGCAATCAAGGTGATCTTTCCGTTTTCAATGTATTCCAGCAGAGATTGCTGCTGTTTTTTGTTAAAGGACTGGATCTCGTCCAGATACAAAAGCACACCGTTGGGTGCCATAAAGGTATCCAGCTGGGCAACAATATTTTTAATATCTGCTGTGGATGCTGTTGTCGCGTTCAGCTGGCAAAGGGTACGGTTTGTTTGCTTTGCAATGATGTTTGCAACGGTGGTTTTGCCTGTTCCACTGGGTCCGTAAAAGATCATATTGGGAACATTGCCGGAGTCGATCAGGCGGCGCAGCACCGCGCCTTTTCCCAAAATATGCTCTTGTCCGAATACCTGGTCCAGCTCTGTGGGCCGCAGAATTTCCGCTAAAGGCTGATACATAAGCCGCTCCTTTCTCTTTATTTCAGAAGCGGGCGACCGCAGGTCGCCCCTACAAGTTCTATTAGAAGGTCGCTACATCCGGGTCTGCCGGTGTTGCCGGCTTCACATCGATAGCAGTCAGCACCGGACCAAGCTCACCCTGATACAGGGGATGATTTTCCGCTGCGATCTTTGCGGTCACCATCACCCAGGATCTGGGATTTAAGTCCTTGCTGTCAGCATACTTGCAAGGGATACCGCAAAACTGGATATCGTCGGCACAACAAGTCATCACAAACCGACCGGGGGCAAACATATTGTTTTTATCCCGGCGAAGCATAGCCACCTGACCTTTGAAACGAACTGTTTTTCCGTCATACTTGGCAGCTTCTTCCGTCACATCCCGATACCACAGGGCGTAGTCCTCATCTTTGACTTCAATCACAGGGGCATTAATGTCAAAGGGCAGCGGGTCTTCAATTTCATCGAATGCTGTTGTGCCGTCAGTATAATCATACAAAATATCCATACGGCGGTTGGCTGCCCGCACCAGCTTGTGCAGCGGCATAGTGTCCGCACCGGGCGTCAGGCGGTTGAACACCACCATTTGACCGCCTACCAGCTTGTCCATTACCAGATTGCGCATATTGGCATTATAAGCCATAAAGGTGGTGGAATCCGCAAACATCACTTCCTGGGCGATGACCCAATCCGCGGGCAAGCGGCTGTATAGGTCACCTACAAGCTGCATACCGTTAAGCTCTGCCACCACCCGCTGAGCTCTGTGCTTTTTTGCCAATGCCTGCAACTGCTTTGTGGTGACAGTTTGCTGATCTAACACTTCCAAATAGACATTTTGGTGTGGATAGGTGGAAAAATCATATTCTTCCTCGCCCTCTTCAAACAGCAGAAGTAGTGTCCGCTCACCCGCATTAAAGCGGGGATCTTCTAAAGTTTCCTGAATAAACTTGGTCTTTCCGGAATCCAGAAAGCCGGTAAAAACATATACAGGGATCTGTGCCATACTTACACCCCAAAGAGCTTTGCCACAGCTTCCGTATCCAGCTGCGCACCGATCACACATAGCTTACCTGTTACATCTGCACCGCCAGAGCGTACATTGTGTTCACTGGGCACATAATCAAAGTGAATCCATCCACCATTTGTATCAGCTACAATACCCTTTGCCCGCAGGACAATGCCGTATCTACCGGTATCCAGACCGTGCAAAGCTGCGCCAATTTCTTCTTTTGTAAACTTCTTTGTTGTTTCTACGCCCCAGGAAGTAAACACTTCATCTGCGTGATGATGGTGATGATGTTCGTGGTCGTGGTGACCGCAGCAGCATTCGTGCTCCTGCTTTTCCAGCTCCTTCAATTCCTCTGCAACAGATGCCTTACCTGCCATTGCTTCCAACAGCTGATTTCCAGACAGTTCCCCCCAAGGTGTTGTAACGATGGCAGCTTTTTCATTATGCTCCCGAAGCAGTTCTACCGCCTTGTGAAGCTTTTCCTGAGGGATGGAATCTGTGCGGGAAAGGATGATCGTGCCGGCTGTTTCGATCTGGTTATTATAAAACTCACCGAAATTCTTCATATAAACTTTTACTTTGCCTGCATCCACAACTGCTGTTGCGTGACCCAACTGCACATCAGTGCCTGTTACTTTTTCTACTGCAGCGATCACATCAGAAAGCTTGCCCACACCGGAGGGTTCGATCAAAATACGATCCGGGTGATACTCCTCGATCACCTGAGTCAGTGCCTTGCCGAAATCACCTACCAGGCTACAGCAGATGCAGCCGGAATTCATTTCCGTAATGTTGATGCCGGCTTCCTGCAAAAAGCCCCCGTCAATGCCGATCTCACCGAACTCATTTTCAATGAGCACCAGTTTCTGGCCTGCATAGGCTTCCTGAATCATCTTTTTGATCAGGGTTGTTTTACCTGCGCCCAAAAAACCTGAGTAAATATCAATCGTTGTCATAATTTACACACCTTCTTGTTAGTATTTTTTGTATTATAGCACCTTTCCCCTTTTTTTACAAGCAACAAAAGTGTGAGGCTTCGACACTGTTCCCTTGAATTTTATTCTCTTTGTGGATTATCTTATATTCCGGCGGTTATTCTCCCCGATTGTGACAAATGCGACAAAACTGCCAAACCGGCGCTGCGACGGTCCCCCCAGCCGCGGGGTTTTTTTATTTAGATATGGGAAGTAACAA
>JAZOSD010000023.1:0-35457 GCA_045656945.1 Faecousia sp.
GTCTCCACCAGCTCCAGGGTTTCGGGATCCAGGACGATGCACTGGTCGAAGTTGGTGCCGCCATAGGTGCCGCAAACCAGCAGCTCGCCATCGCCCATCACATTGAATCTGCCGATGGAGCTTGCCTTGCCCTGCACATCCTTCAGGTTTTTCACGATCACTTCTTTTTCTGTAACCGGATCAAATTTTACAACATGAATACCCGCATCGCTGGAAACAGACATATACATATAGCCGTTAAGGTACATAAGACCACGGACAGCGTCACCCTTGCCACCGATCAGCTGGATAACCTCCCGGAAAATACCGGTTTCCTTGTCGAAGCAAAGCAAATAACCATTGTGATTAGAGCCGATGTAGATCTTATTATCGTACTCTACCAGACTACTGCCGCCTTCCACATGCCACAGGCCGAATTTGGTCCAGTCGTAGGTAGTGGAGATCTGGGTGTAGGGATCGTACCGTTGCAGCTTTTTACTGTTGCCTGCGATCCAGATAATACCCTCGGAGTCCTCGTAAACATCCGCAGGCAGGCCGTAGCCACCACTAAAGGAGTCTACCAGCTTTTCTGTGTCCAGGTCATAGACCAGGGTGGTGCCGCCTTCGCAGGGCATAATGTAATAGTCGTGTCCGCCGATTTCCTTAATGGCAGCATTGCCACGGAAATCTGCAACCTTCAAAGCCTTTTCCACAACGGTAATGGGCTTGACCAGCTTATCGTCTTCCTGGGTGTATGCGATCTTGCCCCGCTCCATATAAAGCTGGGAGAAGTTCGTATAGCAGTAGGAAGAAAAATAGGGGGAGTTGGCATAAGCTTCCATTACAAGGATATATTCCTTGCCAGCCTCGAAATCCCAATAGCCGATGTAGCTGCTAAAGCCATCTTCCAAGTTATTTTTGTCCGTGTACATATCTATTGTTCCAACACGGTTGGAGTGGTCCGTTGCCTCCAGCACCTGATTCTGGGGAGTGTCTGCAGGAAGAATATAGAATGCAACAGTTCCGCCGTAGGAATACTTTGCAAAATCCAAAGAAAGGGTAAAGGTACCGCTTCCGGGACTCTTAATTTTGAAAGCTGCCCAGTAGCCTTTCCGTGCGTAGATACGCATACCGGTATCCCGGTAGAACCGAACAGTTGTGCCCACTGTATTCATGGTTTCTGCAGTGTTGCCCTTAAGCTCACTGCTGCAATCGCACCACATCCAGTTGATAGAGCCGTTCTTGTATCTCTGCTCCAGTTCCTTGTAGTAATCCTGCAGATATGCGGTTTTTTCGTTGAGTGTGCCGTACAGACCGTCGGTCAGGTCGAAATCGTAAACAGTGCCGTTGACAGTCTTTTTCCGGGGGATCTGTTCGTCCGCAACCAGACCGTCGCGGGTCATAATCAGCTCCTGCAGATACAAAAGTGTGCCTAGCTTGATGTCAAATACCAGCACATATTCCTTGTTCTTACCGAAGGTGTAGTCACCTAAATAGAAGGTATCCTTACCCTGCAGTTCTACGCCGGAAACCAGCAGATTTTCTGCGGTCATTGCTGCCTCGATCTGCTCCTCTGTGAGGGTCATCTCGTTGGGCGCGGGAATCAGGTAAATATCCGTGACCAGCTTGCTCTTATTTGAGCTGACAAGGCGGATGTCATAGGTAGCCGTGCCGGGGTTCTTGATACGGAAGGAGTACCAGGAACCGGGGGTGTTTTTATAATTGTTGTTGTTTTTGAAGCGGAAGCAGCCTTCCCGGAAAGTGCCGCCGTCGCCAAACTCTGTGCTAACGGTTTCAAACTTCCAGTCTGTTGTGCCGGCAGCATACCGATCCTGCATATAAGCACGGACACGGTAGCTCTTATCGTTATTATAGCGGCTGCCTGCTCCCAGACTATCCAGCAGAGGATCATCCTTAGACAGGTCGAAGTTATAGACCTTCTTATCCACTGCAGGAATGTCCGGATCTTCTGTGGGCTCTTCAATAATAATGGAATTTAAATAAATACGCTTAGCCGTTCCGGTGGTTTTCAAAGCGATAATATACTCACCGGCGGTTTCGAAATTCTTTTCGCCGATCCGCAGCTGGGTCATCACCTTATCAAAGGTCACTTCACCTGCCAGATTGCCGTCTGTCATCTGGGCGGTGATCTGTTCTTCGGTCATTGCTTCTGCTGCTGCAGGGAAGATGTACATATTGGCGGTATAACTGGTAGAAGCAGTTTTGGTTATGGTGATCCGCTGCTTGCCGGTGGCATTGACCTTCACACGGAAAGCGATCCAGTTGCCGGGTTTTTCTACTTCTTTGCCGTTTTCATCCTTAAGGGTCTTTCCGTCTTCACCGTACATATAACGGGTGCGGAAGCCCTGACCATCGTCAGCCATCATAGCAACGGATGCAAAGGTAGTTTTCTCCATCTTCCAGTTTAGTTCGTTTTCTGCAAACTGGGCGGCAATACAATCCCTTAGCTTCTCGCCGCAAACAGGGCATGCCTTGGAAAGGTCCTTATAAATCAGCTTTACTCCATCTGTACACAGATATTTCCGTGCCTCTTCCTCATAGAGGGCGAAATTATAAACGCCCTCTTTGTAGGTGCCGGTACATTCTGTGGGTAAAGCGATGGTTGGCTCGGTTTCCGGCAAAGTCTCCTCCGGCTCTTCCTCTCCGCCGGGAACAACCAGCTCCAGGGACTGAATGTAGAAGCGTTCTGCATTATCCAGCATCAGCACCAGCGCATATTCGCCCTTTTCCGGGAAGGTGCAGCTGCCGAAAGTGCCGGTCAGCTTGTTTTTGTTTATGGAAATACTGCCGACCTTACACTCTTCTACAGTTCGTGTAGTGCCGTTTGTATATTCATCCATTGTCATTAGATATGCAGAATAGTTGTGCGCAGTGGAGGGACCAGATGCGCTGGTGTAGCGCAGATTGAAAGTTCCTGCAGCAGGAACATCGATTTTCAGGAACAGTGCGCCGGATTTAGCGTCATCGTCCAGACGGAAGCCCCAACCAATATCTTGGCGGAAAATAGGACTTCCGGAGGCGTTATCATATAGATACTCCCAGCCATATTCCCCATAATGCGCTTTCAGGTGGTCTCTCAGCTTTTTGCCGCAACCGCACTGGCAGTTGTTGCTCAAGGTAAGGGAGGTTCTGTTGCCACCCATGGCTGAATCAATGGTAAAATCATAGAATTTCACCACTGCACCGGGGGTGGTAGTGTCAATATCACTGGGCACAGAGGGTTCTGTGGTTGTAGGTTCTTCGGTAGGTTCTTCGGTGGGTGCATCTGTGGGGTCTTCTACCTCGCCGGGGACAACCAGCTCCAGGGACTGAATGTAGAAACGGTTTGTATCTTCTAATTTCAGAGCCAGCACATATTCGCCTTTTTCCGGGAAGGAGCAAGTGCCGAAGGTGTCTGTCATTTTGTCTTTGTCTATGGAAATACTGCCGATAGAAGTGCCTGCTGCTCCGTTTCCATATTCCTCCAGCGTCAGCAGGGATGCAGAATAGTTGTACGCAGTGTCAAAACCGGATGCACTGTTGTAGCGCAGGTCGAAAGTTCCTTCTGCAGGAACATCGATCTTAACATAAAGCATACCGGAGTTTGCACTATCTTCCAGACGGAAGCTCCAGTCAATGTTGCTGGCAAAGAGAGGATCGCCGGAGGCGGTATCTTCCAAATATTCCCAGCCTACATTCAGTTCTTCCAGATGTTTTGTCAGTTGTTTGCCACAACCGCATTGGCAGTTTTTGTTTATGCCAAGGGTGGTTCTGCTGCCGCCCATAGCCGGAACCAGGGTAAAATTATAGAATCTTACCACGGCACCGGGGGTAGTGGTGTCAATGCCGTCGGGGGTGGAGGGTTCTGTAGTTGTAGGTTCTTCGGTGGTGGGAGCCTGGGTCGTGGAAGGCGCAGGTGTCTCACCCTCACCGGATGCCAGCAGCTCCAGAGAGCGCAGGTACATCATCTTGGTGTTTACCAGGTTCAGCACCAGAATATAGTCGCCCTTTTTGGTAAAATTCCAGCTACCGAAATCTACAGAGGTCGCACCTTTTTCCAGAACCGCCTGACCAACCAGGTGGCTGTCTGCATTGTTCATCAAAGACGCAACTGTTCCGCTGCCTTTTTCTTCGGCAGTGAAAATATATGCCTCGTAGGTACTATTTGCAGACAGGGTCTTGCTTGCATTATAACGCAGGGTAAAGTTACCGGCGGCAGGCACAGTGATTTTAAATGCTGCCCAACCGTTCTTGTCGTTTTCATCCTGCAAGCGCAGTCCCCAGTTCACATCTGAACGATAGCGCAATTCGCTCATAGTATTCTCGTTCAGATAACTCCACCCCAGATTCATTCTCTCCAGGTGTGCAATTACCTTTCCGCAACCGCAGGCGCAGTTGTCGGTAAGATATTTGGCAGTCTTTGTGCCATAGATCGCACTGTCCAAGACAAAATTGTAGTTGGCTACTATGTTCTCGTCCTCTGCAAAGGTGGCAGGCACCATAAAGCTTGCCAAAGTGCAGATCAGAAGCAACGCAGCGGTCAACCGTTTAAGTCCTTTTCTCATAATATTTCCCTCCGAAAGTTTTAAAAGTAGGGCGGGGGCTTGCTCCCGCCAAAACCGGGTTAGATATTATACCGTGGCGGGAGCAATCCCGGGTTGCGGTGCCCGGCAGAATCTTCGCCTGACAAAGCAGGCTCGCTTCTTGCCGACCGCTGCCCATTGCTCAGGTCGCTTCTCCTGCCGCTGGCAGCGCTCCCATCGCAAGCCCCCGCCCTACGGATGTCATAACAACATACAAAAAAACACCCTTACGCTTATCATTCTAGCATAAGGGTGTGGGAATGTGTTGTAAAAAAGTATCGTTTTTATTTCTGGTATAGCTGCCGCATAAAGGTTCTTTGTTGCCTGGGGCTCTCTTTCATATATTTCGTGTAGGCACGGGTCATATGGCACACATCGTAAAAGCCGCAAAGCTGGGCGATCTGGGTAATGGAATAGGTGGTGTTTCGCATATAAAGGTGTGCCCGGCGTACCCGGAGCTTTTGCAAATAAACCGAGTAGGTTTCCCCGATCACCCGCTTAAAATACCGGTACATCACCGCACGGCTTATATTCGCCTGCTGCAAAAGCAGCTCGTCAGTAATCTTCTCGGAATAATGGTCGTTTAAGTAGGAAACGATCTTGAAAATAGGAACCACTCTGGTCTGCACCAGATACAGAGCTTTTTTCTGCTGCTCCTCCGGCAGCAAAAATTCCGGCAGAGAAAAAATCTCCTCCAATTGCTCCCAGCACTGCGCCTGACCGGCACTATGGGTCTCGTAATTTTGCAGCATAAACCAGGAAAATATTTTCTCCACTATTTCCTGAGATCGTGGGCAAAGCATCCGGCAACAAGTAAAATTCGGGTCTGTTTCCCATAAAAAATCACATAAAAACAGATAAATTGCAGCATTTTTATATTTTCTCGGAAGGCAATTCAGCAAAATATCATAGCTTATATTCAGGCACAAAACCTTTGTGGGAGAGTCAAAAAAGGGTCGGTGCAGGATTCCTGGCGGCACGATCACAACAGAGCCCTTTTTGCAAAGCATATTTTCTCCCTTCAGATTGTGTACATATTCTCCTTCATAGCAGTACCAGATCTGGGGATAGTCATGGGTGTGGATAAAATCGTATACAGTTTCCTTGTACTCACGCAAGTCAGCAAAAACCGGGTCTTTGCATTTTGCAAAGCGGTCAAAGGCAAAGCCGAAATTCAGTATATCTCCCATTTTCACCGTTTCCTTTTCCTTTTTCTCTCTCCAGTGTACCACAGAAAAGGGAAATTTCAAGTAAAATCGTATCACAGAAACCCATCCCCACCCGTAGGGACGATAATCATTTGCAGGAAATAGCCTGCAGCGGGCGGCAGATTGCCGCCCCTACAATCAGATGCGATAGATAGACAAAGCCTTTGCGGCTGGGAAATAATTCTGCATTTTGCATTAAAAGAGGGAGCTTTCGCTCCCTCTTCTTATTTTGCTGTGCTGGTGGAACGCAGGGTAACATCGTGTGCGCCGCCTTCCACAATGGAAACGGAGGACACCAGAGTGATCTTGGCATCCCGCTGCAGATCGGGGATGGTGATCACACCGCAGTTGCACATGGTGGACTTGACCTTGTAGAGGCTTGCTTCCACATTGTCGTGCAGGCTACCTGCGTAGGTAACATAGGAGTCAACACCCTCCTCGAAGGAAAGCTTTGTTTTGCCGCCCAGATCGTAACGCTGCCAGTTTCTTGCACGGTTAGAGCCTTCGCCCCAGTACTCCTTCATATATGCACCGTTTACCATCACCTTCGGTGTAGGGGACTCATCGAAGCGGGCAAAGTAGCGACCCAGCATCATAAAGTCTGCGCCCATAGCGAGAGCCAGAGTCATATGGTAATCGTGAACGATACCGCCGTCGGAGCAGATGGGCACATAAATGCCGGTCTCCTTAAAATATTCATCCCGGGCAGCTGCCACTTCGATCAGTGCAGTTGCCTGTCCTCTGCCGATACCCTTTGTTTCACGGGTGATGCAGATAGAACCACCGCCGATACCAACCTTAATGAAGTCTGCACCGGCCTTGGCAAGGAACATAAAGCCATCCCGGTCCACAACATTGCCTGCGCCGATCTTCACGCTATCGCCATAATTCTCACGAACCCAGGCAATGGTGTTTGCCTGCCAGCAGGTGTAACCCTCGGAGGAGTCGATACACAGAACATCTGCGCCAGCCTCCAACAGAGCGGGAATACGGGTTGCATAGTCACGGGTGTTGATACCTGCGCCTACCAGATAACGCTTCTGGGCATCCAGCAACTCCTGGGGATTTGCTTTGTGGGAAGCGTAGTCCTTGCGGAATACGAAATACATCAGGTGATCGTTCTCGTCCACAATGGGAAGGGAGTTGAGCTTGTTCTCCCAAATGATATCATTGGCAGCCTTCAAGGTGGTGTCGGCAGGTGCAACGACCATCTTCTCGCGAGGGGTCATAAAGGTGGAGACCTTTTCGTTGCCTTCCATACGGCTGACACGGTAGTCACGGCCGGTGACGATACCCAGCAGCTTGCCGTTGGCAGGGCCATCGTCGGTAATTGCCACCGTGGAGAAGCCATTCTTTTCCTTCAGCTCCAGCACATCGGCAAGGGTTGCATCGGGAGTCAGGTTGGAGGCAGATACCACAAAGCCAGCCTTGTGATTTTTGACCTTTGCCACCATTGCTGCCTGGGACTCAATGGACTGAGAGCCGAAAATAAAGCTCAGGCCGCCTTCCTTTGCCAGGGCAATTGCCAGGCTATCATTGGAAACAGACTGCATAATTGCAGATGTCATAGGAATGTTCAAAGAAATTGCCGGTTCTTCCACGCCCTTACGGTACTTGGTCAGGGGAGTACGCAGAGATACCTTGTCGGGGATGCAGTCTTCAGAGGTATAGCCGGGGACGAGCAGATACTCGCTGAAGGTGCGGCTGGGTTCCGGATAGTAATAAGCCATAGTAATTGCCTCCTGTTTTTTAATGGTAGTATACCTATTTTATTACCCAATAGTATAACACAGCTTTCTTTTTCGGTCAAGAAAATTGTTGCAATAAAGCGAATCCCCCGGCAGAATTTCTGCCGGGGAATACTCACCGTCGGAGTAGGTGGAGTGGCAATGGAGGTTTGCTTTGTAAAAGCTTCCGCCTTCCGGAAGCAGATATTTTTTCATAATATACACCCCTTTTCGGCATCTGCCGATGATTTTATATTTTCAGTATAGCACATTGCGGTGGATTTTTTTGGTAAAATCGTATCAATTTTAAGATTTTAAGAAAGCCTTCCCTATGGAAAGGAAGGCTTTTTCTATAATCGCTTCTTATCAAAGCTGGTCCAGATTTAAACTAAAGGGCTCAAGACAGTTTTCCATAAACCAGTCCAGCTCTGGCATAGCCAGTGCCTTCAAGGCATCGAGAGAAAGCTGGGCGGCAGAGTCAAACTCCGTATTACCTGCCTTTTGCTCCTCGATACATTTAATATAAGCAGAAAGCTTGTCTGCTGCTTTGACGATGGGCAAAACTTCTTTGTCATCTTCCAGCACCAGCGGTGCATACAGCGGGCGCAACTGGGGCGGGAGCATATCCAAAAGCCTTTCCCCGGCAATTCTTTCCACCTGCTTATAGGCGGTTTTAATATCCGGATTGTAGTACTTGATAGGCGTGGGCAGATCACCGGTAAGGATCTCCGAGGCATCGTGGTACAATGCCGCCACAGCGCATTTGTCCGGGTCAGGACCTTCCAGCTTCAGAATTTCCCGACGGATCAGCGCCAATGCGTGGGCAAGCACTGCTACCTGATGGCTGTGCTCCTGGATATTTTCTGAAAAAGTGTTGCGCATCAAGCCCCAGCGGGTAATATACCGCATCCGGCCCATCAGCGCATAAAATTCATTTGCCATAATTATCCTCTGTCTTATACATCATTTCTTCCAATCGGGTCAGCAGCTCTGCCGGGTGATCGCAAAAATCGGTTGCACCGGCTTCTGTCAGACATTCCTTGTCCCGGAATCCCCAAAGGACACTCAAACAGGGCATCCCTGCATTGCGGGCAGTTTCCACATCCGTTTCGCTATCACCTACATAAATACAACGCTCAGCACCCAGTTCCTTAAGTGCCTGAAACACCATATCCGGTGCAGGCTTTCGCTTGCAGTCGGTGCTTTCGCCCCGGGCGAACACACCGGGGAAATAGTTTGCGCAAAGGTCCTTGGTTGCGCCGTCCGGCTTGTTGGAAACAATGGCAACAGGGTATTTTTCCCCGATTGCTTCCATTGCCTGCAAAACGCCCGCATAGGGACCGGTTTTTACCTGAGAGTGAGCAGCATAGTACTTTTGATACACAGCCAGCACTTCTTCTGCTTTGGGGTCGCTGTCCTTTCCGGGAAGGGCTTTGCGAATCAGGTTCAAAGCACCCGTACCCACAAAGGTGCGCACCTCGTCCAGTGTCCGGTGGGGACAACCAAACTGGGAAAGGGTATAGTTTACTGCATCTGTCAGGTCCTCCAAAGTGTTCAGGAGCGTGCCGTCCAGATCGAAAATAACTGCTGTTGTCATTTTAATAGCCTCTGTTTTTCATTACCCGGATATCCTCACCTACAAAGGTCAGCCGCTGGAAGCTACCTTGTAAGCGAGAGCCAATCTGGGGAGAATAGCGGCGAGCGATCTCGTCGATATTCAAATTGGTGGAGATCACCATTGCCTTCCCTGCCAAAAGACGGTCGTTAACCAGTGCGTACAGGGCCGCAGTCACAAAATTGCCCGGAAGCTCTGTGCCCAGATCGTCTAAAATCAGCAGATCGCAATGAGAAAGTCTTTCCACCTCAGCGTGGCTGTTTTCATCCGGGTTAAACCGATCCTTTTCCAGCTTGGAAAACAGGTGGGGAGCGCTTTCATAGGCAACGCTATAGCCCTTATCTGCAGCAGACCGGGCAATGCAGGCAGACAGGAAGGTTTTACCCAGACCAGTGCCGCCAACAAACAGAAGATTGCCACTGTTTTCCCCAAAGGACGCGGCATATTTCCGGCAAATATTAAAGTTATGCTCCATAATGGTGCGGGGAGAAGCACCGTAATTGGGGTCGATTTGCTGGGAATAATAGTCCAGCCGAAACTTTTCAAACCGTTCATCGTTGGAAGCAAGCAAGGAGATTTCCTTTTTCTGCTCCTGGCGGCAAAGCTCCTGCAGACATTCGCACATCTGGCTTCCCATATAACCTGTGCCGCCACACAGCTCACAGATGGGGCTGTCATCCAGATATCCTTCTTCAAAGTAATCCTGAGCCAGAGCTTTCCGCTCCTGCTGCAATGCCAAATTTGCTTCCTTTACCTGCTCCATTGCAAGTTTGGCATCGCCGCCCTGGGTAAATACTGCCTGGGCCGCCAGTGCCATAGACCGGCGCAACAGGATATCGATTTCCTTAATTCGGGGAACGCGGGCATAAGCCTCCTGCAAATGCTGCTGATTTTCCGATTCCCGGATCGCTTTTGCCTGTTCCAGCCGCCGGCGGGCGCGGCGCACCACATCACTACTGTATGCCATAGTTTAACCCTCCCGTAATACTTTCTGGATCGCTTCCAGTTCTGCTGCACCCAGCTGACCGGATGCCCCCTTGATCTGGGATTTTGTGTCTTTGTTTTTCACCTGCTCTACCGTAAGCAATCCTTTTTCCTGCCAGCGGGATAAGATCTTATTCATATACGCCCAGCTTAAACCGCCGGTGTTTAGGCAGGTGCGCTCATAAGCCAGCTTTACTGTTTCCAGATCGAAGCCCCAGTCCAGCCACTGCTGGGCATATTTTTCCTCTCCGGGTGTCAGGTTTCTGCCCCGGATCTGCAGTGCCTCCATCAGCTGACCCAAACGGCTGCGGCGCATTGCCTGCTTGCGCATATAGGCAACTGCCTCTTCCATGGTGTCAATGCCGTTTTCTGCCCAGGCATACGCCTCTTTTTCGATGGTGCGCAAAGATGGATTGCGCAGGTTACCCTTTTGCCGGGCCCGTTCCTTACAGTAGCATACCAGCACGGAGATCACATCCGTGGGCAGACCTAAATAACGAATAAATCCAAGAAGGATCTTCATTTCCTCGGTG
The DNA here is from genome assembly GCA_045656945.1 of Faecousia sp. Taxonomy (GTDB): domain Bacteria; phylum Bacillota; class Clostridia; order Oscillospirales; family Oscillospiraceae; genus Faecousia. The sequence goes on from JAZOSD010000023.1 coordinate 10,630, forward strand.
TTCAGGGTGCGGCCCAGCAGCCGTTGCACCTCGCCATATAAGCCTCTGAAATCGCTGTCTGCATCCATTGCTGACATAACATCTCTTTCCGAATACTGGGGGCGTTCTCCCACCAGGATCTTCGGCTTATCTTCCTGATATAAGCCAAGCTGGCGCAAGGCTGCAACTGCGCAATCTTGCTGTGTCCGGCTCAACCCCAGTTCCTGCTGGGCATTTTTCAGTTCGTTTCCGCTTTCTAAATATATGTAAAGCAATGCCGCATCGCCACTGGCTGCGCAGAGCAGCTTGTGGGCATCTGCCTGAGAAATTTTTAATTCAGTGCTGCGCATAAGGCTACTCCTTCTCCATTTTAATGATTGGATTAGTATTATAACATAGCTTTCATTTTTGCACAACCGCACGGAACTTGCAGATTTTACAGAAAAACAAAGGCGATTTTTGGTGCTACACAGTATCTTGTGGCGAAAAATTTTTCAACCCACAAGTTATTCTTGCATTGCCTCCGATTATCTGCTACAATATTGTTATCCACTTTCAGAAAGGATGAACAATTATGAAACGCTTTTTCTGCCTGGCACTTACTCTTTGCCTGCTCCTATGTGGCTGTGGCGGCAATGCCGAAGAAACCACTGCCGGAACAACTGTAGACACCGCTCCGGAAACCACTGCTGAACCTACCACAGAAGCAACCACCATTCCGGAAACAGAACCCCCTGTGATTTACCGTCACCCCCTGAATGGTCAGGTTCTGGAAGCTCCCTGGACAGGTCGCGCTACTGCCGTTGTAATCAACAATCTCCGGGATGCACTGCCCCAATACGGCATCTGTCAGGCAGATGTGATATACGAACTGGAAACCGAAAGCGGCATTACCCGTTTTCTGGCTGTGTTCTCCGACATCGGCCAGGTCGGCACGATTGGCCCGGTGCGCAGCGCCAGAAGCTTCTTTAATAACATCGCTGTGTCCCACGATGCAGTTTTGGTCCACTGTGGCGGCAGTGATTTTGCCCGCGCCGGTCATTCCTCCATAAGCGGTGATTCCATCTCCAATTGGCAGCATATCGACCAGATGTCTAACGGCTCTTATTTCTACCGTGACACCGCCCGCAGAAGCGCCGGCTATGCTTACGAGCACACACTGTTTACAAAGGGTGAATCTTTGCTTAAGGCTCTGAACGATAAAGCTTTCCCCATCGCCTACGAGGGCGAGGGTTATGATCACGGTCTTATGTTTGCAGAAGAACCGGGTGTTACCGGTACATCTGCCACCTCTGTCACTGTTAAATTCCGCAACTCCAAAACCACCACATTTAACTTCGATATTGAAAACGGTGTGTATAAAGCTTCTCAGTACGGCAGCAACTGGATGGATGCCGGTATCAACGAGCAGCTTGCCTTCCGGAATGTGATTGTGATCTCCACTCCTCAATCTTTTAAGTCCGATTCCAACTACAGCCGCTCCTTCTATGAGCTCAGCGGCTCCGGTAAGGGTCACCTGATCTGCGACGGCCAGATCGTTCCCATTCTCTGGAACAGAAGCACTTTATACGGTGCTTTCACCTATACATACGAGGACGGAACTCCTATAACACTGGGCGTTGGTAAAACCTATGTGGGCGTGGTCGATTCCGCCCGCGGCAGCGTAACATTCGAATAAGAACACAAAAACAGGGCAAGGGAAAATCTTTCCGTTGCCCTGTTTTTTTACACATCCAACCGTGAATCTATGGAAAGACCTTTTCCGGTAATGGGGTGGGTAAATTCCAATTTCTTTGCACACAGCAGCTGGGTGTGCAGACCCAGCTTTTCTGAAAATTCCAAAGATGCATCGCTGCCGTATTGGGGATCGCCTAAAATGGGATAGCCCATATAGGCACAGTGGACACGCAGCTGGTGGGTGCGTCCAGTGACCGGTCGCAATGCCAATTTGCAGCTTTCTCCCCGTTCCAGTACCAAAAATTCCGTTGTCGACGGCTTTCCCGTAGGAGAAACTTCCCGCAAAAGGCTGGGAAGGGGTTTTCTGGCAATAGGCGCATCGATCACGCCTGTATCTGCTTTTGGACCGCCAAAGGTGCGGGCATAATAGGTTTTTCTCACATCACAGCCTTGGAGCAAGGTGTGGATGTGGGAATTTTTTGCCAGCAGCACAACCCCAAAGGTATCCCGATCCAGCCGGGTCAGGGGGTGAAAGGCACTTTGCTGTCCGGTGGTTTGGTAATAACCAAGCACCCGGTTTGCCAGCGTACCGGTAAGGCGGCTGCGGGAGGGATGGATCAGCATGCCCGCTGGCTTGTCTACCGCCAGCAGGTGTGCGTCCTCGTATAAAATTTCAATGGAGTCAAATTCTGCCGGATACTGGGGCGTTTCTTCCTCTAAAGGTACGGTGATCACATCTCCCGGTGCTACCTGAAAATCCGTATGCACCGGCACACCGTTGACAAAGATCTTTTCCTGCCATTTCAGGCGGTTCATAAGACCTGCGGACATTTTCATTTCCTCTCGCAAAAAGGAAGACAGCCGCCCGCTTCTCTGTGCCTTATATTCCAGCTTCATTGATACGCCCCCTTGGAGATAAATTGATAATTGACCATTAAAAAAGGAACGGCAATCTGCCGTTCCTTTTGGTTTCGGATTATTAATCTTCAGCGCCCTTGGACAGCAGTGTGTTTGTAATGATGCCCAGGATCAGTGCGCAAGCGATGGTGGTGAGGGTAACCTTACCGAAGGAAACACTCAAACCGCCGATGCCGGGAATCAGGATTGCAGAAACCACGAACAGGTTCTTGCTTGCGTTCAGGTTTACCTGCTGAATCATCTTCAGGCCGGAAACAGCGATGAAGCCATACAGTGCTACACAAACACCGCCCATTACGCAGTTGGGAATGGAGGACAGGAAGGTAACGAAAGGACCGAAGAAGGAAATCACCAGACACATAATTGCTGCGGTGGTGATGGTAATGACGGAAGCGTTGCGGGTAATAGCAACACAACCAACAGACTCACCATAGGTGGTGTTGGGGCAGCCACCGAAGAATGCACCGGCGATAGAACCAACGCCGTCACCCAGCAGCGTGCGGTGCAGGCCGGGCTCTTCCAGCAGATCCTGACCAATGATGGAGGACAGGTTCTTGTGGTCTGCAATGTGCTCAGCGAACACAACAAATGCAACAGGAACATAAGCCACAGCAACAGTAGCGATGAATGCGCCGTCGATTTCCTTAACACCCTTCACAGCCTGCAGGAAGGAGAAGTCAGGAATAGCAAAGATGGTCATTTCCTTGAAGGCTGCAAAGTTGATGATCTGCAGGGCGATGTTGTCAGTAGCGATACCGATCACAGTGAAGATGGTAGCTACAACATAGCCAACCAGAATGCCCAGAACGAAGGGGATCAGCTTGATCATGCCCTTGCCATAAACAGAGAAAGCAAAAATGGACAGCAGTGTGATGATGCCCACGATCAGTGCCACATAGGGGCTGCAAGCAGAAACACCGTCAACCAGCACCTTACCAACAGTCAGGTCGTTTACAGCATTGACTGCCAGAGAAAGACCGATCAGTGCAACAGTAGGTCCAATAACCACAGGAGGCATCAGCTTGCTGATCCACTTAACACCAACAAACTTAACTACCAGGGCGATAACCACATAAACAAGACCGGCGAAGATCGCACCAACGATCAGACCTGCATAGCCGGCAGAAACAGAAGCTGCACCGCCAAAAGCTGCGAACATAGAGCCGATGAATGCAAAGGAAGATCCCAGGTAAACAGGGCTCTTAAACTTTGTAAACAGCTGATAGACCAGAGTACCGATGCCTGCACCGAACAGAGCAGCGGACTGGCTCATACCGTTACCGATGATTGCGGGAACAAGGATGGTTGCTGCCAGAATTGCCAGAACCTGCTGGAATGCAAAGATCAGCAGCTGGCCAAACTTGGGTTTGTCTTTAATGCCGTAGACGAGATTCATTTTCTTTCCTCCTGATAATATCTTTCTTTTGAACCAAATCCAAAAAAAGAGGAAACGACCCCGCTAAAATTTGCAGTCATTTCCTCCTGTCCTTCAGATTTTCATTCTGTTTAACAGTATACACTTTATCTTGATAAATTGCAAGGATTTTTTACAATTTTCTACCATATATTGATTGAGAACAAAAACGGCAGGAGTAAACTCCCACCGTAATATTATAGGCAAAAACTTTCCGGCAAAAGTTCCCCAAGGGTATATGTGCGGAAAGTCCCCTCTGCACCGGCAAGGTAAACAACAAAATCCTCGTTGCAAAATTCTCGCAGTACCTGACGGCACACACCGCAGGGCGGAAAAAAGCCGGTGATCACACCATTTTTACCGCCGCAGACGGCTATGGCAGTAAATTCCCGCTTCCCTTCACTGACTGCCTTGAAAATGGCGGTGCGTTCTGCGCAGACCGTAGGGGAAAAAGCTGCGTTTTCAATGTTGCAACCGGTGTAAACACTGCCGTCTGCGCACAGTAATGCTGCTCCCACCTTGTAGCCGGAATAGGGGGCGTAAGCATTGTCCATCGCATTTTTTGCCAGTTCGATCAATCTCTCAGGGTTCATACTTTTCTCCCTTTCTCAGTCCGCAATGCTTGGTCCTTCTGCAGGCGGTAGATTGCCACCCCTGCAAATATCTATCATTTTTCCCGGGGTGTCCAGTTCCACGCCCAGCATCTGTACCACCGTAGCAGCGATGTCCGCAAAGGTTTCCCTTGTGCCAAAATCCACAGGCTTTATTTTTTCTCCCAGCACCAAAAGTGGCACATATTCTCTGGTGTGGTCGGTGGTTTGGGTGTATGACGGGTCACAACCGTGGTCTGCGGTGATCATCACCACATCCTCCGGTCCCATTTCCTTCAGGAAATCCCCCAGCCACAGATCAAATTCTGACAGAGCGGTGGCATAGCCTTCTGCATCCCGGCGGTGACCGTAAAGCATATCAAAATCCACCAGATTCACAAAACACAGTCCCTCCCAATCCTTTTGGGCGTAGGAAAGGGTATGTGCCATTCCGTCTGCGTTGCTTTTATTATAAACAAATTCCGTTAAGCCCTGACCGGCAAAAATATCGTGGATCTTTCCCACGCCGAAACTCTGTAAACCCGCTTCCTTCACTGCGTCAAGCAAGGTCTGTTTGGGTGGCTCTAAGGAAAAATCGTGGCGATTTGCCGTGCGGGTGAATTTTCCCGGCTGTCCCACAAAGGGGCGGGCGATCACCCTGCCTACACCGTGCTTTCCCTGTAAAATTTTTCTTGCAATGCGGCAGTATTCATAAAGCTGCTCCGGGGAAACAACTTCCTCATGGGCAGCGATCTGGAACACAGAGTCTGCAGAGGTATACACAATCAGATTTCCGGTTTGCATATGCGCTTTTCCATATTTTTCAATCACCGCTGTGCCGGACCAGGGTGCATTTGCCAGTACGCCCCGCCCTGTCTGTTCCCGGAAAGGCTTTAGCACTTCCTCCGGAAAACCCTCCGGATAGGTGGGCAAGGGATTCTCCGAAACAATGCCCGCAATTTCCCAATGCCCGATGGTGGTATCTTTGCCCTTGGAGGCTTCTGCCAACCGTCCGTAAGCACCGGCAGGCGCGGCAGTCTTCGGCAAACAATCCACCCCTGCAATATTTCCCAGTCCTGCTTTTATGAGATTGGGAATATGCAGCTTCCCGGTTTGGGCGCAGGCGCGCAAGGTGTTTACATGGATATCTCCAAATTTTTCACTGTCCGGCATTGCACCAATGCCAAAGGAATCCAATACAATCAAAAAGATCCTTTTCAAAACACATTACTCCCCTTATGAACAAATTGACAATTGTCCATTATCCATTGTCCATTGCCACTGCTACATCCAATGCCACCTGCATCATTGTGGTAAAGGCGGTTTGCCGCTGGTGGGAAGTGGTTTCTTCTCCGGTGAGGATATGGTCGGAAACGGTGCAGATGCAAAGCGCCCGCTTACCATACCGGGCCGCGTTCATATACAAAGCTGCCGCTTCCATTTCCAGTGCCAGCACACCCATCTTTTTCAGGGCGTACACACTGTCCAGTCCCTCCGGTACACCTTCGTGGTCCCCATAGAACACATCGGAGGAATTGATATTACCCACATGGTAAACTGCACCCGCTGCCTTAGCCGCATCCACCGCTGCAGTCAACAGTTCAAAGGATGCGATGGGAGCAAAAGTGCCGGGAAGATGGAACTGGGCGGCAAAATTGGAATCGGTGCAAGCACCCTGACCGATCACCAAATCGTATAGCTTGATATGCTCCTGGATCGCACCGGCAGAGCCGACCCGGATAATATTTTCCACGCCGTAAGCGTTGTAGAGCTCGTGGGAATAAATGCCGATGGCAGGCATACCCATACCCGATGCCATTACAGACACTTTGACGCCCTTATAATAACCGGTGTAGCCTTGCACGCCCCGGACATTATTTACAAGAACAGGGTTTTCCAGAAAGTTTTCCGCAATAAATTGAGAGCGCAGCGGGTCACCGGGCATTAACACAGTCTTTCCAAAATCCCCGGGCTTTGCACTGATATGGGGTGTGGGCGTGGTTAACATAACTTTTTCCTCCCTTGCAGCTTTTATTTTAATTATTCTTGGCAATTTTTACAATTCGGGATGTGCCTAATCTGTCAGCACCCAAGCGGGTAAATTCCTCTGCATCAGCGATGGAAGAAATACCGCCGGCGGCTTTGATTTTTACATTTTCTCCAATATGCTGTGCAAAGAGGGCAATATCTGCAAAGGTTGCGCCGCCGGTGGAAAAGCCGGTGGAGGTTTTTATGTAGTCCGCTCCGGAGGCGGTGACCACCCGGCACATTTCAATCTTTTCCTCCTGTGTCAACAGGCAGGTTTCGATGATCACCTTCAAAAGCTTTCCCTTGCAGGCAGCTTTTACCGCTTTGATCTCCTCCAAAACCTTATCAAACTGACCGTCCTTGACCCAGCCAAGGTTAATCACCATATCAATTTCATCGGCACCCTTGTCTACCGCGTCGGATGCCATAAAGCATTTGCCTTCGGTGGTATCGTAGCCGTTAGGAAAGCCAATTACCGTGCAAATTGCCAGCTTGTCACCCACATATTCCTTTGCGCGGTTTACATAACTTGCCGGTATGCACACCGATGCAGTATTATACTTCATACCATCGTCGCAAATGGCTTTGATTTCCGCCCAGGTGGCAGTAGTCGCCAGCAGGGTGTGGTCACATTTTGCAAGAATTTCTGTAAGTTCCATTTACTTTATCCTCTTTCCGTTGAGTATTGCTTCCTGGAGTTTGTCGCCGGTGTAGCGCAAGGTCAGCAGGAAGAAGGGGGCATTTTCCCACAGCAAGTCCAAAAAGATCTGGTCGCCCTCCCATTTGGGCAGGCTGTCCAAAAAATTCCGGCTGATCCACTGCAGATCCCCTTCTGCACATTCTTTCAATTCCCCTTCAAAGCCGTCGGCAGTAAACAGGTACATATATTCTCCCTCTGCCTGATCAGAAAGGAAAGTAACAATACCCCGGCACTGCCAATTTGTTAAGGTCAGTCCGGTTTCCTCTCCGGCTTCCCGGAGCAGACATTCATCCGGGGATTCTCCCTCTTCCAGCTTACCGCCAATGCCGATCCATTTATCTTTGTTAATATCGTTTTCCTTCTTGGTCCGGTGAAGCATCAGCACATCCTCTCCCCGGAGAATATAGCAAAGGGTGGTGTGAAGCATAGTTTTTCCTCACTTTATAATCTGAATTGCGTGATGCAGGTTCACCGCTTCCACGCTTTTGTGTCCGTCCTCCCGCTCACCGTCTAAGGACCAGGGCATTTCCTCCGGTGCGGTGATCTTCACAGAAGAGGCACTGCGGAAGGTTATCATTTTACAATTGTATTTCTGCTTTTGCACTGCCTGAATGCACTCCGCGATCTCTGAAAGATCCCGTGGGGCGCGCACCAGCAGAATTTCGAATTTTCCATCCCCCATATCCACCTGCTTGGGGTCCAAGGTCAAAACACCTCCAAGGCTGGTGGAATTGCAGATCGCACCAAAGAGGAAATTATCCTCAAGGCATTCTCCGTCCATTTCTATTTTCACAGGAACATTCCGGATCTGGGAAAGCTCCGAAATACCCTCCAGCAAATAAGCGGTGTGACCCAGGGCATTTTTAATGTTCTGGGGGGTAGCATAGCTTGCCCGGGTAAATGCGCCGAAAGAGGCAACATAGGCAAAATACCGGGTCCCAAATTGTCCCACATCCACCTGCACCGAATTTCCGGTGACGATTCTCTCCGCAGCCTTCAAAATAGATTTATTCAGTCCTAAGGTTTTGGCAAAATCGTTAGTAGAACCGGCAGGGATATAACCCACCGGAATTTTACAACCGCTTTTCAGCAGTCCGGAAACAGTTTCATTAAATGTGCCGTCACCGCCGCAGCAGACCACCAGCTCCTGATCCTTTGCCCGCTGTGCCACGATTTCTTCTCCGTCGCCCCGGCCTGCGGTCATATAGGTTTCCACCTGATAGCCCGCCCGGTTAAATAGGGTCAGGATATCTGTCAAATACCGGTTTGCCTTGCGGGTGCCTGCATTGGGATTCATCACAAACAGCATTTTCTTCATAGGTCTCACCTTCCTGCTTTTATTATACCACCGCCGGTGCAAATCGCAAGAAAAAACCGTAATATTTACGCATCGTTCAAAATTCAATTTTCGTTTTGCATACAAAAAGGACGCACCGAAAAGTGCGTCCTTACGGTATTTAGATGATGTGCAGTGCAATCAGCACCTGCAGCACAACAAATGCCACATAGATGCCCAGCAGTGCAAAGCCTTGCCAGCGGAACAGCTTCTTTTTGAACACTGCAGGCAGTGTCATCAATGCCATAACGCCGACCATCAAAGGCAGCTCCATTACCAGAGATGTATTTTGACCAAAGATGGTGCTTCCCTCGGGAACGGTGAAGGGAGAGAGGGTAACAGCCACACCGGACACCAGCACCAGATTGAAAATGTTTGCACCGATGATGTTGCCCAAAGACAGTGCGCCGTGACCCTTTGCAAGGGCAGTGATGGCGGTGACCAGCTCAGGCAGGCTGGTGCAAAGGGCAACGATGGTAACGCCCACAACTTCTGTGGGGATGCCAGCCATAGTAGCCAGAGAAACGGAAGAGCCTTCCAGCATATCTGCGCCCACAGCGATCAGACCTGCGCTGACGATCAGCACAAGAATATCCTTGAGCAAGGAACCCTGTGCTTCTTCCTTTTCCTCCTCGTGCTCGTCTGCTTCCACGGGGTTCTTAAAGCCCTGGCGGATGGTGATGGTCATATAGATCGCAAAGACGCAGAGCATCACGATACCCAGCCAGCGGTCAAAAGAACCAAAGCCGTAAGCGGCAATCAGGTAGATAGCGGCAGATACAAAGAAGAAAATGACCGGCATTACAACAGCTTTCCGGTTTACGGGAGCGGGGCGGATGGCGATGGTCAGGGCAGCGATCAATGCAGTGTTGCAAATGATAGAGCCGATGGCGTTGCCGTAGGCGATCGCACCGTTCTGGTTCATTGCCGCAGTGGCAGAAACCATAACCTCCGGCAGGGTCGTACCGATGGAAACCACAGTTGCACCGATGATGATCTCCGGAACGCGGAACCGTTTTGCGATACCGGTTGCACTGTCTACGAACCAGTCACCGCCTTTGATCAGCAGGACAAGACCCACAGCAAACAGCAAAAGAGAGCCGATCAGTCCGTCTGTCAAACCATTGTACCAGGACAAAAATGCTTGAATCATAACAAAACTCCTTATTTTTCCGGACAAAGCCGGTTTATTTACAAAAAAATCCGCACAGCATAAGGCCGAGCGGAAAAACCCTCAGGGATTTATGCATAGCAATACATAAGTCTCGCGATTGAAAGCCTGCCAGACCTTATCCGGTCGAGAATGTTGACAAGCTACGCATTTTGCGCTCGCTACTCCCTTATAGGATATATTTAACAGTAAAATACTATCACGCCCGCCGGGAAAAGTCAATCTATTTTGCAAATTGCCTTCTCTTTTTGTTCTTTTGAACAAAAAATGTCCGGGCACTTGCCTTTTTCTTCCAATGTGTTATAATGCTGGTATCACTACTCCAACGGAGGTAATTAGTTATGAGCAAAAAACCGGTTCTGGTTGTTATGGCAGCCGGCATGGGCAGCCGTTACGGTGGCCTGAAGCAGATCGATCCTGTAGGCAGCTGCGGCGAGGCGATTTTGGACTATTCCCTGTTCGACGCCCACGAGGCAGGCTTTGAAACAGCCGTTATTATTATTAAGGAAGCAATCCGCAAGGACTTTATGGAAACAGTTGGCGCAAGACTGCAGAAATGTCCCATGGAGATCCGTTATGCTTATCAGGAGCTGACCAAGATCCCCGAGGGCTACACTGTTCCCGAAGAGCGCACAAAGCCTTGGGGAACCAGCCACGCAGTGCTTTGCGCAAAAAATGAGATCGACGGCGCCCCCTTTGCAGTTATCAACGCTGACGACTACTACGGCAAGGATGCCTTTAAGGTCATTTACGAATATCTGTGCAATGCCAAAGCTGGTGATGTACGCCCCTACTGTATGGTAGGCTACCAGCTGGGCAACACTGTCACCGACCACGGTAGCGTAGCAAGAGGCATTTGCTCCACCGATGAGAATAGCTACCTGACTGCTATTGAAGAGCAGACCAAGATTGAAAAATATGAAGGCGGCATCCACTATACAGAGGATGACGGTGCAACCTGGATCGATGTTCCCGCAGATACCCCGGTTTCTATGAATATGTGGGGCTTCACCCCCGATTTCCTGGATGCACTGGAGGCAGGTCTGCCTGCATTCCTGACCGAAAAGGTTCCTGCCAATGTACAGAAGGCTGAGTACCTGCTGCCCACCACCGTTGCCGGTATGCTGGCAGCCGGAACAGCAACGGTTAAGGTTCTCCGTTCTGCCGATAAGTGGTACGGTGTGACCTATGCGGCAGATAAGCCGATGGTTGTTGCTGCATTGAAGGCACTGACCGACGCAGGCAAATATCCCGCTACCGGCCTGTGGAGCTAAATTACATGATAAAAAGCGTGTTCGAAAAGAACACGCTTTTTTAAGTGCAAAATGCATAATGCAAAGTTCAGAAGGACAGTCCGGAGGCCTGTCCCTACAGATTCTATCGTTCCTGTGCAAATAATTGTCAATTATCCATTGTCAATTATCCATTGAATCATTGCACCTTTTTGTGGCTGGGGAATATCTTGGAATGAGCGGCGCAAACCGCTGAAAAAATTTGGAGGTAATGATTATGTGCAACAACAATGGTTTCTGTGGCGGTAACATTTGCTGGATCATCGTTCTGATCCTCATCCTGTGCAACTGCGGTGGCGGTTCTTTTCTGAGCAGCGGCAATAGCTGCGGCTGTGACAACAACTGCGGTTGCTGCTAAGTAGCAAAAAGGGGCGGCTGATGCCGCCCCTTCAGAGTGTCAAAGAACCCCCAAACCGTCAAAACAAGTGATTTTATAGAGCAGAAAAAAGGCTCCCTTGTGTAAAGAGAGCTGGCAAAAATCTATTTGATTTTTGACTGAGGGATTGAAAAAAGTGCCAGCTTGGCAAGATGTTTTGACTTACTGCGCATCTCGCCCTCTACCGTATCCACATACGCCGACGAGTGCGAGATGCTTGTCTTTGGCGCTCCTTTGACAGACTGAATGGCGCGTTGCAAAAAATGCAATGCGCCCTTTCGTTATATTATAGCAGGTTTTTCACAGACTTTCGCTCCATCAGCTGGGGAACTAGATTCATAGCCAGCGCCATTTCCGGTGCAAGGGTATCTGTGAGCATCATCGCAGCCAGCCTGCCGGCATTGGCGGCGGGATAGCTGACGGTGGTTAAAGGAGGATTGTATGCTGCGGCAATGGGAATGTCGTTAAAGCCGACAATAGATAGATCCTCCGGCACATGGATGTTCCGAATTTCCAAAGTCCGGATTACACCAACTGCTGCCATATCGTTGATGCAGAAAACTGCCGTGGCAGAGCGATCGGAATTCAAATAGGCAAAGGCAATTTGCCGCCCAATGCCCAGATCCTGATCGGTGCTTGTGAGAATGGCTTCCACCGGACATTCAAAAACCAGCTTGGGGTCATACTCCAGTCCGGCAGTCAGTAATGCATCCCGATACCCCCGGAACATTTGCTTTTTGGTCCAGGTGTCTAAAGAGGTTGTGCCAAAAGCAATTTTCTTGTGCCCCTGTTGGATCAGATGCTCCACCGCCAGCTTTGCACCGGTATAGGTGTCGAAGCTCAGACCGGGGGTTTGAAGATCTTCAAAAAATTGATCCAGCAGTACAAAACGCATTCCCTTTTGGGAAAATTCCCCGATCACATCGCTGCTTGTGTCCACAGAGGAGAGAATCACACTTTTGACCTGCCGTTCATAAAGCTGACGCAAGCAGGTATGCTCTTTATCTGCAGAAAGATTGGTATTGCACAAAATAATATTGCAATCATTTTGGGTAAGCACATCGGAAATACCTATGAGCGCTTGCTGGTAGAAAGGATTGGACACACTGGGAAGGACAACGCCCACATCCGGATTGGTGCGGTGGCGCAGGGATTTTGCCAGCGTGTTTGGCACATAATTGAGCCGTGTGGCAGCATCCCGGATTTTTTGGCGGGTAGCGGCACTGACCGGATAGTTGCTGCCGCTGAGCACTCTGGAGGCAGTGGCAACAGAGATACCTGCCAGCTTGGCAACATCATAAATAGTAGAAGGCTTGTCCATATTGTTTCTCCAATGTCATTTTGTTTTCATTTTACTATACAGTCAAAAAAATGCAAGCAAAAAAACAATGTAGCAGTTGCAAAATGCGGGGTCGACTGCTATAATGTACAAACCAAACTTGCAAAAAATCTAACTTTTTATGATGTGGGTTGTGTGGTATAGTGGTTAAGAAATATCGGCACAGACCGACTGAAAAAAAGGAGACGAAATTATGCAAAAGACAGATATCCGAATCGTTCCTGTTGCGCAAGCGCATATCCCCGCCTGTGTCAGCATTGCGCTCAAAGCAGGGGCTGTGGTTCAGGCTTCTTATAAAAACCGTCTGGGTGAAGAACTGGACGAAAAGCTTCACGCCACATGGCAGGAGGATACTGCGGTGGCTGCGATCCGCGCTTTGAAAGCAGGAAACGGATTTGTAGCATTGGACGGAGAAAAGGTAGTCGGCTATACCGGGTATTTGATTGGTGAAATGGTGGGTGTTATTGGCGAAAATGCTGTGGACCCGGATTATCAGGCTGCAGGCATCGCCGAAAAACTGTACGATGCAGTGCTGAATATGGCCCGGAAGGCAGGCTGCAAATATGCCAATATAAAAACCAGTCTGGATGAGAGCAATGTACCTGCGCTGGATGCACTGAAGCGACTGGGCTTTGAAAAGCATCAGCCCGGTGTGCGCTATTATCAGATGCTGGATCTGGATGCAGAACCTTACGCAACCCAAAGCGAACTGGTGAAGGTAGTTCCCTGCGAAAAAGAGCATGTGGAGGACTGTGTCCGCATTGCCCTGGTCGCCTGGGGGATCATCCACGAGTCCTATAAAAAATGCATTGGCGAAAAGACCCATGATGACCTGATGCCCGGTTGGGAAATAAGCCTTGCAAAGGATATAAGAAAAATGCAGACCACCGGTGATTGCTATGTGGCTTTAGTCGATGGCAAGGTGGCAGGCTTTGCAGCCTATCGTCTGGATGGAGATATGGGTGTGCTCAGCCGGAATGCAGTGGATCCGGAATACCGGGGCAGAGGCATTGCCAAGCTGCTGTACGGTCTGTGTATGAATAAGATCCGGGAAGCCGGCTGCACCTGGGCTACGGTACATACCGGTCTGGATGACGGTCATGCCGGTGCAAGACGGGCATACAGCAAAGTAGGTTTCGAAAAGAATCTGCCCTACACCCGGTTCTATATGGAACTGTAAAAAAGCTACCTTTTGTCCCCCTTTTTGAGGGTGGCAAGGCAAAAGCTGCAAATATTCAAAGGGAGGAAGCTATGAAAGCAGTCAAGTCACCAAAACTGAATACCCGGCTGCTGGCAGTGTTCTTCCTGGCGGTGTTTGTTTTGGCAATGGCAGAGTTTTTTGTGTTTTCCCACCTGCTCCGGTCTATCGATCAGGAGGAAAAGACCATTAACATCGAGCGGCTTGCCAATGCCCGGACCAAGATGGATATGGAATTGGAAGAGATCCGAAACGCCTATACCCAGGTGGTTTTTGAAAAGACCTTCCGTTATAAGGACGGGGATTTACCCAGCAATTATCGTCAATATGAAATGGTACAAAAAGCCAGCGAGCTCCTTGGTGACAATACCAACATCAACAGCTGGGCGATCCTTTTGGAGGATACGGATTGGGTGGTAAGCAGCGCCGGCATTCTGCCGGACAGCGCCTTTGACGGTATCCGGAAAAATGAAGATTATCAGATGTCTCGTTGGCGCCAGAATTTTGAAAGCAGCAATATCACCCGGTACTATCCCCAAGGCTCCTTTTTGTGCATCGGTGAGGGAACAAAGGTCATCCGGCAAGACCTGGTACCGCTGACCATGAAATCCCCCTACAACAATACATGTATGGTGGTGCTTTTGCTGGATATGAAAGCGATCTGCGCCCAAAGTGACAGCTATTTGCAAAGTGGTGCATACCTGTTCTGGGAAGGGGAGCTGGTCTACTCCTCTGATGAAACCCCGGTGATTGCAAGTGTTCCGGAAATGGAAACACTGGAAGATACAGAAGGTGTAAGCTATGCGGTGTATACCGACAAGCTGGAAAACGGTATGACCGTTGTAAAGCTGCAGCCGGAGCTGGATGCTACCAGCGTGCTGCGCAGCAACTTCCTGGTGTGCTGCATCATTGCCGTGGCGGCATTGGGAGTAACGGTCATTTTGATCCCGGTATCCATTAAGCGGGTGATGGACCCGGTAAACCGGATGTTCGGTCTGATTCACCAGCATGCGGAAGCCAAAGATCCCGGCTTCCGGTTTGATGCCTGTGAGGCACTGGAAGTAATTCTTAAGAACCGGGAGCAGCAGGCGGCGGCACTTGCCCAGCGGGATGCTGTGCTTTCGGAGTATTT
Source organism: Faecousia sp. (assembly GCA_045656945.1). Lineage (GTDB taxonomy): Bacteria > Bacillota > Clostridia > Oscillospirales > Oscillospiraceae > Faecousia. Next base: position 25,780 of record JAZOSD010000023.1, read on the forward strand.
TCTCCAGTCCAAGCTTAAAAATGTATATGTGGATATGAACACCGATCCCCAGACCCAGGAGGGAAGTGCATACATATTATATATTCAGGTGCAGTACCAGCCTTCCTGCCAGGAGGGGATCTCAATGCCCCGGGCAGAGCTGGAGAGCTGTATTCAGGCTATGCTTTCCGGCACACTGAATAATCTGTTTGAAACCACAATGGTGTTCCAGCTGGAGCCGGGACGGTTTGCTGCCCGGGTTACCCTCCCGGTAGAGGACGGGCAAATCGAGGGTCGCATGGAACGGTTTATGAAGCGGCTGGATATTGAACAGGAATTTGCCTGCTTTACAGTGATTCAAAGTGCGGCACTGACCCAAGCGGATGAGCTTTCTCTGGTGTATACCCAGGTTCAGGAGGCAGCCCGAATGGCACTAGTGTGGGATCGGTCACAGCTTTTGACTCTCCCCCTGCCGGAAAAGAAGGATAAGGAATTTGTCTTTACCGATCAGCAGGAAAAGAGTCTTATGACGCTTATTTCCCAGCAGAAGATCCCGGAGGCGGCAGACCTGGCAAAGGAAATTCTGGAGGAAAACCTGAAGCGGGGCATTTCCCACATGCAGATGGAGATCTTATGTGTGGCACTGGTCAACACAGCTGCCCACGCAGCCACCCGACTGGAGGAAAGTGCGGATAAGATCGCCGCTGCCAGCGGTGTGTATAATGTGATCACCTCCCGGTGCGCTACAGCGGTAGAATATATTCAAACGGTTACAGACTTTATTCGCTCTATGGGCGGAGAAGAACAGCCCTCTGCAGAAAATGATCCGCTGATCAATAATGTGCGACGCTATTTGCAAGAAAACTACCGCAACGATTTCTCCGGTGAGGATCTGGCAGAGGCGCTTCATGTATCCCGAAGCTATTTGAGTACCTACTATAAAAGCAAAACCGGCATCAACTTAAACGAAAGCATCCAGATTTTCCGGATGCAAAAGGCGGTGGAGCTTTTGCAGGATCCGGATATCCGGGTGGGCGATGTGGGTGCAATGGTGGGAATTCCCAGCAGCAATACCTTCCTGCGCTGGTTCAAGAAATACACAGGAATGACCCCCAATGAATACCGAAACAAAGTGCTCAGCAAGTGAAAAGGCAACAAAATAGAGAAAATCTAACAAAATGAGAGTTGCTTTTTGGTTCGGTATAAGGTATTATTTTTGTAAGCCATTCAATGGTGGCAGGGAGCGGCTTGCCCGTAAACTGCTAAACTATTTAAGAAATGAGGAGACAAAAAATGTTAAAGAAAGCTTTAGCACTGATCCTGGCATTGGTCTGCTGCTTTGCTCTGCTGGCAGGTTGCGGCGGCGACAGCACTGACGAGACCAAGGGCGCAGGTAAGAACCCCGCTCTGGAGAACTATGAGGCTCCGGATCTGGACGGTAAAACCGTCACACTGTACATGACCCAGAACACAGACTATGACCCCGAAGGCTGTTATGTAAATAAGTCTGTTGAGAGCGTACTCAACTGCAACATGAACACCATCGAGCTCGATAGCTTTGCAAACCAGTACCTGACGATGATGGCAGAAGGCGATGTGCCTGATCTGACATGGCTGAACTCCTATACACAGGCTTATGTTCAGTTGGGTCTGGACGGTGCTTACATCAATATCTACGACTATCTGGATATGATGCCCAACGTTGAGGCATTCCTGAACGATCCTGCGAACGCAAAGGACGTTGCAAGATACACCATCGAAGAGGGTGTTTTGTATGCGCTGCCCATTCACCACGAGGGATCCACTGCTCCCAACGCATTTTTATATCGTAAGGACGTCTTCGATGCCAACAACCTGACCTTCCCCACCAACCAGGAAGAGTTTGTTGCAACATTGCGTAAGCTCAAGGAGCTGTACCCCGATTCCCAGCCCTTCATTATGCGTAGTATGACCGGTAACATCCAGGGCGCACAGAACTTCGGTGCTCTGTTTGGTGCACAGCACGTGCTGCAGGGTAACTACGGCACCATCTTCACCCTGAATGAAAAGGGCGAATACTATATGGCTCAGCAGAGCCTTGCCTACAAGGAAATGGCTCAGTTCTTCTATGATCTGACCAAAGAGGGTCTGATGCACAAGTCCTCTATGACTGTGGATACCGCAGGCTGGATGGAAGCTTTTGCTTCTGACACTTCCTTCATCACCTTCGATAAGACCGACCGTCTGAACCCTATCAACCGTACCGGTCAGTCCCTGAAGGAGGAATTCCTGGTAGTTGCTGCTGCTCCCTTCAACTTCGGCACCAACGCTAAGGAGAGCGATGTGGTCACCACTTCCTGGGCTGCCGGCGTTGGTTCCGGTACCGGTTATGTGTACTGCATCGGCGACAACGAAAATCTGGAAACTACTTTGAAGTATGTTGACTTCCTGTACTCTCAGCCCGGTTATGTTCTGACCAACTGGGGCGTGGAAGGCGAATCCTGGGAGTGGGACGACAAGGAAGCCGGCACCCGTAAGTACATCGATAGCTTCATCGATGCGCAGGGCGGCCGTACCAAGATGGGCCTGGGCGCAGCTGCACAGGTTGGTATTATCGGCTTTGATGCTTACACCACTTCCCTGACTGAGTCCGAGAAGGAAAGCCTTGAGCTGGCTCAGGAGTTTGTGGGCAAGGACGATGCACAGCACAAAATTCTGTTCACAGAGGATGAGCAGTTCCTGTACGACACCTACGGCACTGCTTGCTACAACCAGGCACAGGCTGAATGGTCCAAGTTCGTACTGGGTCAGCGTGATTTCGCTGAGTGGGATAAGGTTCAGGAGGAACTGAAGGCTAAGTACCACTTCGACGAATTGATGGAGGTCCACGAGGCTGCTCTGGAAAGACTGGTTGAAGAAGAAGGTATTACTTTCGAATAATTGCCTATAACAAAACACGCACGGATTTTCCGTGCGTGTTTTTTCAGAGCGTCAAAGAACCTCCAAATCGTCAAAACAAAGGTATGGAAATTGAATGGAAAGAGGCTCCCTTGTGTAAAGGGAGCTGGCAATTGCCGATGTTAGGCAATTGACTGAGGGATTGAAAAGTGCTTGCTACGCAAGCTGTTTTGACTTACTGCCGATTTCGCCCTCTACCGTATCGATATACGCCGACGAGGGCGAAATCGTTGTCTTTGAATCTTCTTTGACCTCTGCCAGTCTGTCAAAAACTACTTTTTGACAGACTGATAAAACACGCACGGATTTTCCGTGCGTGTTTTTTATATAATGCAAAATGAATGTCCCCTAAACTAAAAGCTCAAACATCGGTGCGTATTTTATTCGGTGTTGTGCCAAGAACCTTACGGAAGGTATCGTAAAATCCGCTGACACTTTGAAAACCGCACTCCTGGCAAATATCAATGATTTTCCAATCTGTGTTGTTCAAAAGCCAAAGTGCCCGCTGTACCTTTTTTTCCATAACATATTGCTTGAAGTGAATACCGGTAGCGGCGGCAAACTGCCGGGAGAATGTGCTTTCGGACAAGCCGGAAGATTGTGCGATCTCCCGAAGATGCAGACCTTTTTCAATATTTTCGTCCATTTCATCCATTCGGTTCAGGATGTCTAGATTTCTTTTGGAAACTGCTTCCGGCTTAAAATCCGTCATTAGCTCAGCAGAAATAAAAAACTCTGTAAATTTCGCGGTTGCCCATTCGTATTTCAAAGGGTGACCGATGGATCAAACCTCTAAAAGTGCCTCTAAAATGCGGGATAATGCCGGATGCTGAAGAATATGCTTCCTTGCGCAGTCCCTGAAAAAAATATAATGATGGACTTTGGAAAAGGCACTTCGGTTGAACGTGAAAACACAAAGATCCAGTCTCGCTTCCCCAAAGGAAAGGAAACGGCGTTTTTGACCCATATTCAAAAAGATAATATCCCCTTTTTGAATGGGGATGGTGCGCCCCTCAATTTCCCACTTGGCAGAGCCGTTCAGAACCAGACAAATTTTCATATCGGAATAAAATTTATCATTGGGATAGGCAGCAGCGCTCAGCGCGCCCGGATCGCACAAGGCTTTTACGATGCGTTTTCTGCCGGGAAGAAATGGGAAGCGGATAAAATGTATAATGTGTCAATGTCATAAAATGCGAACAAATCTATATTGTTTTTGAAGAGTCTGTGTGCTATGATAACACAAAATACAAATCGGCATTTTGGCAGAAAAGGACAAATAACCTATAAAAACAGGTAAGAAAATCCATTGAAAAAGCCGTAGGTTAGTAGTAAAATACTAAAAGGCTTTTGCCAGATCTAATTTACAGAAACGAGGTAACGGAAATGACAAAGAGATTTTTGGCTCTGATTCTTGCGCTTGCATGCTGCCTGACCCTGCTTGTCGGTTGCGGTGGCGGTAACAACGACGTGACTCTGGACAACTTTAACCCCGATCTGGAGAACTATGAGGCTCCCGATCTGACCGGTAAGAAGGTTGATATTTATGCTTGGGAAAACTCTGACTTTGAACCCAACAAAAGCTGGCTGCTGCCAAAAATCGAGGAAACGCTGGGCGTAGATCTTACTTATGTGGCGCTGGACAGCTTCTCTCAGCAGATCGCAACCATGATGGCAGAAGGCCAGATTCCGGATCTGACCCACGCCAACGTTTATAACAATACCTACGATGTCTTTGGTGACGACGGAGCATACATCAACATTTATAACTATCTGGATATTATGCCCAATGTTAAGGCATTTATCGAAGATCCAGCAAATGCTGCGGATGTTACCAAGTACACCATCCGTGAAGGTGTTATGTACTGCCTGCCGGTTCACACCGAAAGCGATATCGACCCCTATATTTTCCTGTACCGCAAGGACCTTTTTGAAAAGCACGGTTTGACCTTCCCCACCAATCAGGAAGAGTTTGTTGCTGTTCTGCGGAAACTGAAGGAAGCATATCCTGAATCCTATCCCTTTGTTATGCGTGCCATCAACGGAAATATGCAGTCCATTATGGGCTTTAGCCACCTGTGGGGCGCTACCCACTTGAACCAGGGTGCTTATAACACCATCTTCACCCTCAATGATAAAGGCGAGTACTATATGGCACAGGTCAGCGAGCCCTATAGAGAAATGGGCGAGTTCCTGAACAGCCTGCTGAATGAAGGCCTGATGCACCCCTCCTGTGCAACTATGGATGCATCTACCTGGTATGAGTCCTTTGCAAGTAACGCATCTTTCATTACCTTTGATAAGACCGACCGTCTGCCGATTATGAACAGAACCGGTCAGAGTTTGAACCCTGAGTTCCTGGTAGCTGCTGCAGAGCCCTTTAACTTCGGCTCTTACGCAAAGACTACAGATAAAGTCACCACCAGCTTCAAGGCCGGCCACGGTGCAGGCTCTGTTTTCTGGTATGCCATCGGCAACAATGATAATGTGGCTGTCACTATGGCTTATGTGGACTGGCTGTACTCTAAAGAAGGTCAGATTCTGACCAACTGGGGCATTGAAGGCGAAAGCTTTGAAGTGGACGAGAACGGCGAAAAGAAGTTTATTGATGGCTTCCTGGAAGAGCAGATGAGCTTGTCTCTGGCAGGTTTGCGTCAGCCCGGTTTGTGCGCTGTTCGTCATACAGATGCCTGGATGAAGTCCTTGAGCGAAGCGGATGCAGCATCTCTGGCGCTGGCTTTGAAATTTACAGGCGGCGACACACCTCAGTATCGTCTCAGATATAACGATGAGGAACAGCTCATTTACGATACTTATGCACTTTCCTGCTTCAACTATGCACAGACCCAGTGGTCTAAGTTCTTCTTGAACCAGCGGGACTTCTCTGAGTGGGATAAGGTCATTGAGGAAATGAAGTCCAAGTACCACTTTGATGAGCTGATGGAGATCCACGATTCTGCTTTGGCAAGACTGAAGGAAGAAATCGGCGAATAATGAAAGATCAACGATCACGCACAGGGTAAGAACCCTGTGCGTGATTTTTCTGTTGGCGTATTGCAAACCCAAAAATTTCATATTTTTCCACAAAAGGACAAACCTTTGCAAAAAATGTAAAAAAAGTGAACAGATTGGGAACAATAAAACAATTTAGCTCTTGCATTTTCCAAAGAGATAGGTTATTATATCGTTGTTAAATTAACCCAGTAGTCTGTGCGTGGCATCGCCACATCTCGGAAGGAAACAGGCTGCGCACAAAAATACAAGGAGGCGTGTGTCGTCTATGAGTGCAACGAAAGTAGCACGCGGTGAGCCTAAGAACCGGCTTCCCGCACAAAACAAGCAGAACATCTTTAAGCGGTTCTGGAAAACAAGATTCTTGTTCATCCTGTTCCTGCCTGCTCTGGTGTACTACATTCTGTTTAAGTATGTCCCTATGTGGGGCGTTTCCATTGCTTTCTACAGATATAGTATCTTTAAGGGTCTGGCTGGCAGTAAGTTCATTGGTCTTTATAACTTTAAGATCTTCTTCCAGTCTCCGGAATGGTGGAAGTACACCAAAAACACCTTTGCACTGGGTGCGCTGGGTGTGTTCGTCAGCTTCCCCCTGACCATCGTGTTCGCTCTGCTTCTGAACGAAGTCCGCGGTGCAAGATTTAAGAAGATCACCCAGACTGTTTCCTACCTGCCCCACTTCCTGTCTGTGGTCGTTGTGGTTGGTCTGATGCAGTCCCTCTGTGACCCCACCACCGGTGCGATTAACACCATCATCAAGGCATTCGGCGGCGAACCCATTTACTTCTTCACCGAAACCAAGTGGTTCCGTCCCCTGTACGAAATCTCTGCTCTTTGGGCAGGTCTTGGCTGGGGCACCATCGTTTACTTAGCTGCAATCTCCTCTGTTGACCCCGGTCTGTATGAGGCTGCAAGACTGGACGGTGCAGGTCGTTTCCGTCAGATGATGAGCATTACTATTCCTTCCATTTTGCCCACCGTGTCTACTATGTTCATTATGAAGATCGGTCACATCCTGGGCGACTCTATGGAAAAGGTCCTGCTGATGCAGTCTGCTGTTACTTATGAAGTTTCTCAGACCATTTCTACATATTCCTACTATGTTGGTCTTACCAAGGGTAACTATGACTTCTCTACTGCAATCGGTCTGTACACCAGCGTAGTTAACCTGGTGTTCCTGTTCGGTTCTAACTTCATTTCCAAGAAGCTGACCGAGTACAGCATCTTCTAAGAAAGGAGAACGAAATATGGCTGTTAAGAATAAAAGAGCAAAATACAATCGCGTCAGCGTATTTGATGTGGTTCTGTATACCTGTATGATTCTGTTTATGGCATGTATCATCCTGCCGTTTATGCACGTTATTTCTGTTTCCCTTTCTAACCCCGGCCCTGTTGCAGCCGGTCAGGTCGGCATCTGGCCTGTGGGTCTGACCCTGGACACCTACAAGGGCGTTCTGGCTGACGGCTCCTTTATGGGCGCTTATAAGATCACCCTGTTCAACACCATCGTTGGTACAGCAATGAGTCTGGTCATCACCGCTATGTGTGCTTACGCACTGAGCCGTCGTGCAATCGTTGGTCACAAGATCTTCTCTCTGATGATCACCGTTACTATGTTCTTCGGCGGCGGTCTGATCCCCACCTACCTGGCTGTTTCTAACTACGGTCTGACCAACACCATTTGGGCACTGATTCTGCCCAATGTGCTGAACACCTGGAACATGATCATTATGCGAAGCTTCTTTACTGCATATCCTTCTGAGATCGTTGAGTCCGGTCAGATCGACGGTTTGCAGGAAGCAGGCGTTTTCTTCCGTCTGGTTCTGCCTACCTCCAAGGCTGCACTGGCTACCATCGGCCTGTACTATGCAGTTGCCTACTGGAACGCATATATGCCCGCTCGTCTGTACATCCGTGACCCCGAGCTGTATCCTGTGCAGCACTACCTGCAGCAGATCATCGCAAGAGTTTCCTCTGAGGATACTCAGCAGGAGTCTACCGTGCTGGTTTCTGCATCCGTGCGTTACGCTTGTATTATGATCGTTGTTCTGCCTATTATGTGCGTCTACCCCTTCATCCAGAAGTACTTCGTGAAGGGCGTTATGGTCGGCTCTATCAAGGGCTAAGTTAAAACTTTTAACCCTCCCTTTGCAGTCGTTCTGGAAAGGGAGGGTTTTTTAGGAAATTCTGATGCAATCGACGCTTGTCGGTTTGATCATAGCTTCCCTTTAGATTTACCCGGAGGTTTCCCCAATGAGCAATTTATTCTCGCCTGACTCAAAGCTGACCCAAGTGCTTGGCTATATAACAGATCTTTTCTTTCTTAATGTGATTTTTGTGATCTGCTGTCTGCCTGTTTTCACCATCGGTGCAGCACAGGCAGGTCTGTATACAGCCACTCGTCAGATGATCGATCCCCATGATGACCGGTCTGTGATCAAGGCATTTTTCCGTGGCTTTGCCAATGGCTTTGGCAAGATTTCCCTCATTAGCACTTTCTTTTTGCTGCTGGATGTGATTTTGCTATATACCCTGTTTATGTCCATTGACTATCCCCAGCTTGGGATCCACTGGCTGTTTCCCACGATCCTGCTGGTTCTGTGCCTGCTGGTCCATTCCCTGTTGCCTATTTTCCATTTCCGGTTCAGCTGCGGACCGTTCCAGCTGTTTCGGAACTGTATGCTGCTGTTGATTGCCCATCCCCTTCGTTCCTTAGCCGTTATGGCTCTTACCTGGGCACCTGCTGCGCTTTTCTTTTTGAACCCCCAGATGTTTTTGGATTTGAGCGCGCTGTTTGTAATGTTCTATTACAGTGTTGCGTTCCTGTTTGGCGCGTTTATGATGGTCAAGCCCTTCAAGCAGCTAATTGACGATATGGATATTGACGATGAGAAGGAGGTAGAAGTAAGTGAGTGAGCTTTCTCCCATCCGTAATTTGAAGAACCTGAAAAAAGATATGGAAAATATGACCTACGGGGAAAAATTGAACCATATCTGGACTTATTATAAGTGGGTTTTGGTGGTTGTACTGATTCTTATTATGGCAGTATCTGTCCTTCTTGCCAGCATTGAAAATAAGAGTAAGATCACCCTGTTGGGCGGTGTTACCGTAAATGTGGAGCTGTCCGAGGAAGGAAGAGCCTATTTAAGTGACGATTATTTGCAGATCGTTGGCACCGGCAATAAAAGAGAAACCCTGCCCCTGAGCCATACAAATATTGGCGATATCAACGATACAATGCTCTATCAGGATAACTATTATTCCGTGATGAGCCTGCTTGCCCTTTGCACAAACCATGAGGTGGATTACCTGCTTTTGGACCAGACCGGCTTTGAAGCAATGCTGGTGCAAAAAGCTTATCTGAAGCTGGAGGAGATCTACACAACGGATGAAATTGCGGCAATGGGCGAGGATGCAATCTATGCCCAGATGAACGAGGAGGAAAATCCCTCTGCAGTGGCGATCGATATCACCGATACAGCTTTTGTTCAGGATCATATCGATGTGAAGGATAAGGTTTACTTTGTCTATGTGGCAAATTCCATTCGACTGGAAGAATGCCGCGCATTCTATGACTACCTGCTGGCATACGAATAATCAAAATGGGCCCGTTGCAAAATGCAACGGGCCCAATGAATTGCCCTTTAGGGGAATGAATTGGTTTGCCATGATTTGCCTGGCGGCTTGAAATATGCCTAACGGCACATTTTACGGGGCAATTCAAATCATGGAGCGAAGCGAGAAATCAT
>JAZOSD010000024.1:0-53039 GCA_045656945.1 Faecousia sp.
AGCCCGCTCAACCTTGTTGGAACGGAGGCATCTGGTACAAGCGTACACATGGCACGGAGTACCGTTCACAATGGCCTTGACCCGCTTTACATTGGGCTTCCAGGTCCGGTTGGAACGTCTGTGGGAGTGGGAGACCTTAATACCGAAGGTAACGCCCTTACCGCAATAATCACACTTTGCCATTCACTGCACCTCCTATCCGCTATGATGGCTCACTAAAATTACGTCCCAAAACAGGCGCTTAGATATGATAGCAGAGTTTTATCCAAAATGCAAGTGTTTTTTTCAAAAAAATTTCTTTTTTCAAAATATTATTGATATTCGGGGTACTTATAGCTATAATGGACACAGAAAGAGGTGGATATAATGTTTAATATGTATAGTGTTCCGCTGACTACGCTAGTCAATGAATTTAACTTAGAAGTAATTTATGCTTCCTCGGATTTTGAGTCCATTCAAATCACTGTTGAGGATGTTGGTCGTCCCGGTCTGCAGCTTGCAGGTTATTTTGACCATTTTGAGCCTATGCGTCTACAGGTTATGGGCAATGTTGAAAACAGTTATTCACAAAAACTGTCGTCTTCGGAACGCGCAATTGCTTTTGATCGTTTGCTCTCCTATAAAGTGCCTGCTTTGCTGATTTCCCGAAACCGCGAGCCTTACGCAGAATGTTTGGAAATGGCAAAGAAGCACGATGTTACCTTGCTTAGAAGTCCGGATGCTACATCTACAGTGGTTTCTGCGATTATCACCTATCTGAAAGCGGCCCTTGCACCCCGCATTACCCAACACGGCGTGCTTATGGAGGTCTACGGCGAAGGATTGCTGATTATCGGTGAAAGTGGTATGGGTAAAAGTGAAGCTGCTGTTGAGCTGTTGAAACGTGGACACCGCCTAATTGCTGACGATGCGGTAGAAATCCGTAAGGTCTCAGACGGTTCACTGATGGGAACGGCACCGGAACTGGTTCGTAATTATGTGGAACTGCGTGGTATTGGTATTGTTAATGTGGCAAAGCTTTTTGGTATGGGTGCCATTCGCACAGAAAACGAGATTGATTTGGTAGTAAATATTGTTCCTTGGAACAACCAAACGGTTTACGACCGCATTGGTTTGGAGGAGCAGCACACTGAAATTTTAGGCGTGAAAGTGCCGATGTATACTATTCCCATAACGCCTGGACGAAATCTTGCTGTGATTCTTGAGGTTGCGGCTATGAATAACCGTCAACGAAAGATGGGTTATAACCCTGCACAGGAGTTTACTGAACAAATTGATCGCCATTATCAGCAGAAGGTTGAGCAGCAAAAGCTATGAAGGAATTTACAATAGGACCCAATGACGCAGGACAACGGTTAGACCGTTTCTTGAGCAAAGCTGTTCCTTTGTTACCTGCATCTTTGGCACAGAAATATATCCGCATTAAACGGATCAAATGCAATGGCAGCCGGGCGGAGCGAGATACCCGTTTGCAGGCAGGCGATGTGCTTCAACTTTATATTAATGATGAATTCTTTGAAGCACCCCGCGAGGATAATGCCTATTTGACCGTTGCAACTCCTAAACTTAATATTGTATATGAGGACGACAACATCCTTTTGGCAGATAAGCGACCTGGTATGGCGGTACATCCCCACGATGGCGCAGAATACGGTAGAACGTTGATCGACCATATCCAGGCATACCTTTATCAAAAGCGCCAGTGGAGTCCCAGAGGGGAGAATTCCTTTGCACCGGCTCTGTGCAACCGAATTGATCGCAATACCGGAGGTATTGTTATCGCAGCAAAAAATGCGGAAGCACTTAGAATTCTTAACCAGAAGATCAAGGATCGCGAATTGGAAAAACGCTACCTTGCCATTGTGGAAGGAACGCCAAAGCCGGCAAAGGGCAGCTTAAAAGGTTATCTCTTTAAGGATGCTAAAAAGAATCGGGTTTTTGTTACGGACAAACCTCAGCCAGGCGCAAAAACTTGCCAGACCAATTATGAGATACTTTCTTCGAATAATGGATTATCTCTTGTGGAGTGCGATTTGATTACCGGTAGAACACACCAGATCCGTGCCCAGTTTGCCTATGCAGGTCACCCCCTTCTTGGTGATGGCAAGTATGGTAAGCTGAACAAGAAATCCGATCGCAATTATCAGGCTTTGTATTCTTATAAGCTTACTTTTCGGTTTACAACAGATGCAGGTTGCCTTGCGTACCTGAATGGAAAATCCTTTCAGGTAGATAGGGTGGACTTTGCGGATGAGTATTTTCCCGGTGTTAAATAAGCAAAAAGCAGTGCTGATAGCACTGCTTTTTATCATACATCTGTAATTGTGCCGCCGCCGATCACCAAATCTCCATCGTATAGAACAACGGCTTGCCCAGTGGTAATTGCCCGTTGAGGTTCGTCGAATTCCACCCGAATGATACCGTTATCCTCCGGATAAATGGTTGCCGGTTGCTCGGTCATACGGGAACGGGCCTTTGCCATAACGCGCATTGGTTCACTAAGTGTATCGAAGGGGAAGAAATTCCAGTTGTTTGCCAAAAGCTTTCGACTAAAAAGTGCGTCGTTGCTGCCAACTGTGACAGTGTTTCTTTCCATATCCTTGCAGCATACATATACCGGCTCACCCATAGCCAACCCCAAACCTTTTCGCTGCCCTCTGGTGTAAGCGGCAGCGCCATTGTGTTGCCCAATTACGTTCCCGGCAAGATCCAGGAAATCACCGGCAACATATTCTTTTCCTGTATATGACTTCAGGAAGGCAAAATAATCACCGCCCGGAACAAAGCATATATCCTGACTGTCCCGCTTGCGGGCATTTGTAAAACCCTGATCTTCGGCAATTTTGCGAACTTCTTCTTTGGTAAGATCACCAAGAGGGAAGTGTATATGCGCAAGCTGCTCCTGTGTCAATGTATATAGGAAATAACTTTGATCCTTGCTTTTGTCAGCCGCCTTATATAATAGGTATCGATTGGTATCACTGCAAAAACGGATAGAAGCGTAATGTCCGGTCGCTATGCAGTCGCACCCCAAATGCTTAGCTTGCACCAGTAGCTCCCGAAATTTCAAATAACGATTGCATTCAATACAAGGATTGGGTGTTAGACCACATTCATAGCACTGTACAAATTTGTCCATAACCTTTTCGCGGAAAGGCTTTTGCATATCGAAAATGTAAAAGGGAAGTCCCAATCTGTTTGCAACAGCTTTAGCATCTTCTGCATCTTGGGGTGACTTTTCAAAAAGCTGCATTGTAGCACCCACACATTCAAAACCGCTGTGACACATCAGATGTGCAGCCACAGAACTGTCCACACCGCCGCTCATTGCTATCAGCACTTTATGATCGTGCATAGCTGCACCTCCTTGTGTTTTCTGCGCTCATTTTATCATATGAGATAAGAAAATGCAATTGTCAAAGACAGGAAGTGCTTTATGTTAACTTTCTTTCGACAAAAGTTGGGAATATACGGAGAAAAATGAAAGAATACAACAAATATGGAAAATATTGGTTTGCATAAATAGTAACAATGCTGTAATTTTTGGCGAAAAAGGGTTGCATTGCGTAAAATGCTCTGCTATAATAACCATATATTTGACTTGGAAGGAGTATGCATATATGGCAAAGAGACTGATTAGTTTCCTGCTAACTGCAGTTATGTTGATAAGCATCCTGCCGGTGGGCGTTCTTTCTGCTTTGGCAGAAGGGGAGACCACGCAGGCACAAGAGACAACGGTGGAAACCACAGTACCGGAGGAAACGACCGTTCCTCAAGAGACTACTGCACCACAGGAAACCACAGCGCCTCCAGAGCCTTCTGTTCCTGAAACGCCTCCTGTTGTGGATGAAGGATATAATGGCTACAAAGCCAGTGCTGAGTGTATTGCGATCCTTAAGAAGGAGGAAGGCTTTAGCGAGAGACCTTATTGGGACTACTCTCAGTGGACTGTTGGATACGGAACAAGATGTCCCGATGATAAGCTTGAGGAATATAAATCCATTGGCATTACAGAAAGAGATGCGGAGGTTTTACTGTATAATCACCTGTTCTTTGTTTACAAGGACCTGGTAGGTTATATGCAGAAGCACTCTTTGACGTTGAAACAGAATCAGTTTGATGCGTTGGTACTGTTTTCCTACAATTGCGGAACAGGCTGGTGCTTAGATACAAGCGGTACATTATATAATGCAGTAATCAAGGGTGCAACCGGAAATGATATGATCCGTGCCTTTGCCCTTTGGTGCATCGCTGGTGGTCAGATTCAGGACTTCTTGCTTAGAAGACGTCTTTCTGAAGCGAATATGTACTTAAACAATGCATATTCCCAAACACCTCCGAATCATTATGGCTATGTATTCTATGAAGGAAATGGCGGCTCTGTCAGCCCCAAGAGTCAGGGTTATGATACATCTTTGACTGCAAAGCCTTATCCTACTCCCACATATTCCGGCTACAATTTCATTGGCTGGTTCACGGAGGCAAAGGGCGGCACACAGGTTACTGTTCTGGATGGAAATACAAAAGGAATCACACTCTATGCCCATTGGCAGAATGCTGCGGGACAGGCTCCCGAGGCACCTGCACCGACGGTAAATGTAACCGTTACGGTTACAGATAATAATGTCAACCTTCGGAAAGGCCCTGGCACCAATTACACTATTGTGGGCACAGCTAACAAGGGTAAACAGTTTACGATCACAGCTGTAGCAAACGGCACAGGATATACCTGGGGTCAATATAATGGCGGTTGGATTTGCCTGAAGTACACCAATTACGATGCGGTTAAGGATGCACCCAGTAATCCTGCGCCCAGCACACCACCTCAGGAAACCCAGCCTCAACAGCCTGCTACACCTGCTGTAAGCGGTACAGTTAAGGCGAATGGCGGACTCTGCGTTCGCAGTGGTGCTGGCACTGGCTATAAAGCTGTCCGTTATCTGGCAAATGGAAGCAAGGTCCAGATTTTGGAGCAGAAAACCGTTGGCGCTATGACTTGGGGCAAGATTTCCGATGGCTGGGTAAGTATGAATTATATTGTACTGGATTCTGCAGCTACAGAAAAGCCCAGCACACCGGCAACACCCAGCACACCTAGTACTGGAGGCCCAGCAACACCTATTGCAACGGGGACGATCACAGCGGTGGGTGGCTTGCGTGTACGTAGCGGTCCTGGCGTAGGACATGCTGTTGTTCGATACATTTATAAAGGTGCAAAGGTACAGATTACAGAAACCAAGGTTGAGGGAAGTACAACTTGGGGTAAGATTTCTGATGGCTGGATCAGTATGGACTATGTAAAGCTGGACGGCAGTTCCAATCCGGAGCAGCCGAATACAACAGCGCAGACCGGCACTGTGAAAGTAAACGGAAACCTGCGTGTCCGCAGTGGCCCCGGCACTTCTTATGCAATATGCGGCTACCTGTATAATGGAAATACAGTCCAGATCACCGAAACCAAGACCGTTGGTTCTACAGTCTGGGGTAAGATCGCAAATGGTTGGATCAGTATGGATTATGTTGTGGTTAGTGGCAGCACCGGCAATAATGCCTCTGCTAACACTTCTGCAAAAACAGTTACGGCAAGCTGTCTGTGCGTCCGTAGCGAAGCCGGCACCGGCAATAAGATTGTTGCTTACTTATATAAGGGTAGCAAGGTGGAAATTTTGGAAACAAAATCAGCTGGTGGTACGACTTGGGGTAGAATTACCTCGGGTTGGATCTGCATGGACTATGTAAATTAATATATAATGTAAGGAGCGATTACCGCTCCTTACATTTTTTTTAGTGGATATATTCCTTTTCCAGTAATTTTTTTTACAAAGTGCAATATCTGTTACATATTACCGAAAAGTATGCAGTTTAGAAAATACATATTTAGAAAAACATTCAAAAAAAACAAAAAATTTTCCAAATTAATGCTTGCAAAAATCGGAAAGTAGTGCTAGAATGATAGTAACCATTGATAGGTGTGTTCCTATGCCTGTTTAATGAATCCCTCGAAAGGAGGCAAAACCCAATGAATACCAAGCGTTTTACTGCTTTACTGTTTAGCCTGTGCCTGTTAATTGGTCTGTGTGCTTGCACAAGCAGTTCTGATAATGCGGAAACAACCGCAGCATCCACCGCGTCAACCACCCTTCCTGTGGAAACCACAGAGGCAACAGAAGCTGCGAAACCTTCTCACACTGTTAAGGTTGTTGACGAAGGTGGCAACCCCATCGCCGGTGTCTTTGTCCAGATTTGCCTGGATACTTGCACACCTGCTCAGACCGATGCAAACGGCATCGCTTCTTATTATGATATGCCGGAAGCTGACTATGAGATCAAGCTGATGGCAATGCCCTCTGGTTATGGTTACACCACCGAAGAAGAAGTGTTTTTCTTCCCGGATGGCTCTACCGAGGCAACCATTACCCTTCAGGCAATCGCCTGAACTTAAATAGGAAAACTCCCGATGTTCTGCGGAACAGAAGGGAAGTGCAGGGCGGGGGCTTGCTCCCGCCGCATAGCGGGAACTGAGTATAGCCGCCGCCCACGGCTTGTAGCTCCTCTCCACCCCAAAAAGGCGGTGGTGAGCCCTCATCCTGCACTTGCCGGAAGTTTTACAGATCATCTTGGGTTTTTATAGGCTGCGAGGCCAAATTATAAATCAGGAGGAAAAAACGAATGAAGAGAGCATTATCTCTGATCATTGTTCTTGCAATGGTCCTTTGCATGATCCCCTTTAGCGCATTCGCTGAAGCAAACTTCAATGTCGCTGGTGACTTTGTCGATGGCGATATTATTCTCGATGCGAATGACGGAATTTCTTATCTCTGGACTGCTACCGAAACTGGCACTCTGGAAGTCTTTGCAAATCCTGTGGTCCCTGAGGCCGTAGAAGGCGAAGAACCGACCACACTGCCCGAAGCATTGATCTACATTAACGGTGCTGAGTATACTGAGGGTGGTGTTTCTGTCGTGGAAGGAAAATCCTATGAGATTTCCTTTGAGGACAACAATAGTGTTGGCGGTAAAGTTACTGTTTGGGCTAAGTTTACTGGTCTGCCTGGTACTGAGACCAATCCTTATTTTATTAAGAACCCCGCTGTTGCTGAGGAAGGCGAAGAAGTAGAGACTTCTGTTACTGTTCCTGGCAACAGCACTATGGTCTACTGCAACCTGTATGGCTTTGCAGGTCAGACTGTTATCGTTGAGGGTAACGGTGTTAAGGTTACTTATAATGATAATTCCTATGGTAGCATTAATACTGTTGATGGCGTTCTTCAGCTTGAGGACACTGCAGAGTTTGAAATTGATGCAGGAACTCCCTCTGCAACAATCAAACTTATCAACAAGTCTGATGCAGAAGTGACCTATACCTTCTCCACCAAGGCTCCTGTTATTGGCACTGTGGATAACCCCCAGGTTATTACTGAGCCTGACACATACACACAGGAAGTTGCCGCTGGCAACCAGGGCTACTACTATACATACACTGCCGAGGGCGACGGCACTGTTAAGGTTTATGTAGATGCAACCTATACTGTTAAAGTGACAACTAAGGACGAAAACGAAAATGAAGTTGTTACTGAGGAAGTTCGTACGGGCTGGCAGTATGTTATTGACAAGACTTACTATGGTGAGATAGAGCTTGACGGCGAGATCATTTCCGGTGATTTTACTGCATATGGTGATTATACCACCTCTGAACAGGATGGTGCTGCTAATCCCTTTGTAGTTGATGTTAAGGCTGGCAATACACTCAAGATCATGGTCAACACCTTCAATCCCGATGATGAGTTTAATGCACCTGCTGGTACTGTTACCACCACCATCGAGTTCGTAGCTGAGGGCACCGAAGAGCCTGAAGCCGCTGAGCTGGTTCTTGGCGACAACAGCCTGCTCATTGCTAACGGCGCTACCAACACCTATACATACACTCCCGAGAGCGATGGCGTTCTGACTGCTACAGTTACCGCTATGGACCCCGCTGCTGGTATGATCGGCATGATCTTCGGTATGGGCAATATGACCCTGACTGTTAATGGCGTTCAGGCTATGGGTCCCTCCGTTGAGGCTAATGTTACTGCCGGTACACCTGTAGAGATTGTTGTTTCTAACGTTTCTATGGGTCAGGATGAGACCATTACTTTGAATCTGGCAGTTGCTGAGCCTGCTGGCCCCGGCGAATCCGAGGAAACTGCTGTCGCTATTGAGCTGCCTTGGGAAGTTACTCATACCGGCGAGCACGATATGTACTATACTTACACTGCAACTGAAGATTGCATTGTTAAGGTAACATCCACTGCCGCCTATACCCTTGGTATCTCCGGTGTTGAGTCTAAGGCCTACGACAGCCTGACCAAGTATGTTGAGCTGGCTACTGGCGATACAATTATCATCAATACCTATTCTTCCGAGGATTGTACCTACAGTGCTAGCATCGTTGATGCTCTGCCTGCAGGTAACGGTTCCTACTACTTCCCCTACGTAATCGAGAACCTGCCCTATACTTCCGATATCAACAACGGAGATGCTTCTCTGTACTACTCCTACACCGCTGCTAAGGCTGCTACTCTGGTCTTCTCCAGCGAGAATATGGGTGCAGTTAATGTTACCTTGAACGGCGCATGGGATGTTCTGGATGCAGAGAATAAGCTCGTTGTTGCCGCTGGTGATGTTGTCACCATCAACACCTATGAGGGTGCATTCACTGTTGACTATGTTCCCCCTGTTGCTGTGATCGGCGATGCTGAGTACACCACCATTGATGCTGCTGTTGCAGCTGCTGTTTCCGGCGACACCATCACTCTGGTTGCGAACGCAACTGCTGAGGCTGGCATCGTTTTGCCCGCTGGCGCAAACCTGGATCTGGGTACTTACACCCTGACCGCTCCTTACGTTGTTGCTTTCACTGGCAGCGAAATCGTTGGTGATGTAGCTTCTGCTGCTATCGTAGCTTCCAACCTGGTTGCTGCAAACGTTACCATCTCCGATGTTGAGTACGCTTGGACTGCTAACGAAGGTACCTACACTTTGGTTGAGGTCGTTCCTGAAGAGCCTGAGCTGCCCCCCGTTGTTGAAGAACCCAAGGTTGCTAAGTATAACAACGAGACAATGAGCCTGACTAATGCTCTGGCTGCAGCTGCTGCAGACTATGCTGCAGACCCTGCAGAAGATAAGCAACCCCTCTTTGTCCAGCTGGTTGCAGATGCTGATATGGCTGGTAAGACTGTTACTATTCCTGTTGGTGTTGCTTTGGATGTAAACGGTTTTGATTTAACTGCTGAATATCTCTATGTTCTCAATGGCGGTTACATTACTGCATATCAGAATGGTAGATATTCTGGTAACATTAATTCTTGCAGTAACATTAATGTAGCTAGAGCTAATTTGATTTCTTCCAACAGTAAGTGTCTGAACGCTTATAACAGTACTATGTATGTTATCCCTGTATGGATTGATAATTGCTATGTAATGGCAAACTCCAGAATTGCGGAGGAAAGTGGCAAGACTGCATATGTTCTCGATACCGAAAAGCATACTGTTTCTTACAAGTTTAGATTTAATGGTCATCAATCTTTGTATGATATCCTTAAAGATTCTAGCAAAGCATCCGATCATGCTTTTAAGCTTTGTTTAAATGCTACTTGGACCACGCCTACAGGTGATATTAACTTGAATTTCTGGGTATCTGATGATTTTATTTCCAGTATTGCATCTAGCACTGGTACATATTGTACTTTCGCACTGAGTGGCTTGGATTCTCTAGATATTGACTATTCTACGTTTGAAGTGCAGGCTATGGTGATTACCGATTGTGGTGTTTCTGTGTTTGGACCTGAGTATTAACACATAGACATACTTATCATTGTGAAGGGAGGATATTGTGATGAAGTTTGTGAATCCTGAAATTAAGGCATTTGAGATCGTAACTGAAGTGATCACTGCATTTGAACTCGAATCTGGTGAGACTCAGCCTAATGAAGGTGCATAAGTTAACAACTGAAAGAACAGGCAGGTTTTCCTGCCTGTTTCTTTATAATTTATGATGCAACAACTAGGAAGAAGGGGCTGTAAAAAAGTCCCATCAAAAAAGCAGGCTGTGCCGAAAGGTACAGCCTGCAAAAATTAGATGTTGAAATATGAACGGAACAATCTTATGTCTTGTCCATTTACAAATTGGTTGTAATGTCTGCCTACTTTTTGAATTAATTCCTTTTCTTTATAATAAGAACAGTTCTTAGAATATTGACAGGTTTGACAGTTTTGAAGGTTGCATCTTAAAACTAGATCATCAAATGGAGTATCACCAGATTTAATATGCGAAATTAATGTATTTGCAATTGCAGCCTTGTGAAATTTTAGAAGCAGCAATTCAATCTTTTCGAGAGAAATTTCTTTCTGCTTAAGGTCAAGATACATTACAACACATAACAGATAGGCAGTAAGTTCTTGATCGAGATTTTTGTTTTCGGCAAGAATGCTACAATAATGTGAGGCTTCATTGTATCGTCCTAATTTATAAGCTGCGTATGCAAGAGTAATAGGTAAAAGGAAATAGCTAGGCGCTCCTTTTAGAGGAATACCGGCCATACGACTGAAATTATTTGTTTTTCCTGTTTTATTTGAAACTAATTTACGATACATCAGCAGCGAAATTAATTGTTGATGATTCGCGCTGGAGATATCCAGCATTGTATTTCTTAAATCATTACCAAATGCATACTCTGAAATCGGATCTGTTAATTGTAGCCAGTTTCCTTCTGAATAACCAGGAATGATTACCTTGTAACTATTAAAGCCTAAATAACTGTAGTTTCGTATATAGACGGGTTTCTTGAGTTTTTTACATACAGATAGAACATATTTTAGTAGTTCTTTGTTTGTTTTACTTGTCCTATTATGAATGTCTGTATTTATTGATATTTCGTTCTTTACATCACAAAAGAAATCTGCAGTATACAGACCGTTTGAACTTTCAATTGTGTTCCATGCATTAGAGGAGATCGGAACATCTGTTGGCAAGTTTAATATAACACTACTCCGTTGAGCATTAAATTTATCAATGTTTCTGCCTTGCAAGAGTTCTGTTAAAGTGCGCTGGATAGCTATTTCTAACACTGGATCTGCAGCAGCATTTACGAGGTACGAATGATTGTTCTTATTAATAATTCTAGATGCTACAACAGGGAAACCGCATCCATCAGATATGTCTAATATGCTGATATCGTAATCACCGCGTTGTTGTATTTGTTTTAATATTTTAGATACAGTTGGATATTTATGAAGAATTTCATTTGGAATTTTAGGATAGGATTTTCCATTAATTATAACATTTAAATGTCGATTTCGCTCAAATATTTCAGAAATAGCATGAACAAATGCTTCCTCCATAGTGTTACCTGCGCAGCAACCATTAGAAACATATACTTGCTCAATGAAAGCTGCTGGTAAATATACATATTTATCCTCAAACACACTGTAATAAGGAAGTGTGAGAATTTTATCTTCATTCGTACAAGAGAATACTTTGCATTGTTGGGCAATCTTTTTCCGTGTCAAGGTTTTTCCGTAGGCTTCTATCAGATAATCCATCCATTCACTGTCGTTAACCAGTTCCTGCTCAGTCATATATTTTCCGTCAGGTGCATAGGTATGGAGATTCATTTCAGGGTCCTGAATGAATGACTGAAGCTTATAGTAGTGAAGACCTTGCTGTAAACGCTCTATAAATTCTGCATATGCACTGGCACGGGCAAGTGCCTTGGTAACACCTTTGCCATTGCTAGATGGATAGCCGTCTTTTATATGAACAGATAGGCTATAACAGTTCTCAATTCCAGAATCGTACCATTTTTCCTCAAGTTCAATTCCAAATGAACGAATAATGGATATGATATTTTCAACAGTAACTTCCGGGGGTAGATCTTTAAACTTTTCATCTATATATTGCATTTACAAATTTCCTCCAATTGTGTAGTCATATCTAATGAAGTATAAATATATTAACAAGAATAGGATGTTTTTGCAACTGTGAATTTGTGTAAAAATAGTTGCTTTTTTTCGTGGCTATGATATAATTAATTAAACTAAAGATTAGGAGGATCGTATGAAAAAATACTACAGGATTGCCGGACTGAATATTATAATGGATACTTTTGGCAAAACTGAGGAGCATGCTGAAGCCTATTGTTGCGAGCCTTTTGAAGAAACGGATATTTGCGTACAGTCAAATGTTAACAAGTGGAAGACTAAATTTCCATTTATGTCTGAAGAATTATGTGAATATAAATCAACAGAAACTTATTTTTATGTTCATTTGTTGGATTTTTGTGGTATTAAATTACATTCCTCTGCAGTCGTTGTAGATGGAAAAGCTTATTTATTCTCTGCAATGTCTGGTACTGGTAAGTCAACACATACACAACTTTGGTTAAAGCTATTCGGTGATAGTGCGTATATATTAAACGATGATAAGCCAGCATTAAGGCTGATTAATGGTGTTTGGTATGCTTATGGCACACCTTGGAGTGGGAAGCATAATATTAGTGTTAACAAAGGTGTACCACTGGCAGGTATTGCAATGTTGGAACAAAGCAAAACTAATGAAATAGTTCGTGTTTTTGGTACAGAAGCGATTTTTTCAATTCTAAGCCAGACACACAGATATAGGGATAAGAATTTTCGCATTAAATTGATGGAAATTCTTGATGACCTTGTTTTAAATATTCCAATCTGGAAACTAAAATGTAATATGGATCTGGAAGCTGCTATCGTTTCTTATGAAGCTATGTCCGGTGAGAAATATAGTAAGGAGAATTAAAATGAAAGTTAAAGAAGGATATATTATCAGTACTGTTGCCGGAGAA
The DNA here is from genome assembly GCA_045656945.1 of Faecousia sp. Classification (GTDB taxonomy): domain Bacteria; phylum Bacillota; class Clostridia; order Oscillospirales; family Oscillospiraceae; genus Faecousia. Next base: position 12,858 of record JAZOSD010000024.1, read on the forward strand.
AATGTTGTTTTACCTACTGGTGACAATTTAGACCTGTCTGTAATGATCACATTAAATGATACTGGCAGATTTCTGTGGGAACAACTCCAGGAGGAGAAGACAGAGGAAGACCTGCTGCAGGCTGTTAATGGTGCCTACGAAGATGTAGATCAGGAGGAGGCTAAGAAGTTCATTTCTGAATTTGTTGGCCACCTGAGAGAGTTTGATCTGCTGGCATAACCCCTCAGTCAAAAATCTACGATTTTTGCCAGCTCCCCTGCTTCGCGGGGGAGCCTATGCCTCTCCTGCTTGCAGGAGAGGGGGACCGCTTGCGGTGGAGTGGTTTATTAACCACCCCGGCTTTGCACTCCGGCAAAGCCACCCCTCCTAGGAGGAGGGGCTTGAATTATTTGGGATGTGAGGCGAGAATTATGAAAAATAAGATTATTCTTTTATTGGTTGTTGCTGTGCTGATTTGTACAACGCTTGCAGGTTGCGGAAATAATGATGTATCTGCAGAAAACACTATTGGACAGGATACAAAGGATGTGACAGATGTTACATTAGAACCAACAACAGAAGTAACTGCAAATAATGATTTGACAGATACTGCTAAAGATGAAACTAATGCATCGGCTATAAATGTTGATGAAATAACATTTTCTGATTATTCAGAGATGTCAGCGGAAGAGCAAAAAGAAGTTGTGGATTCATTTGACAAAATTGATGACTTTTTTGAGTGGTATAATGAAATTGTTGAGGAAGAAAAGAAAAATCCAGAAACAACTGAACCCGGCCCGATCTTTCCAGATGCCCCGGATGTAAGTGTTCCAGATAAACGGGATGTGACATATTTAGAGTATCATGCGATGTCTGGTGATGAGCAAATGGCATTTATTAATACATTTAATTCATCTGCTGATTTTGTAGCATGGCATACAGCTGCAAGAAAGGCGTATGAAGATTCTATGATTGTAATTGATGGAACAACACCAATTGATCTTGGTGAATTGATCGGAACTACTGAAGGTCACAACTGAAAATAACACCGGCTGGCTCGTTGAGCCAGCCGGTTTGCTGTAGATTATCACATTGCATTATCTACTGCTGCTTTCAAGTCATCATAAGTCAGCGAATTTACAAAAATTTCGGTGATAATTCCGTTTGCGTCCAGCACTACTGTGTAGGGGTAAGTGCCTCTGCCACCTAAGGCTGTGTAATAATCGCCGTTAAAGCCTTCACCGCTGTCCTGAGAGAAGATCAGCTTAGAGTCGGGGTAATACTGCCCAATGTAATCCGGGCCTGTCTCGCTGGACAGGGCTGAGTGGACGGCAATCACAGTAACATCATCGCCGTATTCCGTTGCAATTTGATCGAAGTAGGGAAGCTCGGCAACACAAGGTGTGCACCAAGTGCCCCAGAAGTTGATAACAGTAACGGTTCCGGTTGCAGTGGGATCAATAGTTTCTTCTGTTATACCATCTCCGGTGACAATTGGAAGATCGGTATTATAGCACAGATCCCCAACCTGATTACCCCGGTCAGCGGTGATCACTCCGGGATTGGGGTTGGTTTGATCCGGTTGCATCCAATAATAAGTAATCGCTCCTGCCAGAATACCCAAAAGAAGAACAGAGGATATTACCCGGGAAATAGTCTTTTTCTTCTTTAAGCTGTCGGTTTCTGTTTCATTTTCTTTTAGCTGGATCTTCGGTCCTTTCCACTGGATCGCCTTAGTAGGACAAACACCTACACAAGAACCGCAGCTGATACATTCCTGATCGCCAACGTGCTTAATATCAACCTTGCAGTGGTTAACACACAGACCGCAATCCGTACATTTGCTTTGCACCACCTTCACACCGAAGAAGGAAATCTTATTAAAGAGTCCATACAACGCGCCCAGAGGGCAGAGGAAACGGCAGAACAGCCGGAAGATGAACACACATCCCACAAGAATACTTACCATCAAAAGGAACTTCCAGGTAAACAGCGGTCCAAGCATAGAGAAATAGCTGGCGTTTACCTTGTTGCTTAAAAGACCAATACCGCCTTCTAGAGTACCTGCGGGGCAGATGTACTTACAGAAAGTGGGCAGGGGAGTGTCCCGGAATGCATACATAATAGGTACGATAAAAACAAAGAATACTAAAATAGCATATTTTAAGTAGGAAAGTGCTCGGGTCACCGGGCTTTTTTTCATTTTGGGGGTCTTAATCTTGTACATCAGTTCCTGTACAAGACCGAAGGGGCACAGCCAGCCGCAGATCATTCTGCCGAACATCAACGCATACAGAAGCAGGATGCCGCCTACATAATAAATAGTCGAATGGTCAGCACTGAAGGAACCTTGCAGCGATCCCAAAGGACAAGCTGCGATCGCACCGGGACATGAGTAGCAATTAATACCGGGGGCGCACATAATTTTTGACTTGCCCTGATAGATATTGCCGGTGATGAAGCCTTTTAAGTTGGCGTTAAACAGCAGTGCAAAATAAAGCTGCATAATCTTACGCTTGCTGGGGATCAATCGTTTTAATCTTTCTTTCATTGTGCTCACCCCAATCCTACGCACTCAGTGCAGATATTTACGGCCTTTGTCAGCACATCGGCTGTGCCGCCGGCAAAAAAGCCATAAACCATAATTCCAATCGCTATGCACAGTAGCACCCAACGCAATATGTTTTTAGATTCATTCATTTCTTTTGCAGCGATGGCTTCCTTGCTGGGAGCTATGCCTTTAACAAGTTCGATTTCCTTTTGGATACTTGCCTTGGTAAAATATGCAGTGAACACAGCATAACCAAAAGGAACAGCAAGACAGGCGAGCATAACCAGACTGCCGCGAGCCATAGATCCGGTAATATCGTCAGAAGGGAAATTGCCGGGATTGACTGCATACACAAGAAAAGCAATTGAACCCAGGACCAGCAGTGCAAAACTAATATATGTATGAAGCTTTCTGGACTTCTGCAGTTTCGTGATATCCTTTAATAATGTCGGACCGCAGAAGGAAACATCCCTCTTTTCCCAAAGTCTGCGTAAAATAGCTGTATAGTCTTTATCTACCTTTTTCTTTTCCTTTTGGGAAGGTAAGGCGAAATTCAGAATGAAGCTACCCACTGTCAGCGCCAGTGCAACATATACAGGCACAGCGATTTGTGAAAAGTATAGAGCAACTGCTTCCCGGGAAAATGGGCGGTCACCGGATTGGTAGATACAGATACACGCGCCAATCAAGCAAAGTCCTGCTGCAATCAAAGCTGCACTCAGGATGATGCCATAAATCAGGCGAATCCATTTTGTTTTTGTCATATTTTTTCCTCCAAGGGGATAAATTTCTTGTTCAGTATACCATAATAAAGGTGTAAAGTAAATGATCTAATTGGAGTGGGGTAATAGTTTTCTTCTAAAAAACGACCGTGTCCACCACTGATGGATAAAATCTTTGTTTTGTATTTATTTGCCTATATTCGCCCAGATTAAGTGAAAAATCCTTGCTTTTTGACCTGTTATACTGTATTATATTCTGGACTATGTGTGCATATCTTTGTGCGAATTTTAGAGATGAAAGGCGATTACTCTATGAAAAAAACAAGATGGATTACCTTCACCCGATCGGCGTTGGTTCTGGCACTGGCAGCGGTGATTCTGGTCTGTGCGCTTTATGTACCGCAGGCTCAGGCTACAAACTATCAGGCCTCTTACATTGAAACATTGGACCAATTGCTTGATGTAAACTATAAGGACTATTTAGACAGCAATATTGTCTATCAGCTTCCTGCAGGTATGAAAGATGATCAGGAGATTTCCGTGATTATCTCTCTGGATGTACCTGACATTATGTCAGCCTATGAGGATACTGATAAGACTGTAGATTTTACCGACTATGCGCTTTACAGCGAGGATGCTTCCGATATCGAAGCAAAGATCGCAGATCGTAAAGCTGAGATTTTGTCTGCTCTGGATGAGAAGGGCGTAGCATATAAGACAGGCAAGGAATATTCCACCATTCTCAGTGGTTTCGAGATCCTTGTGAAGGCAGGGGACTACGCAGCTACCTGCAAGGCACTGAAAAAAGGTGAGAATGCAATTATTGGTGAGGTCTATAAGGCTGCAGAAACAGAACTTGTTGAAAACACGGTTAATGTATTTGATACCGGTATTTTTAACAGCGGTGATTCAGGCTATGACGGAAGTGGTATGGTTGTGGCTGTGCTGGACACAGGTCTTGATACCAATCATACTGCTTTCTCTGTTGACAACTTTACCTCCGACAATCTGGGTCTGACCTATGATGATGTTGCAAAGGTTATGGCTAGCACCAAGGCAAATGCCCTTTCCGGTGCAACAGTTGACGATGTGTATGTTAACAAGAAAGTGCCCTTTGCTTATGACTATGCAGACAGCGACGCTGACGCATACTCCACCCACAATAACCACGGCACCCACGTTTCCGGTGTTATTGTTGGTAAAGACGATGTGATCACCGGTGTTGCCCCCAATGCTCAGGTGATCGCAATGAAGGTGTTCTCCGATATTCAGGACACCGCTATGGCATCCTGGATCTTGGATGCATTGGAGGACTGTGTAGTCCTTGGCGTTGATGCTATTAATATGTCTCTGGGTACGGCTGCAGGCTTTAGCCGCGAGTCGGATGAAGAACTTGTTTACGGTGTTTATGAGAAGATCCGCAATGCAGGTATTAGCCTGATTGTTGCTGCTTCCAACAGCTACTCTTCCGCTTATGGCTCTGAAGCAAACGGCAACCTGGGTTTGACCTCCAATCCCGATACCGGTACAGTTGGCTCTCCCGGTACATACCCCGGAACTATTTCTGTTGCATCTATCAGCGGTAAGAAGACTCCGTACTTGATCTATGACGGTACAATTATTTATTTCGATGAAGCTAACAACAATGCAGCAAAGGAATTGAGCTTCTTTGATACATTGTTGGGTGATGAAGACTCTAAAACCTATGAATATGTTGTGATCCCCGGCGTGGGCAGATCTGCTGACTATACCGGTATGGATGTAAAAGGTAAGATCGCTCTGGTACGCCGTGGCGACAACACCTTTGAAGAAAAAGCTATGATCGCCCAGGAACAGGGCGCAGCCGGTATTATTATTTATAATAATGTATCCGGTGATGTGAAAATGAATGTAGGCGATGCCTCCCTGGCGGTCTGCTCCATTTCTCAGGATGATGGCGAGTTCCTAGCTGAAAAGAATGGTGGCAAGCTGACAATCAAGAAGAGCCAGACCTCCGGTCCGTTTATTTCCGACTTCTCTTCCTGGGGACCTACTCCGGATTTGAAGATCAAGCCGGAGATCACTGCCCACGGCGGTAACATTTATTCCTCTATTACCGGTGGTGGCTATGACTACCTGTCCGGTACTTCTATGGCTTGCCCGAACCTGGCTGGCGTTGTGCTTTTGCTGCGTCAGTATGTTGTTGAAAACTTTCCGGATATTGCAGATAACAATGTGGAAGTTAACAAAATGGTCAATAAGCTGATGATGTCTACTGCAGATATTATCCTTAACACCAACGGACTGCCCTATGCTGTTAGAAAGCAGGGTGCAGGTCTTGCAAATCTGGCTTCCTGTTTGAATACAACTGCATATATCACCTCCTATGACAAAGACGGCAATGCAATGGATACTTCCAAGCTGGAGCTTGGTGATGACCCGGATAAGACCGGCATCTATGAAATGAAATTCACAGTGACCAACTTCGGAAAGAAAAATCTTTCCTATAACATTGGCGCTTATGTGATGACTGAGGGTGTCAGCGAAACAAAAACAAATGCAGGTGAAACAACCGTCACGGAAGAAGCTTACATCCTGGATGGTGCAGCAGTAGCTGTTTCTGTGGAAGAGTCCGAAGGTGGCTCTTTGAAGAAGAACAACAAGCTGACTGTAAAGGCTGGCAGCAGTGTTGATGTAAACGTCACCGTTACGCTGACAGATGAGAACAAGGCATATTTGAATAAGTCCTTCGAAAATGGTATGTATGTAGAAGGATTTATTACCCTGACCGCTGAAAACAGCAAGAATATTGACTTGAATGTTCCTTATCTCGCTTTCTACGGTGACTGGACAGAAGCACCCTTGTTCGACCTGACCTACTATGAAACCAATGCTGATGAGCTGGATACTGGCCTTGATGAGGAAGATAAGCTGAAGGCGGATGCCTATGCAACTCGTCTGGTTGGCGGTATGGAGCAGGATTATGTCAGCTATCTGGGCTCTTATTACTTCCTGCAGGACCCCAAGGATATGGTGATCTCTGCAACTGAAGATTATATTGCCCTGTCCAATCAGGAAGGCACTATTCACTCTCTGCGTTATATGTGGACCGGTTTGCTGAGAAATGCCGCAAAGGTTGATATTGTCATCACCGACGATACAACTGGTGAAGTTGTCTTTGAAACAGAAGATGTGGATGTGCGTAAATCTTACGGTGATGGTGGATCCATTTACCCTGCAAATGTTGAAATCGAGTTCGACACAATGGACTACAATCTGGGTAATAACAGCAAGCTGACTGTTACGGTTACCGGTCATATGGACTATGGCGACGGTGGTTTAACCACAAATGAAAAGAATACTTATTCTTTCCCGCTGACTGTGGATATTGAAGCCCCCACGGTAACCGATGTTGAGTATTACTATGAGTACGATAAGACATTGAAGAAAAACCGCCTGTATGCAAAGGCTGCTATCTACGATAACCACTATGCTATGTCTGCACAGCTTGGTGTTGTGGTTATGGGTGAAGACGAGAATGGCAATGCAATGCAGGAAATGAAGGCTTTTGAGCAGTATATGACTCCTGTGTATTCTCAGGAGAACGGCACTACTTATGTGACCTTCGAACTTACGGATTATATTTACAGCATTAAAGAAAATGCTTATAACGAAAATTGTTTTGTTATTACTGCATATGACTATGCACTTAACTACGCTACCTATGAGATCGGTCTGCCTGCAAACTATACCGACTTCTTTATGGACGGCATTGAAGAAGGCTTGACTATGAGTGTCAATGAAGTTTATTCCCTGGAGCCTCTGGTTTATCCGGAGTCCGGTTGGAGTGAACTTCTGGAGTTCAGCTCTTCCAGAACCAGTGTTGTTCGTGTTGTGAATAACAAGCTGGTAGCGGTTTCTGATGGCAATGCAGTGGTTAAGGTTCGTGATCCTAAGACAAATAAGAGTCTGACATTTAACGTAAAAGTTCTTGGCAAGGATGACGAAGGTTTCCGTCGTTTTGACAAGCCTGTTGCTGATGTATTCAGACTTGATGGTTATACAACCCAGAAGGCATATTTTATGCTGGCCAGCGAGGATAAATTGCTGGGCAATACCGGTGATGTTCGGTTCTTTGAGGGTAAGTATGATCTGTCTATGTATCCCTCTGAGTCCGTTCTGCTTAACTACGATCTTGATGCATATTTCCCCAATGATACTAAGGTTACCTTTGAATCCAGTAATGAAAATATTGTCAAGGTGGACGAAAACGGTATTGTTACCGCAGTTTCGGAAGGCTATGCATCTGTTACCGTTAAGGTTATGATGGATGGTAAGAGTACCTTCTACTCTGAGTCTGTTTCTGTTGATGTAAAAGACCCCTATGTTTCCGCTGGTGGCTCTTTGTCCCACTATTACGGCAACGGTGGTGTTGTTACCATTCCGGAAGATCTGTCCTTGAAGGAAATTGGCAACTTTGCATTCTCTAACTTCGACTATGTGCCGAAGACAGAAGAGGAGCTTGCTATCGATGACAGAGAAACCACCAAGCAGTGGTATATCGGTGAATCCACTATTACAAAGGTTATCATCCCCGAGGGCGTTGAGAAAATCGGTGCCTATGCGTTTGCAAACCTGACTGCTTTGGAGGAAATTGTTCTTCCCTCTACAATGCAGGCAATTGAGTACGGTGCATTCTATGGCTGTACAGCTTTGCAGAAGATCACATTCAGCGGTGATAACAACCTGCAGATCATTAACCAGCATGCTTTCGAACAGTGCGATTTGAAGGACACTGTGGATTTGTCTGCAGTATGCGTTGTATCTGACTATGCTTTTGCAGGCAACAAGAATCTTAAGGAAGTTATCACCTCTGAGAGCCTGCTGTCCATTGGCCAGTATGCGTTTGCAAGCTGCGAGCAGCTTGAGAATGTAACGATCACTGCTAAGAAGGTCAAGTATGGTGGCTATGCATTTACCGGCTGTGATGCACTGAAATCCTTCTATGTAAATGCTGCCGTTTTACCTGAGGGTATGTTCTATGAGTGCGAGGGCATAAGTGAAGTGACCATCGGACCGGATGTGAACGACATTGGTGAGTTTGCCTTCCGTGATACCAAGGTCTCTTCCTTCAAGGTAGAGAAGGGGAATGCCGCCTATCAGACTGGTGAGGGTAAATATATCCTCTCTGCTGATGGAAAGACTTTGGTTGCGGTTGCACCGACAATGAAGGGCGCATTTACTGCAAAGGACATTGATGGTGCAGAGGTTACAACTATCGGCAACGGTGCATTCTCCCACAATTTGGAGATCACCAGCGTAGAACTGCCTACTGTTACTGTTCTGGGTGACTATGCGTTTGGATCTTCTGAGGAGATCGCATCTGTGACCCTTGGTGATTTGACAAGCATTGGCGAATATGCTTTCTTTGAAACTGCGATCACCCAGCTGCCGAACTTCACAGCAGAAACAAAAATTGGCAAGTATGCATTCTCCTTCACAGATATCACTTCTGTGATCATTCCTGACAATATGGAGATCAACGAGGGCGTCTTTAGCGAATGCCTTAAGTTGCAGGAAGTTGTGATCGGCAACGATGTTGTGATCGGCAAATATGCCTTTACTACCAACAAAGATAACATTTTCGTTGTGAAGCCTTATCTGGATACAGAATACTACTGCTATGAATTCAGTGGTTCACTGACTTCTCTGACCATCGGCGACAACGCCGTGATCGGTGAGAATGCATTCTCTTATGCTGCTGCGCTTGAGTCAGTGACACTTGGACAGAATGCGAAGATCGAAAAGATGGCATTCTACAACAACATCAATTTGAAGCATATCGACCTGAGCAAGGCGCAGTCCATCGGTGACTATGCATTCTCCGGTGATGTGTATATGGTCTGTATGGATACAGATATGACGATTGGTGCAGTATCCGCTGAAGGCTATTATATCTACAGCTATTATGCTCCGATGCTGGCAACTGTAGATCTGTCTGCGGCAGCTACAATCGGCGAATATGCATTTGCTTATTGTAATGAACTGAAGCAGGTAACACTGGGTGATGCGATCACCGAGATCCCCACCTACGCATTTACCGGTTGTAAGGCTTTGACAGATATCAATCTTTCCAAGGTTGTTACAATTGCTGACTACGCCTTCTCAGAAAGTGGCAGTCTGGCATATGTGGATCTTTCTGCTGCCGAAACAATTGGCGAATATGCATTTGTAAACGGCGAACAGCTGCAGAATGTGGTTTTGAACCCCAATGGCAGCAAGATCGCTGAGGGCGCATTCTGCTATAATGCGCAACTCTCTAAAGTTGATAATCTTGGTGCTGCAACTGAGATTGGCGACTATGCTTTTGCTTACACAGCACTTGCTGAAGCTGATCTGACTAACGCAGTATCTGTTGGTACTCTGGCATTTGTGAAGGAAACTGCTGCACCCTTCAAGGTGACTTTTGGCAGTGCAATTGAAACACTGGGCGATAATCCCTTTGCTATGTGTAAAATTGAACCCTTCCGCCTTGTAGAAATCAAGTCCTTTAACGGTGTGGATTATGAGAATGTAAGCAACACTTATCCGATCAGTGAAACGGTTATGGTGATAGATGGCAGCCTGTACTGTAAGGTCCCCAATGGCCTGGAACTGATCACCTACGCCGGTACGGATCACATTGATGTCCACCTTGCAGAGGACACTGTGCGTATTACCTCTATGGCATTTGCCGGTACAGATGTACAGATGGTTACAATGCCTTACTATACTACTTCTATCGGACACAAAGCATTCTATGGCTGTAGCAAGCTGCATACGGTCGTGTTTGGTAGCCAGGTTGCCCCTATTCTGGAAGAGGAATATGATCCGTCTTACTATGATTCTCTGGATCATATTCCCGGCTCCGGTGACTATGGTACATATACCGACTATAACGGTAATGATGTGCCTATTGAAAGCATAGATATGGTTCCGTTCTTTATGTGGAATGCTACCAGCGGTATGTACTCCAATGTGTTCTACGGTGCAAACTTTGTAGACTATGTAGGTTATGTGAGCGACAAGCTGACAATGGTAAGACCTGCAAACGGTGAGAATTACGATTCCTATGTTATGAGTCAGTACTTTGATTTGATTATCGATGGCGAAAGAGCTCCGGATAAGACAACTCTTGCTGCTATCGCTGCTATCAAGGCGATTCCTGCCGGTGTTACCTATGAGAACAGAGCATTGGTTGAAGCTGCTCGTACAGCTTATGACAAGGTGGCTACACACGAGCAAAAGGCGCTTGTTCTGAACTATTCTGATCTGGTATCTGCAGAACAGAGAATCTTGGCTTTGACCCCCACAGAAGAGCCGGAACAGGTTACTGAACCGGAAGAAAAGACGGGTCTTGGCGGTGGTTGGATTGCTGTGATCGTGATTGCCTGTGTTGCGATGGCTGGTGCAGCAGCAGTTCTGCTTTTGAAGAAAATGGGTTGTAAGGCACCTGCCACTGTGCAGACAGATGACGCACAGGAAGAACAGATTCCGGAAGATAAGACACCGGAAGATAAGACACCGGAAGAAGTAACGGTTGAGGAAACTGCAAAAGATGCAGAACCTCAGGATAAAGAAACATCTGAAGAGTAAGGAAAAACCGGAAACGGACAGAGCGTAAAAGCTCTGTTCGCTCCGGGTCCCAAGATGAAGGATGCGGAAACTATGAATCTGAAAAAAAAAGCAATTTTAATGGCTGTTTTGGTGCTTTTGACCGCTGTGTTTGCCGCAGGTTGCGGTGAATCAGAAACACCTTACAATGTCAATGATGCTGAGAACTATACACTTAGCGTAAAATACGATGCCAATGGTGGCACATTTACAACTAATACCTCTGTTATCGTAGACTCCTACGACCTGACACAGGTGGGTACGGGCAATGATGGTACAAAGCAAATCGCATTGTTAGCCCCGGAAGATCAGGCAAGAGGTAATAATGCCTTTGAAGCTGTCAAGAACGGTTATTTCCTTGCCGGCTGGTATACCCAGCGGACAGAGGATGGCATAGATAACGAAGGAAATCCCCAATATACATATTCCGGAAGATGGGACTTTGATAAGGACCGTCTGGAAGTGGATCCCGGCAAAACATATACCTCTGCTGAGCCGGAACTGACCTTGTATGCGGCTTGGATTCCCATTTTTGAAATTGAATATTATGTGCTGGATACCGGTGAATTACTGGAAACATCCAGTTACAATCCTGCCCAGCTTGGAGACATTAAATTGCCTCAGTGGAATGACGAAACAGGTCGACTGGATATGAACGATATCCCCAAGAGAGAAAACTACACTTATGAAGGTGTTTATTTAGATGAAAAGGGCCTTCAAAGTGTTGAAACTGAGACAATGAAACATTCTGCAATTGTTAATTATGAGAATGCTACCGCAGAAAATACAACAATGAAATTGTACATTGACTGGACAGAAGGGGAGTGGTACCACATCTATAATGTGGATCAGTTCCTGGAAAATGCTAGCCTGAATGGCAGCTATGTGATCCACGAGGATCTTGACTTTACAGGAAAGATCTGGCCCACGGTTATGATGTACGGTACATTTAACGGTACGATTCAGGGTAATGGACATACGTTCAGCAATATTAACATTGAGCAGACAAACAATTCGAAGCTTAATGCTGGCTTGTTCGGTCAGCTTTCTGAAGCTGCACTTTTATCTGATGTTACCTTTAAGAATGTGACATTTACCGTTAAATCCGGTACTCGTGTTGCCGGTACATCTTATGGTCTGCTGGCAGGTGCTGTGGCAGAAAAGGCACAGCTTAAAGCTGTTAATATTTTGGAAAGTACTCTGCAAATCGATTCCGGTTGCTACTTTGGTACAGACGATTATACAATCGGATTGCTTTGCGGTATGGGTGAGGCGATGGTGGACACAGCGGAGATTTCCTGTGTTGCATCGGGCAAAAACCCTGAAAAGGTAGTCATTTCGGTAACTGATGGAACAGTGACTGTTTCTTTTGCCGATTGAGATAGTATTTTATTTAAGGAGCGATAATATGAGCAAGAAAATTATTTCCATGATCCTTTGCATTGCTATGTGCGTAGGAATGGTATCCATGCTCTCCGGCTGTGGCAGCAATGCCGACGCTTTCGTTATTATGACGGAGAACCTGGATGGACTCTTCAATCCTTTCTTCTACACCTCTGCAAACGACGGCACCATTGTCAGTATGACTCAGATCTCAATGCTGGGTGCTGATTATGTTGACGGCGAAGTTGTGGTTGCTTGTGGCGAGAACAATGCAGTCGTGGTTAAGGATTACGACATTAAGGAAAACAGTGACGACACCACTACTTACACCTTTGTTTTGAAGAACGGTATTAAGTTCTCTGATGGTCAGCCTTTGACTATGGAGGACGTCCTGTTCAACTACTATGTGTATCTGGACCCTGTTTACACCGGCTCCAACACACTGTACTCCACTGACATCGTGGGCCTGTCTGAGTACCGTACCCAGACAGTTGGTTCTTCTTCCGATGATAGCAATGAACTGATCGCAACCCAGGCTTCCACCAGAGCTATGAACAGAATTCAGGAACTGGTTGCTCTGTTCAATTCTGAGAAGAAGGCATCTTCCACCAATGAAGTCAGCTATGACAATATGGTCAAGGCCATTAAGGCTGCAAGCATTTCTTCCGGCTATAAGGATGCGATCTCCAACAATCCCGACGAGATCACAAATGAAAATCTTCTGTCTGACTATGAGTATGCTTTGAAGCTGTTCAAGGAAGAGTTGGGCGATGACTATGTCAGCGCACAGGAGTCCTATACAGAAGCTCCCTACAATAAGTACGAGGAGTTCAAGGATGAGATCTTCTGCTTTATGTATACAGAAGGCTACGTTGAAGTGAAGTATGCAGAAGGTGCTGACGGCAAGATCGACCGCACCACTATGGAATCTCTGAAGGCACAGTATCCTTCCTCCATTAAGACAAAGGAAGATGCAATCAATTACATCTATAACGATAAGATCGCAACAGAGCTGGACATCGTTCTGCAGTACTGGGCTACCGGCACAACTCTGGCTACTGAGTTTACTGCTAAGGCTAAGGAAGTAATTCTCCACGAGAACGTTTCCGATGACGGTTCTCTGGCAGTTGAAAACATCTCCGGTATCGTTTCCCTGGGCCACACCGATCAGGCTGGCTCTAAGATCACTGTGAATGGCACTGAGTACAAGATCGCATCCTCTCATAACGATGATGGCACCGTAGCAGGGGAGAACGAGTACGATGTTCTGCAGATCACCATTAACGGTGTTGACCCCAAGGCAATCTGGAACTTTGCAATCACCATCGCTCCCCAGCATTACTATGGCGAGGGCAGCTCTGTTGGCGTGGATATTGCTAACAACAAGTTTGGCGTTGAATACGCAAACTATGGCTTTATGACCGGTATTGTCCAGTCTACCAGAAACATTAAGATCCCTATGGGCGCAGGTGCTTATAAGGCAACCGATAACCAGAATGGAGATCCTACTGAAAGCTCCTTCTACACCAACAACGTTGTTTACTTCAAGGCAAACGAGAACTTCCACACTGTTGGTGCAGATCTGGAAAATGCAAAGATCGAGAAGATCCGTTACCAGGTGGTTAGCTCCAACAACGCAATCGCTGCCCTGGAAAATGGCACTGTCCACTACATTTCCCCCGCAATGACCACTAAGAACTACGAGGACCTGGAAGGAATGTCCGGTAAGGGCGTTGTGCTTCTGCACACTGACCAGCTGGGTTACGGTTACATCGGCATTAATGCCGGTAAGGTCAACGATCTGAACCTGCGTAAGGCAATTATGTGTGCAATGAACACATCTTTGGCGTTGGACTACTACCGTACAGGTACTGCTGAGCAGGTTTACTGGAACATGTCCACTGTCAGCTGGGCATACCCCAAGGGCGATGCAGCAACTGATAATGGTCACGATTATCCCCAGATGGGCAACTGGAACGCATCCGTTGCAACTGCAAACATTGAAAAGTATATGCAGCTGGCAGGCGTCAGCGCCGGCGACAGCGAGCTGAAGGTCACCTTCACCATCGCTGGCTCCAGCCTGCAGGATCACCCCACCTATAAGGTGTTCCGTGATGCAGCTGCAATGCTGAACGATCTGGGTTGGGAAGTAGAGGTTGTTTGCGACTCTCAGGCTCTGACCAAGATCAACACTGGTTCTCTGGCTGTTTGGGCTGCTGCTTGGTCCTCTGCACTGGATCCTGATATGTATCAGGTCTACCACAAGGACTCCTCTGCTACCAGCACACTGGCTTGGGGTTATAACTACCTGAAGAACAGCGGCTCTGCTGAGGAAATGGACATTCTGGATGAACTGAGCGATCTGATCGACGAAGCTCGCTCTACCAATGACCAGACCGCTCGTGCAGATATGTATAAGGATTGTATGGGCCTGATCCTGGATTTGGCAATCGAGCTGCCTGTTTACCAGCGTGAAGTTCTGTATGCATACAACTCCAAGGTCATTTCTGCTGACAGCATCGACGCTGATGTGAACCCCTATTCTTCCCCCTTGGACCGTATTTGGGAAATTGAATTTGCTAATTAAACCCGGAGTGGATTATGTTTAAATATATCGTAAAGAGAATTGCATATTCGGTTTTGATCCTGCTGGGCGTTTCCCTGATCATCTATTTCCTGATTCGTTTGATGCCCGTTGATTTTATCCAGGATAAAATCAACGCCATCAACCAGGGTGGCGCAACCGTCAGCGAAGAAACCGTGCAGGCGATGTACGAAATGTACGGCCTGGGCGATAACAGTGTAAAGGGTATCCTCAAAGGCTATTTCAGTTGGCTGACTGCGCTGGCACAGGGCGATCTGGGCACAAGCTTTGTCTATGGCATTCCTGTGGCACGGGTCATTACAGAGCATATGGGTGTATCCTTTGCCGTTTCCCTGATCGCAACAATTTTTGAGTTTTTGATTGCGATTCCTTTGGGTATCACTGCTGCAAGACACCAGTACAGTCTTCGGGACTATATTGTAACCATTTTGGTTATGATTGGTATTTCTTTGCCTTCTTTCTTCTTTGGTCAAATGCTCAAGGATGCATTGGCACTGAAATTGGGATGGTTCCCGCCGTCCGGACTGGTAAATGCAACGGCATCCTTTAGTGGCATTGAACTGCTGCTGGACCAGATGTATCATATGTTCATTCCCATTTTGACCATCGTGATCCTGAGTATCGGTGCAAGAATGAGAATGACCAGAACAAATATGCTGGAGGTCCTTAATTCGGATTATATCCGCACAGCTCGGGCAAAGGGCCTGAAGGAGAGTGTTGTTATTAATAAGCACGCATTCCGCAATACCTTGATCCCTCTGGTGACCTCTTTGGCAGGTTTGTTGCCCAGCCTTTTCTCCGGTGCAATTATTACCGAGCAGGTCTTTGACCTTCCCGGTATCGGTAACATTGCGCTGGACGCTATGAACCGTGGCGATATCCCCTTTATTATGGGCTATAATATGTTCCTGGCACTGCTGAGCGTTCTGGGTGTGTTGCTGGCTGACCTGATGTATGGCCTGGTTGACCCCAGAGTAAAACTTGAGTGAGGAGGCGCTGTATGGAAGAGCTTGAAATGAAAAAAGAAGAAGCTGTGGATACAGAGCTGCCCCTTGACAAAAATGTTCGGCTGATGTCTCCCACCCGTATGGTGGTCCGTCGTTTCTTCCGTTCCAGACTGAGCATCATTGGTCTGATTATGGTCATAAGCCTGTTCCTGTTCAGCTTTGTAGGACCTCTGGTTTATACCCAGTGGGGCGAGATCGAGCTGGACGAGAGTGGTAAGACGGAATATGCCAGCTCCGTTACTACATACGAAGTGGACGGACAGGAATATACAGTCCGCCAGACAACAGAGAAGTATCTGAAGGATAACTTCCTGTCTGCACCTTCTGCAGAGCATATCCTGGGTACTGACAATGAAGGCTATGATGTATTTGTCCGACTGATGTACGGCGGACGGATTTCTTTGATCGTTAGCTTTATTGCTGTGTTCCTGATCACCATATTGGGTGTAGTTCTTGGTGGTATTGCCGGTTACTTCGGTGGAGCCATCGATAACATCATTATGCGTGTGTGCGATGTGCTGATGTGTCTGCCCGGTGTGCCGATTTTGCTGATCATCAGTACCATTCTGGATGCATCCGATATTGATGCAAAGTACCGGATTTATCTGCTGATGATTTACCTGACCTTTATTTCCTGGACAGGCACTGCCCGTCTGGTCAGAGGTCAGATCCTGTCCCTTCGTGAGCAGGAGTATATGGTTGCGGCAGAGGCTATGGGATATTCCACATCCCGTAAGATCTTTAAGCACCTTGTTCCCAATGTTATGCCCCAGCTGATCGTTCAGATGACACTGAGCCTGGGTAGTATGATTCTTTATGAGGCAACCCTGTCTTATTTGAATCTGGGCGTGAAAGCACCCTATGCTGCTTGGGGTACAATGATCAATATTATTTCCACCAACCAGGATGTTCTGCAGAACCACTGGTATGTGTGGGTGCCTGCCGGTATTTGCATTGTCATTGCCGTTTTGGGCTTCAACTTTGTGGGTGACGGTCTTCGTGACGCCCTTGACCCGAAGGGAAGGAGATAAGCCATGAGTGAAACAAAGAATACAAAAGGCTATCTCACCGGTAGAGAGATCCGAGCCATTGCAAAAGCAAACAATAAGGAAATGAAGCGCCTGGAGGCCTATAAGAACCGTAAGGCTGAGGAAGCTGAATTTCTGACACAGATGAAAAACCCTGCAAACCTGTTGGAAATCGACGATTTGCACACCTTCTTCTTTACGGAGCAGGGTGTTGTAAAGGCGGTCAACGGTGTGTCTTATGATGTACCTAAGAACGCAGTAGTTGGCGTTGTGGGCGAGTCCGGTTGCGGTAAATCTGTTACCAGTATGTCCGTTATGCGCCTGATTCAAGGCCCCACTGGCCAGATCACTGACGGCTCTATCCGCTTTAAGGCCTATGACTATAAGCGGGATGAAAAAGGGGAACCTATTCCTGTGGAGGGCGCTGAAGGCCAGTTCCAGATGGAAGAGAAGGTCTATGATATTGCGAAAATGCCTATTAACGAGATCCACCGGATTCGTGGCAAGCAGATTGCAATGATCTTCCAGGAGCCTATGACATCCCTGAATCCTATCTTCACCATTGGTGAGCAGCTGGACGAAGTGACCTTGATCCATGTTCCCGGTGCTACTAAGGAAATGGCAAAGGCAAAATCTGAGGAAATGCTTCGGCTGGTTGGCATCATTCCGGAAAATGTCTATAAGGCATTTCCTCATGAGCTTTCCGGTGGTATGCGTCAGCGTGTAATGATCGCAATGGCACTGGCTGCAGAGCCGCGCCTGATCATTGCTGACGAACCCACAACTGCACTGGATGTTACCATTCAGGCACAGATTCTTGACCTGCTGCAGGATATCAAGAAAAAGATTGACGGCTCTATTTTGCTGATCACCCATGACTTGGGCGTGATTGCAGAAATGGCGGATTATGTGGTGGTTATGTATGCCGGTAAGGTGATCGAGAAGGGAACAGTCCTGGAAATCTTCCAGGATCCCAGACATCCCTATACCATCGGTCTGCAAAAGTCCAAGCCGACAATGACTTTGGATGACAGCACCGAGCTGTATAACATTCCCGGCAATGTTCCCAACCCCATTGATATGCCGGATCATTGCTATTTTAAGGAAAGATGCGCAAAGTGTACTGCTAAGTGCTCCGGCGAATATCCGGGTATGGTACAGGTGAGTCCCACACACTTTGTAGCTTGTCATTTGTACAACGAGGAGAAAGAAAATGGCTGAAGAAAAAGTTTTGAATAATGAAGCCACGGACTGCTCCGAAGTGGTATATGATGATGCGTTAGAGCAGGAAAAGTATCTGGAACAGAGAAAACAGCAGATGGAAGAGGATTTTGCAAAGCCCTATGATCCGGAATGTGTTCTGGAAGTGCGGCATTTGCGCAAAACCTTCCCCATTAAGAAAACAATGTTCGGTAAGGTTACCCGTGAGCTTGTTGCTGTTGATGATATTTCCTTTAAGCTGAAGGCTGGCGAAACATTGGGCATCGTCGGTGAATCCGGTTGCGGTAAGACCACCGCCGGCCGCGCAATTTTGAAGCTGCACCAGCCCACCGGTGGTCGTATTATTTTTGACGGTGAGGATATTACAGATTATGACTCTAAGCAGATGCGTCCCTTCCGGAAGCAAATGCAGATCATTTTCCAGGATCCTTATTCCTCCTTGCCTCCCAGAAGTACTGTCGGTGGCATCCTCAGCGAGCCTGTAGAGGTGCATAACATTGTGCCAAAGAGTCAGGTAAAGGATTATGTGCTGGACCTGATGGAAAAGTGTGGTTTGCGGGATTACTATTATGAGCGTTATCCCCACGAGTTCTCCGGCGGTCAGCGTCAGAGAATTTGCATTGCCCGTGCATTAGCAGTGAACCCCAAACTGGTGATCTGTGACGAGCCAGTTTCTGCATTGGATGTGTCCATTCAGGCACAGATCATCAACCTGCTCAAAGATCTGCAGCGGCAGATGAACCTTGCTTATGTGTTCATTTCTCACGACCTTTCTGTGGTCAAGTTTATTTCCGATAAGATTGGTGTTATGTACTTAGGTGCAATGATGGAGTTCGGTACAAAGGATGACATTTTCCGCAATCCCTTGCACCCCTACACCAAAGCCCTGTTCTCCGCTGTTCCCAATCCTGACCCCACAGTTAAAATGGATCGAATCAAGCTGGAGGGGGACATTCCCAGCCCTGCCAATCCGCCTAAGGGTTGCCGGTTCCATACCCGCTGCCCCTATGCAAAGGAAATCTGCAAGCATATTCCTCCCCAGTACAGAGAGTGTGAGCCCGGTCACTTCGCGGCTTGTCATCTGCTGAATCAGGAGTAAGAATATGAGAATGGGAAAAAAGAAGGAAAAAGTCGTATATGTAGACGATGGCAGATCCCTTGCAGATATGTCCGGCGTTTCAAGCCCCGGATTGTCTTCAAGACCCAGTCATTACAGAGCCAGCTTCAAGGAGCAGTGGCAGACATATTTCAGCGCTGTCAAGCTGATGCTCAAGCCGATGTTGTTTGTAATCGCTGCCCTCTGCGCTGCCTACGGTGTTTTATATATCCTTCTTTCATTTGCATAAATTAGAAGACCTGACTTCCAATTTGGAAGTCAGGTCTTTTGTTGATTATTCCGTTTCTTTTTTCTGGAACTTACCTGTTATTTTTTCGCGAGATGGTTGATAGTAAATCCAATATAGTCCAGCGAAGATCAAAACACATCCTAATGTGATTTTCCAGCCTAAAGCGAAGGCTGTGTTACGATAAGTGAAGGAGACTGTGTGATAACCTTCCGTTATTAAGACACCGGTCATTGCATCACCGATTGCTACGGTTTCAACCGGCTGACCATCAACAGTTGCCATCCAATATCCATTTTGCGGAATGGATGTATAAAGTACACCGTCCCGGTCGCACTGAATCGTACCTTCCACATAGGTGTTTTTGAATTTTGTCAACTCCAATGTAGATGTGTTCAAAATATCATAGCCTTTGCGGAACACTTTATCATCTACAATTGCTGCACTGATATTCATAGATCCACTTTCGTTTGCTTTACAGGTAAGCTTGATCTCAATTACATCACCAACAGCAACATCACAAACAGCGACCATTTGCGGTAGACTGTAAGAGTCACTAAACAGGAACTGACCATTTGAATACAGAGAAAAACCGTTCTTTTTGCTCAGATCCAGATTGACACACATCAAACCGTCTTGATTAGCGGTGTAGCTGTATGTGACAGTGCCGGAGGAAGCATCGGAGGTGTAGGAACAGTATCCGGTTTGTGCTTGAGAGGACGTCAGTGTAACATTACTGCCGTTAATAATCAGGTTACTACCGGGTACTAATGTCCAAACATTCTCTGCAAGGCCGGTCGCAGCTTGATATAATTCATTTTGGAAGATAAAGCGATTCCCACTTTTTGAAAAATCGACATTTAAGATCTGTGAATTGGTGAGAAAACCTAAGGGGAGATAAGCATTGTTTTCTAATAGATGAACAGAATCAAAGTAATGTAAATCATTAAAATAGGAATTCTTCTCTACATTTCCTCGATCGATCATATATTTAAGATTCAGGAACAGATTTGCAACCGGGGAACTTTCTTCAAAGCAGTAGCGGTTGTATGTGTTCTTTGCACCGTAACCCAGTGCTTTCATAAACTCAGTAACCCGGACATTTGCAGAGCTTGTGAAGGTGCTGATACCATTGTAACCATTTAGAGCACCGTCGTTGAGGGTTTGCGCATGAGCGGTTTCAGCCCGGTAGAAAAGCGTGTCAGATTCACGGTCCTTCATATAGGAAACAGCGCGTTTGGCGTTCACGGTACCCTTGGGATAGTTAGCTACATTTGTCCCTGGGAACCAAGCACCAAAATTGACCAGATTTAAGGTTAATTCTACAACCATAATCCCCAGTAGTAAGGAAACACTGGTCTTATTTTTATCCCGTAAAGTTTTAGAGATTGTATGCTTTATGGGTAGTTCGTCAGATTCAGTATCTTCTGTGTTCGTATTGCATAGAAGGGCTAAATACAAACCAAGGAACAGGATGTTGTACATTATGAATGCACAATGCGTTGCAATTGTCCCAAGGTTCTTGTTGATATTAACCGTTTCTGTCCAAGGCTGCAAAACAACGTTGCCGGAAATAAGATCAATAAATTTTGAAGGTTCATCGCTGCAAAGGAATATCCCGATAGATAATACTCCTGCTACAATTACCTGCCACAGCCGGAAAGTATGGCGTAGTGTCCATGCGTGGTATGCCATATACAGAAGAACGAAGCTATATAAGAAACTAAACCGATAGGGGATCATATTTGTGAAGTGAAAACCGTGCCAGATATAATCCAACTGCCGGATAATAAAACTGACATTAAAGAACAGTAGAAGAACAACACTGCAAATTTTATCCCGTAGGCGTATTTGTTTGCAAGTAAGGAACAGGAAGGCGAGGATGTTGGTAATAACACCGCAGTAGAGGTTGGGAAGACCCTCTTTGAAGGAAGGTTCAAGTCCACCGTTCATATTGCCTGCAACCTTGCGCATTGCATCCAATAATCCTTGCCAGGTGTTTTGATCTGCTATGTTCAGCCGGAATCCTTGGGGGAACTTATTCACGCTGGATTGGGTGGTTTGCAATGCTGCCAGTGCCGGCAGCTCCAAAATAGCGGTCATGCCGATTGCCAAAATTGAGAAAACGGCAATGCGAACTAAATCCATAATGAATTTTTTGAAACCATCCCAGCGGCAAATTTCATAACAAACAAAACACAGAAAAACAAATATACAGGTAAACAGACCTATATAGTAGTTGGAGAAAACAGATAAAAACAGGGTAAGGGTATAAAGTACAAACTTTTTGTCCTTAAGCAATGCAACTGTGCCTAAAACCACCAAAGGCAAAAGTGCAAAGGTATCCAGCCACATAATATTCCATTGGTAGCCTAAAGCCCAGGCACACAATCCATAGAAGCAACCGAATACAGCAACAGAAAAATCGTCTTTATGGAATGTTGTTTTCAGGAAAAGGGCGAAGAAGGCAGCAGCTAAGCCCAGCTTTATAGGCATTAACAAAGAAAAATAACCAAGCATCAGCTTCTCCGGAACAAGAACGCTCAGTAAATTCAGCGGAGAGGCAAGGTAATAGGAAATAAGACCAAGATAATCCATTCCCATTCCTACATTCCAGTTAAAGAGTAAGGATTGACCTGACAATAATGCCTTTCTATATGCCAGGAAAAATGGGTAATACTGATGGTAGCAGTCGGAATAAAGCATCGAATAGCTACCATTAAACATTAAGGAACTGACTAAACGAAGTAGTAAAAGACCACCACAGACCATAAAAAAGGCAAAGGCTGGAAAATTGATTTTTTTGTTAAGAAGTTGTGTTTTTTTCATAATTTTCTCCTAGGACAATCTATTTCTTTATATTAGCACATTATTCCCGGTGGGTAAAGAAAAAAATCAAAAAAATACAGGATCTTCATGTGAAGATCCTGTATGGATACTATAGAATTAAGCAAATTAGCCCTGTTGCACCGTCATTGACGATTCGAGTTAGTGTTCCTCTAAATTTTTCCCTCACATCATCCGGTGTGCGGAGCAACTTGGCAGTTAGACCTTCTTGAATCAATGCATAAACAGATCTGCCAAAAATATTGCTATCCCACAAGTTGTTTGGATCTTCACCGGCTAGATACGAAATCAATTCTTGAGATTGCTCCTCTCCGCCTACCATAGGAGAAATTTCTGTGTCAATATCCACACGCATCATATGAATGGATGTAGCACCGGCTTTCAGTTTTACCCCGTAGGCTCCGCCTTTTCGAACAATTTCCGGAGTTTGCAATGTCATTTCGTCTGCAGACGGCATAACGATTCCATAGCCCGTTGCTTTTACAGTTGCTAGAGCATCGGAAATTCTGTCGTATTCCTGCTTTGTTGCAGAAAGTTCGGTTAACAATGCAAAAAGTTCACCATCATTATGCAGGTTTACACCTACTTTTTCACTCAAGATCTCATAAAACAAGCTTTCGGGGAAACCGATCCGACAAGATACAGTACCGCTTCCCAAATCCACAGAGCAAATTGAAAAATCCAATACATTCTCCAATTCCTTAAGTTGTGATAATGTAGCTTCGGCTTCACCAAGAGCGGAAATCTGTTGGGCGCGCTGTAATAGTGCTTCGTATAAAGACGACTTCACAGGATGATCAGCTTCCAAAGCATCCAACCAGCGGGGTAAATAGACTTGCAGTTCCATCATCGGGAATGCGTACAAAATTTCTTTTAGAATATGGCGAATATCATCTCCGGTTAATGCCTGGCAGTCGGCAATCGCCGGTCTTATGCCAAATTCTTTGGAAATTTCATTTGCAACATTTTGCGCAGCATCTGAGGATGGATTTCTTGAGTTAACAATTATCAAAAATGGTTTTCCGGTTGCTTTCATATCCAAAATTGCTCGCCGTTCTGCATCAATATAATCTTCTCTGGGAATATCAGTTACAGAGCCATCGGTTGTTACCACCAGACCAATGGAACAATGCTCCTCCATAACCTTCTTTGTACCCAGTTCAGCAGCCTCTGTCATTGGAATTTCATAATCATACCAAGGTGTGGTAATCATACGAACTGAACCGTCCTCGTCTGCACCAACGGCCCCATCCACCATATAACCAACGCTGTCGATCATCCGAACCCGTAACTTTGCAGTGCTATCCGGCGAAATTTCTATAGCCTCTTCCGGTACAAATTTTGGTTCACTGGTCATAATTGTTTTGCCGGAACCACTTTGGGGAAGTTCATCTCTTGCCCGTTCCTTTCGGTAGGGATCGATGATGTTGGGTATTACCAACTCCTCCATAACACGCTTTATAAGTGTGGATTTACCGGTACGCACCGGTCCGACAACACCAATATAGATATTACCGCCGGTTCGAACAGCCATATCAGAGTAAATATTTTCCATAGCCAGCCTCCTTATCCGGCAGGAAAGAAAGCTCCTGCCACGGTCTAAGACAGAGTATGTCCGACTGTGGACAAATAGAACAGGGAAGTAAAAAACAAATTTACCATATATTGTGGTATAGGTTGACTTTACGACACAAAATGCGTATAATATAATTGTTAAAATATGAATTTTGGCAGGTATTAAGACTATGGCAAGATCAACACAAGAACAATATGGCAACTCCAGTATTTCTATGCTGAAGGGCGAGGAGCGTGTTCGTAAGCGCCCTGCGGTGATTTTTGGCTCAGATGATCTGGAGGGCTGCAAGCATGCAGTTTTTGAGATCCTTTCAAATGCCATCGATGAGGCTAGAGAAGGTCACGGCGATACGATCATCGTTACCCGGTATGAGGACCTATCCGTGGAAGTTGAGGATTTTGGTCGTGGCTGTCCCGTAGACTATAATGAAAAAGAAAAACGCTATAACTGGGAACTGGTGTTCTGTGAAATGTATGCTGGTGGTAAGTACGGCGAAAATGGTGAGAACTATGAGTATTCTCTGGGCCTTAACGGCTTGGGTTCTTGTGCTACCCAGTATGCATCTGAATTTTTTGATGCTACCATCCGTCGGGATGGCTTCCGCTACGATTTGCACTTTGAAAAGGGTAGAAATAAAGGCGGACTGAAAAAAGAGCCTACTGACCGCAAGAAAACAGGTTCTCTGTTTCACTGGCGTCCGGACAGAAATGTATTCACGGATATTAACATTCCGGTAGAATACTATCGGGATGTTCTGCGCCGTCAGGCAGTTGTTAATAAGGGAATTACTTTCCGTTTCCGTAATCAGATCGGCAGCCGGTTTGAAACAGAGGAGTACTGTTATGAAAACGGTATTCAACAATATGTTGAGGAACTGGTTGGGGATAACGCTTTTACAATGCCGGTATTCTGGGAGACAGAGCGCAGAGGTCGGGATGCAGAAAACCGTCCGGAAATGAAGCTTAAGATCACAGCATCCTTCTGTTTCTCTAAGCAGGTCAGCCATATTGAGTATTATCATAACTCCTCTTGGCTGGAGTACGGTGGCAGCCCAGATAGAGCATTGCGCCTTGGTTTCACAGCAGCATTTGATAAATATCTGCGGGATAACAATAAATACACCAAGAATGAAAATAAGATTATTTTCCAGGACTTGCAGGATAGCCTTGTTCTGGTGACCAACTGTTTTTCTACGATCGGTTGCTTTGAAAACCAGACCAAGAAGTCTGTTAACTCTAAGTTTACTCAGGAAGCAATGACAACTTTCTTCAAAGAAAAGCTTCAGGTTTGGTTTATTGAGAACAAACAAGAGGCTGACCGTGCTGCCGAGCAAATTCTCATCAATAAGCGGGCAAGAGAAAGTGCAGAAAAGACTCGCAGCAGTGTGAAGAAAAACCTGAGTGCAAAGGTGGATATAGCAAATCGGGTACAGAAGTTCGTGGATTGCCGTAGCAAGGATACTGCTGTCAGAGAACTCTATATCGTTGAGGGTGACTCTGCATTGGGTAGTGTTAAGCTCAGTCGTGACGCAGAGTTCCAGGGGATTATGCCGGTGCGCGGTAAGATCCTGAACTGTTTGAAGGCAGATTATAACAAAATTTTTGCATCTCCGATTATTACAGATCTTATGAAGGTACTCGGTTGCGGTGTGGAGCTGCAGGGAAAGAAGGCAAAGGATCTTTCCAGCTTTGATATTGACAATTTGCGCTGGAACAAAGTTGTGATCTGTACAGATGCGGATGTGGATGGATTTCAGATTCGCACGCTGATTTTGACAATGCTGTATCGCTTGTGCCCTACTTTGATCCGGGATGGCTATGTGTATATTGCAGAGTCCCCTTTGTTTGAGATCAATTATAAAGAGAATGGCAAAGAACTGACACAATTTGCCTACAATGAGATGGAGAAAACCCAGATCCTGCGGGAACTGGAGGGAAAGAAATATACCATCCAGCGTTCAAAGGGTCTTGGTGAGAACGATCCGGAAATGATGGCTATGACTACCATGAATCCGGAGACACGGCGTCTTATTAAGGTTATGCCTGAGGATGCGGAACGCACTGCTCATTATTTTGATGTTTTGTTGGGCGATGCGCTGAATGAACGGAAGAATTTTATTGCGGAAAACGGTGCCAGATATTTGGAACTGGCAGATATTTCCTAAGAGAGGTCAACTATGGCACGAAAGAAGAAAGAACCGGAACAGATCAAGAAAAAGGTGGACACCAGTGGTGTGATCGGCTTGGTGGGCTCTACTACTGAACAGGCTATTTCAGAAACCCTGGAGATTAACTATATGCCCTATGCAATGTCGGTCATTGTATCCCGGGCAATTCCGGAGATCGACGGTTTTAAGCCATCCCATAGAAAATTGTTATATACAATGTATAAAATGGGTCTTATGAATGGCGCAAAGACAAAGTCTGCTAATATTGTCGGTCAAACCATGAAGCTTAATCCTCACGGTGATGCGGCAATCTATGAAACAATGGTGCGTCTTGCCAAGGGCAATGAAACACTTTTGCATCCTTTCGTGGATTCAAAGGGTAACTTTGGTAAGGTTTATTCCCGGGATATGGCCTATGCTGCCTCCCGTTATACGGAGGCAAAGTTGGATGGAATCAGTGCAGAGCTTTTCCGGGATATTGATTCTGATACAGTAGATATGGTGGATAATTACGACGGTTCTATGAAAGAACCCAGTTTGCTGCCCACCACATTCCCGAATGTACTGGTGACTGCCAATCAGGGTATTGCTGTTGGTATGGCGAGTAATATTTGCTCCTTTAATCTGGCAGAAGTATGTAATACAACCATTGCCCTTATGAATGATCCGGATGCAGATATTCTGGAAACCCTGCCTGGTCCGGACTTTTCCACCGGTGCAGAGCTTCTGTTTGATGAAGTTGCTACCAGAGAAATCTACAACTCTGGACGTGGTAGCTTCAAGCTGCGTGCAAAGTGGCGTTATGAGAAGAAAGATAATGTAATCGAGGTCTATGAGATTCCCTATACTACAACCAGTGAAGCTATTATGGATAAAGTGGCAGAACTGATCAAGGCGGGAAAGATCAAAGAGATCAACGATATGCGCGACGAAACAGACTTAAGCGGTCTTAAGCTCGCTATCGACATTAAGCGCGGTGTTGATCCGGAAAAGCTGATGCAAAAGCTGTTTCGGATGACTCCGCTGCAGGATAGCTTCTCCTGCAATTTTAACATTCTTATTGCCGGTATGCCCAGAGTGATGGGCGTTGGCGAGATTTTGGAAGAATGGACGGCCTGGAGAACGGATTGTGTGAAACGGCGCATCTTCTTCCAGATCCAGAAAAAAGAGGAACGCCTGCACCTGTTGAAAGGTCTGGAGCGTATCTTACTGGATATTGATAAGGCGATTGCCATCATCCGGGAAACGGAGCTGGAAAATGAAGTTGTACCCAATTTGATGATTGGCTTTGGCATTGATGAAGTTCAAGCCAATTATGTTGCTGAAATCAAGCTGCGTAATATCAACAAGGAATATATCCTGAAGCAGACTCGCAATGTGGCAGATTTGGAAAAAGAAATTGCAGATTTGAAAGATACACTCAATAGCGCAAGAAAGCTGAAAAATCTGATCATTTCTGAATTGAAGGCTGTTTCTGAAAAATACGGTCAGCCTCGAAAAACAGAGATTATTTATGAAGCGGCACAGATTGAGCCAGAGGATGAAGCCGAGGATATTCCGGATTATCCTGTTACATTGTTTGTATCTAAAGAAGGCTACTTGAAGAAAATTACGCCCCAAAGTCTTCGTATGTCAGGCGAACAAAAATTCAAAGAAGGGGATAGCTTGGCATTTTCAAAGGAAACAAATAACCGTGCTGAGATTTTGGTGTTTACCGATCAGTTCCAGTGTTATAAATCCAGACTTTCTGATTTCGATGACGGAAAGGCATCTCAACTTGGCGATTATTTACCCCAGAAGTTGGGTATGGATTCCGGTGAAAATGTGGTTCAGGTAATACTGCCCGGTGATTATAAGGGTTTTGTTCTATTCTTCTTTGAAAATGGCAAGGCAGCTAAAGTGCCTCTGTCCGCATATGAGACGAAAACAAATCGCAGAAGACTTACCGGTGCTTATTCTGATAAGAGTCCTCTAATGTCAGTCTTGGCACTGGAAAGTGATTGCCAGATGGTAGTATATACAACAGATGGCCGCGCAGCAGTCATTTCCACCGCACAGCTTTTGCCAAAGACTACAAGAAATACCATAGGTGTTTCTGTTATAACCCTGAAGAAAAAGGCAAAACTAAGCCATGCTGTTATTCTTGAAGATAGTGGAATTATAAATCCCAGTCGTTATCGCAGTAGAAATATTCCCACAGCAGGTGCGCTGTTAAAGGATGAAGATTCCTCTGAAAAACAGATCGGTTTTGAAATTTAATTCGAGGGGAGATTTTGTTTGTGAAGATTCGTCAGTATTTGACAAACTTCATAAAGGTGATGGCAGGATGTGCATTGTTTGGCTTGGGATTCAATCTTTTTTTGCTTCCCAACGGCTTAAATGCCGGTGGTATATCCGGCCTTTCAATGGCACTTGTCCATTTGCTTAAGTTCGGAACAGTTGGTACGGTTACAGCACTTTTTAATCTTCCACTTTTTGCACTGGGCGGTATGAAAATTGGGAAAAATTTCTTTTTCAGCTCCTTAGTTGGAATGATTCTTACAGCTACATTTATTGACTTGTTTGTGATACTTCCCGTACCGGAAACAGAACCCTTGATTGGTGCGCTCTATGGCGGTGCAATTTGTGGCATAGGACTTGGCATAGTGTTCTCCACTGGGGCAACAACTGGCGGTTCGGATATTATTGTACGGCTGGCAAAGCGGAAATGGCGCAATATGCCAATCGGCACGATCAATATGGTATTCGATATGTGTGTAGCTGTGCTGACTGGTATTGTATTTCGGGATATTACAAGAACCTTATATAGTGGCGTAGCAATCTTTGTTTCCGGACTTGTGATCGATGCGGTTGTTTACCGATTCGATTATTCGAAAGTAGCATTGATTATTACAAGCCAACACGAGAAAATTGCCCAGACCATTGCATCCAGACTGGACCGTGGTGCTACTTTCCTCCACGGTGAAGGTTCATTCCGGCATAACGAAACAAAGGTCGTCCTGACGGCTGTAAAACGCCAGCAGGTGGCAGAATTAAAGCAACTCGTTTCAGAATTAGACCCAGACGCCTTTATAATTATGCAGGAAGCCCATCAGGTGTTGGGTGATGGATTTACCCGCTATCATAAAGATGCATTGTAAATAGTAAAAAGAACCGCATTTATCAATGCGGTTCTTTTATACATTTTTGTATAAAATAAAAAGACGGTTACTTTCGTAACCGTCATTTTCTGGAGCGGGTGACGAGGCTCGAACTCGCTACCTCCACCTTGGCAAGGTGGCGCTCTACCAGATGAGCTACACCCGCGGAACAAGAGGTATTATAGCAGAAAATTGAAATAAGTCAATAGCTTTTTGAAAAAAACTTATCTTTTTTTAGATAGATTTTGCAGGATCCATGTGTTATAATACTCAAGCGGCTTATGCTGTAAATCTTTACATACGAGGATTACTATGAACGAAAAAGAAATTGGCGAGATTCGACGCAGAGTTCGTCGGGATCGCAGTAATATTACAACAATTTATGGCTGCTATGTAAACGGTCAGAAAGAGATTATTTCAGAATTTTCTAAAAGTACAGGAATGATGTCTGAAAATGAGGCGGAAAAATACTTTGGTCTTATGAAGCGCACATTGTCTGGCGGCGTAGGAAAAAACCTGATTGATATTACTTTCCGTACGGCCCAGGTAGCAGATTCCCCGGAACATAAACTCCTGATGGATCTTCGCAGCAGCGGATTAAAAGATGGAGATAAGCGACAGGATCTATATCGTAAGATTATTGATTCAGTGAGCTTCCCGGAAGGCTTTTTGATTTTGATCGGCTGTGATAGTTATGATGTTCCCTTTAAGAGTAAGGATGATGAAACCCAATCAGATGCATCATCAGAAACCTATACTTATTTGCTGTGTGCGATTTGTCCCGTGAAGCTGGCAAAGCCAAATTTGCATTACGATGCAGACAGTAAGGCGTTTCAGGATGGGGGAGCGGTCAATGTTGTTTCTGCACCCGAAGCAGGCTTCCTGTTCCCGGCATTTGATGACCGCGCTACCAATATCTATAATGCTTTGTATTATACCCATAGTCAGAAGGATAATCATCCAGACTTGGTAGATGCGTTGTTTTGTGTACAACCGCCCAAGCCTGCTGCAGAACAGAAAAAGTCTTTTGAGGCACTTCTCACAACGTCCTTAGATGACACCTGTAGCCTGGATGTGGTACAGACAGTTCACGAGCAACTGTGCCAGTGTATTGAACTGCATAAGGAAAGTAAAGTTCCGGAACCTTTGCTTATTTCCAAGGAACAAGTGAAGCAAGCATTAAAGGAAAGCGGTGTTCCGGAAAGCAACATTTCCAAATTCAGCGTGGAATATGATTCTGTATTTGGATTTGAAGCCGAATTGCATCCGAAAAATATTATTAACAACAAGCAGTTTTTAATCAACACGCCGGATGTTTCGATTAAAGTAAATCCGGAGAGAAGTGACTTGATAGAAACTCGAATCATTGGTGGTGTAAAATATATTCTGATTTGCGCTGATGAAAATGTTGAAGTCAACGGTGTAAACATTCATATCGCTGAAGGTGAAGGTGCGCTGGTATAAAAATCTCCCCCGCTAAAAAGTTAGCGGGGGAGTTGTTGCAATTATTCTTTACTTTCGTTTACAAGATCAATAATGATCTGTGCACATTTTTCGATACCCAATGTGCTGGTGCTCAGGCTGATATCATAATTTTGGGATTGACCCCAATCTCTGCCGGTATAGTGCTGATAATTAACCTTGCGGCGCTTGTCTTTTTCTTGCAGGCGTGCTTCCGGACTCTTTTCAGCTTCACCGTACATTTTAACAATTCTTTCTGCACGGAATTCTTTATCAGCGTGGATAAAGGTATGCAAGCAATCTTTGCGATCCTTCAGTATGTAGTCGGCATTACGACCAACAATTACACAAGGACCTTGCTCTGCCAGTTGCAGGATCACACTGCATTGAATATTCCAAAGGAAGTCTGCAGTGGAAAGACCACTGATCGCACCGGGAATTCCGTGATGTGCAAAGGCGTAAGAAAACAGGCTTTTGCCAGGTGCATGCTCACCGTGTTCCTCAATAAATTTTGGTGAAAAACCGGATTCTAACGCAATATGATCCACAAGGTCCTTATCGTAGAAGGGGATACCCAGTGCTTCTGCAACCATATGACCCACAGTGCGACCACCGCTGCCAAATTCACGGCTGATAGTGATGATTTTCTTTTCCATAAAACGGCCTCCTTTAGATCTTTTTACAATATTATTATACATTGTACGCGGTGTGTTGTCAATTGTCAGCTTTGGAGAAACCGACTGTTAAATAGAAAGATTTTGTAAACATCCGTGTGACTACAGAAAATCTACAGAAATGATTGTAAAAAGAATGAAGATATGGTATTATATTTTATATCAATAAGTTAGGAGAAACCTATGAGTTCTATTGTGGAAACCCTTGCCCTGGAATTGGGGCAGAAAAAAGAATATGTTGAAAATGTGGTAAACCTGATCGATGAAGGTAACACCATTCCTTTTATTGCCCGCTATCGTAAAGAAATGCACGGCAGTATGGACGATACCTTGTTGCGTCAGTTGGAGACACGCCTTACTTATTTGCGCAACCTGCAGGAACGGAAAGAAGAGGTTTGTAAAGCTATTGCAGGACAGGATAAGCTGACGGAGGAACTGGAACAGTCTATTATGGCTGCTCAGACTCTTGCGGAAGTGGAGGATATTTACAGACCATACAAGCAAAAGCGCCGTACCCGCGCATCGGTTGCAAAAGAAAAGGGACTTGAGCCTTTGGCTTTGGCGATTTTTGCACAGGACGGCCAAGATCCTGAAACGCTTGCACAGGATTATATCGATCCGGAAAAAGGTGTGGAAACACTGGAAGAAGCTCTGGCTGGTGCAGCGGATATTATTGCGGAAATGATTTCGGACGATCCGGAAATTCGGAAAGCATTGCGGCAAAAAATGGAGCGTTTTGCAGTACTGACAGTACAGGCGGAAGATCCGGAGAAAGAGAGCGTATATGAGCTTTATTATAGCTTTTCCTGTGTTGTTTCTAAGCTGCAAAATCACCAGATCCTCGCCATTAACCGCGGCGAAAAGGAAGGATTTCTAAAAGTAACTGCTGCACTGCCCGGTTTAGAAGGACAAGCATTGGTGTGCCGGATGGCATTGAAGCCGACTATGCATATATCTGCCTTTGTGCGTGCTGCTGCAGAGGATGCTTTTAATCGCCTGATTGCGCCCAGTGTGGAGCGTGAACTGCGGAATATGCTGACTGACAGGGCAGCAGAAGCAGCAATTGCAAACTTTGCCCTGAACTTAAAGCCTCTTTTGATGCAGCGTCCTGTTAAGGGATTTGTGACAATGGGACTTGACCCCGGATATCGTAACGGTTGTAAGGTGGCTGTGGTTGACGGCACGGGCAAGGTTTTGGACACTGCTGTTGTTTATCCCACTTTCTCCCAGCGGAAAAAGGAAGAGGCGATTGCCATTCTCTCCGGTTTGATTCGTAAATACGGAGTTCGGCATATTGCCATCGGCAACGGCACTGCCTCCCGGGAAACGGAAGCAATGACCGTAGAAATGCTGAAACAGATATCTGGTGTCAGTTATATGATCGTTAACGAAGCGGGTGCGTCTGTATATTCTGCATCTAAGTTGGCGGCTGAAGAGTTCCCGGAATACGATGTAAATCTGCGTTCTGCAGTGTCCATTGCCCGTCGCATGCAAGATCCTCTTGCGGAGCTTGTGAAAATCGATCCCAAAGCCATTGGTGTGGGTCAATATCAGCACGATATGCCCCAGAAGGAACTGGATACTTCCTTGAACGCTGTGGTTGAGGACTGCGTAAATGCTGTTGGCGTGGATCTGAATACTGCATCTGCAAGCTTACTTCAAAGAGTGTCTGGTCTTAACGCCACAACTGCAAAAAATATCGTTGCTTACCGGGAAGAAAACGGCGCATTTTCTGCAAGAAACCAGCTGAAAAAAGTACCGAAGCTTGGGCCGAAGGCGTATCAGCAATGTGCAGGCTTCCTTCGTGTTCCTGAGAGTAAAGAAATTTTGGACAATACCGGTGTCCACCCAGAGTCTTATGAGGCAGCTGTGAAGCTTCTGACCCTTTGTGGTTATGACAAAAAGGATGTTGCATCCGGTACGATTAGTCAGTTGCAGGAGCGTTTTACAGAGGTTGGGCCTCAGAAGGCGGCAGAAGACTGTGGCGTTGGTGTTCCCACTCTGGAAGATGTGGTAAAAGAATTGCTAAAACCCGGTCGTGATCCCCGTGATGAGCTGCCAGAGCCGATCCTGCGTACGGATGTTCTGGAGATAAGCGATTTGAAGCCGGGAATGGTACTGTCTGGAACTGTTCGAAATGTTATTGACTTCGGTGTGTTCGTGGATATTGGCGTTCATCAGGATGGACTTGTGCATATTTCTCAGGTGTGCAATCGCCGCATCTCTCACCCCAAAGAGGTTGTTCAGGTAGGTGACGTAGTGAAGGTTGCTGTACTGGAAGTGGATGAAAAGCGCAAGCGCATTGGCTTAACAATGAAGAATATTCCTAATTCATAAATATAAGGGCGCACCGCAGGATGGTGCGCCCTTAAAACTTGAAAGACTAGGTATTGACTTTTATCTTAATATGTGTATACTATATGTAGAAAACCAAATAAACCTATGAAGCTTTTCAGGAATATCCCTTTTGTTGGGTATAAGACCGAAAAGCTGAGGACTCTCTGGAGAACACATTGAATTGTGTGCCGAAGGTGCAAGGCGTAAGCTGAATCTCTCAGGCAAACGGACGGAGATGCTTTATTGTAAGCGTTTTTTCGGAGTTTGAGCGGTCCTCATAGAGGATTTGCTCATTTTTTGTTTGGTAAATTTTAGAAAGAAGGATATAAAAATGCACGGAAAGACACTTGATTCAATTGGATTTGTTTCACAGTTTGACCCTGAAGTAGCCTCGATGATGGGTAGAGAAATGACTCGCCAGCAGGATGGTTTGGAGCTGATTGCCTCTGAGAACTTTGCATCTCCTGCAGTGATTGCTGCAATGGGTTCAATCCTCACCAATAAATATGCTGAGGGCTTGCCCGGAAAGCGTTATTACGGCGGATGTCAGTTTGTTGATGAGCTGGAAAGCCTGTGTATTCAGCGGGCAAAGGATCTGTTTGGTGCTGAGTTTGCTAATGTTCAGCCGCACTCCGGTGCACAGGCAAATATGGCTGTGCAGCTGGCACTCTTGCAGCCTGGCGACACAATGATGGGTATGAGCCTTGCAAATGGTGGTCACCTGTCTCACGGCAGTCCTGCTAATATTTCCGGTAAGTACTATAATGTAGTTTCTTATGATGTAAATCACGAAACTGGTCGTATTGATTATGATGAGATCCGGGATATGGCTAAGAAGTGCCAGCCCAAGCTGATCATTGCAGGTGCTTCTGCATACCCCAGAGCTATCGATTTTAAGATCTTTGCGGATATTGCTCACGAGGTAGGCGCGGTACTGATGGTGGATATGGCGCACATTGCCGGTCTGGTTGCCGGTGGTGCACATCAGAACCCCGTTCCTTATGCGGACATTGTTACCACCACAACCCACAAGACCCTCCGTGGCCCCCGTGGTGGCTTGATTATGGGTAAGGAGGAATTTGCCAAGAAGATCAATTCTGCAGTGTTCCCCGGCACCCAGGGCGGCCCTCTGGAGCATGTGATCGCGGCTAAGGCTATCTGCTTGAAGGAAGCTATGAGCGATGACTTTAAGGCTTATGCACACAATGTTGTTTCCAACGCGAAGGTTATGGCGCAATCCCTGTTGGAGGAAGGCTTTGATCTGGTTACCGGTGGTACAGATAACCACCTGATGCTGGCGGATCTGCGTCCTATGAATATCACAGGTAAGGAATTGCAGACCCGTTGCGATGAGAACCACATTACGCTTAATAAGAACGCTATCCCCAACGATCCGGAAAAGCCTTCTGTAACCAGCGGTGTGCGTATCGGTACTGCGGCAGTTACCACCCGTGGCTTGGGTACTGAGGAAATGAAGAAGATCGCTCACTGCATTGCATTGACTGCTAAGGACTTTGAAAATACTGCTGATGAAGTTAGAGCAACTGTTCACGAGATCTGCGAAAAGTTCCCCCTTTATAAGTAAATGAATAACGGCAGACGCGATTGCGTCTGCCGTTATTTTAATAGCCTTTTAGTACATTGACAAATACATAATTGAGCTTCCAGCGGTAGCCGGGATCGGTAGAAATGTGCAGACGGATCTTTCCGTCTTCCTCTAAAACGAGAGGAAGCAGCTTAATTTGGAATTGACCCTTCTTGATAAGTTCGCCACCGGCACTTCTGCCGTTTTCAGCCCATACATAGCTGATGTTATCTTCATGAATGTCACCACTGACTACCAACAGCTCATATTGACCCCTGGGTACTTCAATGCTGAAAACAGCCTCTTCGGTGCCTTGTACAAAGTCGCGACGCAGAAGGTCCGGTAATCCACGGTCTGCAGCTTCAATAGATGCGGCATTTTCAAAACCGTAACCTCGTTTGACAGTGAACTCCAGCGGAGAAACCGGAAGAATTGGCATATATCCCCTACTTATATTGATAGAGCAATCTGCCTGGGGCGGGAACGCTTTGCTGTAGTTTTTGTTATCAACACAGCCAAAGTCGAAACGGAACACGGTTCTGTTTTCGTAACGGGCGTTGGATGTATACCATGCACGGATAAAGTAATCAAGCTTATTCTGATAATATGTGTCTGCGTCTTCACCCAGATAAATGCTGCGCTTAGTGTAGGTTCTGCGGGAGAGAACCTGATCATTATAACTGCCAGTGTCAAGTGCAGAATAAGCATCCGGCACAGAAGCAATGAGATAAGTCTTACCAGCCTCTGTTTCAAAGGAAAATGCACCGTTGTCTTTAGTGTATTCTACGGGATTACTACCGCAATAAATCTGCATATCATCCAGAATGTAGGGACATTCCACGCGGATACTTCCGCCTTTTTGTGAAAGGATCTGTATCCAGGAAAGTGTGCCATCCTGACGCATGGCACTGATTTCAAAGGCGCCCTTTGCAAGAAGCTTATCAAATCGCACAGTGTCCCAGGGAGCGTAGGTTGCATATCGGGTATCATATTCGTGAAGACTGATGCCGGCACGGTGCAGTCTGCTAAATTCCCGGTCACCGTCCGGAAGGGCAGGGAACACGCGTACAACACCGTTGTGAGATTGCAGCAGCATTTCATTGACCGCTGCCAGCATTTCTCCGGTAAATTCCATCATGCAGGGGTAGTATAGCGGCTGACGATTTACCAGACAATGGTTAATGAAGTGATCGGTTTGTTCTGCAGTCAGTCCGTTGGAGCGGAGCATATGGTCAATACCCCGTTCGTAGATCAAACGAAGTGCTGTCTGACCTCGACCTAAACGAGCTGCACCGGCAGCCAGCCAGCTGCCACCAAAAATACCGATCTCGCAATTATCTTCAAGATAATCAATGGTGTTTGAGAGCTTTTTCTGAATGTCGGCAGAAGAATCCAGCCCAAATTCACCTACTGGGAACAGAGGCATCAGCAGACTTGGGTGGCGCAGCCAAAGCTGATCCGGTGCATCCGGGGAATCCTTCAAATGAACACCGTACTTATCCGGCTCAGTCCAGGCATAGTCAGGCATTTTAGCAAGAAGCCTGCGGCAATCCTCCAAAACAGGAGAATTTTCCTTCAGAATTTCTGCAGCCTTCAAAGTAAACTGCAGTAGATATTTGACAGAAGCTACTGTGATCGTAGTGTCGTGCGATAAAGGACCTTGCTCCGGAGAAACATCGGGATAGATGTGGAAACGGTCTGATTTCTCATCGTATACAAAGACTTGAGTGAAAAATTCACACAATTCCAGGAACAGGGGATAGGCATCCTGACGCAGATAGTCCTCGTCCAGGGAGTATTCGTACAAGAACCATAAATACTGTGCACACCAAGGCCAGCAGGAATGGTAAAAGTCGTAGGGATAGTCGCCAGCCAAACCGCTCACATTGTGGACTTTCTTTGCGTTGTATCGAGCCAGTTCCATATAAGAGCGAAGACCATCGGAAAATACCTTTCCAAGGTTTAGTCGGTTACTGGAGAACACTCCGGCAAAGGCTGCCTGAATATTTACATCCCAGTACCACATACTGCCCCAAAGGTTGGGGTGTTTGATCGCCCAAAGACCGTTCAGACCGCAAGCGTGGTGCTTCATTATTCCACCTTCGCCGCTGCAGCAATCCAGTGCATACTGATTTACGTAATATACGTGTTCCAGAAATTTATCCGGAAGGGTAATGGAGGAAGCGTCAAAGAACTTCTTCCAATATGCCTTGTGATCAGCATAGAGAGTCGTTAGGGAAGCAGTATATTCGCGGCTTTTCGCAATGCCTTCAGAATCTACATCTGCATAGCGGAAATCTGTTACAATGGATGTCAGTATGTGAAAATCGGTTTGCGCTTTGCAAAGGCGGATGTTGCAGGCATACACAGTGTTAGACAGTTCACCCTCTGCACCAACAAGCTCCAAAACGCCAGTAAAGCGGAATGTTTTAGAACCGAGTACGCGGGATACAGTATATGTAAATGTATGTGTATCAATTTGCTTAAAGCAGATATCCGGTGCATCCAAATCCCGGTAGGGATTTAATTCCAGGGAAATCTCACAAATAAGACCATTTCGACTTTGTGTAATATGATTGATCACGCAATCTTCTCTGGAAACGATGGTATCCACAGCTAAGCGGTCTGACTCCTTCGTCAGCTCAAGGCGTACTTTCGCATCTTCTGTGTAAAGAGCCAGTAGACTGTCAGCATCCGCAAGATCCTGATGAAAAGAGAAAGACAGGTTTCCGGTAGCAGGATAACTGCCGGAAATTGCGCCCATTGCATAGGCGTTGGGAGTGACGTTGTTAACATTAAGAGGTGCGGCTTTGTCAGCACTTTCTCCGGAAGCATTACGTACTTTTTTATAGTGGAAGAAAGGATCCCCCGGACCGGGGGTGTTTCCGTCAGCAATGTTTGTGCGATTTGCCCGTACTGCACCTGGATCAGTGATCTCAGGCAGCGCTTTGAGCTTGTCATTAGGAAGCACTTCATCACTGATATTATAGTAGACTTCATAGTGGTTCATAGGAAAATGCAGGTGGTTCTTCTCATAATAGACCATACATCCTAATACACCGTTGCCCAGTGGTAGAGCGTTATCCCAGCGATTAGACTGATTTTTGAACAGTATAGAATGTTTCATATTGTTATATCCTCGTTTATAATCGATATAATATATGTATCTTACTTGATTTTAGTTGAGATGAGTAGGAAAGTCAACATAAACACAAACTATGTTTGTATGAAAATGTAATACGTTTTTTAATATCTAAATTTGAAACGTAAAGACAACCACTTTAATAATATGTATGATAGGCATAACAAAAGGGCGAGCCGTTAAACGACTCGCCCATACCATTAGATTTCTGTTATAATGTTAAAATTGATTTAATATTTGCTTATCACTTTCTTTTGCCAGGACTTTTTTTCGCATTGTGGGCAACGCATATATCTTGTTCTACCCAAGTGAGGAGCCATAGCAATGGCTCTATATGTTGGTACATATCGGTGGCCGCATTCTTTGCATGTGTAATATCCTGCTACTTGCTCCATCCGCAGTGCATAGAAGCAACCCGCTAAGAACAGAACAAACCCAAATACAATGAGCGTAATTCTTAGTCTATTTGACATTTGCACAAAAGCGGCAAAAAATATCAAAGCAAAAAGAACGACTGTCGCTGTAATGCCCGTAAACACTTCTACAGATAACAATCTTTTATCTGCCTGTTCTTTTTGTTTCATCATCTCAAGCAAATTGTTCTCTAACTCTTTATTGTAATTATCCGTTGTAACTACCTCCCCACATAATAAATCATTAACACTGATACCCAGAATATCACAAAGTTCAAGCATAATAGACGAATCCGGCAGAGATTTGCCAGTTTCCCATTTTGATATTGCTCTGTCAGTGATATTCAGCTTTTCTGCCAACTGCATTTGGGTTAAGTTTGTTTTTCTTCTGCACTCGGCAATGAACTTTCCAATTTTTACTTGATCCATAGGTTACCTCCTTTCGCTTTCAGTATAGACAATTTGGGCAACATAGAACACAAACTGATGGTTGAGTGGAGAGAAATCAACCATCAGTATAGCGAGAATTGTACATTAAATTAACAATTACACTTACCATCTACTATAACATAAATGCCTTCTTGAATTGCTGAAAATGTTGCGATAGAGCATACAACTATGGCAGTGTATTTCAATTCCATGAAGGATATTGTCAAAGGCAATAGGAATAGCAGTAGTCCCGTTGCCTTGTTCATAATCGTATGCATGGAGATAAACTGTTTTTTAGAAACATATCCCCATATGATATTGCCAATTTTGACAATTGCAATCATACCACACCAAATCCAAAACCATTTAGGAAAACAGATGACTGGCAATATCTTAAAAAAAAAAGCTGCTACAAAAATGAGGTCAGCAATCGTGTCCAGTTGGCTTCCGAACCTGCTGATACTGTTTGTTTTTCTGGCAATAGTACCATCTATCATATCGCTAAAACCGCAGAGTAGATATGTGATATAAAATGCCACGGAAAATGCAGGGAAGAACAGCAATAAAATACTGCCGAGAATACGATAACCAGTGAGTATGTTTGCGATATGCTTTGCCATCTGT
Source organism: Faecousia sp. (assembly GCA_045656945.1). Lineage (GTDB taxonomy): Bacteria > Bacillota > Clostridia > Oscillospirales > Oscillospiraceae > Faecousia. Next base: position 52,724 of record JAZOSD010000024.1, read on the forward strand.
TCACCTACAAATCAAGTTTATCGGTGAGTTTATTATAGCAAATATCGTTGTTGTTTTCAATCTTCAAAACAACTGCAAAATGACTTGCACCAAATTTGCACCAAATAGGAAAGTGGCAACAAAAAGAAAACCCAGAAACCGTTGTGGTTTCTGGGTTTTGAAGTTCTGAATGAGAAGAGAATTATCTCTTGGAGAACTGGGGTGCGCGGCGAGCAGCCTTCAAGCCGTACTTCTTTCTTTCCTTCATTCTGGGGTCGCGGGTCAGGAAACCAGCAGCCTTCAGGGAAGGACGAAGCTCGGGGTTCAGGGTCAGCAG